>CAJFNR010000079.1 GCA_904395335.1 Candidatus Avimonas narfae | reverse complement strand
TAGCATAACAAAAGAATACGGTGCAACCCATTTTACTGAGTTACACCGTACCCCTACATAAAAACTTCCTTATCTGGCGTTGGCTAAAAGCTTTCCCCTTTTCTCATTTTGCGTCAGGTACCGGAAATTTTAGTGATTCTTCTTCTTCGCGGTCAGAACCACAGCGCCAGCGGCCACAACCGCCAGCACAACACCGGAGGCGACCATCGCAGTGCTTTCACCCGTGGAGGGGTTGGTCTTCTTCGTGGTGGTGGTGGTGCCATTGTTGCCGGCAGCGGCAGTGGTGTTATCGCTGTTGCCGCCGTTGTTAGCGGAACCATCCGTAGAAATGGACAGCTCACGCACAGTCACCTTGGAATCATCCCCCGCTTTACCAATGGAGAAAATGTTGATGCCGTTGATGGTGATGGTGCCATCCTCGTTATAGCATCCGTCCTTGATCCCCAGCTCGGACAATTTCATGCTGCCCTTGATCGTCGCGCCGTTGCCGACAATATCCTGATCGTTCAGCGTGGCGGAGCCGATATCCAGCTTGGCAGTCGGAGAAAAATACTCCGACTCCTTACCCGTAAAATCATCCGGGGTCGTCGTGTTGCAGAACAGGTTGAAGTTGGTGCTGCCACCGATAGTCATATCGTAGTTCAGCACAGCCGTATCCGGATCAACGGTGATCGGCTCATCAAACAGATAGGAAGCAGCCGGCCACTGGCCATTGGTGTTGGAGAACGAAATAGCTCCATCGGCGGCTTCAATCTCCATCACCGAGGGATCCTCTCCGGAAACAACCCAGTCGGCCGGATCAAAGGATACCAGCGACTTGGCATCCTCGGCGGAAGCCATCATCGCGCCGGAAGCCACCAGCACGGTAGCAGACAGCATCGCGCTCAAAACCTTCTTCAGATTGGTCATAGTTCTTCTCCTCTCATTATCAGACATCGGTAGGAACTGACGCTACGTGTATTATAACACCCCCGGCTATGGAATATCAAGAGGGAATTCCTCCACCTTTGAACCTTTTCTCATGGTTGGCGGCGCTGCCTTTTTGGCAGCCTTGACAAAAGGTAGGCTCCTGGAAGCAGGATGATGTCAGCGACAATGATTATCCATAGCGCCGCCGTTACTATGTCTGATTCCTGATCCGCTGCATCCGCCTCCGCCACCCTGCCGGCAACCAGCTCCGAATCTTTGCCCAATCCATCCGCAGCTCCTTCTTCCGCCGCGGCTGGATCTCCTTCCTCCGTTTCATCCACCATTTCCTCGCCAAAATACAATTCATAAAGGCGGAGAGTCTTTCTCGCCTCTACCCGGATAAGCACTTGCTTGATCGTAACGACGCCGTTTTCCGGAAGATTCTCATTCCAGGTATAGGCTCCTTTCGCGTAGATAGGCACATCACCGGGCAAATAGGAACCCGAAGGCAGCAATTCACCATAATGCCCTTCTTTCACTCCGAAATCCGGGCCGAAGTCCGAAGAAAAACCGGGCATGATGTCATCGTAAGCCGCCGAGGAAAGGAACTGGATATCCCATCCCCCGTTGGTTTCCACATTAAAATAGAGATAAGGTACCTGATTCATATCGACGTTTTGGTTGACAGGATAATAAAAATAGGTTTCACCGGCCCCCGCCGTCAACTCTGTATATCCGTCCTCCTTGGTTGCCTTGGCGTCCCCTCGATCAAAGCTGATCGAAGAAGTCCCCTGGATCATGATGTCCACTGTATCCATTTCTGCAACCACAACAAACGGCATCATCAACACCAATAAAAAAAAGAAAGACAGGCATAAACCCGCTTTTTGAATACGACACTTCATGTCCTTCCCTCTCTTCCCAGGCTTTGTAACAGTATACCATCCCCTCTCATATAGATCAATAAGATTTTTTATATCTTATATATATTTTTATTCAATATATGATAACCACGCCGGGACTGGCCCCATCTGCCGTAACACACGTTTTTCATATAAAGAAGTCCAAAGCTATCTCCTTCTTGCGCGGTCAGCGGCGGCAGAAAAACCATACCCGCCGGAAAATCCGGCGGGTATGGTTTGGGGTTGTTAAATTGTGCTCATTTAGCAGGCCTTGTTCTTCTTAGTCAGGATCAAGGCGCCAGCCGAACCGATCAGCAGGAGGCCGCCGATCATCGCCAGGGCGGTATTTTCACCCGTGGCCGGGCTGTCATTGCCGCCGTTACCCGTCGTCGGAGCCGCCGTCGTGGCCGTGGTATCGGTCACAGAACCGGTGGAATCCGTTTGGGAAGGCTGAGTTTCGGAGGGATCCGTTTCAGAAGGATCGGTGTCCGAAGGCTGAGTCTCGGAAGGATCCGTTTCAGAAGGATCGGTATCCGAAGGTTGAGTCTCGGAAGGATCCGTCTCGGAAGGATCGGTATCCGAAGGCTGAGTGGGTACACCCTCGCCAATCAGACAAAATTCGCGGATCGTAATCTCTGTGTTCGCCGCACCAGCCGCGAAAATACGCATCGCATTGATGGTGATGGTACCGTCGTCATTGTAGCAAGCGTCGGAGAAGTCAACCGTATTCAGATCCAGAACGCCCTTGATGGGAGTACCATCACCAACGAGATCACCGCTGCCTGATTCAAGTGTGACTCCGTCAATATAGCGATGCGGCTTAAACTGACGGTCGTCCTTTCCATCGTAATCATCCGGTGTGCAATCACTCAGGAACAGCACGAAGCTTCCATTGACACCCGCGGAAACCGTAAAATCATAAGAGAGATCCGTCGTCTCAGGATCGAAGGTAATCGGCGTGTCGTAGCGATAAGTCGCATATGGCCACTGGCCGTTGGTGTTGTAGTACACCAAGGAACCATCCGCACCGTTGGTCAACTGCATGACTCCGCTGTCATATTCCCAATCGGCGGGATCATAGGAAAGCACATCCTGCTCAACAGGCTCCACAGGTGTCGTCGGCTCAGTCTGAGAGGGTTCCGTCTCAGAAGGCTCGGTGGGCTCAGTGGGCTCAGTTACAGTCGTAGGAGCCGGTCCGAAGAACATGTAGTTCACCGTGATATTGCCGCCAAACTCTGCGCCGGTATAGAACTTCAGCTCGGAAATGATCTTGGCATTCACCGGCGACTGATCGCCACCAGCAAACTGACTCTCATACCAATCAAGCATATTGAAACAACCTGTTTCACTGCCATACAGGTACTGAGCTCCCGGTACGCCGCTACCGGAATTGTTGAAATATTCGCCGCTCTCCGTCAGATATTCGTCACGGCTAGTCAGCCACGGACCGCTCGCATAAAGAGCAAACGTACCGCTGGATTCCTCCGGCTGTTCAATCGACCAATACAGGTAGGGGTTCTCTTCCAGATTGACCGTCCAGCTCTTCAGGCTGAAGGCAGACCATCCGGCCGCACTGTAAGACAGCGAACCATCCGCATTAAAGGTCACATTGGAAGGAGTTCCGTCCAGCTTGGATTCATCCAAAAGATTTACACCAACCTCGACATTCTCCGGCATGGATTCCGCCGCCCAAGGATGATAGGGATCATCCGGAGTGGCAGGGGCACCAGTAGCAGGCTCAGTGGGCTCAGTGGGCTCAGTCGGCTCAGTCGGCTCAGTGGGCTCAGTCGGCTCGGTGGGCTCAGTGGGCTCAGTCGGCTCGGTGGGCTCGGTCGGCTGTGTCGGGTCCACCGTGTCAACAGTGGGGTTCAAAGCGTACAGGGTAAACGTCCCCGGCGCCATAATATCGATAATGAAACAATCCACGGAGACCTCTTCACAGCCGGCAGGAGGATCCACCGAAGCGGCACCGCCGCCCCAAATGTTCCATTTGTAGGCGCCAATCATGGTCACTGTCTGATCGTATGCGCTGGGAAGGATACCGTCATAGCCCGACACCGTCCCATTCGCGTCCGTAAACTCTGTGCACCAGTCGGACGCCAAAGACGGATTGAGAGCCTGCGGCTCAGCATCGGCCGTCTTCTTGGCATAGGTGTAGAAAGTGATATTGAACTTGGAGTCGGAATCCAGCTTCAGATACACATTGGGATTCGCAACAATATCAAAATTCTTACCAACCGGAACCTTGACACTGGTCGCCGCGCTGGCAACAATCTTCAGCGCGCCATCCTCCATAGTCACCACTGCATTTTCACCAGTGATTCCCGTGGTATCCTCCGGCATAAAGTCGACGGATTCTCCCGGCTCGGGATCAGTCTGGGAAGGCTCAGTCGGCTCAGTAGGCTCAGTGGGCTCGGTTACGGTCGTAGGAGCGGGGCCAAGGAACAGATAATTGAAAGTGACATTGCTACCTTCAGCAGCCGCATAAAGTTTCAGTTCCTTGATGGTCAGCAGATCGTCATCGCTGCCCAGATACTCGTACAGATTGACACAACCGGTCTCGCTGCCGAATACCTTGCCAAACACCTGATCGCTGCTACTGAGCAGATCTTCAGTGCTGTTGCCATCACGGCAGGTAAACCACTCAGCAGAAGTGTACATGCCAAATTGAACAGCAGAAGTATCATCCTGCTCAATGGACCAATACAGATACGGATTGTTCTTCAGATCCAGATCGGCCGCCATGACTTCGCCGTTCCACGCGCCGAAACTGGCAGCAGCCCAACCAGCACTGGTATACGAGAGGGAACCATCGTCGTTATAAACGACCTCCAGCGCTCCGGAGGTCACGCCCTTCGCCTTAGCAAGGGCCAGCAGATCCGCGCCGACCGTGACATTCTCCGGCTTGGAGGTAGCCGCCCAAGGATGATAGGGATCATCCGGAGTGGCAGGTGTACCGGTGGCAGGATCAGTAGTAGCCGGACCAAATTCGAGAGTCTCCCAAATATTGGTGGCGCCCACATTCTGACCGCTGGCGTTATTGCCTGTCGTTTGGAGTGTCACTTGAGAAATCGTAATAATTCCGTTGTCCGGAATACGATCTCTTTCAGCAAGATATGCCCCCAAATCAATGGTGCCCTGGCGTTCCTGAAGCATATATCCAGACTCAATGCCATAGTACGCGCAGGCGCTGAAAGTCTTGTTCTCAGCGTCCTTGCCGGAATAGGTAATAACAAATTCCGCCTCGCCGCCATCGCCGCCAATAACATAGGTCAAAATTGGATTGTTAACAATGTCAATTTCCAAAGGCTGATCATAAGTGACTTGAACGGTGGGCCAACTCCAAGCAGCCGCTGTGGTATTGAGCTTCCCATTCTCATCCATGGAAATTGTAACATTGCCCTCTTGTCCATTCTCGACCGGTGTCACCTGATCTAACGATGTCGGTAACAGACTAAGCGTCCCAGTTGTCGTGTCGTTTGCTCCACCTGCTGCCAAACCGGCCAGGGCCGATGTGGTGGTGACCACCGAAGCAGCCAGAACAATGCTGAGAACTTTCTTGAGATTGGACTTCATTCTCATGTTTGCTTACTTCCTCCTTATAATTTTTTGCTTCGCCGGTTCCACGGACAGGCACCCCAATTCTCTCCACACCGGCAGGACCCCCTGACCGTGATCCACACGATCTTTTCAGCGGCATGGATATCTCGCGCCGCTCTCCCAATGCCATTATAATATACCTATCAAAAAAATTCAACGTCTATTTTATTTATTTAATTTGCAACAATGAATTTCTTTTATTTCTCTTTTCTGGTTATTTTTGGTTTTCAAAATATGAAAGCCGCCATATCTCTAAATCAAGCCGTTTTCGGAAATCCCTTATCTGAGTTCACTGATTGAGAGCCTCTCGACGCAGTGATGAGGTTCCGCGGCATAAAAATCACGCCCGCCGGAATCCCGGCGGGCGTGATTCAAAGCCTTTGCTTACTGGGCTTTTTTCTTTTTGGTCAGAATCAGGGCACCGGCCGAACCGATCAGCAGCAGGCCGCCGACCATCGCCAAAGCGGTGTTTTCACCCGTCGCCGGGCTGTTATTGCCGCCGCTGCCTGTGGTCGGGGCAACCGTCGTAGCTGTGGTATCGGTCACGGAAGCGGTGGAATCCGTTGCGGAAGGCTGAGTTTCAGAAGGAGCCGTTTCGGAGGGTTCCGTCTCAGACGGCTCGGACTCAGAGGGCTCAGTTGTGGGATCCGATCCGAAATACAGCGCGTCCAGCGTCAGCTCCGAATTGGCGCCAACCTTTATGGAGATAGACTCCATCGTTACAATGCCGTCGGCGGGCAGATTGTCGTTCCAGGTATAGGCGCCGCTGGCTTCAATCTCCACATCTCCCGGAGCATAAGACCCCGCATCAATCGGAGTTCCATATTGGTTAGAACCAGGCTCACCGGTTTTTCCGAACACAGCGCCAAAATCAGCCGACAGTCCCGGATTAACATTACCGTTCAGGGCGGTAGAGCGCCATGAAATATCCCACGTACCGGTAGAGGTCATGCCGAAGCAGAGATAAGGCGTCTCCAGCATATTCACCGGCATCGCAACCGGATAGGTGAAAACGGTGTCCGTATCCCCTGCCTTAAAGACGATGGAGTCCCCCTGCTTCTCTACGGTTCCGTCTGCATCATTGGTGATATCGGAAACATCACCGGGCATCAGATCAACTGTTTTACCGGGTTTTACCGGTTCCGTCTGCGAGGGCTCGGTTTCAGACGGCTCGGTTACGGAAGGTTCCGTCTCGGACGGCTCGGTCTCAGAAGGTTCGGTTTCGGAGGGTTCCGTCTGAGAGGGTTCGGTTTCAGACGGCTCCGTCTCAGTGGGTTCCATCTCGGTCGGCTCGGTTTCCGTGGTGGGGGCCGGGCCGAAGAACAGGTAATTGATAGTGGTGTCCACTTCGCGGGACGCCGCGATGACGATATCCTTGATCATTTTGGCATCTAGGGAACCGTAACCGTTCTCGTTGAGCCATTCGTACATATTGAAGCAGCCGGTTTCGCTGCCGTCAATATAGTTGTCGGCGCTGCTGGTATTGTCGCTGGTGATGAACATGTTATCGGGGTCAGTGTAAGAGCGGTAAATACCATAGGGCGCTCCGTCCTGAGGATGCAACACAAACGTCGTCCGGCTGCCCGTCCCTTGCTCGATGGACCAATACAGGTAGGGGTTCTCTTCCAGATTGACCTCCGCCCCGACCGGCATCGTATAGGACTTATAGCTGCTCCAGGTAAAGGAGACGCTGCCGTCCTCGTTGATAACGAAGGGGGAATCGGTGATGGAATCAAAATCCGCCCACGCCAGCAGGTCAAAGCCAACTTCCACATTTTCGGGTTTGGATGTTGCCGCCCAGCTGTAATACGGGGCATCCGGAGTAGCAGGGGTACCCGCGGCAGGCTCCTCCGGCTGCGTGGGTTCGGTAGGCTGGGCATCCGTCTGAATTCCAAAGGCTTTCCAAAGCACAGTGGTTCCATCTACGCCGTAAAGGCTGGTGGTTACTCGGGTAATGGTAACGATGCCGTCTTCCGGTGCATCCTCAAACTTATCACTCAGATCAACGGTGCCATTGGAATCCACCTTTATGTCATTGACTCCCTGACCCAACAACTCGGAGAAGAAAAGATCCCCTTCCGAACCATCACTCTTAAGATAATAGATATGACCATTGACGCCGGGGTCGTTGGCCGGATTTAGTCCGCTGAAATCGTATACCAGCACCGGATTTTGGTTTACATCCACAGTTTTGTCGACTGCAGTAGAAATGCCAGGCCACTTACCATTATGATTGGTAAGCAGAACCGATCCGTCCTCATTATAGGTCGCGGAGACATAAGAGGTATCGGGGGCAACCGGATACTCCGTCACGCCATCCACCGGCATCAGATCCACATAATCTTTTTCCGTCGGCTCGACCGGCTCATCACTCGGTATGCTGAATTCCTCCAACGTCACAGTCGCGCCAGGCTCAGCAACAAGCAAAGCGCTGCTCAGGTATACCAGACCGTTGGTATCCTTCACACAGTTGGCGGATGCAGCCAAAGAGGCGTACTGCAGCTTAACGTCATATTCACCCGCGGGGACATAGCCGTCAACAGCATCGACACCGAATCCGGCATCACCCATAAAGTTATTGGTGAAATGGAGCATGCCGCTGGCGCCAACCGGATCACTGGAGGGATAATACACCAGTCCGGTAAAACCACCGTTTTCACTCTTGATCTTCATGCTCATTTCCCTGAGCTCGTTGATATCCACCCATTTGTTGACCGGCCAGGATACGCTGTCTCGGCCGGACACGGATACGAGCTTCAGAACGCCGTTCTCATATGTGAAAGAACCGTCGCCATTGGCGTTGTTGTGCGAAATCGCATCAACAGATTCCGGCATCAGGTCGACCGGAGCCGCAGCCACGTCAACGCTGAGGGCGGGAACCGCCGGCCACTCGCCGTCGCTTTCCGGGGCCAGATAGCAGCTAATGAATTTCGCCTGCTGATCCTTCGTTCCGGACAGGGCAAAGGTCACATAGTTGATTTTGATAGTGCCATCGGAATAGCAACGTCCTGACAGATAGCTATACAGATCGTAGGAGTCCTTTGTTCCGGCCGCAATATAGTTAGCGGTTGCTTCATCGTACAGGGCGCCGATCTGAGCATATTTGTCAGGGTTTGTCACCGTATCCGTATTAGGATCCACCTGCTCATAGCCAACCGTGATATTGAAAGCGGCTGTTCCTTCTACATCGAAGTAAAGAACCGGATTTTCCTTCAGGTTGACCACCTTGTTGATGGGCATCTTGACACCGACAATGGCGTTGTCCGTTGTGCCGGCACGATCCGCCGTCAGGGTAAAGGTGTAGGAGCCATCCCCCACGCTGGGAAGACGCCCCATATCGGACACACCACTCCAGTCGGTGACGCCGGGCATCGGCATCAGGTTGAGGCCGCTCGCTGTCTCAGTGTCCGCAGCTTTGGTCCCACCTGCTGCCAAACCGGCCAGAGCCGATGTGGCGGTGACAACCGAAGCCGCCAGCACAACGCTGAGAACTTTCTTGAGATTTGATTTGATTCTCATGTTCGCTTACTTCCTCCTTGTCGTTTTCGTCTCGCCGGTTTGCGGGACAAACACCCCATTCCCTCCACACCAACGATACTGCTGGTACGATACGCTTTATCTCCACAGGGATATCTATATCATACCATTGCTCAGTGGCATTATAATATATCAATTAATTAATTTCAATAGTATAAGATAATTTTATTTATATTATAATAGAATTTTACATATATTTTTCTTTTACGGTAATTTTTGGGGGGTGCATAAAGGTATCCAAAAACGTCCATCTGCCAGACGAGCACTGGCAGATGGACGTGAGGGCCGTTATTGGTTAGACTTATCCTGTTTTATTAAAATCAAGGCACCGGCCGTCGGGCTTTCATTGCCACATCGACACAATCGTGGTATCGGTACGGAAGCGTGCGTTATGCCCGCGTTCGCGAAAAAGCCTTGCTTTTTTCCCCGCGGAACCGTATAATCCATTCGTTAGGACATGTATAAATCCCTTATCGGCCCATACACATAATTCATGGAGTATTATCAGGAGGCAGGTATGGAAGAGAATCAGAAAAAGGAACCGCGTTCCCAGCAGACAAAAACCTTTTTCACCACCGCTGCCGTTGGTTTTCTGATGGGAATCGGCATGATTGCTCCCGGCGTCAGCGGCGGCGCCATTGCGGTTATATTCGGATTGTATGAACAGATTACGGATGCCGTCGCCCATTTCTACCGGGAATTCCGCAAGAAGATGGCGTTTTTGATCCCATTGGCGATAGGCGCCGGGGTCAGCGTCCTATTGTTCAGCCAGATTATCCAATTCTTCTTTACCGAATACAACGCTCCCACGCGGTGCCTGTTTTTGGGGCTGATGATCGGGACGCTGCCCTCGGTTTTCCGCACAGCGGCAAAAGACGGGTTCCGGGTGCGGTACCTCCCTCTTTTTGTGGTGATGGCAGCGCTCGCTATCCTTATGGGGATGCCGGGCAACTTTTCCTATACCGGCGGGCAGGAGGGGCTCACCTTTCCCCTTCTGTTGATCAGCGGGGCCGTTATCGGTTTCGGCACCATCGTGCCCGGTGTCAGTTCTTCCTTTTTACTGATGGCCGCTGGGCTTTACGATCCGCTGCTCACCGTGCTCAACACCCGTGATATTCCCCGGCTGCTGCCGATTGCGTTGGGGTTCGGGGTTTTTGTGCTTCTGTTCACCCGGCTGGTCAACTGGCTGTATCAGAAAGCATATGGCTTTACCAGCTTTGCCGTATGCGGGCTGCTGGTGGGCTCCCTTTTCCCCGTTATTCCGCCTCTGAAAGCGGACCTGGCTTCCGCAGCCGCGGTACTGCTGGGTGTTGCCGGAGCGGTACTGTCCTGGTATCTGCTGAGACGAAAGGAAAAGGGGCTTACGGCAAAAGAGCCTGATCCGCATACCAACGAAGAATCAGCTCCACCGCCAGATCGTAGCTAAGCACGCCCTCCTCCTGTCCCTGCGCCTGGAGAAATCCGTTGTTGACTGCCGTCGATACCTCCTGGACGCCTCCCTGGAAGGCTTTCCAGTATCGGTTGCGTTCCTGAAGGTCCCGTCGGACCGCTTCGGAGCAAAAGGCATACGCTTCGTTCCACGCCTCCTGATCCGCCTCATACAGGGCATTGCTGCACAAAATATACGCGCTGAGATAACCGGAATAACGGTCCTCGGCGTAAGGACTGTAGCTACATGCCAGATAAGCCAGAAAATTGCATTCGTCTTCCCGGGCAAAGCCGCGGGTGTGGGCCAGCTCATGTGCCGCAGTGGCAGGGATGCTGCTGTGGGGAACATCGATATTGACATTGGCCTCCGCAAAATACGGGAAATACATGCCGGTTATCCCGGTATAGGACCACCAATGGGACAGCATGACTGGCTTGCCTCTGTTCACGACACCCCACAGAAAAGGGTAGGTTTCCTGCAAATGGGAGTATCCCTCCCCTGCACGGCTCAAAACTTGTGAGATTGGCTTCGACAGCTCCAAACAGCCCTCTTCGTTTTCCTCAAGCTGTCCTCTCTCCTCGGATGCGCGCCGGGCCAGGTCGATAGTCACTTGTTGTAAATAGGCCACTGTGTGCGGAGCATCCGACAGCCCCATCAATTCCGATACCGGCAGGCGGTAAAAATTGTACCCGTGCAAAAGAAAATACCCCAGGAACAAACACGAGACCATCCAGGCTATCCGCACCAGCCAGCGCTTTTCTTTGCCTTTTTGCTTTTTTTCGTGCCGGATCAGGCAGACAATCCCTTTTATTACGAGAAACAGCACCAGCAGAATCCCCGCCACGAGGCATGCTTCGGTAAGGGAAAACGGAAGGAGAGAGGTCAGCCATCCCAGCGGCACCGACACCAGACGGAAAACTCCCTGTGCAAAGATCCATTCCGCGCCCCAAGACCAATGCGGAAGGATCAACAGCAGGATAACGGCTACCGCCGCAGGCAAAAGGAACCAGAAGGATACCGGCTTTTTTTGCTTGGACGGATGCTCTCGCAGGATTTTCATTCCCGTCGCCTCCCGTTGCGGATTTGTTCCAGTATAAACAAATTTTTCTGTTCTGCCAAGTCCAACGTCTATGGAAAGTCTCGGAAATTGCCTGCCCTATTGCGAAAGCGAGGGGATTGGGTGTATGATAAAAAGAGGAATATTGAAGCAAAATACAATTACCGGGGTAAGGCCCGGCATCATCTGCCTAATTCACTGGTTTTGAAAATGGCGGAGCATGAGCAGAGGCAGTAACCGCATCGGGTATTTCCTTTTTCAGATCGTATTTTATAGAAAGGACGGCATGTCCCAATGGAAGACCGCATTTACCAGCAGTATCAGGAATGGTTGAAAAACGCCACGGAGGATTCCGATCTCACCGAGGAATTGCTTCGTATCGAAAAAAACGAGGAAGAGATTTACGACCGGTTTTATCGGGAGCTGGAGTTTGGCACCGGAGGACTGCGTGGCGTCATCGGCGCCGGCGAAAACCGTATGAACATCTATACCGTCCGCCGCGCCACACAGGGGCTGGCGGATTATTTGCTGAGTCAAGGGCCTTGTGCCGCAGTCGCCTTGTCCTACGATTCCCGCATCAAATCGGATCTTTTCGCCAAGGAGGCCTCCCGTGTTCTTGCCGGAAACGGTATCCGTGCCTATCTGTACCCCTGCCTGGAACCTACGCCCGTGTTGTCCTATGCGGTGCGCGCGCTGCGCTGCCAGGCCGGGATCATGATTACCGCCAGTCACAATCCGTCCAAATACAATGGCTACAAATGCTACGGCGCCGACGGCTGTCAGATGACCGATCACGACGCCGGGGTGGTGACAGACCATATCCGCCGGGTGGACATATTCGGCGGCGTCAAGGTCGCTTCTTATGAGGATGCCGTTGCCGCAGGACAGATTCGGCTGATCGGCGATGATGTGGTAAAGGCGTTTCTGAGCGAGGTAGAAAAACAGCAGGTGACCCCGGGTATCTGCCGTCAAATTCCCCTTCATGTCATCTATACCCCCCTCAACGGTACCGGTAACCGGCCGGTGAGGGAAATTCTGGATCGTATCGGCGTCCATGTGCAGGTTGTTCCCGAACAGGAGCTGCCGGACGGCCATTTTCCCACCTGTCCGTATCCGAACCCCGAGATCCGTCAGGTGTTTGAAAAGGCCCTGGATATGGCCAAAGAAACGCAGCCGGATCTGTTGCTGGCAACAGACCCCGACTGCGACCGCGTCGGGATTGCCGTCCGGGACAACGGCAAATACACTTTGATGAGCGGCAATGAAGTAGGATGTTTGTTGCTGAATTATCTCTTGTCCCGCCGCCAGGCGGAAAATACCCTGCCCGACCAGCCGATGATAGTCAAAACCATTGTTACCTCAGATCTTGCGGCCCGTATTGCGCAAAAATACGGCTGCCGAGTGGTGGAGGTGCTCACCGGCTTCAAATACATCGGGGAGCAAATCGGATTGTTGGAAAAAGAAGGCTACCCGGAACGGTATGTTTTCGGCTTTGAAGAAAGCTACGGCTACCTAGCCGGCACCTATGTCCGTGACAAGGACGCTGTCGTCGCTTCCATGCTTATCTGCGAAATGACCGCTTATTACCTTTCCCAGGGAAAGACCTTGCTTCAGGTATTGGAAAGCCTGTACCAGGAGCACGGCTATTTCCGCCACATGCAGCTGAACAAAGCATTTGAAGGAGCAAAAGGGATGGAGGATATGCAGCAGCTCATGAATTCCCTGCGCACAACGCCTCCTACCGTTATCGCCGGAAAGAAAGTGATCCGTTTTGCGGATTACCTCACCTCCCAGGTGACAGATAGGATAACGGGTGCGGTGCAGCCCATCTCTCTTCCCAAATCCAACGTCCTGTCCTTCGGTTTAGAGGGCGGCGCCGGTTTCATCGTTCGCCCCTCCGGAACGGAGCCGAAGGTAAAGGCGTATCTGACGGCGGTCTCGGAAAGCGACAGTGTCAATGGCAAGCAAGAGGCGGAGGAAGACATGAAACGTCTTCAGGAAGAAGGCGACCGTTTGCTCACTGTTACAAAGTAAACAAGGTTTCTGCAGAAATCAGTTTACTCCTCGTATATGCCATTATAAATATAATCAAAAGTAGCGAACCGGACAAGGAAAATCCTTATCTGGTTCGCTACTTGTCCTTTTGGATATATGAAATTTTTGCGCTTGGGGTAGGATCTTCAAAAATAGTACTTCAGAACCTTTCGGACGGCGTTCGTGATATCTGTGCCTAGGGCCGCAAGCCCTTGAATTTGGAAACTGGCCCTTTGATCAGGCTCCCTCTACGTCTAAATCCCGGATACGGATCGCCCTAACACCCTTGCCTGGGAGCGGTAGCTAAGGCCCGCCATCAGGCGGTGGATAAAGCAGACGATACTCCCCCCATGGGGCATGAGGTCCCCCATCCCTTCGTCATACATCTCACCGGACACAGCCACTGTGCTTTGTTGACCTGTACACACAGCAC
>CAJFNR010000078.1 GCA_904395335.1 Candidatus Avimonas narfae | reverse complement strand
GATCTCAAAATTCCCATCATATACTCGCTGCATCAGATCCGTCAGTCCCGTGCAAACGCCTAAGATTCCTTCGTAAAAATAGAAGTCCTTGATACCTTGGTTTTCAAAATGATAGGCCACGTCTTTAACATTCAGCATTGCCTTCAGATCATTATACAAACGGCTGATCTGGATCTGTGGTTTCACATGAAGTTTGGGTTTCAGGAACATAATGGGATATGGGTTTTGACGGACTGTCATTGCCCTTTTTTGCTCTGACGTATAAGCCTGCCGCACCTTAAACGCTTCAATGAAATGGTCCCAGGGAATCTCTTGCTCATGCCAACCGTAATTGGGTGAAGGGGTATAGAACACGCGCTTTTCATCGTCGTAACCGTAAATGAGGAACTGGACGACAAATGTTTCCTGAAAGTGCTCATATATCTTCGAGCTATCGATATCGATAATGGTGTATGTATGCGCATCGATCCGTCTGCAGATTTCCGGAATGATGCTTGTTTCATCATAATCCTTGTATAGCCTCTCCTCGATATCCAGGATGTCCTCGTAATGAGAAACCAGATTATATTTTTTTCCGAACCACCCAAAATCGCAGTCGTACTCTGAGGTGACATAGAGATTATTGAGATGATGGACAAACCAGTCGTCGAATTCCGGATAGGCGCGTATAATAGCCATGCGCTGATACGTCCAGCACTCATATCGTATTTCCGGTAAAAGATTGATCGGCAGTTTTACATTCATTGTCACTCACCCATTAACTGTTTATTCTGCGGCTTCACTGTTTGTTTCCTGAGGTTCATCACGATAAAATTTCGCCTGTTTATCGAACATTTCGGTGTAGATGCCGCCCTTGGCGTAAAGCTCTTGATGGGTACCGTATTCTGCAACGTGGCCATTGTCAAACACGGCAACCTTATCCGCAAGCTGTACAGCAGAGAGGCGATGGGTGATAAGCACAGCACATTTGTCCGTGATCATTTTGTTGAATTGCGTATAGATTTCATATTCCGCCATCGGATCGAGCGCGGCCGTCGGTTCGTCTAAGATGAAAATCTCCCCACCGTGGTAGCAAGCACGGGCAATTGCAATGCGCTGTTCCTCCCCGCCGGAGGGATCAACACCCGTTTCGTCAAGCCATTTATTCGCCATCGTGTCCTGCCCTTTGGAGAGCGTCCGAAACAGTTTGGAAAGTCCACACGAATCCGCTATACTGTCAAACTTAGCCTTATCGTATTCTTTGGTTAAAACGATATTCTCTTTGAACGTCATACTATATGTGCAAAACTCCTGGAAGACGGCGGCAAATAACTGTTGATACTTCTCATAATCGTATTCATTGATGTTTACGCCATTCAATAGGATCTCGCCCTTTGTTGGGAAATAGAGCCTTGTTAGGAGCTTAATAAAGGTTGTTTTCCCTGAACCGTTTACACCGACAATACATAGCTTCTCGTTTCCCTTGATGGAGAGATTTATATCCTTTAAAGCATAACGTTCACTACCCGGGTAAATAAAAGAAACGTGTCTAAATTCAATAATAGAAGTACTGTCAAAACGCGGGATTCTTTTTCCTGTATTGTATTGATTTTGTGGTATATTTATGAAATCTATAAACTCCTGCGTGTTGAGGCTGTTGTTCGCAAGAACAAGATACGAGTCAACCACATTGTTGAGTGCAGAGGAGAACTGACCCGCTGCATTTAAATAAATCGTCATGTCACCAACCGGAAGTTGTTTTTTTATAACATTATAAATTAAATACGCATACAGAATGATCTGTTGTACGAAATCTGTGGCTGATTTTGTTATACCAGGCATATTTCTGCTGTTGTAATGCTTTAATTCTAGTTTATTCGATGCTTTTTTACTGTCGATATATTGACCGATCAGCAATTTTTTGATTTGGTACAACCGCATTTCTTTCGCATATTCAAAACGTTCCAATTGATATACATAGGCACCTTGGAACATCCCAAACTTACTTAATTCCTGACCAAGCAAAAACTGCTTTTGGTTCGATTTTTTGGCGATTATCGAATTGAAAAAAGCCAAAAGGATCATTAACAGCACCAAAAATGGATTCAAAGTAAACACAATCGAGATCAATGCAAGCAAACTGAACATCGCCAACAGTAAGCCACTTAATTGATTCACAACGCCGAGAATGCCGTTCAGCGTCTGCTGTGCACGGTCTTTCATGACCTGAATATTTGGATTTTCAAGCGTTTCATAATCCATGTTGGCAACATGATTAAAAAACGTCTCTTCAAACATCAACTCTAAATACATCTTTATTCTGGTCAGAAGCTTTGTTATGTAAAAATTAACGACTCGAGCCAACAAGGGTGCTGCAATGAGTACGGAAGCATATATAACGATGCGGATAATTTGTTGGTCGCCCACAAGTTCGTTTAGGATTAAGCCGGGGAAAAACGTATAAATCAAGGGAATCGCGGCATTAAAAAGCGACATAATTACTTTTAAAAGTATAAACACCTTTCCTTGCTTATATTTCCACACATAAGAGAGCACGAATTTTGTCATATTGAACGTTGTTCTGAAATTCTGTTTTCCCTTAAATAAATTTCCCATTTTGCAAAAGCTCCCTTGCATCTATATTTAGAAAATAATAAGTGGAAGGAATAGACTAATTGAAGATAAAAGGTTTTTTAAATCTTATGTCGATGGAGATGAAGTACACCGTTGGTTCTGAGATGCCTGATAATTACTATAATTGGTAGAATATACTTGTTGTCCTTGATTACTGCATCCAGAGCATTGAGACATCGGCATGGTTTCCGATAGCCTTGGCACTTTTTCAAAATTCACACTTTTCACCTCCTTTCCATTTCCTTCCACTTATTATTTTTTCATAAAAATTATAACGCATTTACACCTGTTGGTAACGCAATAGTAGATAGTATATCAAAGGAAAGTTTGTCTGCTAAATCATGTGCTTCGACATCAAATATATAATCATATTTGTTTGCAAATGAATCACAATAAACACAAAATGTTTTATCTAGTAATGCATAATGCGATCTTATTAGGACATTAACATTTAAAGCGCAAGTGGATTGAATTATATTTCTTGCAAAGTCAAGTCCTTCATCGCTATTGCTAATATGTAGTATTATATAATCTGGCGAAAGTTTTTTTAATAGTTCTGTATATTCAAGAACTTGAAACCAGTTGTCTTTAAAATTCAAAGAATAAATAAACACATTGTACGGCATATCGTAATCAAATTGACTTGATAATGCAGAATTAAGAACGCCGTAATTATATAATTCTTGTAAGCATAACCTGGTGGCTTTTGAAAATACTTGCCGAATCGAAATCTTGTTGTCGAAAAAAATTTGATTTAACAATATTTCACCGCAAAACTGCTGTGACGCTTTTCCCGAAGCAACGTTCAAGATAACAGGACAATCGTTGGTATGGATAAAAATATTATCATCTTCATAATTCTCTATTTTTTCTTCGGTGTGCCAAGGGTTTTGTATTATGATACATTTTTTTGCATTTCGAGCAATATAGTTTAATGATTTGACAGACAGATTTGGTTCTTTTATAATAAGCGCTATGTCGCATTTTCGCACACATTCATCCAAATTATGAGAAAATAATATGTTAATGTTAAAATTTCTTTCCAAATGCGAATGATTTTCTCTCAACAATAAAATTTCATCTATTTTTAAATTTAACATATACTTAATTGACAACAAAAATGTTCGTGTTGCAAATGCAGTCGCAAATATAAATAATTTCATTTTATTTTACCGCCTAACTTATTTTTTATATATCGCTTAAAATAGGATAATGCCTTTTCTTTTTGTTTTTTGCATTCAATGTTCTTTTGAGTTTTGGACAATTCGTTTTTCTCAATATTTAGACAAGAAGAAATACACATTTCACAAAAGCGTATTGCCCAACACTCCTTACATTCTTTTTCGGTTAGCTTTCCAACATTCAAAAAGGTGCCAATCTTCTGCAAATCAAATCCCCTGTTTACATCCCCAATAATCAACGAATTATTTTCTATAACTTTTTCACATGGATAAAAGTAACCGTTAATATCAATGAAGAGCCTTCGTATACCAGGAATGCATTGTCCGTTATGATGCCAACTTGCAGGAATTCTGTTTTTATTCAAATAACAATTTTCCAATGTTTTTTCCGCTTTACCGTCTAAGTCGCTTTCGATATCAAAGCTTTTCGAATACTCAATACCTGTATTTATATAATCAATACCATTTAGGTTCGCCTTTAAAGGAATAATTTGTTGTTCCAATATATTATGCATTCTAAAAAACGATAGAACCTCCTCATATGATTCGTCATCTAAAATTACTGGAAGAAATGATATATTTCTGTAAAAATATTCGTTGTACCTGCATCTAATTTTTTCAACATTTTCAAAAACAGTTCGAAATGTATCGTTGCCCGTTTCGAAAAATTTCCTATGCTTGTTTTGGATTGTTGAATTCCCATCCAAACTGATAACTATTTCAAAATCTTTATCAACCAAAAAATCAAGAATATAATCCGTTACTAAGGAACCGTTAATTGTCATTTTGTAATTCAGCTTTTTACACCAATAAATGCTTTCAATATATTCAACAGATTTTTTTATCAACTCAAAATTTAATAATGGTTCCCCTCCATAAAACGAAAGATTGATTTTTTCAGAATCAACCGAATGATTGAATAGAAAATCTATTCCTTGCTTTGCCACTGACCAGGGCATATTTATTTTTTCATGCGTTCGTTCGACGTGACCATTTCCAGCATACAAGCAATATCTACATCTAAAATTACATTCTCTAGTAACTTGCAAAACTACGTCATTAACGCATCTACTTGTAAGATATGGAAGGTAGTGAGTATTTGGATGAATAATTTCTTTTATAAATGGAGCTCGCAAAATCCCTTTATGCAACAACATAATTATATCTCTATAAGCCTTATTATCTCTAGGCAGCCTAACATATTCCGAAATTCCAATTTTTTCCAATATTGATATTTCAAAAAAATGATCTTTTGTAATGTTAAATAGACGATTTGTAAATGTATCATACAAAAAATATTTGTTATCAAAAATAAATTTTTTTGCAACTGGGACATCAAGATTTTTTTCAAGCATTTTTTATCCTCACTTTTGTATAGAAGTTGACATTTCTCCCCATTAGTTCTCCTCATCAACTTAATTATATGATTTTGTATGCAGATATTTTGATCAGGTAACCGTTTTAAAGATTTTATGTTTTTCACCGTTTATGCCTATATTGTCTACTAATTTTACTTCAAATCCAATTTTTATACATGAAAATTTGTGTTTATAAAGTTCTATAATTGCTTTTTTAATATTTGGAAACCACGCCGTTCCTTCAGGCTTCAACCTAACCAAGCAGTTTATCATTTTCTGCAGCTTCCTATAAACAAACTGATATTCTATTACGATATCTCTAAACTGGTTATTTAACTCCGAAATGATTTCAAGAAACGCATACGAATTAACCTCTGTTCCATCATCCAATATAATACAGTCTAAACTCCTTCCTATTATTTGTTGAATAATCAAATGACAGTCATAAGGGCACGATATAATTGTCTTATTTAGCGCAATGATATCCCCCTGATTATATCGAATTAACGGCATAGCGGTGTTATTGAGATTTGTTATAATAGCTTCGCCCTCGCCGGATTCGTGGATTCCGGTGTCGTTTTTTATTTCAATTAGAACATTATTCCCCAGAATATGCATATGGTGTTCGGGACACTCATAGGCAATCCCGTTCATTTCCTCCGAGCCATACATATTGGCAAGTGGAACTTTAAAAAACTCTACAGCCCTTCTTTTTAAATCCGACGACAAAAGTTCTCCTACCGATTCGATATATCGGAGTTCTGCCGGTTTGGTCAGACCATAAAATTTATACGTTTCAATCAACCTATTTAGTACAAATGGTTGGACATACAGCCAAATAGGATTGAATTCATTTATAATTTCGGCAAGTTTTTTGTACTGCTCCTTATTCTGCAGTAGAGATATATTGACCGATAGAATATTCTTCGGATCGTTGACGCAATATACCGTTTCCCCATCCGCTTTCAAATTAAAGGCGTTTAGAGTAAACACTACATATTTATCGGACGGATGGATCCCATACCACTGCCGCCTTTTTCTCCACAGCGACAAGTTGGATGCATACCAGTTCTTATAATCCCAGTAAACATTTACCGGAACTCCGGAAGACCCCGACGAGGTCTGCCGCCGAAGCTGCTGCACAAAATATTTCGACTTGTATCCTTTCGAAAACATATTATACCGATTTTCTTGAAGTTGCTGCCGCGTCAAAATCGGATATTGCGTAATATCCGTAGGATCGGTGATATTATATTCCTTTACAATGTTCTGATAAAACTCATTCGTCTCATAAACCTTTTTCAAGAATGCTTCAAGCTTCGTCATGAACGACAGCCTCCTTCCCTCCAATGCCGTTTACACTTTTCTTGACAATATCTACGATGGTATCGATCTCTCTGAAATTCTCCATTAACAGCAGATCATCCGGAATTATGATGTCAAAAGTGGTCTCCAATTCAATGATAACTGAAAGAAAAATCATGGAATCCATCCCAAGGTCGTCGATCAAGTCCACATATTCAATGAGGTCAGAATCTATTCCCTTGTCTTGAAACAGTTCTGATACCAACTTGATCAACTCATTCTTAATGTTTACGTCCGTCATACCTGCAGCTCCTTTTCAAATGCCGACTGTAAAATCGCGGCAGCTTCTTTGAACGATACCTTTCCATTCGCGGTTCGTGGAAGGCTCTCACACTTCAGGAAATAACGCGGCACTTCATACGGCAGAAGGACATTACGAAGCTTCCTTATAAGCCCAACCTCCTCCGATGCACCGGTATATAAACACCCGAGGAATATATTTTTCTTATGTTCCACTGAAGTTACGACACATT
>CAJFNR010000077.1 GCA_904395335.1 Candidatus Avimonas narfae | reverse complement strand
GGCAACGCCTGAACTGTCGGTCACGGCGTATTCATCGACTGCAAGACCCGAAAGAGAAGTGCCGGACAAGCGGAACGTAACGCCCTCGTTTAGTCCGTCCTCCGAGGTTTTGGTAACGGTGAGGTCGCCCCGTTTCAGCACGTTATTGAAATTCACCGTTGCGACCTGTCCGCTTACTACCGTCACACGGCGAACCTCCTGCGGCTCGTATTTGTCGTAGTTCTGTTCTGTGACGGTATAAACGCCGGGGGTGAGGTTGTCGATTTGGATTTCACCGTTTGGACCGGTCTGCACAGTCTGATTTACGCCGTTTCCCGTAACCGTAAAAGTGATTCCCGCAACCTTGCCGTCCTCGCTGGTTTTCACGATTTTGGCGCTGCCGGCCATGGTCTGCACTTTCAGATATGCCGGAACGGGATCGTTATCCATCCGCACACCAGACACCATGTCCTGATTGGCGGCTTCCGCTCCGGCGACGCTCCAAATCAGAAAACCGGTCGTTTGATCCGTGGAGGGAGTACGGCGGTTGAGCTTGACGGTTACGGTATCGTTCAGCGGTACGGCAGAAGTGATGGTCAGCTTGTTTCCGCTGATTTCAGTCGAGACACCGCCGCTTGCCGTTACATCATATTGGTCCAGTACATGGTTTTCATCGATCAGCGTGACGGTGTATCGATCGTTTATATTGTCCATAGCATAGGTCTTGGCATTTCCCGCGCTGAATGCTGTAAAGCTCGGTCGGGTATAATGGGACGCCATATCCGACAGGATGCGGTCATAATACGCTTTCAGATAGGGGTTGCTCGTGTACTGCTCGGTCATAGTGCCGGTATACCCGTCCGCCGGGTAGCTCCTATCGTCAAGCTGAGTGGGTGAAGACCGAAAGCCCAAGCTGACCTGCCATATGAGAAGCTGCGTAGCGGCATAGCAGGCGTTGGCATCCTTGCTTGTCTCCAGATCGGTGCGATTCGTATAGCCGTAGGTCAGGACGAGATTGAGCAAATCCTTTTGTTCGTCCGACAACCTTTCGTATTTGTTTCCATGCGCAGGATCGGATGAGCCGCTGTAGCTGCCGCTATCCGGCAAGGGCACACCGTGTTCAATGCAAAAGCAGTATAAATAGTCCTGCCCGTACACCCATTCGGATCTATTGCCAGTCAGTCCGGGACGTTTGACGGTATAATCGTGCATTGCTCGATTCATCGGGGCAATGGATTCGCCGAAAACGTTGTCTTCGGAGCGAATGCCGTATGCCGCCGTAAAGGCGTTCCCATCATAATCCGTCAGCGTATAGTCCCAACTGACTTCGCACCGGGACAAATCCAGCGTCCCATTCGCCGCGGATACGCCGACAGGCAGCATTGCTGTGATGAACAGGAGCACGGCAAGCAGCGCAGATGATACTCTTCTTATCTTTGACATTGTATTTCCTCCATTTCAGGTGCAAAACAGACGCCGTCTGCTTCAGACGACGCCTTGATGTAATTCTTTTTCTTGTTACCCGCCGTAGATGACGGCGAAAGCGATCTCACCATCGATGGTAATCTGAACCACCTTGTAGGTGACGGAATCAGAAGGAACGCCATAAGCCGGATTCGTGCCGGTTTCCACAATCTTATCGATATGGGTTTTTAATCGGCGGATCGTCCCGTCCACACCCTCCTGCCGGAGCCTTGGTGTACCCATATACCCGACCTCCCATCCGAATTCCATCGATTCCTTCCATTCGAAGGTGAACCCCTTTTCCCGATAGCTTTCTGCGTAGGCAATGGTTTCTCGGACGATGCGGTCGCAATCCTCCTGTGTATCGCTTTCAGGCGTTTCAGAAGCGAATGGAAGGCTTGATTCCGAAGCCTGCGACGTTTCCGGACTCATCGTCTCCGCTTCGGAAGGCGCGGCGGTAGGTGGTATGCTTTCCTCCGATGTTGCCGAAGCTGAGGGGATCGGCAGCTCGGAGGGCTGTTCCACCCGAGAGGATTCGGAGGGTTTCACGGGTGCGGCCGGTTCTGCCGCCTGCTGTGTCGACGATTGCTCCGGTTTGGCGGGTTCCGGCTCCTGTCGCTGCACAGGCTGAGCCGACTCGGAAGGCTCCTGCGTTTGCAGCGGCGGATCCACCGACACGTCGGAGGTTCCCGTTGAACCGTTCGGTTGCTGTGTCGGACACGGCGGGTCCATCTGTACCGAATCGACAGCCGCGTTTGTTTCCTCCTCCGGCTGTTCCTTTTCTGTTTTTTCTGTCCGCTCTACGGTTGGCCCTGTTTTTTTGTCAGAGTTTCCCTCCTCTGTTAAATCGGTCAGGAGATCCTCCGACAGCGCCGGCCATGTAGGGGCGTCGGTTTCTACAGGGGTTAAAGAGCCTGTACATCCCGTAAGACCGACTGCAAACAGTCCGATCAGGATGAAGGAAAGTATTCTGCACTTTGACATAGTCATCACCTCGACTACAGAATACCGACAAAAAACGGAAAGTCCAGACTTTTTCCTATGATTTACAAAGAAGTCACATAAGCTCCCCCGTTTATCTTATGGATTTTCATCATCCAAGTCTTTTTTCGTTGGTTTTTTCAGCACGACACAATATTTTTCTGTTCAACTATCCGTAAACGGCGCACACAGCTCTTGAGCCCCATCGGCTGCAGGCGTTTGTCTTTTCGCCCAAATCACAGACAAATAGATGAGCGCAGTCCGCTGATCGGCGGCGGATAGGTTGTCCAGAAACTGCAACAGCGTGCTGGTATTAGGCCCTGTGCCGGACGATTTTCTCTGCGCGATGCAGGCTTCGTCACAGATTTTTTCACGCCGGATCACAACCGCGCGGTCATCCTGTACGGCAAAAGACAGCACGTCATTATATGAAAAACCTACCCGGCATCGTATCTCGTATGGAATGGTCACTCTCCCGCGCTGCCCAAGGATACGGTACAGCTTATTCATCTTCGTCCCCCTCGCTGTCGCAATCGCCCATCTGTCCTTTGAGGCATTCGCCGCAGGCAGGACAGCAATACGGACACATCTCACAGTCCGCATGGAACAAATCGCAGCATTCGCCATCCTCCGCACGCTGTATGATGACGCGGTGTCTGTCTACAAAGGTTTCGGTCAATATACCGGGGACGATACCGATTTCCCTAAGCGCCTCGGCGGGTACGGGAACATATTGAAATTCATATTGTTTCATTGGCGATCACTCTTTCTTTTAAGATTTGTTCCGAATCCGACGCCATTGGTGTCAAACAGTGTGAGTTGGATTATGGAACGGGCGTTTTCAGCCGTATCGTAATTGGAGATGAGCAATTCGGGGTACTGCTTGCCGTTTTCATATCGCTGCGCGATGTTGGACAGCCTCGTCATGTGCTCTATTGCCACCCCCGGACGGGAGTAAAGCTCCCGTATTTCCGGACAGTCGTTGTATGACAAAAGGAACTTCCCCTGTATGCCGTACAGCGTCTCGGCAAGCCTTTTATGATCAAAGCCGTCTGCGGGAACGGAGGCATAATATTGGTCCGCATTGTAGTAGGGCGGGTCGCAGTAAAAGAAACTCCCCGGCCTGTCGTACTGGCGGATGAGCTTTACACAGTCCTTGTTCTCCACGACCACCTTTTGCAGACGGTTTGCCGCCGCGTCGATCAACGGAAAGTCGTTCCACATCGCATGGGGCTGGCCGCCATAGGTCGTCGTCCCTGCAGCATAGCTATATCGAATGAGCGCATAGTAATACGCGCCCCTTTTGACGTCGGGCAACGCTGCCCGTTCGTGTAGAAGCCGCTTCAT
Organism: Candidatus Avimonas narfae; assembly: GCA_904395335.1. Taxonomy (GTDB): domain Bacteria; phylum Bacillota; class Clostridia; order Oscillospirales; family Acutalibacteraceae; genus Avimonas_A; species Avimonas_A narfae. The sequence continues at coordinate 3,463 of CAJFNR010000077.1, read as the reverse complement.
ATGCTCGAAGTCCAGACGAGAATTGAGCAGATACCGTATTTCCTCCTTGAGCTGCTGTGGCTGCTCACGCACACAGCGATACAGATTGACGAGGTTGCCATCCAAATCGTTGAATACCTCAAAATCATAACCGGGAGGCTTCCGGAACAGTACCCATCCGGCGCCGCCGAACACCTCGATATACCGCGTATAATCCAGTGGAAAGCGGGCGAGGATTTCATCCCGCAGCGCTTTCTTCCCGCCTACCCATGCCATAAAGCTGTTCATTGGATTCACCGCCTTTCCAGAAAAAAGCGGTCAGTGTTCGGGCGCGTATCCGAACCCTGTTATCGTCGGCCCTATATGACAAATTCACGAGTACCTCCTTTTCCAAAGGCGTTTGCGTCTATGGGGCCGGCAGAGATCACAAAGGGACCGTTTTCCATGCACGGTGTTCCATACACGCAAAACGGCCTCTTGGTTTTAATCTTTGTAATTACGTTTTTCAGAATGCTTGAGGAATTCCATAAGTCTGCGGATTTCCCGTTCATAGCGGTTTACAGCGTTCACCTGTACACAGCAAAGGACGCAGACCGCAATACAACCGCCGAGCAGAAACCCGATGACAAAGTTCAGCACAGCTTCATCACCTCGCTTTCCTGTGGGGAATCGTTATGGAGGAAATCGGCAAGCGTTTGGCTCTTTCCAAGGAAGTTCGGCTCAGTGGACTCCGTAAGCGGCAGATATCCTTGTTCGCCAAAGTCGATCGGCTCCTTCATAAGGACAGACCCTCCGTGATTGACAACCACTTTCGGCTCAAGGGAACAGAAACGGCCGCCTTCGCCGCCGTGCCGCAGATGATAACAATACAAGCCCTGCGGGACGTCCGCGTCCGTAAGCCTGTCGTTGGCAAACAGAGCCGGCATGCCAAGCAGTTCGATCCGCTGGTATTCTTCAAGCTCAATATGGATATATTTCGTGCCTGCGGCATTCAGACACAGACCCATGTCGGCGGGCTCGTATTCCCAAACTTTGCAGGCGAATACAACCGCTTCCGTTTCGCTTTCAGGATAATATTCCTCGGTGCGCTCGCCGCCCTGATAACAATGTCGACCGCAGTTTTGCCCGATATCCTCGTCCGCCCATTTGTGTTCTATTTTCACATCCGGATACAGCTCCGACAGTTTTCGCAGGATGGGATGCGGCGCATTCCATGCCGTTTGAAAGTTCAGGCTGTTCCCCTTGTAGTACCTCCTTTCTGCCTTGCCATATCCGTAGGCGTTCCATTTTGTTCCCCAATGGCGGATACTCCATTCGTACCATGTGGGCGCGCCGTACTGCCGGATATTGTGCCATGCGGCTTTGCCCAATTCCCATTCGTCGCGCTTGATATTTGCCCGTTGGCTGAGAAAGCATTCTTCGCTTTCCGCGGGGATATTTGCCATAGCTTTGCGCGCGTTCTCGGCGGATCTGCCGAAGGTATACACTTCGATAAAAGTACGATAGGCTTTCAGTCCTCGATCTGTTCGGCTGCCTGCTTCGATATCGAGGCTTTTAGGCATAGGGATGATCTTGTTAAAATCCACCGATCCAATACCAATCTCATCGGATTGGATCGCTTCCAGCATTACTTGAATTCTTTTCGGGTCGCCTTCAAGCGACAGAATACTTTTTACATGGTTGGGCATATCGTTCTCACTCCTTCGTTCGTTTTTCCCAAAGTCCTGTGGATTGGCCCTTTTCCATTTTTCTGCTTCCATCCTCCTCGCTACATCTGCATATTTCCGAAATGCGGGCTGCCGGATATCCGCTGCTGAAAATCCGATTCATTTTCCATAAAGTAACCGTCGCTGCTGTTCCAGAAGGACACATACAAATGGCCCCCTTCTATTTTGATTCCCTGCTGCTCAAACCCTTCTCCAAAGCCGTCCGCCGCCTGTCCGATCAGCTCGTCGATCCACTCCCGTTCTTCTTATGGGGAGAAAGGGCCGGTGAGCTTTGTATGAATGACGCCGTACAGCTCTCCGCCGATATTTTCCACATCCCAAACAGCGGAAAGAATCTTTGCCTTCGCAGATTCGCTGCCGTGAAAATACGCCGCCATATCGTTCAGGTCACGATCCTGTTCGGCCCGCAGGCGTTCCCGAAGGGCGTCCTCATTGGCAAGTCCATAGCTGTTATCCACCTCATACCAATAACCATATTCCTCATCGGTCATTTGAAACTTGAGGGGGCAGTAGTAGTCTACCGTTACTGCGATAAGGTCTTCTGTCATGGTGCGGATATCGTCCATCAGCTCCTGCGGGGCGGCGTATTTGTATCGGAAGAGCTTTTCTTCCACGGCGTCCGCAATGCCTTCATGCATAGACTGTAAAAGATGGGCGCATTGATTTACTTCCTCCAATGTATTGCCCGCAGTGAACAGCCCGGCAGCGTGATTTTCTCTGTCGGATTGTGAAAACAACTGAATGCGGACAGGTCGGCCATCCTCATCTTGAATCCATATCCTTTTCGGGTTTTCCTGAATGCCGATCGCTGCGAGCTCCATTTCCAGCTCGACCGGTTCCTTGGGGAGTTCTATAATGGCCGCACGGTCATGATGCAACACGACAGCATGAATCATTCCCTATTCCTCCATTCCCTTAAAATACCGATGCCTAAGCGGGCAATAGCGACCGCCTGCACGATGAACCGAAAAGCTCTGTCGGATATCACGTCCCTGTCCGATAATTCAGACAGGGATATCTGCTTTTCGCCGGTCTGCAATTCTTTGACAGCCTTCCAGATGGCATAACCGTCTATGGAGATATCTTCGAGGCGTACTGCCTGCAGGTCCACTTTTCCGCTGCCATCAATGTATCGTCTCATCCTGAACCACAGATCATGGTCCGCTGTCAACAAATACAGTACGGCAAGCGCCTGATTATCCGGCTTACGCAGATTTTTCCGCTGGGCTTCGAAGATCCGTTGATGCTGCTCGTTTTGAAAAACCACGGGTTTGTCATCCTTTCGATCATATATTTTTGAGAGCCGCTTTTGAAACGGAATATGTCTCGCCCCGGCAAATATGGCTTGAACGGCATCGCGGAACGAAGCCGCACCACAGGAAAGACGTATGTCCAGCACCGGGCATATGTCTGCCGTACAGCCGTCTTTGCTGTGTTCGAGGCAAAATCTGCAGTCGCAGTCTTTTTTGTTGTATTTATGCGAACTGCGTTTTCTGCCGCCGCCTCGTTGGCTGACTCCCGGCGGCTGTTTCATGATTGCTTCGATGGAGTTGAGGGAGGGTAATTCGGTAAAATACATTTTGATCGCTCCTTTTGCAGTACATCCGGACGGAAAAGACGTGCAGATGGTCAGGCTTTCCTTTCATCCTTTCGTAACATAAAAAAGCCCGAAGTCTTTCAAAAAGACTTCGGGCTGCGGGTATTGGATGGGATACGAAAAAAGCTCCGGAGTGGAAACTGGCATGTTTCCTTCATCC
>CAJFNR010000076.1 GCA_904395335.1 Candidatus Avimonas narfae | reverse complement strand
TGCTCGCAACTTCAACTATAACCGATGTGGCCCTATCCTTCATCTCTTTCTTATTCAACTGTCCAATATGTATTGTAGTCCTACAGACTGTAAGTGAAGAATTACAGAGGTGTTATTGCATTCGACAAGCCGCTTCTGATATACTAAAGTATAGGAATAATTTCACCTTCCGCTGACAGGCGGCCTGCGATTTCCGTTGGAAGCCTCGTTTGTCCGTCGCTGCCGCCTGGAAGGTTTCTCAACCATGAATTGTCTGGTATTTTATCCGGGGAGGCCGCGGACATGCCCTCGCTGAAACGAAAAAAAAGTCATAAGCGTCTGAGCAACGCCCTTGTTTTTCTAGTGGCGTTTTTGCTGTTTCTGCTTTTATTCGGCGGATTGTGCCTGTGGGCGGTGGTCAAGATCAATCAGGAACGGCAATCCACGCAGGATCCCACCACCTCGGTAACGGAGGAGGGGCCTATCTTTTCCGAAGAGGACGCCAAAACCCTGTTGTTGGTCACGACGGACGCGGGAGAAGCTCAGGGCTTTGTGGCGGTGCGGATGGATCCCGCCGCCGGACGGATTTCGACCATGGCGTTCCCGCGGGAAACCGCGGTCTATTCGGGCACCGACACTTACCGGTTATACGAGCTGTTTGCTTCCCAGGGAGTGACCGGCGTGCGGGATTCCCTGTCTCAGCTGACCGGCATTGCCTTCGACAATTACGCCGTCATCACCTATGATAATATCGAAAAGCTGGTCACCTATCTGGGGGACGGGTTACTCACCGAGCTTTCGGAGAATTTGGATTACAACGCCGACGGTTATTTTATCAAACTGGAAGCCGGCCCGCGGGTACTCACGGCGCCCCAGGTCACCAACGTCCTGCGCTATCCCAACTGGCAGGGGGGCAGACGGCAGAAAGCAGCCATACAGGCGCAGCTTACCTCCTCCCTGATCAACCAGTACCTGACCCCTGCCCGCCAGTCCACGGCGGATAAGGATTTCAGCACCATTGTCAATCTGCTGCAGTCGGACATCCGCGTTTCCCATTACAACGCGGCCAAAGCGGGATTGGATTACCTGGGTACCCTGAACAAGGACAGCGGCTCGATTTGCTCCGCCGCCTCCTTCCCAGGGGAGTTTGTCGGCAGCGGCGATCAGCTGCGCTTTTACGCCGACGAGCAGGTGAAAGCACAGCTGGGCTCCGCATGGGGCGTATCCGGCTGACAGGCCGCGGAGCCCTGTCCCACTCCGTGAACTCGACCACCGCACCGCACCTCTACCTAACGCCGGGAGGAGAACGCCGCCGATGAAACATACCGCCCGCCTGCTTCGTCCCTTCGCCGCCATTTCCCTGGCGGCTGTTTTGCTGTGTGCGCCCGGCTGCCAGCTGACCTGGCCGGAGGGCCCGGGGACGGAAACCACCTCTCCCCCCGCCCCCTCCACCACAACCCCGGACGACACCTATACGGATGAATACGGGAGCGCGTGGTGCTATCAGCGGTTGGATTACCGGCTCCAAAGCGATTACCGCGCCCTGTATCAGGCAGTCCGGGAATCGGACGGACGGGACGAAACCGTAGTCATTTCGGATAGCGAAACCGGCGAGGAGCACTCCTATACGGGCCTGAAAATCGATCTTCCCCAGCCGATCCATACCCGGGAGGAGGCCCAGGAGCTGTTCAACGCCTTTACGCGGGACAATCCCCAATTTTTTTTCATCGCCAATCTCTATAGCTACGAGGGGTACCGCTCCGGCGGCACGGATTATTACAACACTTTCTGTCTGGTATACAGCATGAATGCCGCGGAGCGCGCCGCCGCCACCGAAAAGCTGGAAACGCTGCTGTCCCAGTGGGACGCCGAATACCGGGACAAGGGGCTTTCGGCCGGGGACTTTGAAACGGAGCTGTTTTATCACGACAAGCTGATGCAGGCCTGTACCTATGCGGAGGAAGCTGCCGCCCTGGACAATCCCGTATCCCGGTATCCCAACGCTTTTACCGCCTACGGTGCGCTGGTGGAGGGACGGGCAGTATGCGAGGGGTATGCCCGGGCCATGCAGCTGCTCTTGCACCGGGTGGATATCCCCTGCACCCTGGTCACCGGCTTCGACGACAAAAACGCCTCCCATATGTGGAATATGGTGACGGTGAGCGGGCGCAACTATCATCTGGATCCCACCTGGAACGACAGCGGCCGCCAGCCGTCCCACGTATACTTCAACCTGACCACGGAAGAGATCCTGCGCACCCATACCCTGGATCAGGACAATCGGGGGATCGACACCTGTACCGCCACCCAGGAGAATTTTTACCAGCGCACCGGCGCATATATCTCCCGTTTTTCCGTGGATCAGATGGCGGAGATTGCCGCCTCCCAGCTCCGCAGCGGGGCGGCGACAGTGGAATTTCGCTTTTCCGACGACTGTTACCGCACCGGGCAGACCTATGTGGGCAGCCATGATCTGCTGACCTTTCGCGTCAACCAGCGTCTGGACGGCGACGGCTCCTGGGACTATGCCGATTACAGCACCAACGACGACTACAACACCATCGTTATTTACGGGGAAGCCCCCCTCTCCTAAAAAAGGCGGAATTTCTCTTTCGGCATTGCTTTTGCCGCCGGAGAGGCGTATACTGAGGGAAAATTCGACAACAGGAGAGGATATCCATGCCGTTGATTCACGCGCACCGGGGCGCGTCCGCTTATGCCCCGGAAAACACCCTTCCCTCCTTTCGCAAGGCGGTGGAGCTCCACTCCGACGGGGTGGAAAACGACATTCATCTGACGCTGGACAACCAATGGGTGGTGTGCCACGACGACGACATCGCCCGCACCTCCAACGGGCAAGGCGGCATCTCCCAAATGACCCTCGCCCAGCTGCGTCAATACGACTTTGGAAGCAAATTTGCCCCGGAATTCGCCGGCACCCCCATCCCCACCTTGGAGGAATTCCTGCAGGTGGTCAGCGATATGAATCCCATCAATATCGAAATCAAAGGCCCCTTCCGGGAGGACACCGACCTGAAGGAAGCATTTTCCTGGATTTATACCCTGCTGGAAAAATACCGTTGTGTGGACCGCACCCTGTTCAGCAGTTTCGGACATGAGTGGTTGGGCCTGCTCAAGGAGCAGTACCCCCATCTGCGCACCGGCCTGCTGTACGGCGACCGTCTGACGCCGGAAGCCACGCTGGAGCTGGTCGGGCGCTTTCACGCGGATGCCATCCATCCCTATCTACCCAGCATCGACGAGACCATTGTACAGGCGTGCCACGAAAACGGCGTGGAAATCAACGCCTGGACCATCAACTCTCCCGAGGATATCCAGCGGGCCATCGACCTGGGGATCGACGGCATTATCACCGACGTGCCGGACAAGGTGCGGGAAGCCTTGGAGCGAAACTGACCCCTCCCTTTTACGGGCAGCGGAGTCCCTATCTTGGTTTTAACGGTAAAGAAGCAGGATGCTTCCCGGGGGAAGTATCCTGCTTCTTTGTTCTGTTACAGGGTGGTGGTTACCGAATCACAGCACCGGAAATCCGTGTCCATATAATGGGCGATGACCCGTGCCCGGAGGTTCCGGGGACCGCATATAGCATGGGGAATGCCACCCGACACATTGACATCCTCGGGGAGCACAAACTTGATGCAGCGCACCAGGATATCACGGCAGGTGGGATGCGTTTGCGCCGGGATGGTGAAGGCCTTCATTCCGCGCTGGTGCTCTATCCCGTTTTTGTCCACCTCCGTCAGGATAACCGCCATGGCCACCCGTTTGCCGGGGCAGACATTCTTGACCGTCACATCCAACTGGACAATCCGGCCCAGTGACTGCAGAAATGTGTCTCCCAGATCGACCACAAGGGAATCGCTGCAGCCCCTTACCTCCAGATTCACCGGAACCGGACAAGGCTCCGGCTGGACCTCTGTGCCGCAGTCCACTGTCACCGACGGGGTCGGGAACGTGACGGCGTTGCCCTCCGTATCGGTATACGTGATCGACTGGTTCACCAGCTTTGTTCCGGATGTCTGGCCCACGTGGCGGACGATAAACTCCAAAGAAGCCCCTTCATTGCCCTTTACCCCCAGCTCCGGAATTTTCCACTGGAGCTCACGGGCGTTGAGGATCATGGCAGTCCCCTTGCTGGGGGACAGCACGCTGATGATGGTGAAGTCCGGGCTGACGATCTCATCGATCACGATGTTGGTGGCGCCTGGTTTGGAAATGTTGGCCGCCAGGTCGGCGAACAGGTCCTCCAGTTCCGCGTCGTCCGGCGTCACCGCCACATGGGAGGCGTCCGGATCCGTCGCCCAGTCATTGAGCACGTTCACGTCGATCCCATCCTGTCCCACCAGTCCGATGCAGTAAATGATGATTCCTGCGGCACGCGCCGCCGCCGCCACCGGGGAGGGCGGCGGACCCGCCGTGGTTTTTCCGTCGGTAAACATGACGATTACCTTGGCGTTGGACGATGTTGGGTCAAACAGCTGCATCGCTTTGGTAAAGGCGTCGGCATGATTGGTGGACCCACCCGCCGTCAATCCGTTTACCGCTGCCTTCAGCGTTGCCACGGAGGTAATCAGTTGGGTTTCCGCTGTTGCCGTATCCGAGAAGCTGACCACACCGATGTGGCTCCCGGAGCCGATGTTCCCGTCCTTAGCGCCGTCGGTGGCTTCGTCGATGATATCGATGAAGGTGTCCGCGCCGGCTTTCATGTTGGTCAGCGGGCTGCCCGCCATACTCCCCGACCGATCCAACACCAGCACGATATCGGTGGGGTTCGCCGCAATATCCGGGGCGGCAGACAGGGCCAGGGTCACTCTCAGCGTCCCGTCACAGCTGATTTGATCCACGTCTATCTGTTTGTTTGAGTTGGTAATTCCCATGGAATTCCCCCTAATCTTAGTGGGCCGTTATCCGACCCCTTCCTATCCTATGCGGACATCCCCCTCCCGCGACACATTCCGCCCTGTTCGACAAAGTGTTTTCTCCGCCGCTTCTCTGTAAACTGCAACCGGGTTTGGCGGGCGTTTGATAAAATTCTTTCTTTTTCCAACCTTTTGGCTTTTCCGGCATCTTATTGACGAGGTGATTTCTCATGACGGAGTCTTTCCCCCACAGCGGCTGGGCCGAGGCCTATTACGCTCCGGTGTATTATCACGCCCTGAAGCGCTGCGGCAACGTCTGGGATGCGGCAGATGTGACCCAGTCCACCTTCGTCAAGGCTCTGATCCACGGCGGCGACCTGAGAAACCGGGAGGCTTTGGGCCCCTGGCTCTATCGCATCTGTGACAATGAGCTGGGCCAGCTGTACCGCAGACGGCACCGGGAACCGGCGTCCTGTTCCCTATCGGAGGAACGCTTTCTCGCGCTCCCTGCAAAAGGAGAGGAAGATCCCTCCGCCAGAAAATTGCGCCAGCTGACAGAAACGCTGCCGGAGCCCTTCCGCCTGCCTCTCCTGCTGCATTATTACGCGGGGTTCACCCTGCGGGAAATCGCCCTGGTCACGGGATTACCGGAGGTGCGGGTGAAAAGCCGGCTGTACGACGGGCGGCAGAAGCTGCGCCGTCTTTTGCAGGCGGATGGTGCTCCCTCAACTCACGGGCCCTCTGTCGGGCCGGAAGAACAGGTCATGGAAACCACCAAAGAAAGGAGAAAATGGCTGATGGACAAACTCAAACGAATCACGGAGGGCGCCAGGGTGTTTCCCTCCCTATCGCTGCGGGCCCAATCGTTGCTCCGGGACGCCTCCCAGGACAACGGAAAATTTCCGCCGGAGGTGCTGGCCGAGCTGGCCTTTATCCCCGGCGGCGGGCAATGGGCGGCGGACTGTGACGGCACGCTGTCCTACGACGAATTTTTGGAAGTGCTGGCCTGTTGTGACGAAGCCACCATCTGCCGCCTGAACGGCCAGCGGTATCACACCTGGGGCTATCGGGAGCCCACTGCTCTGATGCAGGACCTGGCCCGGGTGGCGGGCACTGGCGGCTATGTGCAGAGCGTGGAACCCATTCTGGTGGTCCCCTCCCTGCGGGAAACACTGAACTGGTACCGCAAGCATCTGGGCTGGGATGGATGCGACTGGGAGGAAATGGAAGACTACGGCTACACCTCTATTCACGCCTACACCGGCGGCTGTGACGGCAATACCGGCAAAGAGTTCAAGGGGTTTCACCTGTGGAAGGGAACACCGCCCGACCATCCCGGTTCCTTCTTCTGCTTCGTGCTGGAAATCGAGGCCCTGCGTGAGCGGATCCTGCGCAGCGGCTGGGATCAGGTGACCGAGGTGGTGGATCGCGGCTGGGGCTGCAAAGGATTCTGCTGTGTCGATCTCAACGGCTACCGACTGGAATTCTGCGAGTGGCTGCCGGAGAACCAATCCTGAGCGCGTCCTTCCCCTTCGGACTCGGATTGTTATTTCAGGGGATGAAAGCAGCAAGATTCAATTACTTGCAGTATATTTTTGTTTATATATTACAAACTACTGCATTCTCATAGGATGTGTTCAGGGGATACTTTGCCGCGTTGCGGTACCACTCATTTTTCCTCTGGGATAAAGTCTTTGCTCCCTAGAGGGGAAACGCCCGTTCCGTGTATGGGGTGAAGCGGTGAGCGTGATCTTTTCTCCGAGGAATAACACACGAGTTCCGGGCTCACGCGGAATAAAAAGCAGGGTCCGTTCCATCTGAATCGTATCCTCAGACACAAATAGCCCCTTCGGACAGAATCTGTCCGAAGGGGCTACTCTATGCCCGTTCCCTATTTTGTATGTACATACCTCGTTTGCTTCGGATCCCCCTGCGGGGCGACCGGCTGTCAATTTCGTATTTCGTCCATCAGGAACCGCTGCAGCTCCCGCACATCTTCCGCATCGTACCCGCATTTTTCCGCTCCGGCATACCATATCTGTACGGCGTTCTCAAGGAGATACCGTAATTTTTCCGGTACATAACCCAGGGCCCACCGTGCCCCATCGACTTTCGACAGAATACGTTTTTCCTTTTTATAGGATAATACACGGGCAAGGGTCAGGATATTGGCCGCATAAGTCTTCGGCTGGGGATCGTCAAAGGAGCAGCCGCCAATATCCCGGCTGATGGAGTCCCAAAAATCCTGTTCCGGCACCGGCGGAAATACCTCATGGATCGGCCGGCCGTATACACACAAGCCACTCTGACCGGCCAGCCGAACATGACAGGCCATATCAGTATCCGTAAAATCCTCCTCCACCAGAAAGCTATTTTGTATTTCGCCGCCCAACAGCCGCCGATAATGCTCCGTCCAAAGGCTGCTGTAGTGGAACTGGCACGGTGTGGGATACTGCCAGGGGAAAATCTGTTGCAGCCACAAAGCCGATATTTCGAGAGGGCAGGGCTTTTGGTCGATAGATAGGACATCCCTAGCTATGGAGAGCCGTTCCCGGCGGGAAAGCCGCGCCTCCGTCACCACCAGGATATCCAGGTCGCTGGCGTCCTCCACAAAACTGCCCAGCGCCAAGGAGCCGTGCAGATAGACCCCCACCAGACGGTGTTTCAAATGCTTTAACCAGACCCTGCATACTTGATCTACCTGCCCGTGTACCTTTTCCGATACGGTATGAGCATCCCGAAACTCCATTTCCTTCTCCTCACCTTACGAAAATCTGTCTCCGTATTTCCGGCTGCCGCTATGGGTACAGTATACACGAAACGCTGTCGTTCTCAACGGCTTTTGAAAAAATACCGCCTCCCCTGGAACCTTCCTCGGACAGAAAAATCCCCCGCCGGACGGGAACCGATCCGGCGGGGGATTTCTTTTCATGTAGTCTTAGCCCTCGATCAGAGACTTACCGTCCATTTCGGCGGGCTGGGGCAGGCCCATGACCTGCAGCATGGTGGGGGCGATGTCCGCCAGACGGCCGCCCTCCCTCAGCTTGGCCCCAGGCACTCCCGCCAAGCACAGCGGCACCAGATTGGTGGTATGTGCAGTGAAGGGGGAGCCGTCCGGCTCGTACATCTTGTCCGCGTTGCCATGGTCGGCGGTGATGATGGCTGCGCCACCCATTTCCAGTACGGCATCCACGGTGCGGCCCACGCAGGCATCCACCGCCTCTACCGCTTTGACTGCCGCGTCAAACACACCGGTATGGCCCACCATATCGCAGTTGGCGTAATTGAGGATAATCATGTCGTACTTGCCCGAGCGGATGCGGTCCACCACCGCGTCGCATACGGGATACGCGCTCATCTCCGGCTGAAGGTCGTAGGTGGCCACCTTCGGGGAATGGATCAGCACCCGGTCCTCGCCAGGAAACTCCGTCTCCACACCGCCGTTGAAGAAGAAGGTCACATGGGCGTATTTCTCCGTCTCCGCAATGCGCAGCTGGGTCATGCCCTTGTTGCTGATGTATTCGCCCAGGGTGTTTTTAAGCGACTGGGGGCGGAATGCCACCTCCACATTGGGCATAGCCGCGTCATACTGAGTCATGCACACATAGGTCAGGGGGAAGAAACCGTTCCGGCGGACAAAACCGCTGAAATCCGGATCCACAAAGGTGCGGGTGATCTCCCGGGCACGATCGGGGCGGAAATTGAAGAAAATCACGCTGTCCCCGGCCTTCACAGGCTGTCCGCCTTCCACTACAGTGGGCACGACAAATTCGTCGGTGATATTTTTGCCCTCGGCGTCCACGGCCTCATAGGAGGCCTTTACCGCTGCCACCGGATCCGCAGTCTGGATACCCTCGCGGTACACCATGGCGGCATAGGCCTTTTCCACCCGTTCCCAACGGTTGTCGCGATCCATGGCGTAATACCGCCCGATAACGGTGGCAATCCGACCCACGCCGATTTCCTTCATCTTCTCCTGCAGCTCGGCAAGGAAATCCACGCCGGAGGTAGGCGGCACATCACGTCCGTCCATCAGACAGTGGACGAACACATTGCGCACGCCGCTCTTCTTGGCCATTTCCAGCAGGCCGTACAAATGGCCGTTGTGGCTGTGCACGCCGCCGTCGGACAGCAGACCCATGAGATGCAGGGCGGCCCCGTCCTTAGCCGCGTTTTCCATCGCCTTTTTCAGAGCGGGATTTTCAAAGAAATCGCCGTCCTGAATAGCCTTGGTGATACGGGTCAGCTCCTGATACACCACCCGGCCCGCGCCGATGTTGGTGTGTCCCACCTCGCTGTTGCCCATCTGTCCGTCAGGCAGACCCACATCCATGCCGGAGGCCCCAATCTTTACGCAGGGGTTCTCCGCAAACAGCCGGTCCAGATTCGGGGTCTTGGCGGCCTTGATGGCATTGCCGTAGGTATCCGGGTTGATGCCAAAGCCGTCCATGATGATAAGCGCCATTGGTTTTTTCATAGAGGTATCCAACCTTTCCAGATATGGGTAAATGTAAAAAGAGTACCGGTCAGTTTCCGGTGGGGATCAGTCCGAACAGCTTGGAAAAGGGCATGGTCTGGATCCAGATGTGCCCGGGGCCGGTGACTTTGGTGTGAAAAAATCCTTCCCCGCCCAACACCTTGTTCTTCAGTCCCTTAACCGTCGTGATTTCCATATTGACCGATTCAGTCATAGCTGCCAGGTGGCCGGTGTCGATCAGCAGGGACTGGCCCGGAGCCAGGTCATATTCCACCACATGGCCGTCGATCTCCAGGAAAGCCAGCCCGTGACCGGACAGCTTCTGCAAGACAAACCCTTCCCCGCCGAAAAAGCCGGCGGAGAGCTTACGGGCAAAAAAGGTGCTCAGCTCCACCCCGGCCTCCGCGGCCAGAAAAGCGGATTTCTGCATCACGATACCCGCTCCCGGCGCAATGGACATTGGAAGAATCCTGCCGGGCATACAGGAAGAAAAGGCGATCAACCCCTCGCCGGCGGTGCAGGTGTAATAGTTCATAAACATGGATTCCCCACTGAAGGCCCGGCCAAAGGCCTTGCCCAGGCCCCCCTCCATAGAGGTCTCCATCTGCATGTTGGGGGTCATCCAGCTCATGGCACCCTTTTCGGTGAGCATCCGTTCACCCTGGGACAGGGTACAGATGACCACCGGCAGGTTGTCCCCTTCGATACGGTAGCGCACGATCCCTCTCCCCCTCGTTTTAGTCTTTCAGGGGAACGCCCTTGGCGTCCACCGGACGGCCGCCCGCCAAGATGACGATCCCCTCCACCAGGCCCCAGATGGCTATGCCCAGCGCGGCAAGCAACGGAAGGATCAGCCAGAACAGCAAATATCCCAGCAAGCTGACCACCAGCTGCACCACCGCCCGGGAAGTAAAGCCCAGATAAAAATTGTGCACGCCCAGCCCGCCGAGGAAAATCCCCAGCAGTCCCGCCGCCACCCTGGATTTCTGCCGCACTGGGTAATAATAGGCGGCAGAAGTGGGGGCGCCGCACACACAGGAGGTCGCTCCCGGAGGCAGAGGTCGGCCGCACGCACGGCAAAAAGCCAATCCCTCCCCTGCGGGGGAACCGCAGGTGGGGCAGGCGGTGTAGCCGGGGGGAATGGGCCGCCCGCACCGCCCGCAGTAGGGCGAGGCGGGAGGGGGCGGCGCGTAGGGGTTGGACTGAGGCGGATAACCGGCATTCGGCACCGATTCCAGCGGCGCGCCGCAGCCCCCGCAAAAGCGGGCGCTATCCTCGTTGCCCCGTCCGCATCTCATACAATAGCGCATGGCGTTACCGGTCCTTTCCGCGCGGCAATCCGCGCCCGGGGATTGGGCATAAGACTCCACTTATTTCGCAGCGGCCACAATGGTGGCGAAATCCGCCGCCTTCAGGGACGCGCCGCCGATCAGGCCGCCGTCCACATCGGGCTGAGCCAGCAGCTCCGCCGCGTTACCCGCATTCATGGAGCCACCGTACTGGATCAGCGCCTGATCCGCTGTTTCGGCACCGTACAGGCCGGATAGCACATCGCGGATATGGGCGCAGACCTCGTTGGCCTGCTGAGCGGTGGCAGTGCGGCCGGTGCCGATAGCCCATACCGGCTCATAGGCGATGACCACACGGCTCATTTCCTCCGCGCTGACGCCGCCCAGAGCAATCTTGGTCTGCATGGCCACCACCTCGGTGGTGATACCCTCCTCGCGCTGCTCCAGGGTTTCACCCACGCACAGGATAACGGTCAGCCCTGCGTCCAACGCGCCGCGCACACGCTTCTGAACCGTGTGGTCGGTATCGCCGAAATAGGTGCGGCGCTCGCTGTGGCCCAGGATGACGTACTGCACGCCCATGGCCCGCAGCATGTCCGCGGAAACCTCACCGGTGAAAGCACCGGACTTTTCCCAGTAGCAGTTCTGAGCCGCCACGCCGATGGCGGTACCCTTGGTGGCCGTCAAAGCGGCAGGCAGATCGACAAAGGGCACGCCCACCACCACGGAGCAGGTGGCATCCTTGACCAGGGGCTTGATCTCTTCGATCAGCGCCGCGGCCTCATCCGGGGTCTTGTTCATTTTCCAGTTGCCGGCGATCAGATATTTGCGGTTCATCATCATAACTTCCTTTTCTGTATGAATTTACGAAAGCAAAAGGGGAAACGGGGGCGCAGCGGTCCGCTGCACCCCCGGCAAAGACGAAGTTATTTGTCGTTGAGGCAGGCGATACCGGGCAACTCCAGCCCCTCCAGGAATTCCAGGGACGCGCCGCCGCCGGTGGAGATATGGGTCATCTTATCGGCAAAGCCCAGCTGCTCCACCGCCGCTGCGGAATCGCCGCCGCCGATGATGGAAATGGCGCCGCTGTCCGCAATGGCCTTGGCCACGGCGATGGTGCCGCCGGCAAAGGGGGCCATTTCGCTGACGCCCATGGGGCCGTTCCAGATGACGGTGCCGGCATCCTTCACCGCGTCGGCGAAGATCTCCCGGGTCTTGGGTCCGATATCCAGTCCCATCCAACCGTCGTCGATGCTTCCCTCAAACACCTTGGTGTTGGCATTCACGTCAAAGGCGTCCGCCGCCAAGGTATCCACCGGCAGCAGGAACTTGATGCCCTTTTCTTCCGCCTTTTTCAGGATGTCCTTGGCCAGGTCGACCTTGTCCATCTCCACCTTGGAATCGCCGATCTTCAGTCCGCGGGCCACGTTAAAGGTATAGGCCATGGCGCCGCCGATGATCAGGGTATCCACCTTGTCGATGAGGTTGGTAATGACGCCGATCTTATCCGACACCTTGGCGCCGCCCAGGATGGCAACAAAGGGACGCTTGGGGTCCGCGAGGGCGCCGCCCATGACGGTGATCTCCTTGCGGATCAGATAGCCGCACACGGCGGGCAGGTAATCGGCCACGCCGGCGGTGGAGGCGTGGGCGCGGTGCGCGGTGCCGAAAGCGTCGTTGACATAAATGTCCGCCAGAGACGCCAGCGCCTTGGCGAATTCGGGATCGTTCTTGGTTTCTTCCTTGTAGAAGCGGACGTTTTCGATAACCATGATCTCGCCCGGCTTGAGAGCCGCCGCCATGGCGTGGGCCTCTTCCCCGATGATGTCGGTGGTGAACTTGACCTCGCGGTTCATCAGCTCAGACAGACGTTTGGCCACCGGGGCCAGGGTGCATTTTTTCTTGGATTCCTCATCCTTCGGGCGGCCCAGATGGGAACAGAGGATCACCGCCGCGCCGTGATCCACCAGATACTGGATGGTGGGAATGGATTCCCGAATGCGCTTATCGTCCGTAATGACACCGTCGTTGAGCGGCACGTTGAAGTCGCAGCGCACCAGCACCTTTTTTCCCTTGACGTCGATGTCTTCAATGGTCTTTTTGTTCATGTAGTTCATGTCGACACCCTTTCCAATTTCGTCTTCCTATGAGGTTGTTAAAAACTAAACAAGTCTCTCAATACTTAATACTATAATATTTGCGAAAAGAATGCAAGGGGGAAGGCGGGAAAAGATGCGTATTTTGTGTAGGTTTGTCAAACATATTGGACAGCGAACTCAAGAGGAGAAAGCCAACCGAGCGGTCTCATGGGGAAGTTGTTTGAGCGG
>CAJFNR010000075.1 GCA_904395335.1 Candidatus Avimonas narfae | reverse complement strand
CTATGTTTGAGGACAAACGATGTGACGTGTCCCTGGGCCTGGAGCCGTCCCTGCGGGCCGGTTCCCTCTACGTCTGTGGTATAATATAGCAGTATCTCAGTGACCTTCCCCTGGAGGGAAGGCGGTGGATGAGGTAGCTATGATAAATTTGCTGCCAGGAGATCGGGCAGGGTTTCTGTCCACCTCATCAGTTGCCGCTTGTCCGCCGAATAGGCATTTTCCTCCTTTGTACTACCCAGATGAAAGTGTTGAATATACAAAAATGAGGAGGTCGTTTATGACAAAGGCGTTTACCGTTTCCATGGCGAAGATCATTGAGGAAAACGGATTGGAAACCGTATATATGCCCTGTGACCCGGCCAATCTGATGGTGTCCTCCGCCGATGTCAACCGGCCTGGCTTGGCTCTGGGCGGCTACTTTGATTATTTCGATCAGGATCGCATTCAGATTATGGGCAAAAGCGAGCACGGTTATCTGGCGGATTTGACTTTGGAGATGCGCACCAAACGCATTGAGGAATTCGTATCCCGTACGCCGCCTGCCATCGTGGTTACCCGGGGGCTGGAGATCCTGCCGGAGCTCCGCGAAAGCTGTGAGAAGAATCAGGTGGCGCTGCTGTCCACACGGGAGGCGACCTCCAGCTTTATGGCCTCTCTGATCGCTTATCTCAATGTACAGCTGGCCCCTCGCATTACCCGCCACGGCGTGTTTGTGGAGGTGTACGGCGAAGGTATCCTGCTGGTGGGCGACAGCGGCGTGGGCAAGAGCGAAACCGCCATTGAGCTGATCAAACGGGGTCACCGCCTGATCGCCGACGACGCGGTGGAGATCCGCCGGGTATCCGCCAAATCGCTGGTAGGCTCCGCTCCGGAAAACATCCGTCACTTTATCGAGTTGCGCGGTATCGGTATTATTAACGCCCGGCGTATTTTCGGTATGGGCGCCGTCAAGGTGACGGAAAAGATCAACATGGTCATCCAACTGGAGCCGTGGGATACAGAAAAAGTATATGACCGCATGGGGCTAGAGAATCAGTATACCGATATTTTGGGGATCACGGTGCCCATGCTCACCATTCCGGTTAAGCCGGGACGGAATCTGGCCATTATCATCGAGGTGGCGGCCATGAATTACCGTCAGAAAAAAATGGGCTACAATGCCGCCCAGGAGCTGATGCACAATCTGGGAATGACAGCGGAGCCTCCGTCCGATCAGGCGAAGGCCGAGTGGGACCGTCTGTAAAAGGGACGGGGGAGTATCTCATGGAGTTTCAGCCGGTAGCGGACCTGCATTGCCATACTGTTGCTTCCACCCATGCGTACAGTACGGTGGGGGAGCTGGCTCAAGCGGCCGCGTCGCAGGGGTTAAGTGCTGTGGCTTGTACCGATCACGGTCCTGCGGCCCAGGATGCGCCCCACATTTGGCATTTTACCAATTTGCATGTGCTTCCCTCTCATCTGTCCGGGGTGAGGGTGTTGAAAGGCATCGAAGCCAACGTCCTGGAGGGCGGCAGACTGGATATTGACGACGAACTGGCCGGTCAGCTGGAGGTGGTGGTTGCTTCCATGCACGGCGGTATTATGCCCGAGGGGGATGAGGAGCGCACGACGGCCGCCTGGCTGGCCATTGCGGAAAATCCCCATGTGGATATCATCGGGCATTCCGGCCAGCCCCGTTTTGCCTTCGATTATGAGCGGGTGATTCCCGCTTTCGGCCGCGGTGGCAAAGCAGTAGAGATCAACGAGGCCAGCTTTACTGTCCGATCCGCTTCCATTCCCCGGTGCCGGCGGATCGCGGAGCTGTGTAAAAAGTACCGTGTACGCGTTGTGCTGAACAGCGATAGCCACTGCGCGGCGCAGGTGGGACGGCTGTCCCAGGGGATGCGGCTGCTGGAGGAGTTGGATTTTCCGCAGGAGCTGATCGTCAACAGCGCACCGGACCGGCTGGCGGCCTTTTTCCGCGAGCGGGCGATTGAACTATAGGAGTGGCTTGCGAACACTGTGTATGTAAGGTCTGCAGGACCTTCACAATATTTTTCCAAAACTTATGCCTAAGGCATAAAAGGGAAAGGGCTGGAGTATCAATATGTACAGAATTGGCATTGACCTAGGCGGCACCAACATCAAGGCGGGCGTCGTCAACGACCAGTATGAAATTGTGGCGTCGGCCTGGTGCAAAACCCGGCTGCCCCGTCCGTCTCAGGAAATCCTGATGGATATGGCCCGTATGGCGCGGGAGGCTGCCGAAAAGGCCGGGCTGACCATGGATGATATCGCCAGCGTGGGTATCGGCATTCCCGGAACCTGCAACGCCGATACCGGTGTGGTGGAGTACGCCTGCAACGTGCAGTTTGAAAATGTGCCGGTGCGGGACATTATGCACGGCCTTCTGGGGAAGGATATCTACATAGAAAATGATGCTAACGCCGCCGCCCTGGGCGAGGCGCTGGCCGGTGCCGCCAAGGGTGCTCAAAGTGCAGTGTGCATCACTTTGGGCACCGGTGTGGGCGGCGGAATTATCATCGACGGCCGGATTTACGGCGGCTTCAATTTCGCTGGCGCAGAGCTGGGGCACATCGTCATCAACGAAGGCGGCGAGTTGTGCGGTTGCGGTCGTCAGGGTTGTTGGGAAGCCTACGCCTCCGCCACGGCGCTGATCAATCAGACCCGCCGTGCCATGGTTAATCATCCGGAGAGCAAAATGTGGGAGATCGCCGGTGATCTCGACAAGGTGGACGGCCGCACTGCTTTCGACGGCATGCGGGCAGAGGATGCCGTTGCCTCCCAGGTGGTGGATACTTATATCCAGCATATCGCCTGCGGCCTTATTAATGTTATCAATATTTTTCAGCCCGAGGTCCTGTGCATCGGCGGCGGGATCTGCAAAGAAGGAGAAACCCTTATGAAACCGCTGCGGGAGCACATCGAACGGGAACGCTACAGCAAATACAGCACCCATCAGACCCGGTTGTGTGTGGCTCAGCTGGGCAACGATGCCGGTATTATCGGCGCCGCCTGTTTGGGGTAACCGGCCCAGGGCCTCTATGCTTGATGGCAAACAATTTAAGAAGTCCCTGGGCCTGGAGCCGTCCCTACGGGCCGGTTCCCTCTACGGCTGTGGTATAATGTGCCCAGGGCCTATATGTTTGATGGTAAGCGGTGTAGGAAGTCCCTGGGCCTGGAGAAATTGGCTGTCGGCCGGAGCGGTTTCCTCCCGCTTCGCGGTACCGCCAATTCTCCCTTCACATTTGTGGTATAATAAAGGTCGGGAGAAATGCGACGGCATTTCTCGGGAACGCCGCCGGTAGACGTTAGATTAGAACCGCATGGGGCAGCGTTCGGCGTTCATGGTACACTGAAACCGCAGATAGAGAAGGACCCCCTATAGTCTTCCCTTAGAGGTACTCGGGTAAAGCGGTGGATGAGGTGGAGAGCTTCTTTTTTCGCTTCATCAGTCTCGCCTTGCGCACCGCGCTCGGCTCGATGTGATCAAGGCGGTTCTTCTGTTCTGCGGTATTTTGAAGCAGGGGCAAACCGTTGTTAGGAAACACAAAAGGTTAGAGCAGGAGGGATGGTCTGGGAAAGTCCGGTCCTTCTTGGTTGCGTCCGGGAGTTTGGTTTGGGCGGAAAAGCGCCGATAAAAATACATCAGCAAAGGGGAATGTGCGGTGCGGGATTACCGGGAGGCGTTGGAACGGTTGGCGGAGCGGGCGCGGCAGGAGGGCTGCTGTGCGGAGGCACAGATCCCTATGGCGTCGCTTACCACCTTTCGCATCGGGGGTCCCTGCGGCATCCTTTTTACGGCATCGAATCCGGAGACGGCAGCTTTGCTGCTTCGTTGCTGCGCGGAGGAAGAGGTTCCTCTGTTGATACTGGGTAACGGCAGCAACCTGCTGGTCAGCGACAAGGGAATCCCCGGGGCTGTGTTACGCCTTTCCAGCGGTGAAATTCGTTTCGAAAAGGATCGGGTGATCTGTCCTGCCGGTGTGCCGTTGAAGGCGTTATGCCGGGCGGTGCGAGACCGCGGATTGGCGGGGCTGGAATTCGCCTACGGCATTCCCGGCACGGTGGGCGGGGCGGTGTTTATGAACGCCGGGGCCTACGGCGGGGAAATGAAGGATGTGCTCCTTCGCGCCGCCGCCTGCGATTCCGCAGGAAACCGCCGGGAATACAGGGCGGAAGAGATGGAACTGCGTTACCGGCACAGCCGGTTTATGAAGGAGCAGTTGCTGGTGTTGGAGGCAGAGCTTCAGCTGATGCCGGACGATCCGTCGGCCATCACGGCCCGGATGGAGGAATTCCTGCGCCGGCGTCGAGAGAAGCAGCCGCTGGAATACCCAAGCGCCGGCAGCTTTTTCAAGCGTCCCGCCGGCCATTATGCGGGGACCTTGATCGAGAGCTGCGGACTGAAAGGCTATGCCGTGGGCGGCGCCCAGGTGAGTGAGAAGCATGCCGGCTTTGTCATCAACCGGGGCGGCGCTACCTGTGCGGAGGTCAAGCAGCTGGCACAGGACGTGATGCGGCGGGTGTGGGAGAGCACCGGCGTGCTTTTGGAACCGGAGGTCCGCTTTGTCGGTGAAAAGCCGCCGGTGATCTGACGGATAGTTTTTAGGAATGGAAAGGGTACCCCCTTATGGAATTTGTTATTGTAACCGGGCTGTCCGGCGCGGGAAAATCCCGGGCGGTGGACGCTTTGGAGGATATGGGCTTTTATTGCGTGGATAATATGCCGCCCAAGCTGCTGTCCAAATTCGCGGAGCTTTGCCTCCAGTCCCAGGACCGTCAGCCCCGGGTGGCCATCGTCATCGACAGCCGGGGCGGGCCACAGTTTCGGGATCTTTTTGAAGAGCTGGACAGTCTAAAAGCCCAGGGAGGAGATTACAAGCTTCTGTTTTTGGAATGCGGCGATCAGGAACTGGCCCGCCGGTATAAGGAAACCCGGCGCAAGCATCCTCTGGCGGCGGAAAATGGCGGTTCCGTGGTCAAGGCCATTCAGGCGGAGCGCGCCCTGCTTATGCCCGCCCGGCTGCGGGCCGACTACCTTATCGACACCTCTCATTTGTCTTCCGCCCAGCTAAGGGAACGGATCGCCCAGCTGTTCCTGTCCGACGCGGCGGGGGGGATGATGGTACAATGTATGTCCTTCGGCTTCAAATACGGCTATCCGGCGGAGGCGGATCTGGTGATGGATGTCCGCTGTCTCCCCAATCCCTACTATGTGGACGGGCTGCGGGAAAAGACCGGGCTGGATGCCGAGGTGCGGGAATATGTGCTGGACCGGGAGGTGACCCGGGGCTTTCAGAAGCGCCTGTACGATCTCATTGATTATCTGCTGCCTCTGTACCGGGACGAGGGAAAGAGCCAGCTGGTCATTGCTGTGGGCTGTACCGGCGGCCGTCACCGTTCGGTGACGCTCACCGAGGAGCTGGCAAAACA
This sequence comes from Candidatus Avimonas narfae, assembly GCA_904395335.1. Lineage (GTDB taxonomy): Bacteria > Bacillota > Clostridia > Oscillospirales > Acutalibacteraceae > Avimonas_A > Avimonas_A narfae. Next base: position 5,091 of record CAJFNR010000075.1, on the reverse strand, counting down.
TTTGGCGGCCGGCGGCCAAAAGGTTATGGTCAATCACCGGGACATCGGCAAATAAATACTGAACGGGCGGAGAGGGTCTCCGCCCGTTTTCCAAAAGATCATGGGAGGAGGCAACTCCGTGTCGTTTTCCTCAGAGGTAAAAAATGAAATGGCAGCGCACAGCCCGGACAAGCCCTGCTGCCGGGCGGCACAGCTTTACGGTATGCTGGAGATGGGACACGCTTTTTCCCTGTCCTCCATCTCTTTGCAGACGGAAAATCCTGCGGTGGCGCGCGTATACGCTTCGCTGCTGGAGGAAATCTGTGGTATTCCGGCTCCGACGGAAGCGGCCCCGGTCCGGGAAGGCGGTTTTTATACCGTGACGGTGGAGAGGGAAACCGAACGGCTTCGGGTATTGGAGCGGTTTGGCCATAGCCCCGGAGAGCTGACCCTGCGTCTCAACCGTGCCAATCTGGAGTGCGAGGGCTGCGCTGCCGCCTACCTGCGGGGCGCATTTTTGGCCGGCGGGGCGGTGACCAACCCTCAGACGGACTACCATCTGGAATTTAGCGTCCCACACCGTCCGCTTAGCCGTGACCTATCCGCCCTGCTGCGAGAGTTGGACTTTCGCGCCGGCCTGGCGGAGCGCAAGGGCTGTCCGGTGGTGTATCTCAAGGAGAGCGAACAGATTGAGGACTGCCTGACGCTAATGGGGGCCTCCTTGGCTTCTATGGAGCTGATGAACGTCAAGATTGTGAAAAACGTGCGTAACCTAGCCAATCGCCTGACCAACTGCGAAAACGCGAACATCGACAAGACCGTGGCCGCTGCCGCGGTTCAGACCGAGGCCATCCGGCGTTTGCAGAAGCGCGGAGCCCTGGACGATCTACCCCAGGAGCTGCGGGAACTGGCCGTGCTGCGCCTAGACAATCCGGAGCTTTCCCTGCGGGAGCTGGGAGAGCTGCTGGATCCGCCGCTGACCCGGTCGGGGGTCAACCACCGCCTCTGCCGCTTGATGGAGCTGGCGGAGGAGAATGGCCGATAAACAAAGGGAGGTGCCGGGATGGCCGGTTTTGTTCATCTTCATGTACACAGCGAATACAGCCTGCTGGACGGCGCCTGCCGCGTGGAACAGCTGGTAAAACGGGTAAAGGACATGGGGCAGACGGCGGTGGCGGTCACCGACCACGGGGTGATGTACGGCGCCGTGGAGTTTTACAAAGCGGCGAAAAAGGCGGGGATCAAGCCGATTCTGGGCTGCGAGGTGTATGTGGCGCCCCGTTCCCGTCTGGATAAAGTCCACGGGGTGGACAACGAGTATACCCATTTGGTGCTGCTTTGTGAGAACAACGAGGGGTATCACAACCTGATCAAGCTCTGCTCCGCCGCCTTTACGGAAGGATTTTATTCCAAGCCTCGGGTGGATCGGGAACTGCTCCGGCAATACAGCGGTGGCCTCATCGCCCTGTCTGCCTGTCTGGCGGGGGAGATTCCACAGGCATTGCTGAAGGGGGATTATGACGGCGCCCGGGAAGCGGCGCGCTTTTATCAGTCCGTGTTCGGTCCGGAGCATTATTATCTGGAGTTGCAGGATCATGGCCTGGAGGAGCAGCGGACCGTCAACCCGCAGATCGTCCGCCTGGCCCGGGAACTGGAGCTGCCACTGGTGTGCACCAACGACGCCCACTATCTCACCCGGCAGGATGCCTCTATGCAAAGGGTGCTGATCTGTATCCAGACAAACACTACCTTGAACGATCCCAGCCCCCTGGCCTTTGAGACGGAGGAATTCTATCTAAAGTCCGAGGGGGAAATGCGGGCCCTGTTTCCCCAGATTCCGGAGGCGTTTGACAACACCGTCCGCATTGCGGAGCGCTGTCAGGTGGAGCTGGAATTCGGGCATACCCAGCTGCCCCGTTTCGACGCCCCCGGCGGGGACAGCACCGCCTATTTCCGCCGTCTGTGCGAGGAGGGGCTCCACCGGCGCTATGGCGACCAGCCGGCCCCGGAGATTGTAGAACGGCTGCGCTACGAGCAGGGTGTCATCGAAAAGATGGGGTATGTGAACTATTATCTCATCGTCAACGATTTCGTCCAATACGCCAAAAGCAACGATATTCCCGTAGGCCCGGGACGGGGCTCCGGTGCGGGCAGCCTGTGCGCCTACTGCATGGGCATTACCGGCATCGATCCCATGAAGTACAGCCTGCTGTTCGAGCGGTTCCTCAATCCCGAGCGGGTCAGCATGCCGGACTTCGACATCGATTTCTGCAACGAAAAGCGCCAGCAGGTCATCGATTATGTTATCGACAAGTACGGCGCCGACCATGTGGCGCAGATTGTCACCTTCGGCACCATGGCCGCCCGGGGGGCCATCCGGGACGTGGGACGGGCTATGGGGGTGCCGTATGCTGTCGCCGATCAGGTGGCCAAGATGGTCCCCTGGGAGCTCAATATGACGCTGGAGCGGGCGCTGTCCCTCTCCCAGCCCCTGCGGGAGCGGGCGGAGAACGATCCGCAGGTGCGGGAGCTTATCACTATGGCTCAAAAGGTGGAGGGCATGCCCCGGCACGCCTCCACCCACGCGGCGGGTGTGGTCATCACCGACCGGCCGGTGAGCGATTACGTTCCCCTGTGCCTCAACGGTGAGGCAGTGGCCACTCAGTATACTATGACCCTCTTGGAGGAGCTGGGCCTGCTGAAAATCGATTTTTTGGGGCTGCGCAACCTGACCATTATCGACGATGCCCAGAAGATGATTCAAAAGCGGGAGCCGGATTTTTGCGCGGCTGAGGTCCCGTTGGATGCGGAGCCGGTATACCGCATGATGTCCCAGGGCAACACGGAGGGGATCTTCCAATTCGAATCCGGCGGGATGAAACGGGTGCTGATGAACCTGCGCCCCGACTGCTTCGAGGATCTGATCGCCGTGATTTCGCTGTACCGTCCGGGGCCCATGGATTCCATCCCGCGGTACATCCACAACCGTCACCATCCGGAGGCAGTGCGGTACCTTCATCCGCGTCTGGAACCCATCCTCCGCGTCACCTACGGCTGTATCGTATATCAGGAGCAGGTGATGCAGATTTTTCGGGAGCTGGCCGGGTATTCCCTGGGCCGCGCCGATTTGGTGCGCCGCGCCATGTCCAAGAAAAAGCACGACGTCATGGAACAGGAGCGGGAGATTTTTTTGAACGGCCTGGCGGCAGAGGACGGCACCGTCCAGGTGGAGGGCTGCCGCCGCCGGGGGATTCCGGAGGATGTGGCCCGGGCCGTGTTCGACGAAATGTCTTCCTTTGCCTCCTATGCCTTCAACAAGTCCCATGCCGCCGCCTATGCCACCGTATCGTACCAGACCGCCTACCTCAAATGCTTTTATCCCCGGGAATACATGGCGGCGCTGCTGACCAGCGTGCTGGATGGGGGCAACAAACTGGTGGGCTATATTGCGGAATGCGAGCGGTTGGGCATCCGCGTGCTGCCGCCCTCAGTCAATGAGAGCGGCGTCGGGTTCACCACCGAAGGGGAGAGGGATATCCGCTTCGGCTTGCTGGCGGTAAAGAATCTGGGCCGTGGCTTCATCGAGGAACTGATCCGCCAGCGGGAGGCGGAGGGGCCTTTCCGTTCGTTTTATTCCCTGTGCCGCCGGCTGTCATCCTGCCGGGATTTCAACCGCCGCGGGCTGGAAAGCCTTATCAAGTGCGGCGCGCTGGACGGGTTGGCGGATAACCGCAACCAGATGCTGCTGTCTATGGAGACGGTGCTGGATCAGCTGGACAGCCAAAGCCGGTATAATATTGAAGGACAGATGGACCTGTTCGGCAGCCAGGAGGGGGGCGATTTCGCCGATCCGCCCTTGGCCGCGGCACAGGAGCTGCCTTACGCGGATCTGCTGGCCATGGAAAAGGAGGTCACCGGCTTATACCTCACCGGTCATCCGTTGAAGCCCTATGAACCGGTATACAAAGTCCTGCGGGCGGACCGGACTGACCGCATTCTCACCTCGCTGGAGGAGGGCAACGGCGATTACCGGGACGGCGGGACGGTGCGAGTGTTGGGGATGCTGACCTCCGTGCGGTCCAAGACCACCAAAAACGACGCTACCATGGCCTACACCACTGTGGAGGATCTGTACGGTTCGCTGGAAATGCTGGTGTTTCCGCAGACTCTGTCGCGGTTCGTTTCCCTGATCCGGCCGGGTCAGGTGCTGTATATCCGCGCCCGCATCAGCGTGCGGGAGGAAGAGGAGCCCAAGCTGATCTGCGACGGCGTGTGGGAGGCTCCCCGCAACGAACAGGAGGCGGCGGCGCTGAAAGGGCAGGCAGGTTCCCCGGCCCGGGGATCCTCACCCTCTGCGCGGCCAGCGGGCCAGGCCTCCCTGCCGGAGAAGCCCTCCGTTTCCCGGGCGGGCTTATATCTCCGGGTTCCGTCTGCGAAGGATCCCCTGTACAAGCGGGCCTGTCTGGTGACGGCGGTGTTTGACGGCTCCTGGCCCTTGTATATCCGGTTTCAGGATACGGGAAAAATGGTGAGGGCACCCCAGCACATGTGCGTATGGCCGCATCCGGTGATGCTGGACGAGTTGAGAAGAATCCTGGGGGACGACAACGTCGCTCTGATCCAATGAGCAGTCGGGGAGGAAAAATCGGGAGAATTTGCAAATCCCCCTTGATTTTTCCTCCCTGATTGTATATAATAAGCAAGCGCGCTTCGGACAGGCCCGAAGGCGCTGTATAGGGACAGGGAGAGTTGTCCGAGTGGCCGAAGGAGCATGATTGGAAATCATGTGTACGGTTACCGCCGTACCCGGGGTTCAAATCCCCGACTCTCCGCCAAATATAAAAAGCACAGCACAAGTGGTTTTTACACCATGGTGCTGTGCTTTTTATATAATAAACCCGTTCGTCCAGCAGGTGATTTCACTATATAAGAAGCCGCTGGTTTTTCACCAGCGGCTTTGGATGAATTAGAATCGTAAAGATATTTACTGGAGGTGCTAGGAGAGAACAACAGTAATGAGTTTATCCCCTCCTATTTCCTGCAAAAAATCCAGGAATTTCAACAAGGACAATTCGGATGCGGAGCCAAAGTCAATCAGGACTTCGCAGCTTT
>CAJFNR010000074.1 GCA_904395335.1 Candidatus Avimonas narfae | reverse complement strand
ACAACGGTAAAGGGAACCGGCCGGGAGGGACGGCTCCAGGCCCAGGGACATTCTACATCGTTTACTATCAGGCATAGAGGCCCTGGGCTACTATCTGACGGCGGTCCCTCCTTCCCTGTAAAGGGAAGAACACCTCAAGGGGAAGGATTCCTCGTTGGAAACAACGATAGCGTTTTCTTGTCCGGTACGGCTTGCAAAACAGGGGAGATTGCAACGAGGGGCAGTTTTTAATGGCGGATAGGAAAGATGCGGAACGTTATCGCCTAAAGCATCAAAGCGCCCGGTGTCAGCCTTCAGTATAGGAAAGACCTGAGGAAGCTGTCAGAGTGCCGTCCTCCGCGATGAACAATGCCTCCACGCCCCCTAGGGATTCTATCAGTTCCAAGCCTTTTTCCTGCCCCAATACAAAGCAGGCGGTGGACAAACCGTCTGCCAAGGCGGAATCGGCGGATACGATGGTGACGGACAACAATCCGCTGCGGGCCGGATAACCGGTGGCGGGATCCAGCAGATGGTGATACCATACACCATCCAGTCTAAAACCGCGCTCATAAACCCCGGAGGTGACCACGGAGCTGTTCCGTACCGGAAGACGGGCGGCCAAGGCATTGGCCTCATCATCGTAAAGGGCGGCCTTTGGATCCCGTACGCCGATGGTCCAATCCTGCCCCTCCTTATCACCTACTGCATAGATGTTGCCTCCCAGGTCAATCAGGGCGCTGGTCACCCCTCGATCCAGCAGCAGGGCACGGACCTGATCCGCAATATATCCCTTGGCAATGCCGCCAAGGTCCAGGGAGGCGCCTTCCTCCAGCCGGACGATCGAGGCGTCTTCCTCCACCTGCACCTGGTGATAATCCACCAGGGTTTTGGCTTGGGCCAACGCTTCCGGCTCCGGCAGGACGGCGGTGCCGCTGCGGAAATCCCACAGCTGAACCACCGGGGCGATGGTGGGATCGTAGGCTCCGTTGGACAGCTCGCTGACGGCGAGAGCCTTGCTAATCAGCAAAGCTGTCTCCGGATCCACCGTCACCGCTTCCCCGCCGGCGGCATTGAGCCGGGCGACGTCGCTGCCCTCCTGGGTGGGGCTGAAAAGGGAATCGTAGCGGCGCACCGCCTCCATTGCCGCCTGCACGTCCTCTCTGCCGCCATCGTAAACTGTGATGCGCACAGTGGTGTCGAGGTAAAAACCGGTTTCCGTCACCGGGGCGGTGGTACAGCCTTCAAGAATAAGGCTTCCGGCAGCGATACAGGTTCCCAGAAAGAAAAGGCCGACGGAGCGCACAAGAGAAAACGTCCTCATGGCAGGCAGGGCCCCCTTTGTAAAATCGTCCCATTAAGGGTAGCGCCCGGCGAACGTCTTGTCAACCGGCGAAGCTCCTGCGTGTCGGTATGCCCCGAAACAGGGAGAAAAAGCGGACAGCGGGGAAAAAGCAGCTTGACTGGTTGACAAAATCATGTTATAGTAGTACTTACCTCAAAAGGGGGTTCTTTTTTTGTGCCCATTTTTTTGGGCCGTCTGCCCCTGTCCGCCGTCGACCCGGACGCTTGAGGGAGGCCGCGCGCGGTGCCTTTGAGCGCTGCGCAGCAAACAATTCCGACCATCGGGAGGTGCCGTTATGAGAGTCAAAATCACCTTGGCCTGCACCGAGTGCAAGCAACGCAATTACAACACCGTCAAGAACAAGAAGAACGATCCGGACCGGCTGGAGATGAACAAGTACTGCCGCTTCTGCCGCAAGCACACGCTCCACCGCGAGACGAAGTAATCCGGAGTTCCCACTACGCGCCCTGCGGGGCGTATGCGAAAGGAAGGGTTCATCATGGCAGAGGACAAAAAAGACGCTCAGGAAACCACGGTCGATAAAAGCGCCGAGAAAAAAGCTGCCGACAAGGGTGCGGACAAGAACGCCAAATCCAAGGGACCCGGCCGGGGAAATCGGTTTTTCAAGTTCTTCCGGGATACCAAGGGAGAATTTAAAAAAATCACCTGGCCCACATTCGGCGCCGTTGCTCGCAACACGGGCGTGACGCTGGCCATGTGCGCGTTTATCGGCGTGATTGTCTGCCTGTTTGATTTCGTACTGTCGTCCCTGATCAACCTCATGCTGTCGCTGTAAAGGCTCGTTTCCACGGCCGTGCCGCGGCTTTCTTCGAGAGGAGGATTCCGTATGCCCGATGAGGCAAAATGGTATGTGGTGCATACCTACTCCGGCTACGAGAATAAAGTGGCCACCAACCTGGAAACCATTGTGGAGAACCGGAAGCTTCAGGATTGGATTCAGGAGATTCATGTTCCCACCGAAACCGTCGTCGAGATCAAAGACAACAAGAAGCACGAGGTCGAGCGGAAGATCTTTCCGGGATATGTGCTGGTGAAAATGGTCATGACCGACGATTCCTGGTATGTGGTCCGCAATACCCGCGGTTGCACCGGCTTTGTCGGCCCTAATGGCAAGCCCATCCCCCTCAGTGACGAGGAGGTGGCCGCCCTGGGCGTCGAGAAACGGGAGATCGAGGTCAACTACACGGTGGGCGACACCGTCCGCATCACGGACGGCCCGCTGGAGAATTTCTCCGGCATCGTGGACGAGGTGGATCTCGACAAGAACAAGGTCCGCGTCACCATTTCCATGTTCGGCCGCGAAACGCCGGTGGAACTGGAGCTGGACCAGGCCGAGCGGCTGGACTGATCCTGCGGGGAGTCCGCATCCGCTCTGTCTTACAGACTATTCGGACGTTCGGGAGGGGTCCCGGATGTCTCCCCTTTGCGCCGGAAACCGCGGTTTCCGGCTGTGGGAGGAAAAAACGGTGTTTTTTCCGAGATTGACCACAATTTTTGGAGGTGCAGTTAATTATGGCTCAGAAAGTTACCGGGTATATCAAGCTTCAGATTCCGGCTGGAAAGGCAACGCCGGCACCCCCTGTCGGACCGGCTCTCGGTCAGCACGGCGTCAACATTATGGCCTTTACCAAGGAATTCAATGAGCGCACGAAAAACGAAGCGGGAATGATCATTCCGGTCATCATCACAGTGTACGCGGATCGTTCCTTCACCTTCGTCACCAAGACGCCCCCCGCGGCCGTTCTGATCAAGAAGGCCTGCGGCATTGAAAAGGCCTCCGGTGTGCCCAACAAGACCAAGGTCGCCAAGATTACGCGCGAGCAGGTGAAGAAGATCGCCGAGACCAAGATGCCCGACCTCAACGCTGCCAACATTGAGTCCGCCATGAGCATGGTGGCCGGCACGGCGCGGAGCATGGGAATCGAAGTCGTCGACTGAGTCGGTCTTCTTCTGACCCGCTCCGGGTGGGAGGAAGCCGGGAAAACCGCCATGAATGGCGTCCCGGCATGATACAAAGGCATGTGACCCATGCAATTCCGATTTTACCACTCAACAGGGAGGATAACGTATGAAACACGGTAAGAAATATGTCGACAGCCAGAAGCTGGTCGACCGCAGCAACCTTTACGATATTGGCGAAGCCCTGGACCTGGCGGTGAAGACCGGCAAGGCTAAGTTTGATGAGACCGTTGAAGTGCACGTGAAACTGGGCGTTGACAGCCGTCACGCCGACCAGCAGGTCCGCGGCGCTGTCGTGCTGCCTCACGGTACCGGCAAGACGGTTCGCGTGCTGGTGTTCGCCAAGGCGGACAAGGCGCAGGCCGCTACCGATGCCGGCGCCGATTACGTGGGTGCCGAAGAGCTGGTGTCCAAGATTCAGGGCGGCTGGATGGATTTCGACGTGGTGGTCGCCAGCCCGGATATGATGGGTGTGGTGGGCCGCCTCGGTAAGGTCCTCGGCCCCCGCGGACTGATGCCCAACCCCAAGGCTGGCACCGTGACCCCGGATGTGGCGAAGGCCGTTACCGATGCCAAGGCCGGTAAGATCGAATACCGCCTAGACAAAACCAACATCATTCATTGCCCCATCGGTAAGGTATCCTTCGGCGCGGAAAAGCTCAAGGAGAATTTTGATACCCTGCTGAACGCTATCGTGCGCGCTAAGCCCGCCGCCAGCAAGGGTCAGTATATCCGGTCCTGTGTGGTCGCCTCCACCATGGGCCCAGGCATCAAGATCAACCCCGCCAAGGTCGGCTGACCAGTTCCGAAACGGTTGACACTGAAAAGGGACTGTGCTATAATAATTTTTGCTGTTCTTCCACAGACAGCGGGTGCGGATTGTCCGTCTAACGGTTCTGTTCGGGACCGCCCGCCGAGGTCGATGGCATAAAATCGGTGGATACACCGGATTTGTGTGATTGAAAAAGCCCTTTCTGTGGAATTCGTGTCCGCGGAAAGGGCTTTTTAGCGGAATAACGGCAAGGAAATCCCGGATAACGGAGGTGAAACGAATTGCCCAGTGAAAAGATTCTGCAAGAGAAGCAGGCGTATGTCGAGGGCCTGGCTGAGAAGCTGAAGAACGCCGTCGCCGGCGTGGTGGTGAGCTATCAGGGCCTCAATGTGGCCGACGACACCCAGCTCCGCCGTGAGCTGCGCGCGGCCGGTGTGGAGTACGCGGTGGTGAAGAACACTCTGCTGCGCCGTGCCTGCGACATTGCCCAGCTGTCCGGCCTGGACGAAGTGCTCAACGGCACTACCGCCCTGGCGATCAGCTCCGATCATGTGGCGGCCGCCAAGATCCTCGACACGTTCGCGGAGAAGAATAAGGCCCTGCAGATCAAGGCAGGCTTCGTCGAAGGCAAGGTGATCAGCGCTGACGAAGTCAAGGAATTGGCCAAGATGCCTCCGAAGGAGGTGCTGGTGGCCAAGGCTCTTGGTGGCCTGAATGCCCCCATCAGCGGTTTCGTCTGTGTGCTTAATGCCAACCTGCGCGGTCTGGTGGTGGCACTGAACGCGATCGCGGAGCAGAAGAATGCCTAAGCATGATACGTATCCCAAAACTTAAAAGAAAATGGAGGATTTTACAATGTCTGATAAGGTTCTGAAACTGATCGAAGATGTCAAGGCTCTGACTGTTATGGAGCTGTCCGAGCTGGTCAAGGCTCTGGAAGAGGAATTCGGTGTTTCCGCTGCCGCTCCTGTGGCTGTGGCGGCTGCTCCCGCTGCCGGCGGCGCTGCCCCCGCTGCGGAGGAGAAGTCTGATTTCAATGTAGTGCTGGCCGAAGTGGGCGCCAATAAGATCAACGTCATCAAGGTTGTCCGCGAAGTGACCGGTCTGGGCCTGAAAGAAGCCAAGGAACTGGTTGACGGCGCTCCCAAGGCTGTAAAGGAAGGCGCTTCCAAGGACGAAGCCGAGGATATCAAGAAGAAGCTGGAAGAAGCCGGCGCTAAGGTCGAGCTGAAGTAAGCTTTTTCCTATTCGCAATAGTTCGTTTTGACGGAAAGAATCCCCCTGCCCATAAGTGGTAGGGGGATTCTTAATTATTTCTATGTTATACAAAACATATAATTTAAAACAATTAAACAAACGGTATACAACAAGCCCTATAATGTTTTGTAGGCTTCCCTGCGGACAGTTGACAAACAAAGTGAAGGATAAGGGGAATGTTGATAAATAAAGCGCTGTTGTCATTGGTCTCCAGGGGTTCCTTACACTTCATCCCACGCTTCGCGGGGACCTTCCCCTCAAGGGGAAGGCTTTTATAAATCCTGCGACATCAGTGACTTTTTTGCGTAGGAGTAGGATTCGGATAGGGCCTGGGGATACAGTAACATAAACACGGAATGGAAAAGGGAGAGGCCGAGGGAATATGAACCCAGAAAGAGCCACATGGTTTCTATATGAAATAAATTCGCCATAAGTGAATGAAAAAGGAAGCCGGAGAATCCTCCAGGCCCGGGGACAGAAATATAGATTGAATAGGGAATATAAAGGCGCCATGGGTACAGAGCGAAGGGAAAGGGAGGAGCCGGAGGATCCTCCAGGCCCGGGGACAGAAATATAGATTGAATAGGGAATATAAAGGCCCCGGGCCGGTTATCCCCTCCGGCGGTATTCCACAGGGGAGCAGCCGCATTCCTCTAAAAAATGGCGGTTGAAGCTGGAAGAGGAACGATAGCCCACCTCCATAGCAATATCCAGCACCGACCGGCCGGTTCCCCGCAGCAGAGAGCAAGCGGCGGAGATACGCACCCGGTGAAGATAGTGAAGCGGGGAAACACCCACCGCTCCCCGGAACCATTTGCGCAGGGTGGTGGGGTTGACATAAAAACGGGCCGCCAGATCTTCCACCGTCAACTCCTGAGCATAGGCGCCGCTGAGATATTCCATCACCGGACGGAGCCGCTCCAGGCACCGGCGGGCTTCCTCCCGCTGGTCCTCCGGCTCTCCAGAGGAGAGGGAAGGCGCCTGCTCCTCCATCAGTCGTCTGTGGCGGATGAGGAGGGCGGCCAGCAGCGCCCGGGCGCACTCCTCGCTTCCCGCCCGGCCCCCTTCCAGCTCCGCTGCCGCCTCTTTTGCCAATCGCACCAGCTCCGGTTCCCGGCTGAGGCTTCCCGTCCGGGCAATAAGGCGAGACGGGAAGCCCGAAGAAACGGCCGGACGGGGAGGGAGAACGGCTTCCTCCCGGAAAGTGATGAACATCCATTGACTGCGCTGTTCTCCCAGACTGCGTGCCTTGTGAAGCTGCCCGGGATACAGCACGGTGACACAGGGGGCGGAAAAAGAGCAGACGGCCCCGTCAATTAAGAAAATCCCCGCGCCGGAGGAGCAGTATCCCACCTCCACCGCGTCATGATGGTGCAGATCCTGAATGGGGCGCAGATGGGGACAGTGGGTGAACCAGTACAGGCGGTCCGGCTGAGCACGGAATATCTCCTGAAAGGAATCATAAGAAACCGGAAGAGGGGTTCGGATAGCCCGATTTTGCATAATATCTCCCCGCTATTGCATAGAAATGACTGGAAAAATGGCTTACTCTAATACTATATCCAGTCAAAGCCGGTATGTAAAGAGAAAGGACGTATTCACATGGAAAATCATCAGCGGAAAACGGAATATGTGGAGTTCTGGTCCCTGTACGAGCGGCTCAATACCCTGACGGAGTGGGGGCTTCTCCAATCGGAATACGGTTGCGGAAAGGAAGTGGCCGCTATCCGGGAACAGATGGACCGAGCGCTAACCGAGGCGGAGAAGGCCATGCAGGGACTGACTCCCGACCCGGTTCTCAAGGCCCAGGAGCCAGACGAATACGAGGCGATCCGGGCGCTTTGTCCCGGCGGCAATACGCCGGCCCGGAAAATCCCGGATCTGGAAGAGCGTATGAGCGGAGCAGTGTTGGGCCGTTTTGCCGGTTGTACCCTGGGTGTGCCGGTAGAGGGCTGGGACATTGACCGCATGAAGGATCTGGCGGCTTATACAGGAATGCCGTTTCCGCCCAAGGACTACTGGACACAGGCGGAGACCCCTTGGGGGGTGCAGTATGGACGGGATCGGCGGGTGAATTATACCCGGGACGGTATAAACGGCGTGCCGGTGGACGACGATATCACCTATACCATCCTGGGATTGCTGATTCTGGAGAAATACGGCTTTGATTTCACCACCGCCGATGTGGGAGCTTATTGGAAGGAGTACCTGCCTTGTGCGTGTACTGCCGAGAAGGTAGCCCTGGAGAATCTTCGGGCAGGCATTGCCGCGGAGCATGCGGCGGAGAAAAACAATCCCTATGCCCAGTGGATCGGCGCGGATATCCGGGCAGACGGATTTGCTTACGCCGCGGCGGGTGATCCGGCCCTGGCGGCTTCTTTGGGTTACCGGGACGCTTATTTGACCCACCGCCGCAACGGAATTTACGGGGAGATGTTCTTCGCCGCGGCGGAGGCTGCGGCTTTTGTGGTAAACGATCCCGTGGAAGCAATACGCATGGGCCTCAGGGAGATCCCGCGGGAATGCGCACTGGCTTTAGATGTGGCCTGGGCATTGGAAAAGGGGCCTTCTATCCGCAGCTATGAAGAAGCCCGGCAGGCGGTGGATGAGCGCTTCGGAGCTATGAGCAAGGTTCACACCAACAACAATGCCTGCCTTACCATCTTTGGGCTGTTCCTGGGAGGCGGCGATTTCACCGAAACCATTTCCAATGTGGTGGCCATGGGCATGGACAACGACTGCACCGCCGCCACAGCGGGCAGCATCGTGGGAGCCATTGTGGGAGAGAAGGGAATCCCTGCACATTGGACGGCCGGATTCCACGATCAGGTACGCACTTATATTGACGGTGTCCCGTCCCTGTCCATCCGGGATGTAACCGAACGGTTTGTGCGCCTGGCCCGAAGCCGGCTGGATTAAAGGAAAGGAAGGCGGCAAGCGGTGATTCTCAATTATGGCTCCCTGAACCTGGATGAAACCTTCGCCGTCCCCCATATGGTTCGGCCGGGGGAAACCCTCTCCTCCGCGGGATTGGAACGCCACTGTGGGGGAAAGGGCATGAATCAATCCATTGCCCTGGCACGGGCCGGGGCGGTGGTGGCCCACGCGGGCAGCATAGGGGAGGACGGCGGGATGTTGACTTCCCTGCTGCGGCAGTCCGGCGTGGATATTTCCCGGATAAGAGCGGCGGACTGTCCCACCGGCCGGGCCATCATCCAGGTGGAGGACAGCGGTCAAAACGCCATTCTGCTCTATCCTGGGGCCAATGCCGCCGCACTGGATCCGATGCAGGCCTTGGAGGGCTGTGGCGCCGGCGACTGGCTGCTGGTGCAGAATGAGACCGCCGGAACCGGCGACGTGTTCCGCGAGGCGGTTCGCCGGAATATGAAGGTGGCGGTGAATCCCTCACCCTTTGACGAGCGGGCGGCGGCCCTTCCGCTGGAACAGGCGGCCTGTCTGCTGGTCAACGAGGGGGAAAGCGCGGCGCTGGCTGGGCTTCCAGTTCCGGAGGGAGCGCGGACGGCGGAGGATTACCTGCCTTTGCTGCGCGACCTATGCCGCCGCTTTCCCCGGACAGCGGTGGTGCTGACCCTGGGCGGCTTGGGTGCCTGGTACGGCGATGCCGCCGGGGAACGGTATCAGCCCGCCTTTTCCGTGCGGGCAGTGGACACCACCGGCGCGGGGGACACCTTCACCGGATATTTCCTGGCCGCCCTGACCCGGGGAGAATCCCCCGCCGATGCCATGCGTTGGGGTGCTGCTGCCGCCGCCCTGGCGGTGACGCGCCCCGGCGCCGGGGAAGCGGTTCCCCTCCGGGATGAGGTGGAACGCTTCCTTTCCGGTGAAAACCATAGCTGACCGGGAGTGCCCCGAATGCTCTATCCTTCAAGAAAACGCCCGCCTGTCAATAGACAGGCGGGCGTTTTATGCATACAGTGGAAATAGCCTTATAGAGAAGGGAGGGGATTTCCATGATGGAATCGCGCGTTTTGGGACGGGTCCTGGCCCGCCTGAAGCCCGATGCGGCAGCACCCATCCGGGGATCGGAGCAATATCCCTGGATCACGGGGGAAATGCTGCTGTATGACGTGGGCTATGGGACACTGGTGGTCACGGCCATTCAGGGGTATCCCGTGCGCAGCGGAACGTGTACCGGCGAGGTGCTGGGGTTGCACATCCACGAGGGAGGAGCATGCTCCGGCACGGCGCAGGAGCCCTTTGCCGACGCCGGCGGGCATTATAACCGGGATAATTGCCCCCATCCGGAGCATGCCGGTGACCTGCCGCCTCTGTTTGTGGGGAACGGCCGGGCCTGGGGGGCTGTCCTAACCACCCGTTTCCGGGTGGAGGAGGTCATTGGGCGTACCGTGATCATCCACAGCCAGGCCGATGATTTCCGCACCCAGCCGGCGGGGGATTCCGGCAGCCGCATCGCCTGCGGCGTCATCCGTCCGGTGAAGCAATAGGTCTGTTATTCATCCGCCAGGGTAAGGGAGGCCTGCCCTTCACCCACGCAGGCCAGAACGGGCAAGCCGGTCAACCGGGGGATCATGTCCCGGTTGTTCCGGTGGAGGAAATCGGTGTCGTCGTAGCGGTTGAGGATCACACCCCGTACGGGAAGCCCCCGGGCGGCGGCGTATTCCACCGACAGCACGGTATGGTTGAGGGTACCCAGTCCGGCGTCCGCCACCAGAAGGAGCGGCAGCCCGGTGAGAGCGATCACATCAATGAGCATCAGGGGAGCGGCGGGATCGTCGGAGAGCGGGCAGGCCAGCCCGCCGCTTCCCTCCGCTACCAGCCAGTCGAACCGCCCCGCCGTGCGGGCGAAGGCCTCCGCGACTACCTCCCGCCGGATGGAGCGTCCCGCCCGGCGGGCTGCCAGATGGGGGGATACCGCCTCCTCAAAAATATAGGGGACAAAGCTTTCCGGAGGATCGGACAGGCCCCCTGCGCGGCACGCGATATGTGCGTCGCCGGGCAGCAGAGAGCCGTCAGCGCGCCGTTCGGCCCCGCTGAGCGCCGCTTTGAAATAGCCGGTGCGCAGTCCCTTCTCCCGATAGTAGCGCATCAGCAGGGCAGCCACATAGGTTTTGCCCACGTCGGTTCCGGTGCCGGCGACGAAAACGCCTCCCTTCATTACCGCCTCACCTCGTATCCCAGCCGGTTCAGCAGGAGGAAATCCTCGTCGATGCCGATGCCCGCCGTGGTGAGCATGTCACCGGATATGGCGGCGTTGGCCCCGGAGCGGAACACGGCCTCCCCCTTGTCCGCCATCAGGCCTCGGCCGCCCGCCATGCGGATCATGGCATGGGGCAGCAAAAAGCGAAACACGGCGGCGGTACGGCAGATTTCCTCCGTCCCCAGCCGTTCCAGATGGCCGAAAGGAGTGCCGGGAATGGGGTTGAGCACGTTGAGTGGGATCGAACGGATACCCAGCTCCCGTAGCTGCAGAGCCATGTCCACCCGGTCCTCCCGGGTTTCGCCCATGCCGATGATGCCGCCGCTGCACACCTGCAGCCCCGCCCGCTGTGCGGCGCGGATAGTGGCGATCTTTTCGTCGTAGGTGTGGGTGGTGCAGACCTGTGGAAAATACCGGCGGGAACTCTCCAGATTGTTGTGGTACCGGGTGACGCCCGCCGCCTTCAGGCGGCGGAGCTGCTCCTCGCTCAGCAGCCCGTGGGAGGCGCACAGGGCGATGCCGGTGCGCTCATGCATCAGGCGGTAGCTGCCGCACACCGCTTCCAGCTCCCGGTCGCTCAACCGCTTTCCGGAGGTGACCACGGCAAAGCGCAGCACACCCTTTGCCTCGTTGTACTGCGCCTGTTCGAGGAGCGTCTCCCCGTCCAGCAGGGAATAGGTCTCCGCTTCGCCCTGGTAGTGGGAGGACTGGGCGCAGAATTTGCAGTTTTCCGAGCACTGGCCGCTTTTTCCGTTGACGATGGTGCACATATCGAAGCGGCTGCCGCAGAATTCCCGACGCAGGGTGTCCGCGGCGGCGGAAAGGGCCGCCGGCTCCTCCTCATACAGGGAGAGGGCCTGTTCCCGGGTGACGGGCTCGCCGGCCCGGATCTGTTCCATCAATTCTTTCAGCATGAGGGCAACCTTCCTTTCAGCGCTTTGTGCATCCGGCTGCCCACAAAGGCGGCGGCCGCGCACAGCAGCAGGTCGCCGGGCATGTCCAGCGGGAAGCAGGAGAGCAGCACCACCAGCCAGGTGGCAGACGTGCCGCTGACAAAATTGAGAATGATATACTTGTATGTCAGACCGATGAGATACGTGGCCGCAAAGCCTCCCAGGGCGGCCCCCAGACAGGCGGCAAAGCTTTTGGTTTTGCTCCGCTGGGTCAGCCAGCCGGTGACAAAGGCGGCGGCGATAAAGCCCAGCAGATAGCCGAAGCTGGGCCGGATCACATAGCCGATGCCGCCCCCGGCGGCGAAGATGGGAACGCCCGCCAGCCCCAGCAGTACATATACCCCCACCGATAGAGCGCCGTAGCTTCTGCCCAGCAACATGCCCGCCAGCACCACGAAGAAAAACTGCAGGGTGAAATAATCGAAATAGGGCACCGGAATCTGAAGAAAGGCGCCGATGGCCACCAGGGCGGTAAACAGCCCGCACAGGGCCAGAGGTAAGGCGCCCAGCCGTTTTTTGCTTTGTGTTTGTTCCATGTTTCTGTCTCCTGAAGTGAAAATAGGGATCACGCCGAAGGAGGGCAAAGGGAAATTTCGCCGGCCCGCAGGGTATACCGGCCTTCCGTCGATTCCACCAGCAGGGCGCCGGTGGAATCGATGTCCACCGCCGTGCCGGTGAGGCGACGGCCCTTTTGCTCCCAGGCGACCTCCCGGCCCAGCACAGCGGATTTTTCCCGGTATTCGTCTGACAAGGCAGCAAGGGCGCGATCCCCGTCCGGGCCGAACAGACTGTCCGCCAGGCGGAAGAACTCGCCCGCTAGCTCCCCGGCCAGCTGGTTGCGGGTGATGCCGGGCGGAGGCCACACCGATGTGGCGCTGTCCCGAAGCGTGGGTGGAAACGCCTCCTCCGGTGTGCGTAGGTTGAGGCCGATGCCCACAACGACGGCGTGAACCAAGCCGCTTTCCAGGTCACCGATGGCCTCGGTTAGGATTCCCGCCGCCTTTTTACCGTCAATCAGCAGGTCGTTGACCCATTTGATTGCGGGATGCCGGTCCGTCCGCCGCTCCAGCACCCGAACCGCCGCCACCGCCGCTGCCATGGTCACGGGCACCATATCGCTGTAGGAGCGGGTGCGCCGCAACGTCAGGCTGAGATACAGCCCAGTGTCCGCCGGGGAAAAAAAGCGCTTCTGCAGCCGTCCCCGTCCGTCCGTCTGGGCGTTGGCCGCCAGCAGGCAGCGCTCCGGACCTGGCTCCAGCGCCTGCCGTTTGGCCGTCTGATTGGTGGAGGCGATCTCCTGCACGGCCTCCACGGCGCAGTCCGCATATTCCGCGGGCAGATGGAGGCGGATGCCCTCCGCCGACAACCGGTCGCTATCCGGACGCAGCCGATAGCCCCGGCCGGGAAGGGCGTCGATGCCGTAGCCCTCCGCCTCCAGCGCTTTGGCGGCCTTCCATACCGCCGCCCGGCTGACATGGAGCAGGTCGGCCAGCTCCTGGCCGGAGATTTCCTCCCCCCGGTGCCTTTCCAGCGCGGAAAGCAGGTTGTGTTTGACGGACATGACGATGCCTCCTGGAGTTTTACAAATCGGAATATAAATCATTTAATATACAAATAGGATGAATATAGTTCCTGCAAATTGGCCAAAGGCTTCCCCTTGAGGGAAAGTGCCTGTTCTTCGGTCAGGGACGCGACTAATGGGGAAAGCGTGGAGAGCAAAACGCCCTCGTCTCGGTTTCAGGGGAGCCTGGAATACCTCATTCCCCCGCTTCGCAGGTACCTTTATCTGAAAGAAGAGGGTTTTCAGATTTTTCCAGTATATCATGGAAGAGGCTTTCTGTAAACCATAAAACAAGAAACGGTTTACGATCGGCATATAAATAATTTATTCTCAGGAAAAGGGCATGGGGAGTGTTCCTGGAAAAGGGAAATCGGCAGCAACCGAATACCGGGGAGACGGATTCTATTTACCCACAGGGGCCCGGCTAAAACCCTGCCAGTCCCAAAGGGATGGCGTCAGCTGTACCCGTACAAGCCGCGGACAGAGACCTCCCCGGCGCTGACGGCGGTGATGGAGTTATCGGCGGCTCCGCGAACACACAAGCGCCCCGCATCGTCGATCCCCACCGCCGTCCCCTCCAGCAGGGGAGGCTCCCCCGCTTCAGCCAGGGAGGCGTATACCCGCACCTCCTGGCCTAGGGTGACGCAGCGGCGGGCGAATTCCTCCCGCAGGGGGCCGAAGCCCTCCCGCCGCCAGGTCTGCCAGAGTGGCTCCAGCTCCTCGATGAAAGCGGCGGCAGTTTGTGCCGGGGAGGGAGCAGCCGGGCGGCAGAGGGCCAGGGAGGTGGCGTGGTCCAGCCCCAGCCGCCGGAAATCCTCCCGGGTCTGGCACAGATTGATGCCGATGCCCGCCACCGTGTAGCCGCCGCTTCTATCCAGGCGGCTTTCACAAAGGATGCCGCCAAGTTTCTTCCCGCTGCATACAATGTCATTGGGCCACTTGATGCCGAAGGGCACGGGGCCCGATGAAGTCAGGAGGTCCAGCGCACGGGCCGCCGCCAGTCCGCAGAGGAGGGGGAGCAGGGACGCCTCCCCCTCCTGCCGGGGCAGCACCGCGGGCTTAAACAGTACCGAGAGAGCCAGCGACCGGCCGGGCGGTACGTTCCATTCCCGGCCGCGCCGCCCTTTCCCGGCAGTCTGCCGGTCGGTGCAGCAGACGGTGCCGTGGGGAAGCTCCCCGCCGTTGTCCTTGAGATAACGGTTGGTGGAATCCACCTCGGACAGCAGCAGGAGGTTCCGGCCCAGTTCAGAGGTGTTCAGGGCGGGCAACGCGCCGAAAGCGCCCTCTGCCGGGCGCGGGCCGCTCACCGGTCTCCTCCGGGACGGCGAGGCAGGTCCAGCGCCAGGTTGGTGACGATGCCCGCCGGGGTGATGTCCACGTAGCCGTAGGTCCCCCCATAGCCCAGACTGCCCGGATTCATCAGATACAGCCCGTCCTCGTAATCGGTCAGGGGCTGGTGGGTGTGGCCGAACAGCAGAAGATCCGCCTGCCGCTCCCGGGCGGCGCAGACGGCGTCGTACAGGCCCATTTTGACGCGGTAGTGGTGGCCGTGTGTGCAAAACAGGCGCCGGCCGCCCAGCAGCAGCTCCTCGCTGAGGGGATACGACCGCCCGGCGTGCCAGTCGTTGTTGCCCCGGATCAGGTGAAATTCCCGGTCAGGGAAAGCGGCGGCGGCCGCCTCCGCCTCCTCCACGCCGTCCCCCAGGTGGATCACCACCCGGGCCGTGGGCTGGGCCTCCACCACCCGGAACAGGGCCGTTTCGTTTCCGTGGGTGTCGGAAATCACCAGAATGCGCATCCCCACCGCTCCTTTTTCTTTCGTCCGGCGGCCCGCCGGACGGGCATAACCGGAACATTCTTCTCATAAGTATAACACAGGTTCTCCTCAATCGGAAAGGGGGATTCATTATGGCAGCCAATAACGGAGGCTTCACGCCCGATCAGCTGGAGGCGCTGCTGCAGTACGCCAGCAAGAAGCTGGGCACCACGCCGGAAAAGCTGAAACAAACGGTCAGCGGCAGCGCGGACCAGCTGGCCGCTTCCCTCCCGCAGAAGGAAGCGGAGCAATTCCGGGCCATGGCCAGCGACCGCCAAAAGGCGGAACAATTTCTGCAGTCACCGCAGGCGCAGCAGCTGCTGCGCCGCATGAAGGAGGGCAAAAAGCCCTGACAAAGACCGAGAAACTGGGGAAAGGCGCGGAACGCGGTATGGATGATCTCACGGAAAAAATCAGCGCCCTGCTCAATTCGCCGGACGGGATGAAAAAGATTCAGTCCACCCTGTCGGCCCTGGGCATGGGCGGGGATGACGGCGGGGATACAGGTCCGGCCCTGCCCGCAGGGGCTGCGGCGCCCCTTTCCTCCGGCGGTGATCCTTCCGGCGGGGACGGCGGCGGGCTTCCCGACCTGCAGATGCTGGCCCGGTTGGCGCCGCTGCTGTCCGGCATAAAAAACGAAGACGAAAACACCCGTCTGCTCAACTCCTTGCGCCCGTTCCTCAGCGGCGACAGGGAAAAGCGGCTGGACGAGGCCATCCGCATGTTGCGGATGCTCAAGGTCATGCCGCTGCTCAAGGATCAACATCTGTTTTAAGGGGATAAGGGGTCATGGATCAGGAACTCTACCGTATGCAGCAGGAGGCGGCCGAACGGGTGCGCAGTATGCAGAAGCGTGCCCGCCTCTATGTGCGGGACGAACCGCCTTCTCCTCCGCAGGAGGCGCCGGCTCCGCGGGAGGTTTCCCCTCCCAAAGAGGCGGCGGATAAGACGGCACCCCCGCCCCCGCCGTCCGCGCTGGTGAAAGAAAAGAAGCCGGAGGGCGGCTCCCTGCTGGGGGCGCTTACCGGCGACCGGGAGCGGTTGCTGCTGCTCATGCTGGCAGTGCTGCTCGTTAACAACGACGCCGACATGGAACTGGTGCTGGCGCTGCTGTATCTCGCCATGTGAGAGGCAGCGGACACAATCGAAACGGCTGGAAGGGAATATCCCTTTTGGCCGTTTTTGACTAAAAAGGCGACTGAGAGGGAGCGGGAGTTTTTTGTATAGATTAACAAGGAAAGAGGGATAAAAACCAGTTGTAAATTATTTCTATTGTTATACAAAATGGATAATTCATACGACGGCGGATATAGGAAAAACAGCCTAGGCCGGTCACGGCATAAAGGTTATCGAGGCGACAGTTTATTGTCCAGTTTATCGGTTTCCCTCAACAGCCAGAGAATGGGCACTTTCAGGACCTTGAATATCGCCAACAGTTCGCAGTCGGTTATATACCGTTCCCCGGTTTCAATGCGGGATATCGTATTCCGTGAGAAGTAGATTTGATGCTCTACTTGTAATTTTGCTATCAGATCCTCCTGGGTCATTTTGGGCCTATGAAGGGATCGGGCGATACGTATACGATCCCCTGAGAGATTGCGGCAATCGGCCATCGTGAAAACTCCTCCTTTTGATAGAAAAGAATAACCGTTATTTGAGTCATTTGCAGCCAATTACATGAAGCAAATGATGGAGTTATAAGGCAGGGGGATATTTTATGCCTTTGTCCCATAAAGAATCTATCGGTTTGTATCCCGCCCCGGCAGACGACAAAGAAGTTATTATCGGGAGGGATGGGAAAGGCGGCTTCCACCTCATCAGACGCCTTGTGTGCCGCCTGTCCGCAGGACAGGCACTTCCCCTTGAGGGGAAGCCTTTGGCAGAGGCGACGGGGGTTTTAAGGCAACACAAAAGGGGGAATTATCCTATCGGAAAGTAAAGCGGAAACGCCCCTAAAAAAATTCCAACGAAATTGGCAAAAAGGGTTGACAGGAGGAGAGAGAAAGGTATTATAGGGAAGACGTAAAAAGAGGATGCACGCGGCTGTGCATCCCGGGTGTTTCACCGGCCGACAGGCCGAGGGAGGAGGGAACCCCTATGTTCCAGATCCGCTGGCTGTGGAAAAACGTGGACAAACGGTACCGCGTGCAGTACATAGCCGCCATGATTCTGTGTGTGGTCACGTGTACGATGACGCTGATCAACCCTTATCTGACGGGCAGGCTGTTCGATGACGTGATCATGGCGCAGAATCCCGATCCGCTCATCCCCATCCTTATGGCGATGCTGGTGGTCCAGGTGACGCGCCTGGGGCTGCGGTATACCATGATCCTGTTCATGGAATGGGCATCGCAGAACATGCTGTACAACCTGCGTATTCATCTGTTCCAGGTCCTGCAGTATCAGGAGATGAGCTTTTTCGACCGCAACCGCACCGGAGACCTGATGACCCGCCTGTCCGCCGACCTGGACTGGTGCCGCCATTTCGCCTCCTATCTGGTGTACCAGATCGGCGACTGCGTGGTGCTGTTTATCGCTACGCTGACCTTCTTCTTCACCATTAGCTGGAAGATGACGCTGACACTGGTGGCGGTGGCGCCGCTGTTGATGCTGGTGACCAAGCTGTACTCCAAGAAGTCCCGTCCGCGCTTCATGGCTATGCGGGAGCGGCTGGCGGAGCTGAATACGGCGGCTCAGGAGAACATCGCGGGCAACCGGGTGGTGAAGGCCTTTGCCCGGGAGGAGTACGAGCGGGAGCGGTTCCGGGAGAAAAACCGGCTCTACCGCGACGCCAACCTGGAGGTCAACAAGCTCTGGCTCACCTTTTTCCCCTTTATTGAGCTGCTGGCCAACGCCATGACGCTGCTCACCATCTTCGTGGGCGGGCTATTCATCATGTTGGGGGAAATCACACCGGGTGAGCTGACCATTTTTACTTCTCTGTCCTGGGGGTTGTCCACCCCTATGCGCAATCTGGGCACGCTGATCAACGATCTGCAGCGCTTCAATGCCTCAGCCAACAAGATCATCGAGGTGTACTACGGCCGGCCCCTGATCGCCGACCGTCCGGACGCCCTGCCCCATCCCCATCCGGAGGGGCGCATCGAGTTTCGGGATGTGAGCTTTTCTTTCGGCCCGGTGAGAGTGCTGGAGCACGTCAGCTTCACCGTGGAACCGGGGCAGACCCTGGCAGTTATGGGCCCCACTGGCGCGGGAAAAACCAGTCTGGTGCATCTGCTATCCCGGTTTTATGATCCCCAGGAGGGGGCCGTGCTGGTGGACGGCTGCGACGTGCGGCTGTGGAAGCTGCGTGAGCTGCGGGGTTGCATCGGCACCGCCACCCAGGACGTGTTCCTGTTCTCCGACACGGTGGAGGGCAACATCGCCTTCGGCGATCTGAACATGAGCGAAGAGGACGTGTACGACTTCGCCCGGCGGGCGGACGCGGCCGAGTTCGTGGAGAAGATGCCGGAGGGATACGACACCATCGTGGGCGAACGGGGTGTGGGCCTGTCCGGCGGACAGAAGCAGCGCATTGCCCTGGCCCGGGCCATGGCGGTGCACCCGGCTATCCTGGTGCTGGACGACACCACCTCCGCCCTGGACATGGAGACGGAGGTGTATATCCAGAAGCAGCTGCGCCGTCTGCCCTACGCCTGTACCAAGATCATCATCGCCCAGCGGATTTCCTCAGTGAAGGACGCGGATCAGATCCTGGTGATCCGGGACGGCCGCATCGAGGAGCGCGGCACCCACCGGGAACTGCTGGCGAACCGGGGCTATTATTGGGAGACATACGCCCTGCAGAACGATATCCGGACCGAACCGGCGGCGAAAGGGGGCGAGGCCTGATGGCGCGGAATAAATTCGACGTGGACGAAACCCTGGAATCCCCCTTCAGTTTTTCCCATCTCAAGCGAGCCATCAAGTATGTGAAGAAGTACCGTTTCCGCATGCTGATGGCCATCCTGCTCAATGCCGCCACCTGCATTACCTCCCTGTTCGGGCCCAAGATGATGGAATGGACGCTGGACATCGCTGTGCCCAACCGGGATTTCCGTCTGCTGGGTCTGCTGGCACTGGGCTATGTAGCCCTGATTATAGCGGGCATCGTGTGTATCACCATCCGGTCCCGCATCATGGTCACGGTGAGCCAGGGCATCATTTACGACATCCGGGAGGATCTGTTCGCCCACCTGCAGAAGCTGCCCTTCAGCTACTACGACAGCCGTCCGGCGGGCAAGATTCTGGTGCGGGTCATCAACTACGTGAACTCGGTGTCGGATATGCTGTCCAACGGCATCATCAACATGCTTTTGGAGATCATGAACATCGTGTTCATCATCATCTTCATGTTTACCACCAATGTGATGCTGGCGGCCATCATCGTGGCGGGACTGCCGGTGTTCGTGCTCATCATCGCCCTGCTCAAGCCCCGCCAGCGCAAGGCGTGGCAGGATCAGTCCAACAAGACTTCTAACTACAACGCCTATCTGGCGGAGAGCATCGACGGCGTCAAGGTGAGCCAGCTGTTCTCCCGTCAGGAGGAAAACGTGAGCATCATGAAGCGGCTGGCCTCCGCCTGCCGTGCCGCCTGGCTCAAGGCGGTGGTCATCAGCAACTCCGTGTGGCTGTCCTCCGAGCTGCTGACCCAGATTGTGTTCACCCTCATGTACATCGCGGGGGTGTACTGGACCGGCGGGGAGATGGTCTCCTTCGGTGTGCTGCTGGCCATGGGCCAGTACGTCAGCCGGTTCTGGGCTCCCATCACCAACCTGGCCAACATCTACAACAACTTTATCAACAACATCGCTTATCTGGAGCGCATTTTCGAGACCATGGATGAACCGGTGACAGTGGACGACGCCCCCGGCGCAAGGGAGCTGCCGCCCATCCGGGGCGAGGTGGAGTTCCGCGACGTGACCTTCGGCTATGAGCCGGGCATCCACGTGCTGGAGCACGTCAACCTGAAGGTCTCCGCCGGGGAGAGCATCGCCCTGGTGGGGCCCACCGGCGCGGGCAAGACCACGGTGGTCAACCTGATCAGCCGCTTCTACAACCTGGACGGCGGGGCCATCCTCATCGACGGGGAATACGACATCGCCAAGGTGACGCTGCACTCCCTGCGCAGCCAGATGGGTATCATGCTCCAGGACAGCTTCATTTTCAGCGGTACCATTATGGACAATCTGCGGTACGGCCGGCTGGACGCCACCGACGAGGAGGTGGTGGCCGCCGCCAAGGCGGTGCGCGCCCACGACTTCATCATGGAGATGGAGAAAGGGTACCAGACCCAGGTCAACGAGCGGGGCAGCCGCCTGTCCCAGGGGCAGCGGCAGCTCATCGCCCTGGCCCGGACTCTGCTGTCCGACCCGCGCATCCTGATTCTGGACGAAGCCACTTCCTCCATCGACACCCGCACCGAGCGGCTGCTTCAGGAGGGCATTCAGGTGTTGCTGAAGGGGCGAACCTCTTTCATTGTGGCCCACCGCCTGTCCACCATCAAGCACTGCGACCGCATCCTCTATATTGGGGATAAGGGTATCCTGGAGGCGGGCAGCCATCAGGAACTGCTGCAAAAGAAAGGCCTATATTACGCTCTGTATACCGCGCAGTCCCGTCTGGGCGGCGTGGAGGATCCTGAGGCCGTGCTGGTCTGAAAAAGAGGAGAGGGCGCCCGGCAGTTGCCGGGCGCCCTTTTTCTGCCGGGAGGATAGCGAAAAGGAAAACGGTGGGAGCCGGTGTCCCCGGCGGTCTGTTTGGCAGCAGCCGGCCACTCTTTTTCCGGAGCGCCCCGGCTTGACAAAAGACGGGGGACAATGCGATAATAGTCCATCAGAAAAGCGCGCCGGCAGTCGAATGAGCGCCGGGCGTGCCGATGCAGAAAGGGTTGATGGAGGATGGGCAGCAAATACACTGCGGAGGATATCGTCCGCATCGTCAGGGAGGAGAACGTCCGGTTTATCCGCCTGCAGTTTACGGATATTTTCGGCAGCTTCAAGAATATTGCCATTACGGCCAGCCAGCTGACCAAGGCGCTGAGCAACAAGTGCATGTTCGACGGTTCCTCCATCGAGGGCTTTGTACGCATCGAGGAATCGGATATGTACCTGTATCCCGATCTGGACACCTTTCTTATTTTCCCCTGGTACGACGACAAATGCCGGGCCGCGCGCCTTATCTGCGATGTGTACAAGCCCGACGGCACCCCCTTTGAGGGGGATCCCCGGGGATTGCTGAAAAAGGTCCTGCGTCAGGCGGAGGATATGGGTTTCACCGGTTTTAACGTGGGGCCGGAGTGTGAATTTTTCCTGTTCAACACCGACCAGCACGGCCATCCCACCACCAACACCCACGACCGGGGGGCATATTTCGAGCTGGGCCCCACCGATCTGGGCGAAAGTGCCCGGCGGGATATGTGCCTGATGCTGGAGGATATGGGTTTTGAGATCGAGGCCTCCCACCACGAGGTGGCTGCCGGACAGCACGAAATTGATTTCAAATACGACGATGCCCTGGCCGCCGCTGACGATATCGTCACCTTCAAGCTGGTGGTCAAGACGGTGGCCCATATGCACGGCATGTACGCTACTTTTATGCCCAAGCCTGTTTTCGGCCGGGCGGGAAGCGGCATGCACGTCAACATGTCCCTGATGCGGGACGGCAAAAACGCCTTTTACGATCCGGAGGACGCGCTGGGGCTCAGCGCCACGGCCTACAGCTTTATCGCGGGGGTGCTGGAGCACGCCTGCGCTATGACGGCGGTGACCAATCCCCTGGTCAACTCCTACAAGCGGCTGGTGTCGGGATACGAGGCGCCGGTTTACGTGGCCTGGTCGGCCAGCAACCGCAGCCCGCTGATCCGGGTGCCCGCCTCCCGCGGGGTGGGGACCCGCATTGAGCTGCGCAACCCCGATCCTTCCGCCAACCCCTATCTGACGTTGGCCCTCTGTCTGGCGGCAGGGCTGGACGGCATCCGCCGGGGACTCAAGCCCCCCTGCTCCACCGATGAGAATATCTTTGAGCTTACCGAGGACGAGCGGGAGGCCCGGGGCATCGAAAGTCTGCCCTCCGACCTCAAGCAGGCGGTGCGCGCCTTCAAGAAGGACCCGCTGATGCGGGAGACGCTGGGCGATCACATTTTCAACAAGTATGTGGAGCACAAGACCGACGAGTGGAACGAATACAAGATCCGGGTGACCCAGTGGGAGCTGGACCGATATCTGGAGCGTTATTGATAAAGATTGGCGCAAAAAAACAGCCGGAATGAATTTATTTCATTCCGGCTGTTTTCCTTGCACCAACAGAGAGGGCACGTTTTCTGAATGCCTTAAATTCTATCTATTTGTTTTTATGACTTATTTGTCAGCGTAGCGATTCCCCGCTGGTCGTCTTGCCCAAAACAATTTGGTTGTGGAACGGGGGAATTTCGGTAAAAATACTGCTTACATCCGGCGAGGGACTTGGAGTATAATGACAAGGATGGCACTGGGACACACTATACCATAAGTGTAAAGGGAGAATTGGCGGTGCCGCGCAGAGGCAGGAGGCCGCTCCGGCCGACAGCCAATTTCTCCAGGCCCAGGGACTT
>CAJFNR010000073.1 GCA_904395335.1 Candidatus Avimonas narfae | reverse complement strand
TTGCTCGCAACTTCAACTATAACCGATGTGGCCCTATCCTTCATCTCTTTCTTATTCAACTGTCCAATATGTATTGTAGTCCTACATCTTCAGAAAGATTGCGGGAATTTGGCACTTTACAACCCTAACAGGCTATGCTATAATACTTTCGCCTATCCGTACGGACAGGCGCAGACCGTTACCCGGACGGCGGAGTATGCCCCCTGAGGGGATCGCCGTTTCCCCGATCTGGGTTCCGGCCAAAGAATTTGAAAGAGGTGAAATGTCATGCTGCCTGAAGAGAAAACCGCGATCATGAAGGAGTATGCCACCCACGAGGGTGACACCGGTTCTCCGGAGGTCCAGATTGCCGTGCTGACCCGTCGGATCAACGATCTGACCGAGCACCTGAAAGAGCATAAGAAGGACCACCACTCCCGCCGCGGCCTGCTGAAGATGGTCGGCCATCGCCGCAACCTTCTCAACTACCTGATGAAGAAGGATATCAACCGGTATCGCGCCATCATCGAAAAGCTGGGCATCCGTAAGTAACAAACGGTGAGGCAGGCGGAAGAATCCGCCTGCCTCATGGTGCTTTTTTGCGCCGGGGTTCGCCGGCACAAAAAAGTGCTCCGCACCATGGGAACTGTGCGCGGCTTTAGCAGCGAAACGGGAACTCAGCCCCGAGGGGGTGAGTGTCGGTTTCCTTGCTAAAAGTCCGGGGACGGCTTCCGTGGACACAGTCGTCAGAAAGGATGAAGCAAGATGTTTGAAGATTACATGGTTTTTGAAACCACTCTGGCCGGACGGCCGCTGAAGGTGGAGACCGGCAAGGTGGCCCAGCTGGCCAACGGTTCCTGTATGGTCCGCTACGGCGACACCGTGGTGCTCTGTACCGCCACCATGTCTGCCAAGCCCCGTGAGGGCGTGGATTTCTTCCCCCTTTCCGTGGATTATGAGGAGAAGCTGTATTCCGTGGGCAAAATCCCCGGTTCCTTCCAGCGCCGGGAGGGACGCCCCAGCGAGAAGGCTATCCTGACCTCCCGCGTTATCGACCGTCCCATTCGTCCGCTGTTCCCGAAGGATATGCGTAACGATGTCTCGGTGGTGTGCACGGTGATGTCCGTGGATCCCGACTGTGCGCCGGAAATCACGGCCATGATCGGTACCTCCATCGCCCTGTCCATCTCCGACATTCCGTGGGAGGGACCCATCGGCGGAGTGGTGGTCGGCCTGGTGGACGGCAAATTCGTCATCAACCCCACTGCGGAGGAGGAAGCCCGCTCCGACATGCATGTGACGGTGGCTTCCACCGCGGATCTGGTGGCCATGATTGAAGCCGGTGCCAACGAGGTGGACAACGACACTATGTTTGACGGCATTATGGCGGGCCACGCGGCCAACCAGGAGATCGTCAAATTTATCAACGATATCACCGCCGCCATCGGCAAGGAGAAAATCCCCTTCCAGTCCAACGATCCCGATCCGGCCATGTATGAGGCGGTGAAGGACTTCGCCATCGAAAAGGTGCGCGCGGCCCTGGATACCGACGACAAGCGTGTGCGCGACGAACGGCTCAAGCCCGTGTATGAGGAAGTGCACGCCCGATTTGACGAAGAGTACCCCGACGATATCGCCAAGCTGGACGACTGCCTGTACAAGCTGCAGAAGTTTGTGGTGCGCCGCTGGCTGCTGGACGACGGAAAGCGTGTGGACGGCCGCGGCATCGACGAAATCCGCCCGCTGGCGGCGGAGGTGGGGCTGCTGCCCCGCGTACACGGTTCGGGTATGTTCACCCGCGGCCAGACCCAGGTCATCACTACGGTTACCCTGGGCTCTTCCGGCGATGCTCAGCTGCTGGATGGCATCGACAACGAAGACCACAAGCGGTATATGCATCATTACAATTTCCCGTCCTACTCCGTGGGCGAAACCAAGCCCTCCCGCGGCCCTGGCCGCCGCGAAATCGGACACGGCGCCTTGGCGGAGCGTGCTCTGTTGCCCGTGATCCCCTCGGTGGAGGATTTCCCCTATACCCTGCGCCTGGTGTCTGAGGTGGTGTCCTCCAATGGTTCCACCTCTCAGGCCTCCATCTGCGGCTCCACGTTGGCCCTTATGGACGCCGGCGTGCCGATCAAGGCGCCGGTGGCCGGTATTTCCTGCGGTCTGGTGACCGAGGGCGACCGCTTCATGACCATGGTGGATATCCAGGGGTTGGAGGACTTTTTCGGCGATATGGATTTCAAGGTTGGCGGCACGCACAAGGGCATCACTGCCATCCAGATGGACCTGAAGGTCCACGGTCTGACCCCTGCCATCATCAAGGAGGCGCTGGAAAAGACGTATAAGGCCCGGCTGTATATTCTGGACGAAATCATGCTCAAGGCCATCCCGGCTCCCCGCGAGGAGTTGTCCCCCTATGCGCCCAAGATGCTGTCCACCAAGATCGACGTGGACAAGATCCGTGAGGTGATCGGCAAGGGCGGTTCCGTCATTCAGAAGATTCAGGCGGAGTGCAACTGCAAAATCGATATTGAGGAGGACGGCAGCGTCTTTATTTCGGCGCTCAGCACCGACGATGCCAAGCGTGCCCTCATGGTGGTGGAGACCATCGCCAAGGATCCGGAGATCGGCGCCATCTACAAGGGTCGCGTAACCCGGCTGATGAATTTCGGCGCATTTGTGGAGATCGCTCCCGGCAAGGAGGGCCTGGTCCATATCAGCCGCCTGGATGTCAAGCGCGTGGAGCGCGTGGAGGATGTGGTCAATGTTGGCGACGAGGTGATGGTCAAGGTCACGGAAATCGACGAGCAGGGCCGCCTCAATCTGTCTCGCCGCGATGCGCTCATTGAGGTGGAGGGACTGACGCCGGAAAATACGTCGTCCGATGCGCCCCGCCGCGAGGGGGGACGTCCCATGCGCCGTGAAGGCGGACGGGACAACGGCCGTCCCCGCCGTCCGGAAAGATAAAACGCTTTGAGGAACAAACGAAATCCCCGGCTCCTTTTTCAGTGAAAAAGGAGCCGGGGATTTTTTAGGGACAGCGCCGGAAAGATACGGATCTGTCAGTGGGTATTCCTACGGCTGCTTGGAATAATTGGCGTCATAAAATTCCTGTACAGGCGGCAGGGAAGGATGATCCGGGTGCTTTTTCGCCCGGAAGTACCAGTAAAGGGCAATGACCAGCCCGCCCAGGATTCCTGCTATCATATCCTCCATGGAATCCGCCACACCGGTGGCCACGACATTTTGCGAATCATATCCGGTGACCAGAAAGGAAAGATACTCCAGGATCTCCCAGAAGCCCGCAACGAAGCCGGAAAAGAGAAAGGTGAAGGACGCCGCCAGCAGCGGATCGTTGCCCAGTGCGGAATAGGAATCCTTGCGCAAGAAAAAGTAAGCGCATAGCCCTACTATAGCAAAGAAGACGCCGCTGAGGAAATGAGCCACCAGATCATACAGGGAAAAGTAATGGTACCATTCCATAGCGACCCCCAAGGTATAGGCGGCAAACATAAAGCCGTAAATACAAAGATTCATGGAATAGGAAGGCTTTTTACGGAATAGCCAGCAGAGAATGGGAGGAATCAGCAAATACAGAACCGATACCCAGCATTTGAACAGGTTAAAGACGCTGCCGGTATCCACGATCCGGTAAATGCCCAGCAGCAAGCAAGCGCCAACATAAACCAGTGCTCCGATAAAATGGATTTTTTGTGCCGCAGTACGTTTTTTCATGATGAACCTCCGGGAGAGTTTGATTAATAGAATTTTTTGGTTATGAGAGAGCGTTTTCTTAACGAATCAGGGTTACCTCGTCAGTCACAGGAGGCGATTGCCTCCTGTGACAGCGCACCCGGGAGGAAACGCTCTTTTGTGCGCTTATGATGTGGCAATTAAGAGGAGAATAAACCGCCGAGAAACGAGTATATAAGGCCCGGAGGAGGAAAAGAAGAGAGGAAGGGGAGAATCCGGGAGGATTCTCGGGCCCCGGGCGGAGAAACAAAAAGACAAGTACTATATTAAGGCCCGGGGCGGGGGTCGGTCAAGGCTTTTTCACTATTGATTTTCTTAAGATATGCCTCTGTCGAAGAAACGCGGTCGTTTCAGCAAATTTCTTGTCAGGATACAGGAGAATATGGTATACTGTGGCCCGGACTGCTTGAGATAGGAGAAATTTCCTTTACGCTTGTATGGGAGCGAGGGGAGCAAACTGTCTGGTAAAGCTGCGGTTGAAGACGGTTGTTTCTCGGCCAAGGGCCAAGTACGAATAGATTAAGAAAAAATGTATATTTAATAATAAACTATACAAATAGTAAAACCGAGGAAGTGACGGGGAGGAAGTAAGATGGATTTACTCAGTCAGGCGATCACGACTGTCCAAAGCTTTTTATGGGACGGCCTGCTGATTTTGCTTTTATGCGGCACTGGGTTGTTTTTCACCATCCGGTTGAAAGGGATTCAGTTGCGGCGGTTTGGTTCCGGCCTGCGTGAGATGTTTTCCGGATTTTCCTTGAAGGGAGAAAAAGCCGGAAAGCACGGCATGAGCTCCTTTCAGGCGGTGACCACCGCCATTGCAGGACAGGTGGGCACCGGCAACCTGGCAGGCGCTGCCACCGCGATCCTGTTGGGCGGCCCCGGGGCCATTTTTTGGATGTGGTTCTCCGCTTTTCTGGGAATGGCCACCATTTATGCGGAGGCCCTGCTGGCGCAGAAATTCCGCAGTACGGACAAGGATGGACAGGCGGTGGGCGGCCCCGCGTATTATATCGAGAAGGGACTGCACTGCAAATGGTTGGCCCGCGTGTTTGCGGTGCTGTTGGTGCTGGCGCTGGGTTTTATGGGCAATATGGTCCAGTCCAACTCCATCGCCGTCGCGTTTGAGACTTCGCTGGGCGTTCCCACCTGGGTGGGAGGACTGGTGGTGGCCTTGTTGGCAGGGGTGATTTTGCTGGGGGGTATCGGCCGTATCGCTTCCTTTACGGAGAAAGTGGTACCGGTGATGGCGTGCCTGTACATAGCCGGCGGTTTGGTGGTGCTGGTCATCAACTGGGATCAGATCCTGCCGGCGCTGGGCAGTATTTTCCGCTGCGCTTTTCAGCCCTCCGCCGCTTTTGGCGGCGTGGCGGGGTATACCGTGCTGCGGGCGATGAAATACGGCGTGGCCCGGGGCCTCTTTTCCAATGAAGCGGGCATGGGTTCCACCCCCCATGCCCATGCGGTGGCCAAGACGGACCATCCGTCCAAGCAGGGCCATCTGGCCATTGTCAGCGTGTTTTTCGATACCTTTGTGGTGCTGACCCTGACGGCGCTGGTGATCCTCACCTCCGGGGTTCTCCCCGGCATGATTACGCCGGAGGCTCAGGGCATCGATGTCACTCAGGCGGCTTTTTCCGCCTCTTTCGGCAGCCTGGGCAGTGTGTTTATCGCCATTTGTCTGCTCTTTTTTGCCTTTTCGACCATTATCAGCTGGTATTATTACGGGGAGACCAACGTGCGTTACCTGTTCCGGTCATCCAAAGCCGTTCCGGTTTATAAGCTGTTGGTGGTGCTGTTTGTGTTTGCAGGCAGCCTGTTCCAGTCAGCGGAGGTTTGGGCCCTTTCTGATGTGTTCAACGGGCTGATGGTGATTCCCAACGTCATCGCCCTGCTGCTGTTGTCGCCGGTGGTGGCGGCTATGTGCCGGGAGGACAAGCCGCTGAAAAAACGGCGGCGGAACCGGGATTAATGGTTGAAAAGAATTGGAAAATCCGCTATACTGAGCGGTAGGCCCTTCCAGAAAAAGGGCCGGTTGTAGAAGCGAAGGACGAAATTTGCGGTAAAGGAGAGTCTACGTTGGATTTTCTACAGCAATTCAGTTTTCTCTATGACGGCGTCGTTGCTCTGTTCACCGGCGACGGCTGGAAAAACCTGATCATGTTTGTTATCGGCGGGCTGTTGATCTACTTGGCGCTGGTCAAGGACTTTGAGCCGGCCCTGCTGATGCCCATGGGCTTCGGCGCCATTCTGGTGAACCTTCCCTTCTCCGGGGCTGTCAATCAGATGAACGAAGGTCTGGGAAAAGAAGTGGTCGGCATCATCGATTGGCTGTTTGAGGTAGGGATCGAGGCGTCGGAGGCCATGCCTCTGCTGCTGTTTATCGGCATCGGTGCCATGATCGATTTTGGTCCGTTGCTGTCCAACCCCAAAATGCTGCTGTTCGGCGCAGGCGCTCAGTTCGGTATCTTCCTCACCGTGCTGCTGGCGGCCTTTTTCTTCCCGTTTCAGGAGGCGGCGGCTATCGGTGTTATCGGCGCAGCGGACGGCCCTACCTCTCTGCTGGTTTCCCAGGTGCTGAAATCCGAGTATACCGGGGCCATTGCGGTGGCAGCGTATTCCTATATGGCGCTGGTACCCATTATCCAGCCGGCGGCCATCCGTCTGGTAACCACCAAGAAGGAACGCTGCATCCGCATGCCTTATAATCCCAAGAGCGTTTCCCGCAAGACCCGTATCCTGTTCCCCATCATCGTGACCATTATCGCGGGCCTGGTGGCCCCGGCGTCCGTTTCCCTGGTGGGCATGCTCATGTTCGGCAACCTGCTGCGGGAATGCCTGAAGCTGGACAGCCTGTCCCAGACCGCTCAGACCACCCTGGCCAACCTGATCACCATCCTGCTGGGGCTGACCATTTCCTCCAGCATGAAGGCGGACGCTTTCGTGCGGATCGATACCATCGTTATCATGTGCCTGGGCCTTGTGGCATTTGTGTTCGACACCATCGGCGGTGTGATGCTGGCCAAGCTGATGAACCTGTTCCTGCCCAAGGACAAGAAGATCAACCCCATGGTGGGCGGCGCCGGCATCTCCGCGTTCCCCATGTCCGCCCGGGTGATCCAGAAGATGGCCCTGAAAGAAGACAACCAGAACCACCTGCTGATGCACGCGGTAGGCGCCAACGTGGCCGGACAGATCGGCTCCGTGGTGGCGGGCGGCATCATTCTGACGGTGGTTCCCCAGCTGATCAAGTAAAGGAGTGTGTACTATGGACATTCAATTTTTCGGAGTACAGCAGTTGGGCACAGCCCTGTGGCTGATGCTGCTGGGTATGGTGGGCATTTTTGTGGTGATGGGTGTTATCCTGCTCGCCATAAGCCTGTTGAACAAGTACGCCAAGGATAAAAAGACGGAGAATTCCGATACCAACAAATAGACGTATCCATTTGCGGCAAGAAAGGAAACCATATGAATCAGCTTGACAAGCCCGCAAAGGGCGAAACCATCGCGGTGATGCACACCTCTATGGGGGACATTTCCCTGCGCCTGTTCCCGGATAAGACCCCCAAGGCCTGTGAAAACTTCATCACCCACGCGCGAAACGGCTATTACGACGGACTGATTTTTCACCGTGTGATCCGGGATTTTATGATCCAGGGCGGCGATCCCCGGGGAAACGGCACCGGGGGAGAGAGTATCTGGGGCGAATCCTTTGAGGATGAGCCGGATGTGGAGCTGCACAATTACCGTGGCGCCCTGTCCATGGCCAACGCTGGCCCCAACACCAACGGCAGTCAGTTCTTTATTGTCCAGGCGGGCACGGTGCCCGAGCAGATGCTGGGGCAGATGGCCGACCTGCGGGATCAGGGCTTTTCCGCCGAGGTGGAGGAACGTTACCGCCAAA
This sequence comes from Candidatus Avimonas narfae, assembly GCA_904395335.1. Taxonomy (GTDB): domain Bacteria; phylum Bacillota; class Clostridia; order Oscillospirales; family Acutalibacteraceae; genus Avimonas_A; species Avimonas_A narfae. Next base: position 12,793 of record CAJFNR010000073.1, on the reverse strand, counting down.
ACGGCGGCACGCCCTGGCTGGATTTCCGGCACACCGTGTTCGGCCAGGTGTTTGACGGCATGGATGTAGTGGACGCCATCGCTGCGGTCCCGGTGGGTGCGCAGGATAAGCCCCGCCGGGATGTGATCATTCAGTCCATCACCATCAAGGAATACGAAGGCGGGGAGGATGGACGATGAAAGCGATGCGTTTGCTGGCCCTGTTGATGGCGGCGGCTTTGGCAGTGCCGGTATTGTCCGGCTGCTCCAACGGCACCACCACCGACGGCGGCGATGAGAGCACCGACAACGGTGATATCGCCCTTAACGAGGTGGGAACGGTCTATACCGACAAGGACTATGGCTTTCAGCTGGAAAAGCCGACGGCGGGGGATACCATTGCCGTGATGCACACCTCCATGGGGGATATTTCCCTGCGGCTGTTCCCCGAGGCGGCACCCAAGGCAGTGGAAAATTTCACCACCCACGCCAAGGAGGGCTACTATAATGGCCTGATTTTTCACCGTGTGATGGATGATTTCATGATCCAGGGCGGTGATCCCAAGGGCAACGGAACCGGCGGGGAAAGTATTTGGGGAGAGCCTTTTGAGGACGAATTCGACCAGAAGCTGCTCAACCTGCGGGGTTCCCTGTCCATGGCCAATTCCGGTGCCAACACCAACGGCAGCCAATTTTTTATCAACCAGGCGCCGGCTTCTTCCTTCAGCGGCAAGGATCAGTTCGTTTCCCAGGAGGAACTGTACAAGTCCGAGGACTTCCAGACACAGGTAAGTGCCTACTACCGCCAGAACGAATCCCAGCTGAAGAGCACTTACAAGAGCTGGACGGATTATTATCAGGCTCTGCTGCTTCAGCTGGCGCCCGTGGCCTCCATGGTCCCGGACGAGGTGTGGACGCTGTATGAGCAAAACGGCGGCAATATCCACCTGGACGGCGCCTGGCGTTCGTCCGGCGGGCATACCGTCTTCGGCCAGGTGTTCGAGGGCATGGATGTGGTGGATGCCATCGCCAAGGTGGAAACCGACGACAACAACAAACCTTTGGAGGATGTCGTCATCAACAGCATTGAAATAACGGAATACGCCGGCGAATAAAGCGCAGGAAAGGGAGAAGCGTAAGGGCTTCTCCCTTTTTGTATCCCGTGCTTGGGGTTAGAAAGGAGATGTGTGTTTTCGTTTTTAAGCACCGGAATGTTTTGGGGAAAAGAGACAAATCCTCTTGCACAAACGGCGGAAAAAGAATATACTATTTTTAATTCCATCGCAAATTTCCTGTGCAACTCGCTCTCCTATAGGGGAGCGGACGACTCCGCGATACCGGGATTTAACAAGGACCATCAATCGAGTGGAAATGACGAAGGGACGGATACTATGACAATTGACGATGTCCGCCGCATCCTCAGCGCCGAGGTCGTATGCGGCGCCGACAGACTGGATACCGAAGTGCACAATGCCTGCGGCAGCGATATGATGAGCGACGTGCTGGCCTTTGTCAAGGATCAGTCCGTTCTGTTGACGGGTCTGGTCAATCCCCAGGTGGTGCGCACCGCCGATATGATGGATATGGTGTGCATCGTGTTTGTGCGGGGAAAGGAGCCGGGGACCGATATGGTGGAGCTGGCTCAGGAACGGGGCATTGTGCTGATGAAGACGCCCCTGCGCATGTTCACGGCCTGCGGCTTGCTGTATGACAATGGCCTGCGGGGCGGGGCGGAATAACCGCCAGGGCACCGGATGACCGGATAAGTAGGGGGAAGAGAGGCGAGGCGTCATGAACATACGGCTTCATTACGATGTCCCCGGCGACGATTTTACCCGGGCCGGGGAGGCCTCCAGCGCGGTGAAGCGCAAGTTGAAACAGCTGGGTTTTCAGCCCGACGTGATCCGTCGCGTGGCCATCGCCATGTATGAGGGAGAGATCAATATGGTCATCCATGCAGGCGGCGGCGAGGCGGACGTGGAGATCCTGCCCGGCCGGGTGACGGCGGTGCTTACCGACCATGGGCCGGGTATCCCGGACGTGGAGCAGGCCATGCAGGAGGGATGGTCCACCGCCCCGGATAACGTGCGCAATCTGGGGTTCGGCGCGGGCATGGGCCTGCCCAATATCAAGAAGTACACTGACCAAATGGATATACAGACCGAAGTGGGAAAGGGGACGGTCATGACCATGACCGTCCTGGTGAAATAGGCCGGTACAGAATCACGGCCGGCGGTGTCCGGCGCAAAGAGAGGGGGGCGGCCCGTGGACCGGTTTTTCCATTCCGTTACCTTGGATAAAGAGCTGTGTCTGGGCTGCACCAACTGCATCAAGCGGTGTCCCACCCAGGCCATCCGTGTCCGGGAGGGCAAGGCGCAGATTATTTCCGAGCGGTGCATCGACTGCGGCGAGTGTGTGCGCACCTGTCCTCACCACGCGAAAAAGGCGCGGCACGACAGCCTGTCTATGCTGGACAGTTATCGGTACACGGTGGCGCTGCCGGCTCCGGCCCTGTACGGGCAGTTCAATCATCTGGACGATATTGAGATTGTGCTGCGGGGGCTTCTCGCCCTGGGGTTCGACCATGTATTCGAGGTTTCGCGGGGGGCGGAGATCGTGTCCGACGCCACGCGGCGGCTGATGAATGAGGGGCGTCTGAAAAAGCCAGTGATCAGCTCCGCCTGCCCGGCGGTGGTGCGCCTGATCCGGGTGCGCTTTCCCGACCTGTGCGAACACGTGCTTCCGCTGAAATCGCCCATGGAGGTGGCGGCGATGCTGGCGCGGGAGGAGGCGGTGAAAAAAACTGGTCTGCCGCCGGACAGCATCGGCATTTTCTTTATCTCCCCCTGTGCGGCCAAGGTGACGGATGTTCGGGTGCCCATCGGCATCGAGCGGTCTCAGGTGGACGGGGTGCTGGCTATCAGCGATATCTATCCCCAGTTGGTACATAAAATGAACCATCTTTCGGAAACGGAGGGGGAAAGGGGGGAGCCGCTGGCTCATTCCGGTATCATTGGGGTGAGCTGGTCCTCCATCGGCGGAGAGGCTGCCGGACTGCTCAACGAGAATCATCTGGCTGCCGACGGCATTGAAAACGTTATCAAGGTGCTGGAAGAGCTAGAGGACGAAAAGCTGCAGGAATTGGATTTTATCGAGCTGAACGCCTGCTCCGGCGGGTGTGTGGGCGGCATTTTCGCCGCGGAAAACGGATATGTGGCACGGGCACGGATCCAGCGTCTGCGCAAATATCTGCCGGTTTCCTGTAACCGGCTGCAGGACGCAGGCGATCCCGAACGGCTGGAATGGACCGAACAGCTGGAATATGCGCCGGTTATGTCCCTGGCGGGCAATGTGGAGGAGGCCATGCGCCTGATGAAGGAGATCGACTTCATCTGCGACCGGCTGCCGCAGCTGGACTGCGGCTCCTGCGGCGCTCCCACCTGCCGGGCGCTGGCGGAGGATGTCGTGCGGGGACTGGCCCGGGAAAGCGACTGCATTTTCCGGATGCGGCAGGAGATACAGGAAATCGCCAGCCGTTTGGTGAGCATCGAGGGTACCGTTTCCTCCGGTGAGCGTCCGGAAACGGGGAAAAAAGAGGGGGAGATGCCGTCGTGACCGTACGGGAGATGGCCGAAAGGCTGGAGTTGAAATGGCTGGTGCCCGGTGATGGAACTCGTCCGGTGACGGGGGGATACTGCGGAGACCTGCTGAGTTGGGTCATGGGTCGTGCTCAGGAGGGGGACGCCTGGTTCACCGTCATGGGCAACGTTAACGCCATCGCCGTGGCTGTGCTGGCGGATACGGCCTGCCTGGTGCTGACGGAGGATTCGCCGCTGGACGACGATGCCCGGGAGCGGGCGCTGTCCCAGGAGGTGGCCGTACTGGGCAGCGGACGGAACGCATTTCAGCTCGCCGCCACTCTGTCGCGGTTGTTGGACGGCGAAAAGGAAAAAGAGGGGGAACGCTGACGTGGAAAAGGAAAAGCTGTTTGAGACCTCCACCGTGTATACGGCGGAACGTTATCGTAAGTTTGGTGAATTTCATCTGCGCTCCACGGTGAAGTGGAGCCGGATTCTACTCTGGCTGTGCGCTGCTTTTCTGGCGGTATTTACCACGGTTATGCTGGTGCGCGGCGGATTGCATCCCGGTTATGCCGCCCTTTGTTATATCCTGGCGGTTGTTTTTGTCCTCCTTCCCTGGCTGATCCAATGGATGACACGCCGGCAGATCGAGACGGCGGCTCAGAGCGCGGAGGGTATGACAGACCGGTGCGAATTTTACGGCGATTATTTTGTGGAGACCAACGATGAGGGGCAGACAACGGCGTTTTATCCCCGGCTGTGGCGGGCGGTGGAAACGGAGGACTGCTTTTATCTGTATCTGGACCGCTCCACTGCCGCCGTGGTGGAAAAAGGAAGCTTTTTGCAGGGGGATGTGTCTTCCTTCCGGCAATTTCTGGAGGAGAAGCTGGGGGATCGCTTCCGCTCCGACGTCTCTGCCGGCGTCTGATGTCCGGCAAACGGCTGCGCAGGGAGGGAAGCTGGAATGAGAATTGCCTATGATCTGCACCTCCATTCCTGCCTGTCCCCCTGCGGGGACCGGGACATGACCCCTAGCAACCTGGTGAATATGGCTCGGTTGGCAGGACTCGACTGTATTGCCCTGACCGATCACAATTCCTGCCTCAACGTGCCTGCCGCCCGTAAAGCGGCGGAGGGGACCGGGTTGACGGTGGTGCCGGGGATGGAGCTGTGTACGGCGGAGGAAGCCCATGTGGTCTGCCTTCTGCCCACTGAAGCAGCGGCGCTGGAGTTTTCTGCTGCTGTCCGAAGGACACTGCCCGATGTGGAGAACCGCCCGGAGATTTTCGGCGAACAGCTGATTCTCGATGAAGAGGAGGGCCTTCTTGGACAGGAGGAGCTGCTGCTGGCCACCGCCTCCTCCCTGAGCGTGGATCAGGTGTTGCCACTGGTGCGTTCGTATGGGGGGACGGCGTTTCCCGCCCATATTGACCGGCCATCCTACAGCGTGACGGCGTCACTGGGCGATATTCCGCCGGTGGGCTTTGCCGCTGCAGAGCTCACTGTCCGGGCGGAGGAAGATGAAATGCTGCGGCGGTATCCCCTGTTAGCCGGGATGCTGCGGCTGGTGAACTCCGACGCACACTATCTTCACCAGATACCGGATGCCGGCCCCTGGATTGAGCTGGCGGATGAATCCGTACGGGAAATGGGACCGGCTTTGGCAGTGATCTCTGCATTGGATGGGAGGGCCCCGTGCCGCTTGGGAAGATCCTGAAGGCGTGAGCGGACGGAGCCGATGCTGCGGATGAGGTGTTTCCGTGCTGCTTTTTGCTCCCTTTTCTTCATAATATCATGAAAGGAGGGCAGACACGAAAGTGTCTGCCCTCCTTTGCCGCTTTACATTGAGACCGCAGAGCCGTTTATTGCTTAAGGATACCGTATAGTATCCCGTTGGCGGAAAGAAGCAGCACGTTGATCCAGGTAAACCTTATAAGATAGGGGCGCCGTTTTTCAGGGGAATGCTGTGCTATTGCCTTATAGGAGATCAGGCTGGCCATGGAGGCGATCAGTGTGCCCAATCCGCCCAGATTGACACCGACAATCAGCGCCTCCCAATCCGCGGTAAAACCGGAAAGCAGCAGAGAGGCGGGGACATTGCTGATTATCTGGCTGACGCAGACCGCGACGGCGGCCACCTGCCCGTCCAGCCAGCCGGACAGCAGGCGGTTAAAGGAGGGAAGGCGCGCTATGTTTCCCACAAAAATAAAGAACCCTACAAAAGTAAGCAGCAGAGAATAGTCCACCCGCTTTAAAAGCGCGGGTTCCAAAACCAGTACGGTTCCCAGGGTGAGGATCAGGAGAAACGGCAGCGGAAGCACTTTGGCCACCGCTAACAGGCAGGCGAGAAACAGGAAAAGATACGCCCCCAGCGTTTTCTTTTTGGAGGAAGAGGATGAGGATGGCAATGTCACCGTTATGGGTTCTTTTTTATGTAAGAGAAGCAGAACCGTGATCAGGAACAGGGATAACAGGGTGTAGGGAAGCATCAGGAGGAGAAAACGGGTCAAAGACATATGCGATTGAGCGTAAAGATACAGATTCTGGGGATTGCCGATGGGGGTGAACATGCTTCCCAGGTTGGCGGCAACGGTTTGCAGGACCACCACGGGAACCGCCCGGGATTCCTGCCCGGCCAAACGAAGCACCGTTAAGGAGAAAGGAACGAACGTGAGGAGGGCCACATCGTTGGTAACCAGCATGCTGGAAAAAAAGCAGATGAGCACCAGCGTTATCTCCACTTGCCTGGTGGATCGGGAACGGCGCAGCAGCCCCGCTCCCAGGGAGGTGAAAACGCCATGGGCCTGGAACCCGGCCATCACCGTCATCAGACAAAATAAGAGAATCAAGGTTTGGCCGTCCACATAGGAAAGATATTCCTCATCTGGATGTACCAGAAAAGCGGAGAACAGGGCAAGCGCCAAGGCAACCGATAACACGGCTTCCCGTTTCATAAAGGATCGTATTTTCGATATATACCTCATCAAATCCATCCCCCTGTACATCCTCCGCTATTTTACTCTTTGCGCCAAGGCGTTGTAAAGGATAGATTTGGAAGGGCGCATAGATGGCCCGACGCAGTGGGGAAACCTGCATGAAATCCGGGAATCAGACGCATTGCATCAAAATTCGAGGTACAAACTATGACATTTACACATAGCATTTTTCTTTCGTATATGATATACTTCTACTTTAGGTTCTACAGGGCTCTTTTTGTGCATTTTTTAACAAACAGGAGTCCTTCGGGTCGTCTGTCGGGGGCGGCGGGCCCGGTATCGTTAAGGAGGAAGAAACGATATGCAAAAAAAGATCAGCACTCTCCCTTTCCGCGGCACTGCGGAGCAGGAACAGCAGCTGCGGGAGATCATTGACGCCAACAAGCAGGATCCCAGCCGCTTGATGGCCGTCATGCAGCAGGCGCAGGATGTATACGGCTATCTGCCCATGGAGGTGCAGCAGATGATCGCCGACGGCATGGGCGTCCCGCTGGAAAAGGTGTACGGTGTGGCCACCTTTTATGCCCAGTTTGCCCTGTCGCCCAAGGGCGTGTACAACATTTCAGTCTGCCTGGGTACCGCCTGCTATGTCAAGGGCTCCGGCGACGTGTTCAACCGCCTCAGCGAGCTGCTGGGCATCGGCGCCGACGAGTGTACGGAGGACGGCAAGTTCTCCCTGACCGCCTGCCGCTGCATCGGCGCGTGCGGCCTGGCACCGGTGCTCACCGTCAACGACGAGGTGTACGGCCGTCTGACGGCGGACGACGTGGACGGCATTCTGGCCAAGTACAACAACTGATAGCCGGGGTGAGGAGATGCGCGAGCTGTCGCTGAATGTGCTGGATATTGCTCAGAATTCCCTATCCGCCGGGGCGTCCCTGGTGGAGATCGCGGTGTCGGAGGATACGGAAAAGGATGAGCTGGTCATCTCGGTCCGGGACAACGGACGGGGCATGACGCCGGAACAGGCGGCACGGGTGCGCGATCCCTTTTACACCACCCGTACCACCCGCAAGGTGGGGATGGGGGTGCCTCTGTTCCGTATGGCGGCGGAGATGGCCGGAGGGGAACTGACCCTTCAGTCGGAGCTGGGAAAGGGAACGGAGGTAACGGCGCGCTTTGTCCGTTCTCACATCGACCGGATGCCTCTGGGCGATATGGTGGGGACGATGACGGCGCTGATCCGTCTGAACCCGCAGGTGGATTTTGTTTACCGCCGCTGCTTCAACGGCCGGGAGGCCGTGACGGATACACGGGAGCTGCGGCAGGTGCTGGGGGAGGTTCCGCTGGATACGCCGGAGGTTATGGAATGGATCGACGGCTATCTCCGGGAGCAGGAAGGCTGCGTAACCGGAACCCAGCCCCCGTCTGACCGGGAGCAGGCTTGAATCATGGAAACGCCGCGCGTTTTATGCGTGCGTTAGGGGAAAGGTTGGGAAATTGATGAAAACGTTGGAAGAACTGCAGGCCATCCGGGACAAGGCCCGGGCGAAAATGACCGTGCGCGACGCAGACAAGGACGGCGTGCGCGTCATGGTGGGTATGGCGACCTGCGGCATCGCGGCGGGAGCGCGGCCGGTGCTGAATGCCTTTGTGGACGAGGTCAACAAGCGTCATCTGGAGCATGTCACTGTGACCCAAACCGGCTGCATCGGCATGTGCCAGTACGAACCCATTGTGGAGGTGCTGGTGCCCGGACAGGAAAAGGTGACCTATGCGAAAATGACACCGGAAAAGGTGGCGCGCGTGGTGGTGGATCATCTGGTCAACGGAAACGTGGTGACCGAGTATACCGTCGGCAGCCTGATGAAATAAGGTAAGGAGGAAAAAGAACCCATGTATCGTTCACATGTACTGGTTTGCGGCGGTACCGGCTGTACCTCCTCGAACAGCCAGCAGATCATCGAGGCGCTGGAAAAGGAGATCGGCGAGCAGGGACTCAGCGAGGAGATCAAGGTGGTCCGCACCGGCTGCTTCGGCCTGTGCGCTTTGGGCCCCATCATGATTGTGTATCCGGAGGGCTGCTTCTATTCCCGTGTGAAGGTGGAGGATATCCCGGAAATCGTCAGCGAGCACCTGCTCAAGGGCCGGATTGTCACCCGGCTGCTGTACGACGAGACGGTGGAGCAGGATTCCATCAAATCGCTGAATGAAACCGCTTTCTATAAAAAGCAGGTTCGGGTGGCGCTGCGCAACTGCGGCGTTATCAACCCGGAAGAAATCGATGAATACATCGCCATGGACGGCTATCAGGCCCTGGCCAAGTGCCTGACCGAGTATACGCCGGAGCAGGTGATCCAGATCGTCACAGACTCCGGCCTGCGTGGCCGCGGCGGCGGCGGATTCCCCACCGGCCGCAAGTGGTCCCTGTGTGCGCCGGTGAAGGCGCCGCAGAAATACGTGGTGTGTAATGCCGACGAGGGCGATCCCGGCGCGTTTATGGACCGTTCGGTGCTGGAGGGCGATCCCCACTGCATCGTAGAGGCCATGGCCATTGCCGGCTACGCCATCGGCGCAACCAAGGGCTTTGTCTATGTCCGGGCCGAATATCCCATCGCGGTCAAGCGGCTGCAAATCGCCATCGATGAGGCGCGGGAATACGGCCTGCTGGGCAAAAACATCTTCAATTCCGGCTTTGATTTCGATATGGAGATCCGTCTGGGTGCCGGCGCTTTTGTCTGCGGCGAGGAAACTGCGCTGATGACCTCCATCGAGGGCAACCGCGGTGAGCCCCGCCCCCGTCCGCCCTATCCGGCGGTCAAGGGTCTGTTCCAGTCCCCCACGGTGGAGAACAATGTGGAGACCTTTGCCAACATCCCGCAGATCATTCTGCGCGGTGCGGACTGGTTTGCCTCCATGGGCACGGAAAAGTCCAAGGGAACCAAGGTATTCGCCCTGGGCGGCAAGATCAAGCACACCGGCCTGGTGGAAATCCCTATGGGCACCACCCTGCGGGAGATTGTGGAGGAAATCGGCGGAGGCATCCCCGGCGGCAAGAAGTTCAAGGCGGCCCAGACCGGCGGCCCCTCCGGTGGCTGTATCCCGGCCTCTCTCATCGACACCAAGATCGATTACGACAACCTGATCGCCATGGGCTGCATGATGGGCTCCGGTGGGCTGATCGTCATGGACGAGGACACCTGTATGGTGGATATCGCCAAGTTCTTCCTGGAGTTCACCGTGGACGAATCCTGCGGCAAGTGCACGCCCTGCCGGGTGGGCACCAAGCGCCTGCTGGAAAAGCTGGACAAGATCACCAAGGGCAACGGTACCCTGGAGGATATCGACGAGCTGGAGGAGCTGTGTGAGTACATAAAGGCCAACTCCCTGTGCGGACTGGGCCAGACAGCGCCCAACCCTGTGCTATCCACCTTGCGCTTTTTCCGCGACGAGTATATCGCCCACGTCGTGGACAAGAAGTGCCCGGCCGGCGTATGTAAGTCCCTGCTGCACTACGAGGTGATTCCGGAGAAGTGCAAGGGCTGTACCGCTTGTGCCCGCGTCTGCCCCACCGGTGCTATTTCCGGTGTGGTCAAGCAGCCGCATTCCATCGACGTCAATGCCTGTATCAAATGCGGCGCCTGCATTGAGAAATGCCGGTTCGGCGCCATTGTGAAGAAATAGAAAGGAGCGCGCTGAACATGGACATGGTCAACGTGAAAGTGAACGGCATCGCGGTCAGCGTGCCCAAGGGCTCCACCATTCTGGAGGCCGCCCGCGCCGCCGGCGTGGAGATTCCCACCCTGTGCTATTTGAAGGAAATCAACGAAATCGGCGCCTGCCGCATCTGCGTGGTGGAGGCCACCGGTGCCCGGGGCCTGGTGACCGCCTGCGTATATCCGGTGAACGAGGGTATGGAGATCACCACCAATTCTGAAAAGGTGCAGAAGGCCCGTCGCACCACCTTGGAGCTGATCCTCTCCACCCATGAGAAAAAGTGCCTGTCCTGTGTCCGGTCCGGCGACTGCGAACTGCAGAAGTTGTGCCGCGACTACGGCGTGGAGGATTCCGGCAAATACGACGGTTTCCGCCCCGTTTACGAAAAGGACGAAAGCGCCGCCCATCTGGTGCGGGACAACAACAAATGTATCCTGTGCCGCCGCTGCGTGGCGGCGTGCCGCCAGCAGTTTGTGTCCGTCATCGGCGCCAACGACCGCGGTATCGACACCCACATCGCCTGTGCGTTTGAAAAGCCGCTGGACGACGTGCCCTGCATCTCCTGCGGCCAGTGCATTGTGGTGTGCCCCACCGGCGCCCTGACCGAGAAGGACGACACCGACAAGGTATGGGCCGCTCTAAATGATCCAACCAAGCACGTGGTGGTACAGACCGCGCCGTCCATCCGGGCCACTTTGGGCGAGTGCTTCGGCATGCCCATCGGCTCCAATGTGGAGGGCAAGATGGCCGCCGCCCTGCGCCGCCTGGGCTTTGACAAGGTGTTTGACACCGATTTCGGCGCCGACCTGACCATTGTGGAGGAAGCCAACGAGTTTGTCCAGAGGGTGAAGAACGGCGGCGTACTGCCCATGGTTACCTCCTGCTCACCCGGCTGGGTCAAGTTTGCGGAATACTATTATCCGGATCAGCTGGATCATCTGTCCACCTGCAAATCGCCCCAGCAGATGACCGGTGCGGTTATCAAAACCTGGTATGCGGAAAAGAACGGATTGGATCCCAAGGATATTGTCGTGGTGTCCGTTATGCCCTGCACCGCCAAAAAGTTTGAGATCGGCCGTGACGATCAAGATGCCGCCGGCGTTCCCGATGTGGATGTGGCCATCACCACCCGTGAGCTGGCCCGCATGATCCAGCGTGCCGGTATCGCCTTCACCTCCCTGCCGGACGAGGAGTTCGACAGCCCGCTGTCCGAGGATACCGGCGCAGCTGTTATCTTCGGTGCCACCGGCGGCGTGATGGAGGCGGCACTCCGGACCGCCAACGACTGGCTTACCGGCAAAGACAACGAAGCCATCGAATTCAAAGAGGTCCGCGGCACCGATAGCATTAAGGAAGCCGTGTACAGCATCGCCGGCATGGATGTCAAGGTGGCGGTGGTCAGCGGAGCGGCCAGCGCCAACTATGTGATGAGCCGGATCAAGGATGGCACCGCTGACTGGCACTTTGTGGAGATCATGGGCTGTCCCGGCGGCTGTGTCAACGGAGGCGGTCAGCCTATCCAGCCCGCTTCCGTGCGCAACACAGTGGATCTGAAGGCGCTGCGCGCCAAGGCCCTGTACGATCAGGATGCCTCCATGAAGCTGCGCAAGTCCCATCAGTCCCCCATCATCAAAAAGCTGTATGAGGAATATTTCGACGGCTTTGGCGGACATAAAGCGCACCATACGCTGCATACCAGCTATGTGGCCCGTCCGAAATTCAAATAGGAATATTGTAAGAGAGGCTCTCCGTCCACTGGGGCGGAGAGCCTCTTTTCTTTTTTCAAAGCAGGGAAAGGGGCCCTTTCCCTGCTTTCTCTGCGTGAAAGCAGGCATGACTCTAGCGTATCGGTGATAGTTTTTGAGACATTGTCTGCCGTTGCGGCTGCCCGGCGATGTTTTTTTAACACCCTAACCGTGCAGGAATTGCCGTCGGATATCTCCAGCCGGTGGCCAGCGCTTTCCCCCTTGTGGCTGTTGACTGCGGCGTGGCGGATTCACGCAAGCGGAAAGAAGGAATGGCGTCAGGTCTTGGCCCCAGCCAGTTTCAAAAGAGGTAAGTAGTGGATGATAGCAGGAAGATTTCACCGGATTCCGGCAGCGTGGGCATAGCGATGGATGTTGTTCCGCCACTTTTCCAAGGCAAACAACCGGTCCACTTCCGCCAAGTCCACCCATTTTCCATGGCCGATCTCTTGGATGATCACCTCTGTCGCGAACAGCTCCACACACCAGCGTTCCTCCCGTCCGGATAGGTTTTCATCCCAGTCCAGATTCATCCGGCGGTTGATCCCTTCGATCATCCCCTGGTACAGTGTGTTGTCCCGGCCGATGAGGCGGGGAAGAGTAAAGAAGGATTGATGCCCTCCAGGATGTTTTCCACCGACAGTTTGCCGCTGAAGGGGATGTGGACTTCTCCGCCGCGTAGAAGGCTGTCCACCGTAGTTTCCAGGATCTCCGCCAGATCCAGCAATACGCTGGTATCCGGTAATCCCTCGCCCGTTTCCCTTAGTTAAAGATATTGTTGGGTATCTCAAGATGTGTCATTCGATTTTGCCGATAAAGCGGTAGAAGATTTCCAC
>CAJFNR010000072.1 GCA_904395335.1 Candidatus Avimonas narfae | reverse complement strand
GTGTGCCGTAGGGCAGTTTTTTCATGATCGCCTCCATACTGTTGAGGGCGGGGGTATTAGTAAAGTACATTTTGTCAGCTCCTTTTCTTGAAATGAAAAAAGCCCGAAGTCTTTTGCAAAACTTCGGGCAGTGAAACGCAAAAACGGCATACAAGTTTTTGGTGACTTGTCTGCCGTTTGAAGCAGTTATTCTGTTTTACGGGAGTTCAATTCTATCCGCAAAGCAAAAACAGCCGTTTTATATCTACGAATATGCGCCTTGAAATCCCGGCGTTTGGGCAGCAAAAAACCCCGATTTTATCGGGGTTTATGCGGAACATATCTTTTATATGTTCCTGTTATGGTGGAGGCGAGGGGAATCGAACCCCTGTCCGAAAATCGATCGCCATGGCTTTCTCCGAGTGCAGAATGTCTTTTGAGATTCCCCTCACCGGACGCCGGCAAACAGGCTTCCGGTTACAGTAGCTGCCAGATCATGACGAGGGCCGCAGCCCTCCCCCGTTCACGTGCACCGCTAATCGACGCCTTGTCCCCGCCCGCGGTATTGCGGGGCAAGACGGCAGCCTATTTAGGCCGCGAGAGCAACAGTATTGTTGTCGTTTGTTTTGAAGTGCGGATTTTATAGCGGGTCCGCACCGCTACTCGCTTACCATGGTCCCCAATCCCCGTCGAAACCTTTACGCCCCCGGATATTTTGGGAAGTGCTTTATTATATCCCTTTGTGACCGCTTTGTCAAATGAGAAAATATGGCCATTTCGGCGTTTTTTCGAGATCTCCCTACCCAATTAGGGTAATCAAAACCACGCGTTAAACGCGTGGTATGCACAAGCCCTAAAAGGGCATAAAGACGCACTGAAATTTATTGCGCTTGCATTACTTGCCCTACCGCCCGTAAACGGGCGATTTCCGGTCTAATAGAAATTTTTGTTACTGGAGACATCTTATTAGTAGCTCGCTTCGCTCGATGCTTGAAGCTAAAGCTTTTTATCCTCACCAGCTGAGCTGGTGGTTCTGTTTGCTAACAGAAAAAGGAGGCGGTGCTAAAGCACCGCCTCCTTTTTACATAGGATAACGAAAATCAGTTTAGTTTTTTGCTTTCTTGGCAGTCAGAACCAGTGCACCCGCACCGGCAACCGCCAGGCCCATCAGCAGGAACAACAGGGACTGATCTTCACCTGTTCCCGGAGCAGAAGAGCCACCACCAGACGTCGTACCCGTCGTATCTGTCGGCTGTGTCACATCTCCGGTACCAGTGGATCCAGTGGGATCGGTCGGATCAGTCGGATCGGTCGGATCAGTCGGATCGGTCGGATCAGTCGGATCGGTCGGATCGGTCGGATCGGTCGGATCGGTCGGATCGGTCGGATCGGTCGGATCAGTCGGATCGGTCGGATCGGTCGGATCGGTCATAAATTCAATATGCCGGATGGTAAGCGGACCAGGCACCGCATTGATACTCATCTGAACCGTCAGCGGCTTGGTCAAATCAAACCCGAGATCCACAAACACCTGGGTGACATCAAATACACCCTTGAAGGTGCCAGGGCCGGCATCGGCGGTGTCGTCCGCCAAGCCTTCCAGAATATAGTTCCAACGCTGATCACTGGAAACCTTATTCCCCTGCGTGATGATCGGGCACATAGACCAAGCGCTGGTTGCGTCAATATCCAGGTTCAGATAAATCTTCCCGTTCACCGGCGTAATCGTGACCGCTTCCCTATATTTGGTAGCCGGCCAGTTGTTGGGGGCGTTGTCTGTATTTTTCTCAAAGGTCAGGCTTCCGTCCGCGTTGACGGTAACATCCATATACGAACCCGGATCATCAAAGTCAGCAGGACCTTCCGTGTTCTGCCACTTATCCTTGCTCATATCCAACACAGCTTCCGACTGCAGATCAGAGGGATCCAGGGAACCTTCTTTCTTGACTTCCAGTCCTCTCAGGGCCATAAACAGCTCCTTGTAGGCACTGGAAATCTCCTCCAGGGTTGCATCCGGATCTTCCGCTACAGCAGCTGCCTTTTCCAGCACTACCGTGAATTCCTCAAAGGATTCCGCCATGTAATCATCAGCATTCAGGCCCTGGCCTTCCTCGACCAGTTCCTTAAGGGCGGACAGGTCCACCGCTTCCGGAGCTTCGGCGGGCTTTTCAGGAGCCGCAGAAGTTTCAAACTTCTGGGAAGCGGTCACCACGGAACCGTTATCGGTGGCAATCACAGCCGCCCATGCTTCCGCGTCGCCGTCATAGGCGGTTTCCGCTTTAGAGCCGGACGCTGCCGTCACATCGGCAATCTTGTCACCCAGCAGGGTGGCGGTGAAGCCCTTGGTCGTAATCACACGGTCATTCTGTTCAAAGTCCACCGTAATGGTAAACTCATCGCGGATACCAAAGGGATTGGTCCCGCCTGTAACCGGGGAGAAGGTCTTGGTCTCCACCTTATTGCCATTAAAGGTCATGGAACGGATATAACCGTCGCCGTTACAGCCGGCCACATTGCCGATATAGTGCTCGTTGCCTCCGTAGAAATCCGGATCTTCCAGCTCCACGAACTGGTAGTCAGACAGAATTTCATAGAAAACGCGGTCGTCGCCAATCTGCTTTTTCAGCGTGACGGCACCGTTGTCATGGCCGCACAGCAGCATCTTAACATTTTCGTTGGGAACGACAATCTCGTTGTAAATCACTTCCGCACGGGAAGAGGCATCCCAAGCGCCAGTGGAGGCTTTCAGATACTGGTGAGTAGCCAGAATCGCGTTGCGGTGGCTATAGCGCTGCAACACATCGTTGGCCCACGCAATCGTTTCCGGAGTACCTTCCACGCCGTAGCCCAGATACAGCACCACAAAATCAATGTTGCCCACCGTGATCAGATCATAGTGAGAGGCGTTATCATTCAAACCGCCGCCAAACCACGCTTCGGAGCGATAGCGGTCCGCGCCGAAATACTTATTGTACAGGGAATAAATTGCACTGGGATAGTTGCCGGTGTCATGGTTACCGGTAACAACACCATTGGGCATGCCTGTCTTTTCCATCAGCTGGATAGCTTTGTCCGCAATTTTCCACTGCTTCTCAGCATTGGCGGACGTAGGCGAATCGTCCACCAGGTCACCGGTGGTGATGGCGTATGCCGCACGGCCCGCCAAATATTCCTCACCGATATACTCGTACACCTTCTCATAGAAAGCGTTCAGATCTTCAAAAACGGTATAGTGCTGCGGGTCGGTGCTCCACAGCATGGTGTTGCTGCCGTTACCCACATTGTCCACTACCGCCACAGCGCGGATCTTACCATCCTTGGCGTAATCGGCCACTTCTACCGTAGCGGAGAGAATTCCGCTGCCAATAACGACATCCAGAGTATCCCACTGGTTTTCGGTATAATTATAAGCCTTAAGAGCAAGGCGCTCTCCGTCAACGGTGGAACCTTCATAGCTCAGGCTGACCTGACCGCCGGTTGCACCGCTCACATCGATATCAAACGCATGGTACGGCATTCCGGAAGCGGACGTGGTCTCCACCTCTTCACCGCCATTGGCCATCTGCCAAGCATACCATTCGGGGAAGGTCTGTTCGGAAGCGGGCTTTTCCTCCATGGTATCCACACTGCTCACGGAACCATAGGAAGCGGTGTAATCCAACGCATCCGCCTCATAGAAAGAAACCGTGGCATCGTCGGCACCGCCCACCTGCAGCGACAGCGATCCGTTTTCCGCCTTCATGTCGCTGTATTTCGGCACAGTCTCATCGCCGACGTTGAAATACAAGTTCTGGAATACCTTGTTGCCTGCCTTGTCCTCCACCTCAAATACCAGAGACTGAACGCCGTTCTCCAGGTTTTTCAGCTCGTAAGTGAAGGAAGCCTCTTTGCTCAGGGACTTACCCTCCAGCCGGACATCGGTGGACGCCAGGCCAGCAGTGGCATCGGAGACATTCACTTCCAGCTGGAAGCCGTTTTTCACCGTCTCATAATTGGAGAGGTTGGTGGTGATAACCGGATCCTCATTGTCGAAAACCACCTCAGAGGATGCTACGCAGGTATTGCCCGCATACAGCTCAACGGTGTGTTTTCCGCTGGTATACGCAGAGGTATCCAGATCAAACATCGCCTCGGAACCGGGTTTTTCGTAGTCCAGCACGAAGTCCACCTGGAAAGGGATATTGAAGCGGGGATCGGTGTGTCCGGCCCAGGTGTAATTTGAGCCCCAACCATCGCCCAACCAGAACTTTTCAGTCGGTTCATAGGGATAGGGATCCAGGGTTTCCACCACAACATCCGTGGACTGCTTTGCCGCCGGCTTGTAAGTAACCAGCTTGCTGGGCACCACTTCCTGCCCGTTGGGCAGACGGAAACGCACATTGCTGATCAGGAAGTCGTCCTTGGATGTGGAGGGCTTGGACTCTTCGTACGGACCTTCGCCCCAATAACCGCCGATGCGGACCGTGACCTTGTTTTCACCGGAATTGAACTGTTCCGCATTCATGACGACGCCCACCGTACCGTCGCTGGGAAGTTTTCCCACGCTGGTACCATTCAGGCTGACGATATTGGACGCGCCGTAGCTGCTGTCCGTCTTGATATCCCGGTCGGGATTGCCGTCGCCGCCCTCATAGAGCATGCGGATCTCCGGCGCCTGATCGGACGGGGCGATCTCCTTGCCATCCACACGGACGGAGAGGTCGTCTCCCTCTTGCCCGGACACGTACAAAGCGACGTCACCCGAGTAAAAGCCGCCGTCCTCCATGGTCCAGGAGTACCCGTCCTGAATCCCCGAGCCCGCTGCCGACAGGGTGAGGACCGGCATAACTGCTGCCGCCATCACCGATGCGGACAAAAGCACGGGAAGGATCTTACGTACTTTTGACATCTCGTTTCCTCCTCTGGCATAGACAAAATATTTCTTTTTTATTCTAACAGCTTTCCCAAATCTGTCAAGCGACTGCTCCCCCCTTTTACCCACATTTTACGAAGGCATCGGCTAGTTTTTTCATTCTCAACCAGGGAATGTTTTCCTTTTTCCAGCTTTAGAAGCACCATCTCCCATAGGGCGGCAAGCAGTGATCCGATCTAATAACAGAGCATATCGCGCCAGTCAAAGGTGGCCCCCAGCCGCGTGCGGAGAAAAACGTTTCCTTCCCAATGTAACAGGGAAACCAGCTGAAGATATTGCGGACTTTCCGCCAGTGCACAACACAGAAAAGGAAGAAGCGGCATGATCCGAATCCCAGTGGGGAAAAACACGCGTGACAAAGCATAAAGGGCTAGGGATGCCAGCACATCCCTTCCGTACGGACGGATTACCTCATCGTGGACAAACAAGGCGATCAGTGCCTCGATGCCGATCAGAAGTATCCATACCACTCCATATACCAGACGGCGCCTCTTCCTTTCTCTTCTCACCTTATCTATAAAGCAATCTTATTTTACAATATAGTTTATAATTTATAATATAGTGATATTATATTGTTCATTACATACAAAAATGTGTGGAGGGTTATTATGAAACGCATTCGATCCATTTCCTATGTTCTGTTCATTTTTCTGTTCATCCTCAGCGGGATGCCACTGGGGGTCTCGGCGGCTTCTGCTCCATCGATCCGTACGGAAAAGACCGAATATTTCCCCGCCGACACGGTATACGTGCATTATGAAGGAACGGATTCCTACGATTGGATCGGTGTTTATCCTGAAGGGGCGGACCCCGGCAGTATGACTTCCCTCGTCTGGGAATATGCAGTGGGAACGGGTACAGTTACCTTTGCGGCTTCCTCATTCGGAAAACCCGGGAAATATTCCATCTATTTGTGCGACAATGACGGCTACGACGTTTTGGACACGCTGTCGGTGACAATATTGGATAACGAAAACGACCGCACGGATTATGGCGCTAAGGCGGCTACGGTATCGGCAACGGTGGACAAGGGATGGAGCCAAACCAGCGTTACCATTGTCCCCGGATCTGATAAAACACTCACTTATGAGCTTTATTGGAGCACCGGTGAAAAGCGCCTCGAGGGTTATAGACCCATTGCTACCGTTACACACGCGGGCAGCGACAGCTTTACGGTCGATCTCAACGATTGCCTGTTTATGCCCGATCAGGCTGACGGAATCGAAGTCTTCGTAGCACAAGGCGCATCCACTCCCTGTTATGCCCTCCGCTCCCGATGTCCTGAAGGTGCCGGAATCCTAGTATCTTTTTGAGTTTCAGGTCATCTCAGACACGCATATATCCCCAAGCAGTCCTCTGAACTCCGCACATTGGATCACTGCTCTCCAAGACATGGCAGCCCTTTCTCCCAACAGTTCCGCCATCTTTTGTGTCGGTGATAATACCGATCTGGGCACACAGGCGGAATACGATCTGCTGCTGAAAAATATTGAGGAGGCTGGTGTGGAATTGCCTCCCATGTATTACGCCATAGGGGGCCACGACGTATATACCAATGCCTATGATCAAGAGATCGAGCGTTTCCTCGAAAATCTCAAGATGGAAAGTGTATATTATTGTGTCGATATCCACGGCATCCGCTTCATCGTCCTTGGATCGGATTCCAAGGTGCCGGAGGGTGAGCTGGGAAAGGAACAACTCAATTGGCTCCGTGAACGGCTTGCGGAAACCGATAAATCGAAACCTGTTTTCATTTTCCATCACCAACCTCTAAAGGAGACGGTTTCCGGCACGTTATATTCATCGGATCCCGAAATCCAGGACTGGTTTGGCCATTGAATTCAGGCGATGAGCTTCGGGAGATTTTATCCGAATGCCATCATGTTTTCCGGGCATACACACTGGGCGTTTGAAATGAAACAGCCTTTGCTTTACGGACAGGGAAAGGATGCCACTTTTGTCAATACGGCGGCAGTTTCGTATCTGTGGTCCGATGACGATACCGCCGTCGACGGTTCAGAAGGATATTATGTGGAAGTATATGAGGACTATATCCTTCTCAAAGGCCGTGAATATACCAATAGAGACTGGTGCGCTGCGGCACAGTTTCGTATTCCTTTGAACAACGTTGACAATCCGATAACCGACGGCAGTCAAACCACCAGTGAACCTACTTCTGAAACCACACACCCGCAAACGGAAACGGAAAACACCAGCTCCTCCGTTACAGAAACTACCCATAACGATTCACCGAAAACAATGGATAGCGGCTTCACACCCTACTTTTTATCGGCAGCGGTTATCGCGGAGGGTGTGATGATTGCCACACAGAAAAAACATTTTTGTAAAGGCTGATAGAAGCAGACGCTGATTCGTATAGCGGGATAACAAAAAAGGCGGATAGTACCTGACACTATCCGTCTTTTCTTTTTTTAACCGGGAAACGTATTCTTCAAAGCATCCCCTTGCAAGAGGGAAAGATATCCATGAATTCGTTCATCCAATCCCGAACCTATTCCTCTTCTTTCTTCGATTCAGCGGGGACCTTTGCCGGATTGCGCAGCACCTGGCGCGCCTGCCGCACCTCGTTGAGGCGTGCCAACAGGGTTTCTTCAGTACGGCGCAGCAGGTCTTCGGAAAAATCGTTGGCTCCGCGGCGCATCTCCCGCGCTTTCAACTGCGCCTGGCTCAGGATTTCGCTAGCCTTTGCCTGAGCCTGCTTGGTAATCTCCTCCTGAGCCACCATATGACGGGCCCGTTCCTCCGCCGCACGGATGATGCCCTCTGCCTCCCGCTTAGCTGTGGAGATGATGTCCGCGCGGTCGGAAACAATCGCCTTGGCCTGGCGAACCTCCGATGGCATGTTGCCGCGTATGTCGTCTATCAGGTCGCGCAGACGGTCGGCCTCCACCAGGCATTTGCCTCCGGAAAGGGGCATACTCCACGCCTTGTCAATCATGTCGTCGATCTGCTCCAGCAATTCGTCTACCGTCATTACGACCCCATCCTTTCTACCTTGCGCAAAATATCCTCTTTGATGCAGTCGGGGACAAAACCGTCGATATCCCCTCCCAGCTCCGCCACCTGCTTGACCAGGCTGGAGGAGAGATACATGTGCTCTGCCGTCGTGGTGAGAAACACCGTTTCCGCCCCCGGATACAGCTTGCGGTTGGTCAGCGCCATCTGAAATTCATATTCAAAGTCGGACATGGCGCGCAGGCCCTTGACAATCACCGTAGCACCCCGGGTGCGGGCATATTCGGCCAGCAAGCCGCCGTAGCTGTCCACTTCCACATTGGAAAGGCCCAGCGTTGCCCGACGCAACAGCTCCAACCGTTCCTCTTTGGAAAAAAGCGGCGCCTTGGAAGCGTTGGTCATCACCACCACCACCACACGGTCAAACATCTGGGAGGCGCGGCGGATAATATCCAAATGTCCGTAAGTCACCGGGTCAAAACTCCCGGGACAAATCGCTATCCTCATAAAAATCCCCCTCGCGGTTTCGGAAGAAAAGCGCTAGGCTTCCATCCCCTGACGGCGATACAGCCACAGCCGCACCCGCCCGTAGCGGTAGGTGCGCGTCAGGATAAAAGGCGCCGGCTGAGCGGCAATCTCCTGAGGGAGGTCCCCGTCCGCATCGGTTTCACAGAGAATCACACCCCCGTCACTCATATGCTCCGCCACCTTCTGTAAGGCAGGCAGCATCAAACCGGAGGAATAGGGCGGATCCAGCAGAGCGATGTCAAAGCGCTCCCCCGGACGGGACAGATACGAAAAGGCATCCTGGGCAATCACCTGAGCCTGTGACATCAGCCCCACCGTTTTCAGATTGCAGCGCACTACCTCGGCGGCTTCGCGGCTGTTGTCCACAAAAACACAGCCCGCCGCCCCGCGGCTCAGCGCTTCGATCCCCAGCTGTCCGGACCCGGCAAACAGATCCAGCACCTGACGCCCTTCCAGCTCAAATTGTATGATGCTGAACAGCGCTTCCTTCACCCGCTCCGCTGTGGGACGGGTATGCTCCCCCGGCAGGGTCTCCAACCGGCGGCCTCGCGCGGTTCCGGTAATCACTCTCATAGTCGATACATCCTTTTGCGGTCGGGCCAAAGCGGCATATCCGACAGAAGATGCCCTCTTCCCCGCTTTTTCCCTTTCCGTTATTATCCCATCCCCCGGACCCGATGTCAAGGCCGAATCCTATCACGGAAAATTATAACTGCTGATCCCGTTCCAGGCTGGCTTTGGCCGCTGCCAACACCGCTGCCTCAAAGCCATTCTGCTGCAAAGCGCACACACCCTCAATGGTGGTGCCGGCCGGCGAACACACCTGGTCGGTGAGGGCGCGGGGATGCTCCCCGGTTTCCTGCAGTAGACGGGCGGTTCCCAGCACTGCCTGGGAGGCGATTTTCAGCGCCAGAGGCTTGGGAAGTCCGCCGCGTACTCCCGCTTCCGCCAGGGTGTCGATATACATCAGTGTATAAGCGGGCGAACAGCCGGACAACACGGAAAAAATGGAGAACTGCTTTTCTTCCAGCTCCACGGCCTCTCCCACCGATTCCAGAATCATCCGCACCGTGTTCCGGTGCCCTTCCTGTACCAGCTCATTCCCGCAGAAGGCCGACATAGCCTCCCCCACCTTGGCGTTCAGATTGGGCATCACCCGCACCAGAGGCAATCCTGCACCCAGCAGCTCCTCAATGGCATGGAGGGTTTTCCCCGCCGCAATGGAAATCACCAGAGGACGGCTGCCGTGCAGAGCCGGAGCCAGCGGCGGCAGTACCTCGCCGAACATCTGTGGCTTGACCGCCAGCACCACGGCGTCGGCCTCCTCCGCCACCTCCCGGCCCGAGGAACACATCCGGATACCGCAATCCTCAAACAGCGCCATCAGCTTGGCACTGTCCACATCATAGGCCAGCACGTCACCTCCGCGGAAACCGCCGGAGACCATTCCGCGGATGATAGCCCCCGCCATGTTGCCCGCTCCGATAAATCCTACCTTCATACGTGATCTTCCTTTCCTTTAAAGGACTCCCCTGTCCTATTTCTATACAGCTCACGAATTTGCGAATGAAAAATCGCTTTCCGATATATCCCGGCGAGGATGATGCGGCGTAAATAAGGTATACCGATTCCCTCAATAGGCAGGAGAACGCCGCTCGTCACCTCATCCCTGTCCACCATACGTATACTCGAGGGAAAGGCACCGAGGTACCGCTGCCTCTCTGGTGTTATTCCGCCACCAAGGGAACGGCTCCAAGCTCAAAGAGTCCTCATAACGCTCCAAAACCCGTCCAAGGGCTTCCCCTTGTGGGGAAGCTGTCGCCGGAACGGCAACTGATGAGGTGGAACAAGTCGAAGGCTTTCCGCTGTCGGAAAAAGATAAAAAACGATGCTCTCTCTTATTCCCCTCACAATAAGGCTACCCTTTCCCCGAGAGAAAACCGGTGCGGATTTTTGCCCCCAGGCCTTCCTATGATAGCCTTTCAGCTGTCTTCCTGATGAAAATGACGGTATACCGCCTCCGCTGCGGGGCGCGTCATTCCCTTTGCCGCACACAGCTCCTCCACCGAAGCCAAACGGACCGCCTTCATGGAACCGAAGTAGCGCAACAGCTCCCGCGCCCGCTTCTGTCCGATGCCGGGAACCTCCGTCAATTCGGTACCGATACCCCTTTTGGCGCGGCGCTGCCGGTGAAAGGATATGGCATACCGGTGTACTTCCTCCTGAAGAGAGGAAACCAACGTAAAAGCGGATCGTTTGGCGTTGAAGGAGATTTCACCGCCGTCCTCCGCTATGGCCCGGGTGCGGTGGTGCTGATCCTTGACCATGCCGAAAACCGGGATTTCCAGCCCAAAGGACGCCACCACCGGGCGAACCGCCGCCACCTGTCCCTGTCCACCGTCCAGCAGGATCAAATCGGGCAGACGACCGAAGCCGGTCCCCTCGTCCTTATGTTTTTCATATTCCTCCAGACGGCGGGTCAGCACCTCTCGAAGGGAACCGTAATCATCCTGTCCCGTCACCGTTTTGATGATAAACTTCCGGTAGGCCGACTTGAGCGGACGTCCGTTTTCAAACACCACCATACCGGCCACATTCTCTGTACCGCCGGTATGGGAAATGTCATAGCTTTCAATATATAGGGGCGGCTCCTTCAGCCCCAGCAGCCGCGCCAGTTCATCCAGCGCCGCCGCATCCCGCCCCGCCATACCGGTATGCTGGGCAATGCGTTCCGCCGCATTGTTGCGGCACATCTCCACCAGCTGCGCCTGCTCGCCCCGCTGCGGCTGGACAATATGCACCCGGCGGCCCGCCCTTTCGCTGAGCCACTGCTCCAACAGCTCCCGATCCTCCAACTCGCCGTCCACTGTGATCTGAGGCGGCACCTTTTCCCGCAGGGAATAATAGCGCTGTAGAAATTCCGTCCGCGCCGCCGCCGGCGTGTCGATCTCCTCCAGAAGAAAATGCTCCCGGTCGTGGAGCTGGCCCTTTTCAAACCGGAATACTTCAAAGCACACGCCTCCCGCGCCTTGAGCCAGGGCGACAATGTCTTGCTCCTCCACCCGGGACATGACCACCTTCTGCTTCTGGGAAATGCGCCGAATAGCCGTAATACGGTCGCGGTATCGGGCCGCCTTTTCAAATTCCAGGTTTTCCGCCGCTGCCTCCATCCGTTCGGTGAGCAGACGCTCCGCGTCCTTTCCCCCTTTGGTCAGGAACTCCAGCGCCTGTTCCAGGCGCTCGTTATATTCCTCCTGGGACATACGGCCGGAGCAGGGAGCGCAGCACTGCTTGATATAAAAATTGAGACAGGGTCGGTCCCGCCCCACATCCCGCGGAAAAACACGGTTGCAGGTGGGAAGCTGGAAAACACGGTTGACCTCGTCCACCGACTGCTGCACCGCCATGGAACTCACATAGGGACCCAGATACCGGGCGCCGTCGTCGGCCAGTTGCCGCGCTTCCGAAATCCGGGAATAGGGCGGAGGAGAAATTCGGATATAGTGATAGCCCTTGCTGTCCTTCAGCAGAATGTTGTATTTGGGCGCATACTGCTTGATCAGCGAACATTCCAGTACCAGCGCTTCAAACTCGCTGTCCGCGATGATGTAGTCAAAATGATCCACCTGCCTCACCATGCGGCGCACCTTCTCAGGATGATTGGTATCCGACCCAAAATATTGACTCACCCGGTTTTTCAGCGCTTTGGCTTTGCCGATGTAGATGATTTTGGACTGGGCATCCTTCATGATATACACGCCCGGCAGCAGCGGCAGCGACATTGCCTTGCGCCTGAGCTCCCCCAGCTTAGGATTCTTCTCTGTATCCATGCCGGCCTCCTTCCCCGCGTAAGAAAAAACGCAGCCGTTTATACGCGGCTGCGTTCAAGGAACTTACTTCCTACCAGGGGAACCCTTACTCCGAGAAGCCGGAGTTGACCAGGTCCACCAGACCGTTCACGGCCTCTTCCTCATCGCCGCCGTCGGCGATGATACGGATATTGGTACCGCCTACGATGCCCAGAGACAGGACACCCAACAAGCTCTTGGCATTGACGCGGCGCTCCTCCTTCTCCACCCAAATCGAGGACTTGTACTCATTGGCTTTCTGAATAAAAAACGTCGCGGGACGGGCGTGCAGTCCAACCTGGTTCTGGACCAAAACGTCTTTTACATACATGCTTGATCTCCCTCTCACAATAAGCGTTGAGCCATCATACTCGATGTGTTCCACTGATGAAATAAAAAGATGGTAATAGAAGCATAGAGGGAGAATCCCTGTGGGATTCTCCGTCCCCGGTGCCAAACGTCCGAAGACCTTCTGGACGTTCAACCCTTGATAGTATTATACCACAAATGTATGCTCCGTCAATCGCTTTGGCCTACAGAAAACGCCAAAAAACGTTTTTTTGGATGGGTGCCCTATTTCGCGGGGCTGTCCGATTTCGGTTTTGTCCCATCTTACAAAAATCGTTAAAAACTTTTAGTTACATAAACAGAAGAGGGGTTCACGGTTCCGCCTCATCCTCCGATTTTCCACAATTTTCCTGCTTCTCCTTGTCTGAAAGGGTCTGAAGGAAGCGGTGATCCAGCTCGGTAAGCAGACCCTCCCGCTCCGCCTTTTCCAACAAGTCAGGACGACGCTGAAGGGTGCGCTTCAGCGACTGTTCCCGCCGCCAACGGGCGATATGGGCGTGATGCCCGGAAAGCAGCTCCGGCGGCACCTCCCGCCCCTGCCAGACAGCGGGACGGGTATACTGGGGATATTCCAGCAATCCGGAATAGTGGCTCTCCTCCGTAAAACACGCCTCATCGGACAGCACGCCCGGCACCAGGCGCGCCACACAGTCGGCCAACACCAGGGCGGGGAGCTCTCCCCCGGTGAGCACGTAGTCGCCGATGGAAAGCGTCTCGTCCACCAGCGCCTCCAGCACCCGCTCGTCCACCCCTTCATAATGGCCGCAGAGCAGACACAGGTTGGGCAACTGCGCCAGCTCCTTCGCCCGCTCCTGAGTAAGCACCGGTGCTTGAGGGGTCAGATAGATCAAGTGCGGGCGGGTCCCCGCCTGTTCGCACACCGCCCGAAAGCAGGCATCGATGGGCTGGGCGTACATGACCAGTCCCATACCGCCTCCATAGGGGTAATCGTCCACCTGCTTTTGCCGGTTGTCCGTATACTCCCGGATCTGGTGACAGCGGACGGTCAGCACCCCTTTTTTCTGCGCCCGGCCGATGATGCTTTCGTTCATGACCACTTCACACATCTGGGGGAACAGCGTCATAATATCAATTCTCATCGTCAAACAATCCTTTTAGAGGCCGGATGCGCATAACGCCATCCTCCACCGCCGTTTCCACAATTACCTGGGCAATGGCGGGGATCAGCACCTCCCGCTGGGGTGTGCGCACATGGTAGACATCGTTGGCCCCGGTAGGGCTCACCTGGGACAGCACGCCGTACTCCTCCCCGGTATCCGCATCCACCACCTTCAACCCGATGAGATCCTGGATGAAATAATGTCCCTCGGGCAGCTTCAAATCCCGCCGGTCCAGGTAGAGCACCCGTCCCCGCAGCGCCGCGGCATCCTGGACGGTATCGACACCCTTCACCTTCATCAGCACCACATTCTTGTGAACGCGGGATCTGACCGGGACCGGATCCCCGCCCTCCTGCCAATAGAGTGTGCGGAGCCCTGCCAGCACCCCGGGGGAATCGCACCAGGGCTGTACGCGAAGCTCGCCGCGCACGCCGTGGGTTCCCACCACCTGGCCAGCCTCCAGATAGGCTTTCACCGGCATAGCCGTCCTCCTTTGCATGAAACTTTGTCCGGAAAACACAGGGACCGCCCCGGCATGCGGCCGGGACAGTCCCTGAAACCAACCGTATGATCCGGATCAGTCGATCTCGACGGAAACCTTCGTGTCCTGACGGGTGGCCGCGGCACGCATCACGGTGCGGATCGCCTTAGCGATCCGGCCCTGCTTGCCGATCACACGGCCCATGTCGTCGGGAGCCACATGAAGATGGAAAACGATAACGCCTTCCTCATCGGGTTCGTCCTGATCCACGGTGACGGCCTGCGGATCCTCCACCAGGCCCTGCGCGATGGAAATCAACAGTTCTTTCATTTTGCACCCAACCTTTCCGGCGGGAATTCCCGCCTATTCAACGTCCGCTGATGGAAAAAACCTCCCCACCCCGCTGCAACAGGTTAAGCGAAAAGCCGTCGCACCAGCCGCAGACTCAGGCCTTTTCGACCCCGGCCTTTTTCAGCAGCGCGCGCACCGTATCGGTGGGCTGAGCGCCGTTGGCCATCCATTTCTGGGCCTTTTCCGTATCCACCTTGATCACCGCGGGATCCTCCTGGGGATTGTAGTAGCCCAGTTCCTCGATGAAACGGCCGTCGCGGGGATAACGGGAATCCGCCACCACGATACGGTAGAAGGGGGCCTTCTTCGCGCCCATACGGCGCAGTCTGATTTTCACTGCCATGTGTCGGTACCTCCAAAACACTTTAAAATTATTTTCAACCAGCAAGGAAGGATTTCCTCGGGTGAATCAACCTTATCAGCGGCCGAACCGGGGGCCTCCCGGCGGCATTATGCCCCGGCCGCCCATGCGGAACAGCCCGCGTGCGCCTTTTTTGCCCATGCCCTTTAGCTGCTTCATCATTTTGCGCATGGACTCGTACTGCTTGAGCAGCCGGCCGACCTCCTCCACTTTCACGCCGCTGCCGGCGGCGATACGGCGCTTGCGGGAAGGGTTGATCAGCTCGGGCTTACCCCGTTCTGCCGGGGTCATGGAGAGGATGATGGCCTCCACCCGGCCAAACTGGCTTTCGTCGATGTCCACATCCTGCAACTGCTTTCCCACTCCGGGGAGCATGCCCAGCATTCCCTTCAAATCACCCATCTTGCGGATCTGGCGAAGCTGCTCCAGCATGTCGTTCATGTCGAACTTTTCCTGCTGCATTTTGCGGGCCAGCTCCTCGGCCTGCTTGTTGTCGAATTGCTGCTGGGCCTTTTCGATCAGCGACATCACATCGCCCATCCCCAAGATCCGGGAAGCCATGCGCTCCGGATGGAACACCTCCAGATCGGAGAGCTTTTCCCCCACACCGGCAAACTTGATGGGCTTGCCGGTGACAGCGCGCACCGACAGGGCCGCGCCGCCGCGGGTATCGCCGTCCAGCTTGGTCAGCATTACGCCGTCGATCCCCAATGCTTCATTAAACGCAGAGGCCACATTCACCGCATCCTGACCGGTCATGGCATCCACCACCAGCAGAATCTCCTGAGGGGAAACGGCAGCCTTGATCTTCTTCAGCTCATCCATCAGCTGCTCGTCAATATGCAACCGGCCGGCGGTATCCAGAATTACATAATCGTTGCCGTAGTCCCGGGCATGAGCCACAGCCTTGCGGGCGATGTCCACTGGATCGGCAGTCCCCATCTCAAAAACGGGTACTCCCGCTTGGCCGCCCACCACCTGCAGCTGCTTGATGGCAGCAGGCCGGTATATGTCGCAGGCCACCAGCAACGGACGATGCCCCTGCCCCTTCAGCCACTTGCCCAGCTTGGCAGCGTGGGTAGTCTTGCCCGCGCCCTGCAGCCCGCACATCATGACAATGCAGGGAGGATGGCTGGCACTGGCCAGTCTCGCCGCCTCGCCGCCCATGAGGGCGGTAAGCTCCTCATTGACGATCTTGATAACCATCTGGGCCGGCGTCAGGCTCTCCATCACCTGGGCGCCTACCGCCCGCTCGGTCACGGCGGCGGTAAAATCCTTGGCCACCTTGTAGTTAACATCCGCCTCCAGCAACGCCAGACGCACCTCGCGCATGGCCTCCTTCACATCGGCCTCGGTCAGCTTGCCTTTGCTGCGCAGACGCTTGAAAGCGGCGGACAGTTTATCGGAAAGTCCTTCAAATGCCACAAGCATTCTCCTTTTTCATAAGGGAAAATCAGCTGTCCTCCGCCATTTTCTGGGACAGCTTCTCGATACGTTCCGCCCGTTCCTGAATCTCACGGGAGTAGCCGAAGCGGCTGTTGAGCTCCTGGATTTCACGGGCGGCGTCGCGTATGGAATCCAGCCCCTCCCGCATCTCGCGGAACCGGCGGGCCAGGCCCAGGCGCTCCTCCATCTCCAGCAGCTGGGATTCCGCCCGCTTGATGGAATCCCGCACCCCCTGGCGCGTAATCCCCTCGTTCTCCGCGATTTCCGCCAGGGACAGGTCGTCGTTGTAGTACAGCTCCACCACATCGCGCTGCTTGTCGGTGAGCATGTCGCCGTAAAAGTCAAACAACAGGGCGATCTCCATATTTTTGGCCATCCAACGACTTCCTCTCTCCGCCAGTGGTGATGTAAAGCAAAACGCTTTACACGAAGTATACCGCATTTCTCCCGAATTGTCAACCGGTATTTTCCTTTTTTCGCTTCTCACTGCAAAAAAGCGGGCCCTGCGGCCCGCTTTTCGACGCTTTTGCTCCGTCAGCGCACGTCGGTGACGCCGATCTGACGGATGTAGACGTGTTTAATATGGTTGTTGGCGGTTTCCCGCTGGTCGATTTCAAATTTTCCCGTGGCCTGGATGAGCTGGGTCAGCTTGCGGTAACCGTAGTTGCGGCTGTCGAAGGAGGGCTGCTTTTTCTGGATGAGGTTGCCCACATCGCCCAAAAACGCCCAGCCGTTTTCGTCCGCAATATCATCCACGGAGGAGGCGATAAGCTTGATCAGGGACGCATCCACCCTGCCGATCTTGGCGCGCTCCGCCTCCCCGCTTTCCGACGCCGTGTTGTCCACGGCAGCCGCCTTGGGGCGGGAACGACGCCGGGCACTGCGTCCTTCGTTTTTGTTTTCCTCCCGCTGCTCTTCCTTCTGCTCCTCTTTTTCCGCGTTCAGAATCTCCAGATAGATAAACCGGTCGCACGCCGCAATAAAAGGCGTGGGGGTTTTCTTCTCCCCCATGCCCAGCACGCGCATTCCCGCCTCCCTCAGACGCATGGCCAGACGGGTGAAATCGCTATCGCTGGACACCAGACAGAAACCGTTCACCTGTCCGGTATAAAGGATATCCATGGCATCGATAATCATGGCCGAATCGGTGGAGTTTTTCCCCACCGTATAACCGTATTGCTGGATGGGAATGATGGCGTTTTCCAGCAGCACCTTTTTCCATCCGGAAAGGTTGGAGGACGTCCAGTCACCGTAAATCCGTTTGATGGTGGGCGTCCCATAGCGAGAGATCTCCTCTAGCATTCCCTTAACATGGGCATAGGGCACATTGTCGGCATCAATCAAAACGGCGATGCGCAGCTCGCTGCCCTCTTGCATCCAATCCCCTCACTTCCGTCATTCTATGGCAAAATCCTCTTCCTCATACCGGGGAATCGCCGGTTGGCGGAAAGGGACCCGTTTAAGCGGGTCATATTCAAAATGCCGGCAGGAATGATACAAAGGCATCACGCCACGCCGCGTACAGAGCACGGCCTTCCCATCGGAGGAACGCTTGCCGTTGGCGCAATGTTCGCAGGAGGGTTGAATATTGTTGCCATACAGTTTGCGTTTCATGCCGATCCTCCTGATAAAAATCCGGTCATTTTGTTTCCCATTTCTCCCGTGCCCCTGTCACGTTTTTTCTGAAACCGCCGTATATACTAGGATTACAGGGGATGTCGTGTAAAAGGCTTCCCCGCACGAAAAGACATAGGTACGAAACTCGCCACCTCATCCCCGTCCACGGGACGGGCGCTTCCCACGTAGGGGGAGGCTTCTAAGGCGCTGCCGCATTTTACGCTTTATTATACACCATAGGCGAGAGGGAAAACGGGCGCCGGTCCGGCCGACAACCAATTTTCAGGTCCAGGGTTTCCCCCATCTTTTACCATCAAAGCATAGCGGCTCTAGGCACATCATACCATATCTGTAATCAATATACCAGCGTTAATTTTTTTTGCCCGAGGAACCGCCTGACGACGTCCGCCTGGTGGCCAGTGTCAGGAGAAACAGCGCACACATCAGCAGCAGAGCCAGGGAGGCGGTAGCGGACGTGGTATACGGCTTCACCACCGTTTCGGAAAAGGAAATGCCCGTGCTCACCGCCACCGGGACAAAGCGGAAAAGAAGCAGGGTGAGTAGCCCTCCCAGTAAGGCATGCAGCCCCCGGGCAGCGAAAAACCCCCGGTCGATGAGACGCTGCCCGTGCAGGGAAGCGGTAAGCTGGCAATGCACGGACAGGCCGCCCCAGCCCAGCGCCATGCCCAGCAGAAAGGGGGCCGCCGGTCCGGACGCCGCCGCCTCGACGCAGCCGCAGCTGACCTCCAGCAAACAGGGGAAAAGGGAAGCGATTCCCGCTGTGTCCGCCCCCGCCAGCTGAAAGGGAGCGCACAGCACGGTTTCCACTGCCGCCGTCACCCCGGAGGCATCACCCAAGGACAGCAGCGCGGCAAACAGCACCACAAACCCACACATATACAAAAGTGAACGACACGCGGCATTAACCGATTCCACAAAAGCGGACGCTGCCGACTGCGGCGGTATCTTGACTCGAAGCCCGGAGCGCGCGCACCCCGATTCCCCCGTTTCTTCCACTGCGGCACCGCGGCGGAAACGACCGGCAATCCCCAGGGTCAACGCCGCGGCAATATGGGCGCCGTACAGCATAAAACCGTAGACCGGCTGTCCCATCAGCCCCGCCCCCACCGCACTGATGATAAAGGCCGGACCCCCGTTTACGCAAAAACGGAGCATCCGTTTCCCTTCCTCCCGGGTGATGTCTCCCCGTTCCACCAGTTCCCCCACTGCCACCCCTCCGGCGGGATATCCGCCGATGAAGCCGATGAGAATCCCCGCTCCGCAGCATCCGGGAAGGCCGAACAGGAATCGGGTTACCCGATCCAGCCGGCGCCCCATTTTGGCACTGAGCCCGGACCGCACCAGGAAACCGGACAACACCAGGAAGGGGAAAAGCGCGGGGATAATGACGGAGGAGCAAATGGACAATCCCCGGCTCACCCCGGCGGCAGCGGCCTGGGGCCAAATCAAAAGAGCCGCACCCGCCAGCACCACACCCGTCAGCAGCAAACCGGTAAGCAGCGCTGATTTTCGAAATGTTCTGACAAACATAGCCTCAACATCCTTATCCTTCAGCTTGGCGGCTCCAGGCCGCCTGGTTCATACATATGCCTGTCCCGCCGCATTATTGACCATCCCGCCGCATATTTTATGACAGCGCCGGTCTGAAAGCTTACTTTTTCCTCGCCCCGGCGTTTTTACGAATCGAAAGGAGCCTTTCCTTATATGAGAAAGAAGAAACCATCCCGCCTTCCCCGTACCCCTGTGCGGTTGCTGGAACGGGCGGAAGAGACCTTTGAGCTGCCCGCCGGCGCGTTGACACAGGCCGCTCATCTGGAGCTTTCCGGGAATCACCGCGCGGTGGTGGAGGGATGCCGGGGTATTCTCGAATACGAAGAAGGTGTCATCCGGCTGAACACCGGCAGCGGCGTCATTCGCTTCACCGGCACCGACCTGAGCATGTCCTGCATGACGGAGGACAGCGCGGTGGTTGTGGGATCCATTCTCTCTCTGGAATTTCTCTCTTGACCCAAAAGGAGGCCGTCTGATGTTTCTCATCCGCTTGCTGCGCTGGCTGTTCGGTTTTGTCCGCTGGGAAGCGGAAGGAGGCTTTCCCGAACGGCTGCTCAATCTGGCAGCCCGCCAGGAGCTCCCCTTGTGGGGCGTCTCCCGGCAGGGGGAAACCCTCTCCGCCTGTTGTTTCGCCCGCGATTACCGCCGGATGCGCCCCCTGGCCAGGCGCACCGGCATGCGTATGCACCTGAAGAAAAAACGCGGCGTTCCCTTTTTCCTCCGCCGTTACCGCGGCCGGGCCGGCCTCGCCGCAGGTATCGCCGTATTCGTGTTGCTGCTCCAGCTGTTATCCCAGCGCATCTGGGTGGTGCAGGTGGAGGGCAATGAGCGCGTATCCAGCGACGAAATCCTCTCCGTCGTGTCAAAAATGGGGGTCCGCGAAGGAGCGGACGGCGATTCCCTGGACATTCCCACCCTGCAACTGGCCGCTCTACAGCAGCTACCGGATCTGGCCTGGATCACGGTCAACCTCAGCGGCAGCATCGCCCGCGTGGAGGTGAGCGAACGCATCCCCACCCCGGAGCTGTCCGATCCCAACCGCCCCTCCAACCTGAAAGCCGCCCGGGACGGCGTCATTGTTAAGCTGGAGGTCACAGGTGGTCAGGCAATGGTTCAGGTGGGCGATGCGGTAGTGAAGGATATGCTGCTGGTCAGCGGCGTCGTGGAGAATACCGCTGGCGCCGTGTTCAAGCGTTCCCAGGGCCGGGTGCTGGCCCGGACCGAACGGGAACTGGAGGTACGGGTCCCCTTGCAGGAGACTCGTCTTCTCCCCACCGGAAGGTCCGTCTACCGCCCCACCCTACAGCTGTTCGGCTTACATATCCCCCTATATACCGACGGCGAGGTCGAGGGGGATTATTCCCTGACTACCCGGCGGCATCCGGTGGTGGCCAACGGGGTGAACCTTCCCCTGGGGTATACGGAGGAGATCTATACCATGCTGTCCCCCCAGGAGGTGCGTTACAGTGAAACAGAGGCCGCCGCCCTAGCGGCTGCCAAGCTGGACGCCCGGGAAGCCGGAGAGTTGGCCGGAACGGACATTCAGTCCACCTCCCGCAACGGCCGGGTGGAAAACGGCTACTATATCCTCACTGGGACATACGTGTGTATCGAGGACATCGGCGTGGAGGAACAGATCCTCATCGCCGATTCCTGACACTTCTTTGTCGTATATCCTTCTCAATAACCGAAAAAAACAGCCTTTCTCCAACGAAATTGTTTAATTTTTGTCAAACATGTACAATGACATTCGGCCTTTTTGTTGGTATACTATAGAAAAGAAATTTTTTAGTCCGCCGGTTCCGGAGGG
Organism: Candidatus Avimonas narfae; assembly: GCA_904395335.1. Classification (GTDB taxonomy): domain Bacteria; phylum Bacillota; class Clostridia; order Oscillospirales; family Acutalibacteraceae; genus Avimonas_A; species Avimonas_A narfae. Next base: position 3,052 of record CAJFNR010000072.1, on the reverse strand, counting down.
ACCCACGGAGAAAGGCCTGATCGTATTCTCCATGATTGAACAGATTATCAATGTCGACCGTATGGAACAAGCTGTGTCACTATTCGGAAGCTTTGACGAAAACATCCGCCTGGTGGAGCAGCATTACGGCGTAGACATCATCGCCCGCGGCACCGACCTGAAGGTCTCCGGGGAACCGGAAAAGGTAGCGGGAGCGGTGCGCGCTATTAACGGCCTGTTGCAGCTTATTAACCGGGGCGAGCAGTTAGGCGAGCAAAACGTCCGGTATGTGCTGATGCTGGCCGACGAGGACAGCGTGGATCAGCTGCCTCAGCTGTCGGCGGACAGCGGCATCTGCCTCACCGCCAAGGGCCATCCGGTCAAGCCGAAAACCATCGGCCAGAAGCAGTATGTGGAGGCGATCCGCCACAATACGGTGATCCTGGGCGTGGGCCCCGCGGGCACCGGCAAAACCTACCTGGCGGTGGCCATGGCGGTGAGCGCTTTCCGGGCCAAGGAGGTTAACCGCATCATTTTGACCCGGCCGGCGGTGGAGGCGGGAGAGAAGCTGGGCTTTTTACCCGGCGATCTGCAGTCCAAGGTGGATCCCTACCTGCGGCCGCTGTACGACGCCCTGTTCGACATGCTGGGGGCGGAAACCTACCAGAAATATCTGGAACGCGGCAACATTGAGGTGGCGCCTTTGGCCTACATGCGCGGCCGGACGCTGGACGACAGCTTTATCATTCTGGATGAGGCGCAGAACACCACCTCCGAGCAAATGAAGATGTTCCTGACCCGCCTGGGCTTCAATTCCCGTATGGTGGTCACCGGCGACATCACGCAGATCGACCTGCCCAGCGGGAAGAAAAGCGGCTTAACCGAAGTCATGCGCGTCCTGAAGGGCGTTGACGATATCGCTATCCACACCTTCACGCAAAAGGATGTGGTGCGCCATCAGCTGGTTCAGAAGATCATCAGCGCGTATGAAAAATATGAAGAAAGGAAACAGTACAGAAGCCATGGAAAAGATCAGGGTCGTCATTGAAAACACACAGAAAACCGTCAAAATTCCGACCGGAGTGCGGCTTCTCATGCGCCGCTGCTGCCATGCCGTGCTGGAAATGGAGCACTTTGAGGGCTCCGCCCAGGTGGACATCACCTTGGTGGACAACCAGCAGATCCGCAAGTACAACAAAGAGCACCGCCATATCGACGCCGTGACCGATGTGCTGAGCTTCCCTCTAGGCGAAAACGGCCATTACGACGTCAATCCGGAAAACGGCGCCTATATGCTGGGTGACATCGTGCTGTCGGTGGAGCGCGCCTTGGAACAGGCGGAGCAATTCGGTCATTCCCTGCAGCGGGAGATCGGCTATCTCACCGTCCATTCCATGCTGCACCTTCTGGGGTACGATCACGTGGACGGCGGACTGGAAGCTGTCCGCATGCGGGAAAAGGAAGAGGCGGTCATGTCCTCCATCGGCCTTCCCCGCGGCGAAAGTTACGTCCTGTCGCCGGACGAAAAAGGCCGCCGCCGATGAGACGTTTTTTGAAAAGTTTTGTCTACGCCGGCCGTGGCATCTGGTTCTGCCTCAGACGGGAGAGGAATTTCCGTTTCCATCTCGTCGCGGCTGTGTATGTGTTGAGCTTTGCGCCGCTTTTCTCCCTTTCACGGGGAGAATGGGCGGCGCTCATCGCTGTTGTCGGCCTTATTCCCGCACTAGAAGCGGTGAATACAGCCGTCGAACAGGTGGTCAATCTGGCCTCGCCGGACCGACATCCCCTGGCCCGCGCAGCTAAGGATGCCGCTGCTGCTGCGGTGCTGCTGGCCTGTCTGGCGGCGCTGGGCATCGCGGTGGCGTTGTTCTGGCGGCCGGAAACATGGAGCGACATTCTGGCGGATTGGCGGCAGGATCTGTGGAAACCCGTCTTGCTGGTGCTTTCCCTCCCTCTTGCCGGTTGGTTCGTGTTGGGCGGCGGCGATTCCCCTGCCCAAAGAAAGGCGGAATAACGATATGACGGAACAAACCACTTCCCGCAGCGCCTTTCTCGCGCTGATCGGACGCCCCAACGTGGGCAAATCCTCCCTGCTCAACGCTATGGTGGGCCAAAAGGTGGCCATTGTCTCGGACAAGCCCCAAACCACCCGCAACCGCATCACCGGCGTGCTGACCCGTGGAGAAACCCAACTGGTGTTTCTGGATACGCCGGGGGCGCACCGCCCCCGCACCCGTCTGGGTGATTATATGGTCAAATCCATCGGCGAAGCGGTGTCCGGCGTAGATGCCGCTCTACTGGTGGTGGAGCCCCGTCTTTCCCGGAATGAAGAGGATTCCATTGCCGGCCCGGCTGAACGGGAGCTGCTGGAGCAGCTGCGGAACAACCGTCTGCCCGCCGTACTGGCCATCAACAAAATCGACACGCTGGAGGACAAGCGCCTGCTGCTCGCCTGCATCGACCGCTGGCGGAAGGAATACGATTTTGCCGCTGTGCTGCCCACCTCCGCCGTCACCGGCGAAGGTGTTCAGGAGCTTATTGCTGAGCTGTCCGCCTTTGCTTTGGAAGGCCCCCATTTTTTCCCCGACGATCAGGTAACCGATCAACCCGAGCGGGTGCTGGCCGCCGAACTGATCCGGGAGAAGATGCTGCGCCTGCTGCGGCAGGAAATCCCTCACGGCGTCGCCGTGGTCACGGAAAGCTTCAAGGAACGGGAAAACAGCGCCGGCCCGCTGCTGGATATCGACGCGGTGATTTATTGTGAAAAAGACAGCCACAAGGGCATGATTATCGGGAAAAAGGGCGCCATGCTCCGGGAGATTGGCAGTCAGGCCCGTCAGGAAATGGAAGCGCTGTTTGGCGTCAAGGTCAATCTGCAGTGTTGGGTCAAGGTGAAGGAGGACTGGCGCAACCGCCAAGGCCTGCTACACAGCTTCGGCTATCAGGAATAAGCCCGGAGACGGTATGTATCTTTTCTTTGTGGTATACTGTGCCCAGGGCCTTTATATTTGAGGATAAACGATGTGATGTGTCCCTGGGCCTGGAGAAATTGGCTGTCGGTCGGATCGACCTC
>CAJFNR010000071.1 GCA_904395335.1 Candidatus Avimonas narfae | reverse complement strand
GTAAGTGTAAGTGGAACGGCTCAACTGCAAATAATTGGCTACCTGCTTTTGGGTCAGCCCTTCCTTTTCACGCAGAGCTCTTAGACACTCACCTAAGCTATGGCAATCAAGGCAACTGTACCAGGGAAGCTCCTTTTTATATAAACCATCTTCTTTCCCATCGGTTACCAGAATAACAAAGAGAGAAGCATTGTCAAATCTCGTTTTACCTTTTTCCAGGATGCAAGTCGGTTTTTGTTGACTTGATCGCGGACAGGTTACTATCATGTCGAGAGCGTGAAAATTATTTTCTTATTAGTCATTATTAGGTATATATTGAAAAATAGCTATGGTACGTTGATTCTGCAATACCGATTATTAAGGTAAAGGCGGGATGATGTACCATGAAGACTTATGGCGTAAATGGAAAAAAGAATATAATCGGCGAAAAAGTGAAGAAACTGAGAAAAGCACAAAGATGGTCCCAGAACGATTTAGCCATTCGCGTTCAATTAAAGGGGCGAATGGCGGATCAGAGGGTGATCAGCCGTATTGAAAGGGGCTGTAGGATTGTGACAGATTACGAACTGTTGACTATTGCACTGGTGTTTGGTGTTTCTGCTGATGAATTGCTGATGGTAAGCTGTGCAGAGGGAGACACATTAACCAATGGCAATGGTAAACAAAAACCAAACGTAATTAAAATTTAATAATGGGTTACGAGAAGACGTTGCTATAGAGGATTTTTATTGAGCAACAGGAATGCTTATATAACAATTTTGAATTGTGTAAATATTTCGAATTAAGGCATCATTAGGGTATTGTCCGGCGGATTGTATGCTACTTTAACCTAAAAAATACCTTTGTTGAAGGTAAGAGGTTAAGGAGCATCGTATGAAAATCTATGGTATCAACGGAAATAAAAATCTCATCGGGCCGCAGATAAAGGCGTGGCGGAATAGCAGGAGGTTATCCCAGGCCCAGTTGGCCGCACAGCTACAGCTGAAAGGCATAATGATTGATCAAAAGGCTATCAGCCGTATAGAGCTGGGACATCGCATCGTGACAGATTATGAGCTGTGGGCGATTTCCCGGATTCTGGGAGTTACAGCGGATGAGCTGCTGACCGTCAGTGATCAGGCGCCGACGAATTGACAGATGCACATTCCGGCGCGCGTTTTCGGAAAAAGCGAATTATTGGGAGGAGTGTGGCGGGAATGTCTGGTCAAACAGGCTCATTTGCAGCGAGCGATCCGCTACCATTTGGCGGAGATTCAGGGAATCCAGCCATTGGGCTCCCCAGATTTTGCCGCCGCAGGTGACAAAATACCGTGCCCGTGAAAGGGGAACGCGCAGCTGGCGCAGGAGGTCAAAGGTTAATGTTTGCTGCCTCCGGGCGCGGATTATTTTTTGAGCTGAGGTGACCCCTAGTCCCGGTACGCGCAACAGCATTTCGTAATCGGCCCGGTTCAGTTCCACTGGGAAGAGTTCCCGGTGGCGAAGGGCCCATGCGGCCTTGGGATCTAAATCCATCTGCATGTCGGGGGCGTCTTCAGGGGTCAGCTCCTCCATGGTGAAGGAATACAGCTGCATCAACCGGTCCGCCTGATACAGACGCCGGGTGCGCCACGTCGGAGTGGATTGCTCCGGGAAAAAATCGAATTCTCCCGGCTTGTGCAGGTGGAACGGGGAATAATAGACCCGCCGCAGCCGGTATTTTTTGTACAGGGCCTCAGCCAACCGCAGAGACGTGCGGTCATTTTCCCCCATGGCTCCGACGATTAGCTGGGTGGTTTGTCCGGCTCGGGCAAACGGGCGGCCGTATTGGTTCCGCTCCCCCTGATGCTCTCGGATTTTCCGGCTGATGTTTTCCATGGGCTCCAGAATGTTCCGGCGGGTTTTCTGCTTTGCGATCACTGCGTAGCCGTCGCTGTGGGGCAGCTCGATATTGACGCTGAGCCGGTCGGCCAGCCATCCCGCTTCCTCGATGAGCGCCGGATCGGCTCCAGGCATAATTTTGGCGTGTATGTACCCGGTGTAGTGATGCTTAAATCGCATACGGCGCAATGTCTCCACGATGAGTTCCTCGGTATAATCCGCATTGCGGTATACAGCGGAAGTAATGAATACCCCGTGATGAGGATGGTCAAGGGCCGTATTGACAGCAATCTCGGCCATTTCCGCCGGCGAATGGGTAAAGCGGTTGCCGCACTGGCTGGCCCGGCAGCCGCAATAGGAGCAGTTGAACCGGCAGTCGCTGGACAAAAATACTTTGGGCTGTTTGGGCGGGGGAAGAGGCGCGCGAATAGTAGAAAGTTCTGCAATGTCCTGATTGGTTTCTGGATCCCCATCAGCCACGTCATAGCGAGTAAACTCCCGCGTTTGAGCCGCTATTTTTTCCGGAGTAAGGGGTCGAGGGGTAATAAATTCCATACCATCGACTCAAACATAAGTTCTTAATGGGATTTTAGCATAGAACCGACGCTGTGTCAAACGTATGTTCTCGATTTAAAGAGGGAAGATGTGTGGATGGGAAAACGCCCCCCTTTGGTGGGAGCTTAGTGACCGGATAGAACCCTGGACACGGAAAATTGTTCAAAAAGGGCTTGGGGTTTCCAGATGGTTGCACCTATGTCATCTTACTGTTATAATGGAACCAAAGATGGGATGTGAGCTTGAAAGGTTTGCCCTTCTCTGTTATGTGGGAAGCACCCATCCCATGGATGAGAATAGAGTTTTATGTTTTGCTAGTATGAGGAAGGCTTTTTCCACTTCATCAGGCATTTTACGTGCCACCTGTCCTGTGGACAGGTGCTTTCCTACCGTGTGTTTATGGTATAATAAAGGTCGGGAGAAATGCCTCCGAAACGCGGATAGTGAAACCCTATCAGGCGGCGTTCCGGCATACTGTACTGTGACTGGGGATTGCCTGGGTCGAAACAAAAGCCATAAAGTTCCCGGTCAGGAATCTTTCGGACTTCTTTTGGACATTCGGCAGAGGTGTTAAAAAGGTTAGATACGGATTGGTACATATAAGTGTGTTTTCAAAACCGTCACATAATAAAATCGTCCGCTATGGTTCAGTAAGGAGAGACATATGCGTTTTCGCGTAATTTCGAAAATTTGTCATGGGTTGATGTGGGTGTCCCTGGTGTTGTACAGCGCCATGCAGCTGCTGGCGGCCTATGGGCTGGAGGTCAACAACAATCGGCCGGCATTGGCGCTGGGCCGGGAGGATCTCTTGTATTCCTACACGCCGCTGATTGTGGTGACAGTGCTGATGTGGATCTCGGTGCTGTTGTATGTTCTATGGAAAAAGCGCCGCTGGATCGGTCTCATTGCCGGGGGAATTTCTTCCGTGGCCGTGGTGGTGATGGCTATTGATTTGGCACGGCATTTTCCCAGGGTGGTCTCCAACTATGATGAAATCGGGCTGACGCCGATGCGGCTGGTACTGTGCCATTACGGCTTCCTTTTGGTGCCTCTGTTTATGCTTCTAGGATATTTCTTTGCCCAAAAGGCCGCCTATGCCCTGCTCAGTGAAAAGGAGAAAAAGGAGCGTCGCGAGCGCCGGGCTGCTCGAAAGAGGAAAAAGCCCCTGAGCTCCGGTGCAGACTACAGCGACATTCTGGACGGCCCCGGCAGTGAGGGAAAATAACGGGGATGGCAAGGCGGGGGATTCCCGAAGGAATCCCCCGCCTGTTTCGTTCGTGTCAATATCAGGTTCTGGTCATAAAAAGGATGCCCAGGGTATTGGGACCGCAGTGGGTAGAGATGGTGCAGCCCGCCCGGGTGATGTAGATTTCCTGAAAATCGGCCAGCTTTTTCACCATCCGGCGCACCAGCTCGACGCGTTCGTCGGAGATGCCGGAATGGGTGATGAAAATCCGGCGGTTGTCCAGGTCGGTGCGGCCATCCAGCTTGTCATGGACATATTGTTCCAGCGCCTTGTCCAGGGAACCGCGGTATTTTTTCCCCACGTTCATGGAGCCGTCGGCGTTGTTGACCTCGATGCAGGGCTTGAGCTTGAGCATATTGGCGCCCAACATAGCCAGCGCGGAGCAGCGGCCGCCCTTATACAGGAATTCCAGGGTATCGATGACAAAGCTGGCGTGGCAGCGGCTGGTCAGCTCCTGCACTTCTTTGGCAATCTGGGCGGCGGGCATCCCTTTGGCAATGCGGTCTGCCGCCTCCAGCACCACCAGGCCGGAGCCGGTGGACAGGTTCCGGCTGTCGATGGGATAAACCCCCGGCAGTTCCTTCGCCGCCAGGCAGCAGTTCTGATAAGTAGCGGAAAGGCCGGAACCCAGAGTCACATGGATCACCTCGTAGCCTTGATCCGTCCACTTCTTGAAGTACTCCACATACTCCGCTGCGTTGATAGCCGCGGTTTTGGGAAGAATGTGTTTTTCCTCATACACCTGGTAGATCTGGTCGGGGACTAGATCCACTCCATCGCTATAGGCTTTTCCGTCCAGAATGACATGGAAAGGATAATACCGCACATGGTAGCGCTGACGCAGCTCGTCTCCCAGATCGCAGGTACTGTCCGCGCTCAGGATGATTTTATGTTCCAACAGCCGGTTCCCCCTTGATAAATTTGTTTCACTCCTCACGGTAAAAGTCGGGAAAGGGCAGCTTCTTTCAGCCCGTAAATAACCCGAAAATCTATCCTAAAGCATAGCACAATTCCGTGAAAATTTCAATAATGATTGTGAAATCCGCCTGGTTAAAACAGCGGAGAAAGGAGAAATTCCATGAAGATTCACTGTCCGGAGCTGCCGAAAAATCTCAAAGAGGAAACGGAATGGGCCGGCTTAGAGGCATGGGCCAGAGAGGAGGAGGCGGATATCTCGGGCTGCCGCCTTACGGGCATCACTGAACCGGGAGCCGACCTGTCCCGGTTGACCTTCCGCGGCGTGCGATGGGAGCGGTGCCGGCTGAATGAGGCGGAGGCGGAGCGGGCGGCCTTTATCGATACGGAGTTCGTGGGCTGCGACCTGTCCGGGGCCAATTTTGACGCCGCTTTTTTTCAGCGGTGCCGGTTCACGGACTGCAAGGGGGTGGGGGCTCTGCTGCCCGGGGCGCGGCTCCAGCATGTGACCTGGGACGGCGGTGACTGGCGGTATGCCGTGTTGGATACGGCACAGGGGAAAGGCATCCGCCTGACACGCTGTGATTTCAGCGGCTCTAGCCTGAGCGAAATGAGGGTGACCGGCTGGGAGCTGGAGGAGGCGGAGCTGATAGGCGTCAACTTTTCCCACACCTCTTTGAGCGGCGTCGACCTGACCCAGTGCCGCTTGGAGGGGATACGCATCGCAGGCGGTGAGCTCAAAGGGGCCGTGGTCACGCCGTATCAGGCGGCGGAGCTGGCCCTGCTGCTGGGTGTGGTTATCCGGCAGGAGTGAACAAGCTCTCGGACCTTTGCGCTTTTTGCCGGATGGACAATACGGCAAGGGTGTGTTTTTGGGCGTGACGCCGTGTGATCTCATGAATGTCCCAAAAACCGATGAGGTTCAGGCCTTTGCGTCCGCATCCCCGGCCCGCATGGCTTCCAGCGCCTCCCGCAGGGTATCCAGCGGGTCGGCGCCTTTTTTCATCTTCACCGCGAAATAGGGTTTGGCCCCGGCGCTGATCATCACCCGTCCCTTGAGGGCGGCGGACAGCCGCGCGCCACGCTCCAGATCCAGCTTGCGCTGGTACAGCAGCAGGCTGTCCCCCTGCTGTTTGACTTCAAAAAAGCCCTGATCCGCCGCCATGTTGCGCAGCAGCGCTACGCCGATGAGACCGCATACCGCTGCCGGCGGCTCGCCGAACCGGTCGATGAGCTCGTCGTACACGTCCAGGGAATCCTCCTGGCTGCGGATGTCCGCGATGCGGCGGTACACCTCCAGCCTCTGGGCGTTGACGGTGATGTAATCCTCCGGGATATGGGCGGATACCTGAAGGTCCACCAGACATTCCGCCTCCCGGCCTGCACCGGCCTCACCCTTTTCCTCGCTGACCGCCTCGGACAACAGACGCAGGTACATCTCGTATCCCACTGCCTCCATATGCCCGTGCTGCTGGGCGCCCAGCAGATTGCCCGCGCCGCGGATCTCCATATCCCGCATGGCGATTTTAAATCCTGCGCCGAATTCCGTGAATTCCCGGATGGCCTCCAGCCGCTTGGAGGCCACGTCGGTGAGTACCTTGCCCCGCACAAAGGTGAGGTAGGCGAAGGCGCGGCGGGCGGACCGTCCCACCCTGCCCCGAAGCTGATGCAGCTGGGACAGGCCAAAGCGATCGGCGTTTTCGATGATAAGGGTGTTGGCGTTGGGAACGTCCACGCCGGTTTCGATGATGGTGGTACACACCAGAATATCGATTTCGTGCTCCAGCAGCTGCCGCCAGATATCGGACAGCTGATCTTCGGACATTTTGCCGTGGGCGAAGCCCACCCGTGCCTCGGGCAGGCGCATCTGGATGCCCGCCGCGCACCGTTCGATGGTTTCCACCCGGTTGTGTAGGTAATAAACCTGGCCGCCCCGGCGTAGTTCCCGCCGCATGGCGTCGGTGAGGATGCCGTTGTCATGCTCCAGCACATAGGTCTGTACCGGCCGGCGGTCCATGGGGGCCTCCTCGATGACGGACATGTCCCGGATGCCGCTCATGGCCATGTTCAGGGTGCGGGGAATGGGGGTGGCGGACAGGGTGAGCACATCCACATTGGGGGCCAGCTCCTTGAGCCGTTCCTTCTGCGCCACGCCGAAGCGCTGCTCCTCGTCCACGATCATAAGCCCCAGGTCCCGGAAGGACACATCCTTGGACAGCAGGCGATGGGTGCCCACCAGGATGTCCACCTCGCCCCGTCGGACCCGCTGGATGGTCTCCGCTTGCTGTTTGGCCGTGCGGAAGCGGGAGAGCATCTCCACCTTTACGGGAAAGCCCTCAAACCGGCGGACAATCGTGTTGTAGTGTTGAAAAGCCAGGATGGTGGTGGGTACCAGCACCACGCACTGCTTGCTCTGGCTGACACACTTGAAGGCGGCGCGCAGGGCCACCTCGGTCTTGCCGAAGCCCACGTCCCCGCACAGCAGCCGGTCCATGGGAACGGGCCGTTCCATGTCCGCCTTGATCTCCTCTGCACAGCGGAGTTGGTCCTCTGTCTCCTCGTATTCAAAGTGGCGCTCAAAATCGTATTGCCATTCCCCGTCCGGTTCAAAGGCATAGCCCTGCTGCTGCATGCGCTTGGCGTACAGGGCGATGAGTTCCCGGGCGATGTCCTTGACTGCCGCACGCACCCGTGTTTTGGTTTTCTGCCACTCCTGGCCGCCTAGACGGTGCAGTTTGACCCGGGTCTCCTCCTTGGCGCCGATGTATTTTGACACCAGGTCCAGCTGGGTGACCGGGACATACAGGGTGTCGCCTTTATCGTACTGGATCTGAAGGTAGTCCTTGACCACCCCCTGGATGTCCAGCTGGCGGATGCCCTGATACAGACCGATACCGTGGGCGGCGTGAACCACGTAATCTCCCGGGGTCAGCTCGGACAGACTGTGGATCTCCGCTCCCTTGTTTTTTCCTGACCGCCGCGTTTTGCGCCGGGCGGCGGAGGCAGCCCGGCCGTGGGTCACCACCGCCAGCCCCGCCTCCGGGAACTCAAAGCCTGCGGAAAGGCCGCCGCACACCACCAGCACCCGGCCCTTGACCGGCGCCTGTGGGGAGGGGGCGTACAGGGCGGGGATCTCCTTTTTCTGTAGGTCCGCCGCCAGGGTTTCAGCGTTTTTCTGCTCCGCCCCGGCCAGCACGATGCAGGACATGCCCCGGTGCAGCATATCCTCCAGATCCTCTGTCAGCAGTTCAAGGCTTCCCGACCACACCGGCAGCTGGCGGGCGGTGACGTTATACAGGGAGCGCAGGGAAGTGCCGCCGCCCGAGCGGGCGAAGGTCTCCAGAAATACGGTACGGCCTGCCTCCAGCTCCAGAAAAAAGCCGTCCGCGTCCAGCATGTAATCGGTTAGCCCGCGGCAAAGCTGCCCTTCCTCTAGAAGGGTTTTGATGTCCTCCTCCAACTGCCAGCGGGCGGTGCGCATTCGTTCCCGTACCTTGGCGTTTTCCGACACCAGCAGCAAGGCGTCCCGGGCGTAATCGAAGAGGGTGGCGGGCTTTTCGTAGATGAGGGGGATGTATTTGTCCAGCGAGGCTGGCAGACTTCCGCTCCGCAGCCGATCCGCGTCGGCCAGCAGATTCTGTTTCTGCAGCTCCGCCGCTTTGCCTCGCAGCCCAGCGGCCAGACGTTCGATCTGCTCCGCCAGGCCGGTGGGGTCGTCGTACCGGATCTCCGCCGCCGGGGGAATGGCGATTTCCTTTAATTGATCGGTGCGGCGCTGGGTGAGAGGATCGAAGAAATGGATGGTGTCCGGTGCGTCGCCCCACAGCTCCACCCGCACCGGAGCGGGGCAGTCGGCGGGGTATACGTCGATGATACCGCCGCGCACGGCAAACTGGCCGGGTCCCTCGATCTGGTCGCAGCGCTCGTAGCCCGCTACTGTGAGGGCGGCGGACAGGTCCTTGACAGGCAGCGGGACCCCTTCTTTTAAGGTCAGGGTCCGGGAACGCAGCAGGTCTGGCGGCAGCGTGTACTGGGAGGCGGCGTCGGCGCAGGCCACCACGCAGTCGTAATCCCCCGCGGCCATTTTGGCCAGAGTGCCCAGACGCATCTGCTCGAATTCCCGGGAGGCGGATTCCACCCGGCGCAGGGACAGCTCCCGGGCGGGGAGAAACCGCGCCTGAAGCCCCAAGGCTTGTAAATCCTGGCACAGACGGTTGGCCTCCGCCTCGTCCGCGACCAACACCACGGTTTTTAGGGATAGGGTGTGAGCCAAAGCGGCAGTGAATACCGCTTTGTGAATGTGCCCCAGGCCCGTCACCTCGGCGGGCAGCCGTCCTGTCCGGATGTCCTCACACAGGGAACGGAAGGCCGGCAGAACGGACATCCCCCGGTCCAGCAGATTCATTGTCCCACACACCTTTCTGATATAAACAAACAGGATAATATAAAGAAAAATTACGATATGTAAATAGCAAAAACGGCATTGGGCCCGCCTTTTCCCCAACAGGGAGGGCGGCGGGCCGGTGATTCGTAAAAATACAGGGAAAATGGTTGTTGAGTGATTCCTTGCAGGATTATCGAGAGAAGAGAGCGGCTTTCCTTTGGATAGATAAGTACGGGAGACAGTACATGGTTCGCCCATGGCTTCCCATTCGAGCGAAAATTCACATTATACCATGAACGCTGCCCCATGCGGTTCTCCTCCTACGTTTATCGGCAGCGTTCCCGAGAAATGCTGACGCATTTCTCCCGACCGTCATTATACCACAGACGTAGAGGGAACCGGCCCGCAGGGACGGCTCTAGGCCCAGGGACATCTTACATCGTTTACCATCAGGCATAGGGGCCCTGGGCAGATTATACCATAAAGGAGGAGGGAACTGGCCCCGAAAAACCGTGAACGATGTGGCCGGAACCAAAAAGGAAAACCTCGGAAGGCACCGCCGCGGCACAGCGACGGTGCCTGAGAATACGTTACCGTGAGAAGCGGTTCATGGCTTCGTCCATCCGATCCTGGGCGATGAGACAGGCGGCGTCTGCGGCGCGGTAGGCGGCGTCTCGCATTTTCACCGCATCCTCGCCGGTGAATTTGGAAAGTACCCAGTCCTTGAGGTCGTAATCGGGATGAGGCTTGGCCCCCACGCCGATTTTGATGCGGGGGAACTGCTCGCTGCCCGAAAGGGTGATGATGCTGCGCATGCCCCGCTGGCCCCCGTCGCTTCCCTTACGCCGCAGGCGCAGGGCGCCCACCGGTTGGGTGATGTCGTCCAGCATAATCAGCACCTTTTCCGGCGGCAGCTTGTAAAAGCGCATGGCTTCCGTCACCGCTTCTCCGCTCAGGTTCATGAAGGTCTGGGGCATCATCAGCAGCACGCGCCGCCCCTCCAGGGAAGCCTCGCCCACATAGGCTTTGAACTTGACCCGGTTCACCTTGACGTTTAGCTTTTCCGCCAGGGCCTCCAAAGCGATGAAGCCCGCGTTGTGGCGGGTACCCTCGTATTTTTTACCGGGGTTTCCCAGACCCACGATGAGGAAGTCCACCGGTCCGGCGGGTTCCGGCTTTTTTTTGCGAAAGAACATGGGGAACGCTCCTTTTTCTCAATACTGGAAAAACGCAGATCAAAACGGCGGGCAAAGGCCTTGTTACAGGTTCTTCCCCCGCTGAAACGCGTGCGTTTTATTCAAATAGTGCCCACACCGACTGATCTGCCGCGATGCGGCGGATGGCCTCCGCAAATACCGGGGCGGAGGGCAGCACGGTGAATTTGTTCAATCGTTTTTCCGGAGGCAGGGCGATGGTGTCCAACAGCACCACCTGGTCGATGGGACTGTTGCGCAGCCGTTCCACAGCCGGGCCGGATAGCACCGCATGGGTGGCGGCGGCCATAACCTGCCGGGCGCCGCCCTTTTGGACCAGTGCCTCGGCCGCATTGCAAAGGGTGCCGGCGGTATCGATCATGTCGTCCACCATCAGCACATATTTATCCTTCACGTCACCCACAATGTTGACTACCTCGCAGACATTGGCCTGCTGCCGCCGTTTATCCACCACGGCCAGGGGGCAGTCCAGCCGCGCAGCAAAGTCCCGGGCACGGGTTACGGCGCCCAGATCAGGGGCTACCACCACATAGTCGCCGGGATGCTCCGCCTGGTACTGATGAAAATACCGGGCCAACAGAGGGGCCCCGGTGAGGTGATCCACCGGGATGCCAAAAAAACCCTCGATCTGCGGGGCATGGAGGTCCATGGTCAGTATTCGGTCCGCGCCCGCCGCGGTGAGCAGGTCGGCCACCAGCCGGGCGGAGATGGGATCCCGAGGCCGGGCCCGCCGGTCCTGCCGGGCGTAGCCGAAATAGGGGATCACTGCCGTGATGCGTCCGGCAGAGGCGCGCTTGGCAGCGTCGATGAGCAGCAACAGCTCCATCAGATGGTCGTTAACCGGTGCGCAGGTGGATTGGATGAGAAAAACATCGGCGCCGCGTACCGATTCGTCCAAGGTGATGGAGGTTTCCCCGTCGCTGAAGGTGGAAACCACCGCCTTGCCCACGGGGAGTTTCAAGTTTTCCGCGATCTGCTTGGACAGCAGGCGGTTGGCGGTCAGGGAAAAGACGTGGATGCGGCTGCCGTGTACATTCATCTCAGGATCATCCTTCCTGCCGGTGAGGCATGCCTTTATTATCGCAAAGAACCGGCCGGTTTTCAAGACGTTTCTTGAAAACCGAGGGCAAAAAGGGGCAAAAGGGCGGGAAAATGCCCAACCCCTCCCGGTAAAGCCCCGGCAGGAACTGTATAAAGGCACGAGTTTCCACTTTTTTGAGAAAATCACTGGAAATAGGGCCCAGCCATTGGTATAATATAACGTGACTCAAAGAGAATGGTTTTGTAAGAGGACAAAAATTACAGGAGGTCGATTCATTCATGAGCCAAAAGTATGTCTACTTTTTCAACGAGGGCAACGGCAAAATGCGCGAGCTCCTCGGCGGAAAGGGAGCCAACCTGGCGGAGATGACCAATCTCGGCATGCCGGTCCCCTACGGCTTCACCGTGTCCACCGAGGCCTGCACCCGGTACTATGACGACGGCCGCAAGATCGGTGAGGATATTCAGGAGCAGATCTACGAAAAGCTCGGCACCCTGGAGGAAAAGTCGGGCAAGAAGTTCGGCGACCCGGTCAATCCCCTGCTGGTATCGGTGCGCTCCGGCGCCCGCGCCTCCATGCCCGGCATGATGGACACCATCCTGAACCTGGGCCTCAACGACGTGGTGGTGGAGGGCCTGGCCAAGAAGACCGGCAATCCCCGCTTCGCTTACGACTCCTACCGCCGTTTCGTGCAGATGTTCTCCGATGTGGTGATGGAGCTGCCTAAGTCCAATTTTGAAAAGATCATCGACGAGATGAAGGAAGCCCGCGGCATCAAGCTGGACACCGAATTCAACGCCGACGACATGAAGGAAATGGCGGCGAAATTCAAGGCGTATTACAAGCAGGAGAAGGGCGAGGAGTTCCCGTCCGATCCCAAGGTACAGCTGATGGAAGCCGTCAAGGCCGTGTTCCGTTCTTGGGATAACCCCCGCGCCAACTACTACCGCCGTATGAACGATATCCCCTACAGCTGGGGCACCGCCGTCAACGTGCAGATGATGGTCTTTGGCAACACCGGCGACAATTCCGGTACCGGCGTGGCCTTCACCCGCAACGCCGCCACCGGTGAGAATAAGCTGTTCGGCGAGTTCCTGATCAATGCCCAGGGCGAGGACGTGGTGGCCGGTATCCGAACCCCCTATCCCATCAGCAAGCTGGAAGAGATCATGCCCGATGTGTACAAGCAGTTCGTGGAGGTGGCGGACCGCCTGGAAAAGCACTACAAGGACATGCAGGATATGGAATTCACCATTGAGGACGGCAAGCTGTTCATGCTCCAGACCCGCAACGGCAAGCGCACCGCCGCTGCCGCGTTGAAAATCGCGGTGGATCTGGTGGACGAGGGCATGATTGACGAGGAAGAGGCCGTCATGCGTGTGGAACCCAAGCAGCTGGATTCCCTGCTGCACCCGCAGTTTGATGCTGCTGCCCTGAAGAAGGCCCAGGCCATCGGCAAGGGCCTGGCTGCCTCCCCCGGCGCCGCCTGCGGCCGTGTGGTTTTCACCGCCGCCGACGCCAAGGCTTGGTCCGACCGTGGAGAAAAGGTCGTGCTGGTCCGTCTGGAGACCTCTCCCGAGGATATCGAGGGTATGGACGTGTCCGAGGGTATCCTGACCGTGCGCGGCGGCATGACCTCCCACGCGGCGGTGGTCGCCCGCGGTATGGGTACCTGTTGCGTTTCCGGCTGCGGCGACATCAAGATTGATGAAGAAGGCAAAACCTTTACCCTGGGTGGCCAGACCATCAAGGAGGGCGACTATATCTCCCTGGACGGCACCACCGGCAACATCTACGGTGAGGCCATTCCCACAGTGGAGGCTTCCATCTCCGGTGATTTCGGCCGCTTCATGAGCTGGGCCGACAAGGTTCGTGTTCTGAAGGTCCGCACCAACGCGGACAATCCCCGCGATGCCGCCCAGGCGGTGAAGTTCGGTGCTGAGGGCATCGGCCTGTGCCGTACCGAGCACATGTTCTTTGAGGGTGAGCGTATCAAGGCCATGCGCGAGATGATCGTGGCCAAGGATGTGGAGGCCCGCAAAACCGCTCTCGCCAAGATCCTGCCGTATCAGCAGGGCGACTTCGAGGCCATGTATGAGGTGCTGGAAGGCCGTCCCATGACCGTGCGTTTCCTGGATCCCCCGCTGCATGAGTTCCTTCCCACCAAGGAGGAGGACATTGCGGAGATCGCTGAGGAGCTGAAAATATCCGTGCAGGAGCTGAAGGAAGTCATCGCCTCCCTGCATGAGTTCAATCCCATGATGGGCCACCGCGGCTGCCGTCTGGCCGTCACCTATCCGGAGATCGCCGAGATGCAGACCGTGGCCGTCATTTCCGCTGCGCTCAACATCAACAAGAAGCATCCGGATTGGAACATTGTACCCGAAATCATGATCCCGCTGGTGGGCGAGGTCAAGGAGCTGAAGTTTGTTAAGGATGTGGTTACTGCCACCGCTGACAAGCTCATCGCTGAAGCGGGTGTGAAGATGGCCTACCACGTGGGCACCATGATCGAGATCCCGCGCGCCGCGGTCACTGCCGATCAGATTGCCACCGAGGCCGAGTTCTTCTCCTTCGGCACCAACGACCTGACCCAGATGACCTTCGGCTTCAGCCGAGACGATGCCGGCAAGTTCTTGGAGGCCTACTACGAGAACAAGATTTACGAGTTCGATCCCTTCGCCAAGCTGGATCAGGAAGGTGTGGGTTCCCTCATCAAGATGGCGGCGGAAAAGGGCCGCGCCACTCGTCCCGACATCAAGCTGGGTATCTGTGGCGAGCACGGCGGCGATCCGTCCTCTGTGGAGTTCTGCCATAACACCGGCCTGAACTATGTGTCCTGCTCTCCCTTCCGGGTGCCGATCGCCCGGCTGGCCGCCGCGCAGGCTGCGGTCAAGGCCAAGAGAGCGTAAGACAACTTGTGTTTTTGGGCAACGTCCAATAGCATAACCCGAGGCAAAGCAAATAGCAAAAAGACCTTGCAAGGAGCTCCTTGCAGGGTCTTTTTTTACGCCGGAAAGCCTTGAAAATAGTGGATTTTTTAATTAAAATTGCGATTTTATTCAATTTTCTCAGGAACACAAAATGATAACGAGGTTTGCCCCGAAAATCAAAACGTTAGCCCTGAAGTAGCGATTGTTTTTCGTGGTTCCGGCCGGTCAGCACCTGAGCCTTATCCGAAAAAACGGGCTAAAAACAAGGCGCCTCCTAATGTAGCTTTGATCTACACAGGGAGGTGTCTTGTTTGTTTTATCACGGTCTCATTGAAGCGGGATCAGGCAGATTCTCCGAAAGACGGGCGAAATTCTCCAGGGTCAGCTCCTCCGCGCGGGCGGTGGGGGAGATTCCGGCCTTATCCAGCGCAACGCTTACGGCGTCACGGCTCCAGCCTCCGGAGCTAAGGGAATTGAGCAAGGTCTTGCGCCGCTGGCCGAAAGCGGCCCGCACCGCCCGGAACAAGACGGTCTCGTCCCGGACGGGACAAGGAGGCTCCTTCCGGAGCGTCAGGCGGATGACGGCGCTGTCCACGTGAGGCGCGGGGAGAAAACTGCCCCGGGAGACGGAAAAAAGAATCTCCGGGACGGCGTAATACTGTACCGCCAGGGTGACGGCACCCGCTTCCCGGGTACCGGGACGGGCACAGAGACGCTGGGCCGCCTCCTTCTGCACCATAACGGTCAGGCTGTCGATGGGCAGCCGGCTTTCCAGCAGCGTCATCACAATGGGAGAGGTGATGTAATAGGGGAGATTGGCGCATACCGAAACCGGCAGGGACCCGAATTTTTCTCTGAGCAGGCGGGGCAGGTCCAATTTTAGGATATCCCCCTCCACAATTTCAGCGCAGGGATAGGCGGACAGCGTCTCCGCCAGCACAGGCAGCAGGCGGCGGTCCAGCTCAACCGCCACCACTTTTTCCGCCCGCATGGCCAGCTGCTCGGTCAACACGCCGATGCCGGGCCCGATTTCCAGCACGCCCCGCCCGGGGGCTGCGCCGCAGGCCTCCGCCATGCGGGGACACACGGAGGGATTGATGAGAAAATTCTGTCCCATGGCCTTGGAAAAGCGGAAGCCATGACGTTGCAGCAGGGCCTTAATGTCCGCCGGGTCGGTCAGTGTCATATACGGGGCCTCTCTTTCGTCTGGATTGGTGCGTCAGCGTTCCGGGGAAAACGCGGTGAAGGCATGAGGGAGCAGGGAGGAGAGGGGCGTGACCAGCCGCTGGTCGCCTTCCGCCGCGGCGCAGATAACGGTCAGGTCGCCGAATTCCGCCAGCATCTGCCGGCAGATGCCACAGGGGGTAACCGGTTTGTCCCCGGCGGCTACCGCCAGCAGGAGAAAGCGCCGTTCCCCCGCCGTGACCGCCGCCGACAGCGCGGCTCGTTCGGCACAAATTCCCGCGCCGAAGGCGGCATTTTCACAGTTGGCCCCAGTATAGATACGGCCGGACTCCGCCAACAGGGCAGCTCCCACGGCAAAGCGGGAGTAAGGGCAATAGGCGTTCCGGCGTGCCGTCCGGGCTTTTTCCACCAGACGGTCCGCAACTGCCGCGTCAGGGGTATGGGACATTGTCAGCCCTCCTTTCCCCGGGAGAATCATCTGGGGAAAAACAGTTGTATTTTCGTAAAAAAGGATTTATTATAAGGGAAAAGGACGAAAGGATGATCGCCATGACCCGCCGCGACAAGGAAAACTATTATCTCGATATCGCTGAGGCGGTGGCTAGCCGCGGTACCTGCCTGCGGCGGAATTTCGGCGCCATCATCGTCAAGAACGATCAGATCGTGGCCACCGGCTATACCGGCGCGCCCCGGGGCCGCAAAAACTGTTCCGACCTGGGCTACTGCCTGAGGGAGAAGATGAACGTCCCCCGGGGCCAGCGGTATGAGCTCTGTCGGTCAGTTCACGCGGAGGCCAACGCCATCATCAGCGCCGCCCGCAGCGAAATGATCGGCAGCACCCTGTATCTGGTGGGCAAGGACGCCAAAACCGGCGCGCTGGTTCCCGACGCCAATTCCTGCTCCATGTGCAAGCGGCAGATCATCAATGCGGGGATTTCCCGGGTGATTATCCGCAATACCCATGATACCTTCACCACCGTGTTTGTGGTGGAGGATTGGGTGCTAAACGACGCATCCCTTCAGGGAGAAAGCGGCTATTGATCGGCAATCCCAGGGGAAAAGCTGCGCCTCCCGCAAGGGAGGCGCTTTTGTATGGGATTTGGCCTCAGGGGAGAAGGTCTTTCTTTCTGCGACGGCGCAGCACCAGGGAGCGGATCACTGCCCCCAGAATAGCCAGCACCATCAGGCCGCCCGCAGTGCCCAGCACAATGGGGAGAGCGGGATTGTCCCAGGGAGAGGGGGCCTCCGGTGCCACCGTATATGAGGAACTGGCCTGAAAGCGCCAATGTACCTGCTGCGTAATCAGGGAGGGATCGCCCTCATAGGTGAAGTCACAGTACAGCGAGACCGTATATTCCCGGACCTCTCCGGGCTGGAGATTCTCCACCGACAGTTCCAGCCCGCCCTCTTCTGCAATGCGGCTGTAGGGGCCGTCATACAGTATCGTTTCCCCCTGGGTCCAGGGCTGGGTGGCGGCGGTTTCCTCCGGGGCCGTCTCGACGGTGGGGGAGGCGGTGCCGTCCGTCCCCGGCTCCGCCGTGGTTTCTACTGCTGCGGTATCCTGCGTATCCTCGGGCAGGGTCTCATCCGCGACAGCGGTGTCTGTGGGGTCCGTGGCGGCAGGTTCGGTTGCCGGTTGGGTTTCAGGGGGCGCGGTGGTGCTCAGGGGTGCCACTACTTCTTCGGCGGAGGCGGTGGCTTCGCTTCGCTGTGCTACCACGATGCGCAGATGATCCAGATAGGTCAGGGCGTTCTCATCGCCGTAGGGAAGCGCGATTTCCTGCAGGGTCAGATTAACGGGCAGGGTGCTGTTGTTCACCAAACGGAGCACACCGCCTACCCGCTGCTGTCCGGCGGGAATCGTGGGGTATTCCCAGAAGGCGGGTTCCTCCGGTATGGGCAGGGTCACGCCCCTCCCGTTTTCCATGGTGAGGACATAAGCTTTCTGATTATCCCCCTCGGCGGAGGCGGGCAGCGTTCCCGCCGTCAGCAGGGCAGCAACCGTCAGCAACCCGAAACCCCGCTGCAAGAAATGGTGCCTTTTCATTTCTTTTCCCCCTTTCCGCCGTCATCTGTGGGATTGGTTCGCTTTCGTTTGCTTTCATACACGCTCAGGCCGATGGAGGAGCCGACAAAGACAACGATCAGTCCGCCGATAACGGCCACTGCCCACACCGGGATGCCCCACAGGGTGGTGAAACGGATTTGGGTGGCCGTGGTTGTGGGCGCTGTGGTTGTGGTGGTGGCATACGTGGGGGCGGAGGGGAGATAGGCTGTGGTGTTTTCGGGAACAGTGGCTCCCTCTGCCAGGGGATCCACATCCCCGTACAGCATTTTTACCTGATCCGCGGACAGGGCAAAGTCGTACAGGGCGGTATCGTCGATCAAACCGTGGAAATAGGCGTCCGCCCACAGGGAGCCGTTGCCTATGATGAACCGACTGGATCGCAGTTCGTTGGCGCCCATCAGCAGATCCTGCTGAAACCATACCCGGCCGTCCAGGTACAAATAAAGGTGCTGGCTGTCCATGACCACTGCAATGTGATGCCACTCATTCATGGGCAGGCCGTAGGATTCGTATTCGCCGGCCTCATTGAAGAGGCGGAGCTCCATTGCCTGGCCTTCACCGCCATCCTTATAAAAATCCACATACACGCCGTTCATTCCACCTTCGCCCACCGCGTGTGGGGCGAAGCTGAGCCAGGAGGTGCCGTTTCTGTTGGTCATGGTGAACAGGCGCTGGGAGTAGGCGGAGGTGGGGTCAGCCTCCGCTGAAACCGGGCCCTGCCAATAGATCCAGGTGGCAAAGGACAGGGAAGGACTGGCGAGCTGCTGCGTATCGCCAACCTGTAAATATTGGGATACGCCGTCCAACGCCACTGCCTTGCCGTTGCGACCGTCCACCCAGGTGAGCTGGGACCAGTCCACCTCTTCTCCACCTGTGTGGTAGGCAACATAGGGGGAGCTTTCCGCTTCCGGTTCCGTTACCAGGGACATGCGTCCGTTGGTGTAACCCTCCAGCGCTGCGACAGGCAGAGGCCGGCCGACGGCGGCTGCAAAGGTGACGGTCAGCAGCGCCAGCACGGTTCCCAGGGATGCACCTTTTTTCCCGAATCTGCGTTTGCTCATGGATGACTTCTCTCCTATCTGTGTGAGGAAATGGCAAGGATAAAGAAAATATAAGAGAATCTATCGATGGGATATGGATAGACAATACATCCGATGTGTGGAGGCTGGATCCGTACCAGGAAGAGGCAGCAGGCTAAACAGTGATTTGGTGGGGTGTACAAAGCGCTTTCTACTCCCAGCGGGCAATAGGATTGAAACCCTCCTCCGCATCCCCGTTTACAGGGCGGGCACGTCTCCATTGCTACCGTTCTTACTATACATGTGGCGGTACCATACAGCGGCAGATGACTGTGGCTACTCCATATTACCCGTCAAGGCCAGCACGACGGACAGCGCTGCCAGCGGCGCGGTTTCACACCGGAGGATGCGCTTGCCCAGTGTGGCGGCACGGGCGCCCCGTGTGGACAGCGCCGCCACCTCTTCCGGATCAAAGCCTCCCTCCGGCCCGATGAAGAGGGAGGCGGAGAGGGTATTCCGGTCAACCAGCCGGGAGAGCGGTTCCCCGCCTCCCTCATACAGCAATAGGCGCGTATCCGCTTCTTCCCGATCCAGTCGTTCCAGCAGTGTGCGGAAGGAAAGGGGAGCCTCTACTGCGGGGAGGATGCCCCGCCCACATTGTCCCGCCGCCTCGTCCGCGATTTTTTGCCAACGGGCCTGCTTTTTCGCGTCCCGGTCGGAAACGCGGGACACGCTGCGGGCGGTCTGTACAGGGACGATCCGGGCGGCTCCCAGCTCCACCGCCTTTTGAATGATCCATTCCAGCTTGTCACCCTTGGGAAGGCCCTGATACAGGGTCAGGCGAACGGTGGGTTCACAGGCCGTGGGCGTATGATAAAGGACTTTTAAATCCACGGTTTCCTCGCCGATGGCAGTGATTTCGCAAAAATAATCCGTTCCCTGGCCGTCGCAGACCGTCACGTTGTCCCCGGCGCGCATCCGCAGCGACCGGCCGATGTGCCGGGCGTTTGACCCGGTCAACCGGGCCGGCCCTTCCGGGCCACAGGCCTCAGGGGAAAGAAAAAAGCGGGGCATACCGTTCCTCCTTGCTGTATTCTCAGGGCTGTTCCTCCGCCCGTGTCCCGGCGAGAAAGCGGACGATCTCCCCCGCCAGGATCAAGCCCGCCGCCCCAGGGACAAAGGACAGGCTCCCCGGGGAAGGGCGCCCTTCCCCGGGGGAGACGGCAGGGGTTCGGGCAGGCTCGTCGGAATAGACCACCTTCAAGGCGGGAATTTCCCTCCGGCGCAGCTCCCGCCGCATGACACGGCACAGCGGGCATCCGGAGGTCTCATAGATATCCGTCACCCGGAACCGGGTGGGGTCCAGCCGGTTGCCGCAGCCCATGGCGCTGATCAGGGGAATGCCTTTGTCCCGGCACTCCTCTGCCAGCGCCAGCTTGGCAGACACCATATCTATGCAGTCGGCCACGTAATCGCAGCCGTCTATCAGCCCCTGTCCCTGTTCCGGCAGATAAAACATTGCATGGGCCTCCGCCCGGCAGCCAGGGGCGATGTCCAGCACCCGCTGCGCGGCCACCTCCGCCTTAGAACGGCCCAGGGTGGAGTGCAGGGCGACAAGCTGGCGGTTGAGGTTGGTTTCTTCCACCACGTCGCCGTCCACCAGAATCAGGCGCCCCACGCCGGCCCGGGCCAGCGCCTCCGCGGCATAGGAGCCTACACCGCCCAGACCAAACACAGCCACCGACGCGGCGGCCAGTCGGTCTACGCCCTCCTGCCCCAGCAACAGGGCGGTGCGGGCGGTCCAAGCCTCGGATGCCGCCAAAGGCATAGGGAACCCTCCTTTTTCTGTCAGATCAGGCCCTTGTACAGCTCCGCCTGATCCTCGTCCATTTCAAAATGCGGGCATTCGTCCGTCTCACAGGCCAGCAGAGGGGCCGGGATCTCACCCAGCACCCGGCAGGTCAGCTCCCGTCCCTCCCCGGGGCGGTGCAGCTCCCGGTTGCGGCACTGGTTGCACAGGGGGACGAACAAATGAAAGCCCAGATTGTCCAGCCGGTTGTGCTGCGCCAACGCATTCGCTTCCTTTCCGTTACCGGGGTCGGGCCGTCAGACACAGCCAGCCCTTGGCTTCCCTTCGTTCGGTAAGCGTCAGGCCGCAGCGCTCCAGCGTTTCCAATACCTCCCGCTCCCGTGTGTCGATGATGCCGGACATGACATACACGCCCCCCGGCTTCAGAAAACGGGGGACCTCCGGCGACAGGGCGATAATGGCGTCCGCCACAATGTTGGCGGCCACCACGTCGTAGGTTCCCTCCACATCCCGGGCCAGGTTCCCGGTTTTTACGGTGTAACGGGGAGGGGTGAAGCCGTTGATACGGCCGTTTTCCTCCGCGGTTTTTACCGCCAGCGGGTCGATATCCACTCCCACCGTGCGGGAGGCGCCCAGCAGCAGGGCCGCAATGGACAGGATGCCGCTGCCGCAGCCCACGTCCAGCAGCTCGGCGCCGGGAAAGACCAGCTCCTCCAATGTTTCCAGCACCAGCCGGGTGGTTTCATGTCCGCCGGTGCCGAAGGCCATACCCGGATCGATGGACAGCACCTGCCGTCCGCCGGGGTCTCCGGCTTCCTCCCAGGTGGGACGGATCAGCAACCGCTTTCCTACCGGCAGGGGCTTGAAGTATTGTTTCCAGCCGTTGGCCCAGTCATCCTCCTTCACTTGCCGGTCCTTCAGTTCATGGCGGATGCCCTCCGCTGTCAACCGTTCCCGCAGATAGGCCGCGGCTTCCGCCGGATTGTCCTCCGGGCTGATGTACAAATGAATCAGCGCCCGGGTGCGGTCGCGGGCCAGAAGTTCCTCATCAATCAGGTCGATATGGGCAATGTCCCGCGCCCCCTGTTCCAGATCGCTGTAATCCTCGATGTAAATGCCGTAAGGCACCGCCATGTTGGCGATAGCTGCTGCCCGGTCGGTATCCTCCACGGCAATTTCCAGGCAAAGCTCGGTCCAGTCTGGACTGCTCATGGCTTTGTCTCCTTCCCTATGGTATACTGGTTCAGCGCCTATATTTCACAACAGTCAATCTAAAACTTATTTTTCCAGATACTGCTCCAGGGCGGAGGCATCCAGCCCTCCCTGGCAGGCGATGAAGGGGGCCAGCCTCTCCGCGATCTGACGGCAGCCGCCACGCCGGTCGCTTTCAATGTTCAGGGGCATGACGGGGTCGTGTACGCTCAGGCGCAGCAGTAGCCAGCCGTCCCCATCGGCGGGGCCGAAGCTGATGCGCACCCCTTCCCGGCTGTCGTCTGCTACCTCCCATCCCTGCTTATGGGCATACTGTTCCAGTTCACGGATGACCTCCTCGCCGTAGGCGCGGAAATCCGTTTCCCGGATGGAGAAACGCAGTTCGATGCCCTCCGCCGGCTCGGCCAGCGCCGCAATGAGGTCGTTCAGCGTGCGGCCCTCCCGGCGCAACTGAGCGGCCCGAATGATTAGGCGGGTGGCCAGATAGGCGCCGTCGTCCAGAAAATAATTCTCCCTCAGCGCCGCGTGGCCGGAGGTCTCGATGGCCAGGGGACAGTTTTCTCCGGCGGCGTTGAGACGCAACCCCTCGTCGATGACGTTTTTATAGCCCCGCTTGAAGCGGTGATGGCGGCCCCCCAACGTTTTTTCAATGAATTCCTTTAGGCCGCGGGAGGTTACTGAGTCGGTGACCACTGTACCTCCCGGTTCATTTTCCAGCGCGATAGCGGCGGCCAGAGCCACCAGGCGGTTGCGGTTGATCTCCCGCCCGTCAGGCCCCACCAGGCCGGCCCGGTCCACATCGGTATCGAAAATAATGCCCAGATCTGCGCCGTGCTGTTTCACCGCAGCGCATACAGAGGCCATGGCTTCCTCATTTTCCGGGTTGGGGATGTGATTGGGGAAGTGTCCGTCCGGCTCCAAAAACTGGCTGCCGGAAATATCCGCGCCTAAGGGCTCCAGCACCTGGGTGGCGTAAAAGCCGCCGGCGCCGTTGCCCGCATCCACCAGAAGATGAAAGCCCTTCAGCGGCTGATCCCCTGCGCCGACGCCGTCCACGATGAGGCGGCGCAGCCGGGCTGCGTAGGCAGTCATGTAATCGGTTTTCTCCGTCTTGCCCGGCTGTCCGGCGGTGCAGGAGCGCCCTTCCTGGGCGTTTTCCAGAATAGCCTCGATGTCCTCGCCCTCCAGACCGCCCTGGGGCACGAAAAATTTCAGCCCGTTGCGGTGGCTGGGATGGTGACTGGCCGTGATCTGTACCGCGCCGTCGCAGCCCAGGTCCACCGTGGTCATGAACATGGCCGGGGTGGAGGCCATGCCGCAGTCCAGCACTCGGGCACCGCCGGCCGTCAGCGCCCGTACCACAGCGTCGCGGATGCGCGGGCCGGACAGACGGCTGTCCCGTCCCACCGATACGGTCAGGGTGTCTCCTGCTTTCCCTGTCCTGCCGGACAGCCACAACAGGAATCCGGCGGCCATACGCTCCACCGCTTCGTCGGTGAGGTTGACCGGCTCTCCCTCCACACCATCCAAGGCGCAGCCGCGTATATCGGTGCCGCTTTTGAACCGTTTCCACTGAGCATTCAGCATGGTTTCTTCTCCTTCGCAGGGGACAGGCCCCTCTTTTATACAGTTCTTTATGATACCATTCAGCGGAGGATTTGTCACTCGTTTTGCCGGGGACAGCTGTAAATTTTTTGTATCTTTTTTCCCGATGAAGCTGTCGAAAAAAAAGAAGTTGCAATTTTGGATAAAGAATGCTATGATAATGCGTACGCGAATTGGGATTTCGAATTGCTTCAGCAGAGGAGGTGTGACCATGCCCAACATCAAATCCGCCAAAAAGCGCGTCAAGGTGATCGCCGCCAAGACCGAGAAGAACAAAGCCCTCCGCTCGGCTCTGCGCACCGACATCAAAAAGGCGAACATCGCTATCGAGACCGGCGCTGCCGACAAGGACCAGGCCGTCCGTCTGGCCGTCAAGAAGATTGACCAGGCCGTCGCCAAGGGACTCCTGCGCAAAAATACCGCCGCCAGGAGAAAGTCCGCCCTCGCGAAGAAGGCGCAGGCGTAACCCTTCCGCGTGATACGGAAATGAGAAGAAGACCTGAAGCCGAACGGCCCTGCCGTCTCGGATTCGGGTCTTTTTTGTTGTATCGCTGTTTTTGAAAAGGCAGGGCGGGGAAAGAGAACACCCGACTGCTTCGTTGTTTAGGTAGGCTCTATAACAGATAAGAGGGGCAAAAGTTCTGAGACTTTTGCCCCTCTTATCTGTTTTTATCGGGAAGGTTTGCAAGCCCTGTTTATCTGGTCCTTCCTATGATGATAACGGCACCGCCTTTACAAAGCCTCCGCCTCCTTCAGCCAGAGGGCGGCACTGGCGTCGGAAGGCATGCGCCAATCCCCGCGGGGAGAGAGGGCCACGCTGCCTACCCGGGGACCGTCCGGCAGGCAGGAGCGCTTGAATTGCTGAGCAAAAAACCGGCGCAGGAAGGTAACAAGCCATTTTTTGATTTCCTCCGGGGCAAAGCGGCCGGCAAAGGCCGCCTGGGCCAGACGGTATATTTTGCGCGGCGGGGCGCCAAAGCGCAGCATGTGATACAGGAAGAAGTCGTGCAGTTCATAGGGGCCCACCAGCTGCTCCGTTTTCTGGGAGATAACGCCGTTTTCCGGCGGCAGCAGCTCCGGGCTCACCGGCGTTTCCAGGATATCGTTCAGGGCGCGTCCCAGCTCGCCGCCGTACCGCCGGGCCTCATAGGCCACCAAATACCGCACCAGCGTCTTGGGCACGGAGGCATTGACCCCGTACATGGACATGTGATCGCCGTTGTAGGTGGCCCAGCCAAGGGCCAGTTCGGACAAGTCGCCGGTGCCCACCACCAGGCCGTTCATCCGATTAGCCAGATCCATGAGTACCTGAGTGCGTTCCCGGGCCTGGGCGTTCTCATAGGTGACATCGTGAGCCCCTTCGTGGCCGATATCCCGCAGATGGAGGGTTACTGCCTCACCCACCGTGATCTCCGACAGTGTGGCACCGCTGGCGGTGGCCAGCGTCCGGGCATTGCCCAGGGTGCGCCCTGTGGTCCCGAAGCAAGGCATGGTCACGGCCTGAATTTCCGACCGGGGACGGCCCAGACGGTCATAGGCGCGGCAGGTCACCAGCAGGGCCAGGGCGGAATCCAGGCCGCCCGATAGGCCGATGACAGCACGGCTTCCGGTGACGCGGAGCCGCTGCTCCAGCCCGGCGGCCTGGATGGTCAGTACTTCTTCACAGCGGTGCTCCTGGGCTCCCGTTCCGGAGGGAACGAAGGGGAGTGGCTCCGGCTTGCGCGTCAGGGCCAGCTCCCGCACCGGCAGATCGAATTCCACCCGGGGAAGAGACGGTCCATCCCGGAACACGTTCATGCGCCGCCGGTCAAAGACCAGGCGGGACAGGTCGATTTCGGTAACAGCAGTGACGCCGGTTTCAAACCGGCGGCTCTCCGCCAGGAGAACGCCGTTTTCCGCGATGAGGTTGTGCCCGGAAAACACCAGATCGGTGGTGGATTCCCCTTCCCCGGCGTCAGCGTATACATAGGCGCACAGCAGCCGTGCGGACTGGGAGGTCACCAGCTCCCGGCGGTAATCGCCCTTACCGATGCTCTCATCGCTGGCGGACAGGTTGGCGATGACGGTGGCTCCCGCGGCAGCCAGCTGCTGGGAGGGCTGGATAGCCGCCCACATATCCTCGCAGATTTCCACCCCCAGTATGAAATCGGGCAGGCTCCGGCAGGCAAACAGCTGCCCGGCGCCCAGCACAGTCTGCTGCCCGGCAAAGGTCAGCGCCAGCGGATCTGCCGGCGCGGGGGTGAATTGCCGCGGCTCATAGAATTCGCCGTAGCCCGGCAAATGGGTTTTGGGAACCAGGCCCAGCAGGCAGCCCCGCTGACAGACGGCGGCGCAGTTGTATAGGGCGGCTCCCGCGCTGACCGGCAGGCCCACCGCTAGCACGGTGTCCACCCCTACGGTGGCGTCCAGCAGGCGGCGCAGCCCTTCCTCCGCCGCTTTCAACAGAGCGGGCTGTAAAAACAGGTCGCTGCAGGTATATCCGGTCAGACACAGCTCCGGGAACACCAGCAGGGCTGTGTCCTCCGGCGCCTGCCGGACAAGCTCCAGTACCGCGTCCACATTGCCGGCGACATCGGCCGGTCGAATGGACGGCGTGGCCGCCGCCACACGGAGAAATCCATCTTTCACCTCAAAGACCTCCTGTCGGGGTTGATTTTGTTTGGTTTATAAAACGGTAAGGGATCTATTCCGGTTTACTACGCATCTCATATCGTTTTGGATGGATATACGATGCTTCTGAAGGAAGCCTGTTTTCCGGCTTCGGAGGGGATATTTAGGATATGCAAAGGCTTTCCCTTAAGGGGAGGGGACTGCCTTTCGGTCGGGTTTTGGCGCGCCGGAATTGAAAGAAGACCGGTAGCGGCGATTGATGAGGTGGATAAAAGAAGATTCCTTGTACTGGGAAGCCATAGGAAAGAAGCTTACCGCCTCAAGGGGATGGCTTCTAAGGGGCTGTTTGTATTGATTCACAATTGATGGAGGGAACCGGCCCGAAGGGGCGGCTCCAGGCCCAGGGACACTAACATAGTTTGATATGAAATATAGCGGCCCTGGCAGTAGTATGC
>CAJFNR010000070.1 GCA_904395335.1 Candidatus Avimonas narfae | reverse complement strand
CTTGTTATCCAGCCCTCTGGCTGTATCGGTTGAGCAAAAGTCAGCGTGGGATTATTGATGTGGTATCTTTATCTAAGTGAACCCCCACGTTCCCATTTGGAAATCGCCTGGCAGGAAAGTCCGAGCCGCTCCCCAAGCTCCGTCTGCGTCATACCTTTTTCTTTTCGGAGCGTCTGAATATACGCCCCGGTTCTTTCCGCGTTTATCATACCGATTCCTCCTATCATTTACGCCGGCGTTGACTTCAGTATAAAAGAAGTGGAACAGGGAGACAAGCGACAGGTCGTTGAAATTGAACGGGGAAAAATCCACTTTACGCGGTATGCCCAAGCTGTTTTCCGCTTGATTTTCCCGGAGGGTAAACTATAATGAAAGCAACAAAAAATTTTTTGTTTTCATGCAATAAAATAAGGCTCTTCTGGCATTAGTAAGTACAGAGGGCAGAAAGGCAGCCATGAGATGGGGGAAAAGGACGCCACCGGGCGGATGGAACAGCAGATTTTGCAAATAGCGCAGGGCAATAAAGACGCTTTCGCCTCATTTTATGAGGAAACACGGACAGCCCTTTTTGCTTTCCTGCTGTCCTATCTGGACCGTCAGGAGGCGGAAGATGCCCTTCAGGATGCCTATCTGGCGGCCTACCGGTCGGCCGGGAGATACCGTCCCCAGGGGACGCCCATGGCCTGGCTGATGGGGGTAGCCAAAAATACCGCGCGGCGGCGGATGAGGGAAGGACAACGTGAGACGGTCCTTCCCGAAGAAAGCTGGAACCGTATGGAGGCTGTGGCAAGCGGCCTTCCCTCCGAGGAACAGATAGTGCTGCGCAGCCTGCTGCAGAGGCTGGGTGCGGACGAATACCGCCTGGTGGTGCTTCATTCTGTCAGCGGTATGAGGTTCCGGGAAATTGCCGAGGCGCTGGGACTGCCTCTGTCCACGGTCCTGTCCAAATACCACAGGGCCATGAAAAAACTGAAAAAGGCATGGGAGGAGGAATCGGAGCATGAATAACCGGGAAATGGGAAAAAAAATCCGGCAGGCGTTGGAGCATGCGGCGCCCGCCGGTCCGGAAAAGCTGTCCGAGCTTCTTTCCCGATGCGATCATCAGGAAGGAGAGCCGATTATGGAACAGGAAAAAACCAAAAGAGTTATCCCGTTATGGGCCCGCCTTGCCACAGCTGCCGCAGCCGTATTGGTTATCGGAGGCGGCTGCCTGGGAGGAACTTTATATTATCAGCGGAATCTGGCGGTGGATTCCGAAATCGTACTGGATGTCAACCCCAGCATTGAAATTCGGCTGAACGCCAAGGAAAAGGTGCGGGAGGTAACGGCGCAGAACGAAGACGCGGTGCAGATTCTGGACGGCATGGATCTGAAGGGGACGGATCTCAAGGTGGCGGTCAATGCGCTGCTGGGGTCGCTGGTCAAGCATGGATATATCGACGATCTGGCCAATTCCATTCTGGTGACAGTGGAGAACGATGATTCCCAGCGCGGGGAACAGCTTCAGATAGAGATTGTAGAGGAGATCAATCGGATCCTTTCTGCCCAGTCCATCGACGGAGCGGTGCTCAGCCAGAATCTGCCCAAGACAGCGTCGGATGATACTCTTCAGGCCATGGCGGACAAATACGGGATTTCCATGGGCAAGGCCTCCTTGATCCAGACGCTTACGACGGCCAACCCCCTGCTGTCCGAAGAGGGACTGGCAGCGTTGTCCATCAATGAGCTCAACCTGCTGCTGGAAGCACAGGACAATACGCAGCAGGATGCCATACAATCGGTCGGTACCGCCAGCGATAAGGCGTATATCGGGGAACAGGCGGCGCTTCAGGCGGCCCTTTCCCATGCCGGGGTGGCGGAAAGTGATGTGACCCAGCAAAGGATCAAGTTGGATTTTGATGACGGCGCGGTGGAGTACGATGTGGATTTTTATACCATCGATCGGGAGTATGAATATGAAATCCACGCCACCACCGGTGCTGTGCTGTCCTACGAAACGGGGCTCATCGGCAGCGCACGCCCGAACGGCTCCGGCGGTGTTCAGGTGAGCCTGGAGGAAGCCAAACAGGCAGCGTTGACCCATGCGGGGGTTTCCGCGGACAGCGTCGCCTTTACCAAGACGGAACAGGATACCGATGACGGTCGTACCGTTTACGAGCTGGAATTCCAGGATTCCGCCAGTCGTTATGATTATATAGTAGATGCCGGTACCGGGACGGTGCTTTCGTATAAAATTAAGGCAATCAGCGGCTCTTCCACGTCCACCCAGCCTTCCTCGGATGCGGCGGTGAGCCTGGAGGAAGCCAAGCAGGCAGCGTTGACCCATGCGGGAATCTCCGCGGACAGCGTTACCTTTAAAAAGACAGAACAGGATAGAGACGACGGCCGTACAGTCTATGAAATTGAGTTCTACACCAGCAGCCGGGGGTATGATTATACAATCGATGCGGCTACCGGCACCGTGCTTTCTTACCAGTATGAGGACATCAGCGGGGGAGACTCCAATGGCGGCACGGGCATCAGCGAAGCAGAAGCACGCAGTATTGCACAGAACCGGGCTCCGGGGGCACAGATCATTTCCTGTGAGCTGGACCGCGACGACGGGCAGATGATTTATGAGATCGAGCTGAGAGATGGGCGAACCGAATACGATTGTGAAATTCGCCAGTCGGACGGAGCTGTGATCAAATGGGAACAGGATATAGATGACTGAGGACCGCGCATAATTTTTTATGAAAAAGGATCAGGCAGCACTCACGGTGCTGCCTGATCCTTTTTTGCTAACACATCGAATCATTAATAAAATTGATGAAATCTGAAAGAAAGGAGCTTTTTTTGTTGTGTACGTGTAGCCCTTTAACATTATAGGCAAAAAGCATATAGTCAGAAGTGGATGTTGAAAATTGTTTTATTATATGTTATTATAATTCGCGTAATGGAAAAAGAATAAAATTTGTGGCGCGCGACACAAATATTCTTCTTTTTCCGAAATAAAAGAAAGGGTGTTTTGAATGAAGTTAAGACGCAGAGTTCTATCCGCACTTCTTTCCCTGGCAATGGTAGCCATGCCAATGACAATAGGGGCGTTCGGCGCTTCGGCAGACACTTCGTACATAAAAGAATCCTTGACGGTAATCAGAGGTCAAAAGTATTATGTTATGGTGAATGACCAGTACCTGGATCTCGGCAAGTATAGTTCAGAGGACAATAGTTATCCAGTAGAAATGGTTTCCGAACGTACACAGGCCACGGCGTTCACCATGACTTATCGTGCAGGGAAAGGATATCAGTTTATCAGTGGATCCTACGCCCTGACGGCCCCCTCTAGAACGCAAGGTGCGGAAATTCGCATGGAAAGCAACACCATGGCGGATAATCAGTGGTGGAATGCCTACGAATTCACTTCTCATTATCTGCTTACCGCATCCGATGATGTTATGTGGCAGATCGGGTTTGACGGCGACAAGGTGGTATTAAAATACGGGTTGACCGGACTCAACTGGCAGTTTGTAGAGGCCTCTACCTCGAATTCTTTGAAGACAGGCGTCTATACCATTTACAATCAAAAAGCGGGGCGTTATCTGAGCCATGATACTACCCCTGGTGGTAAGGCGATTCTGACGACGTCGGCGGGAAATAATTCCCGGTGGGCGGTATACGCGCAAGGTGATGGGACCTACAACATTCGTATGTATGGCGGTGGTACCTGGGCCAATCTGAATTTTATTGCTCCTGAACCCACTCAGGTAACAATGGGGGAATACCCTGTATATAACCGAATCGTCCATGTGCAGGGAAATAACTATCGCATTATCTCCAGTGTTTCTTCTTTTGGAGTGTTGGGCTGTTGCACCAATTCCTTAACCGGTGAGTTATATCCGGGAGGTATCATTGTTAACAGCATGCATAACAATTATAATGGTGACTGGACTTTTACTTATCTCGGTTCGGTGACTGGTGTCCTGTAACACTACCTTTATATAAACATGGCCGGGAGACCGTGTCTCCCGGCCATGTTTAAAAGGTAAATAAAAAAGAGACGGCCGAAATAGCCGTCTCTTTTGGCGCGCCAGAAGGGACTCGAACCCCTGACCTTTTGGTTCGTAGCCAAACACTCTATCCAGCTGAGCTACTGGCGCAAAGGGCTCT
>CAJFNR010000069.1 GCA_904395335.1 Candidatus Avimonas narfae | reverse complement strand
GGCCGAGGCTCAAAAAAGCCCGGAATATCAAGGAAAATCATCGCTCAGACGATTGAAGTACGGCCTCAAGGCTGCCCGTCGCGCTCCGCAGTTCAGCAAGCGCTAATCTCACTTACCCAAGAGATAGTTGCTGTCCATACAAAACCCCGAAACGCCTGTTTTCGGGGTTTTGTTTTCTCTGAATACTTTTTGGGGTTGGGGGGAGAGGTTTATGAAAACAAAGGCGGTACTACTGGATAAGGACGGGACCCTGATGGAGTTCGACGCCTTTTGGCGGACAGCTTCCTATGGGGCTCTGGAGGATTTGCTCAGGGGATTGGGAGGCGATCTCTCCGCTGTCGGAGAACTGCTCTCCGCATTGGGAGTAGGAAACGGCGCAACGGATATCACCGGTGCGCTGTGCTGCGGGACATATAAGGACATGGGGCAGGCCCTCTATGGGGTTTTGAAGGAACGGGGCGGAAACTGGATGCTGGAAGAAATCACCAGGCGGACGGAAGAGGCTTACCATCGTCATATATCCGACGGGATCATCCGCCCCGATTGTGCCGGCGCCGTGGAGACGCTGCGAAAGTTGAAAACGCGGGGAATAAAGCTGGCGGTGGTGACGACAGATCAGGCCGCCGCGACGCAGCAATGCTTGCAGGCGCTGGGGATGACGGAGCTTTTCGACGCGGTTTACACCGATGACGGGCATTATCCGGCAAAGCCAGATCCCTACTGCGCCCTTGATTTTTGCCGGCGGGAAGGGTTGCAGGCAGAAGAGGCCGTCATGGTGGGCGATACGCTCACCGATATGCGGTTTGCGAGAAACGCGGGGATCCGAGCCATCGGCATTGCCAAAACCGAAAGGAACCGCGAAATTTTATCCGCATGGACGGATGCAGTGGTTCGGGATATATCCCACCTTTTGGAGGTATTGCCGTAAAAGCGAAGCGGCCCGTCGGAGAGGAATTAAAGCGGACGTAAATTACTCACAAATTTTGCTATGTGACAAAGATAACCATTCCATCACCAGAGGGTAGTCGGGACTTTCCCCCCTGTATTATAGACAGCTCGTTTGGTAAGCGCCTAATAAGAAGGGCGGAAATCCCCCTGCTTCGTATGCCTGGTAGGAGTATGTCGCGATGCCCAAGGCTTTCTGCGTCCCGCCTGCTGACCCTGTTTCGTTGACATAAAAACGGGATTCTGGGGGCAGATCCGATTTGATGGAATTCGTATCGATATCCGGCGGGATGCTGTGCAGAAGCATCCGTACTGTCCGTATTTTTGAAAGCTCTGTTACTAAAATGAGGGCGATGGTTTGAAAACCATCGCCCTCATTTTAGTAGATGTGAACATGTTTTACACGTAGTACATGGAATATAAAAAATATGAGATTACAGTTTGACAGCCCTATGGAATCGGAAAAAAATTTACCAGGCTTTTCTATAGAGGGTCTTACACTCCATCCAACTCGAACAGGCCATTGCTTTAACAGAATTTTTCATGTCCGTTTCGGTCAGGCTGAGGACTTTAGGTGCTTTCCAAATTTTCATAACGATCATCTCCTAAAAAATATGGACGATTAAAATTCAAAAGATATTTGTCCAGAATATCTTTTGCTGCTATAAAGAACTCCCGATTGATTTTATAATAGACCTCTAACCCCTTTCTTTCCGCTACGGTGATAAACATGAAATCCAAAAGCCAAAGGACATGGCGGTTGATGGTTTGTCTGCTTTGAAATATTTTTTCCGAGAGCTGGGTAACCGTGTATTCCTTCTCATTCAGATATGACAAAATTTCTGCTTTTAAGGGATCACCCAAAGCGGCGCAAAGTGTTGTAGCAGATATTTTATCATAATTTTTTTGTAAGTCAAGATATTGGTGACAGCGGGATCCCAATATAAAGCTGTGCTTTTCAGCGGTACTTTTTAGAAAGACCAATGGCATATTCAGGAGACTGATACTCATCCTGTCTTTTTTGTTCATCTTTGAGTAATCAATGTCAGGGAGGACGTTTAAGTGATCCAGAAACTGCTCTCTCTTGAATACCCTTAGCAGGTTGCGGATCAGTCCGCATTCCTCCTTAGCAAACAATTCGCTGACCGCATTATAGCAAGCAACGATAAAATCATAGAGCGCCTGCAACACAGGCTTATAATCACTCCATAGGTTGATCAGCTGAAAGAGCAGTTCGTGATCATAGTCCAATTCAACGATTTTCTGAATAAATTGCGCTTTACGGCTGTAAACGATTTCGTCTGAAGATTTAAGATAATATTGGAAAAGATCATTCAGGAACGAGGAGGGATGATCCAGTAGCCTTTTAAAGAATGACAGCGCATCTTCCTGACCGAAGTCAAAGCGATTGATAAAGCAGTCAGACAAAAAACTTGCCTTTCTGAAATCACAATAATAGAATGGATATAGTGCCGGAGGCGGTGGTGGAATGGACTCCCCGAGAGAATAAAAATATTTCAAGTCGGTATCTGAAATGTCGTAATTTGTCAGCATGGATTGCTTGTATGCGTCTGTGTTAAAATAAATGACACCAAAAAATATAGTATCATAAGCAATACCCATGCGGCTGTCATACTCCATAGCGATCCCTCCTTGAAAAAAGATGCAGTTAAACTACACAATATTTTTTATTTTACCATTTAAATGACCATTGTTCAACTCATTTGGGGTTGTACGGATTGATAAATTTTGTGTTTATTATCTGTATTAAGTGAGCAAATTCAAGAAAAAGAGAATTTTACATCAAAAAGAGAAGAATAAACTTTGAATATCCATATTTTAGAAGGTTAAGGCCGGAGGCTGTGGAGTTGTTATCGCTTTGCTCTTGACAGACGCCTCCGGGCAGGGTAGTGTAGAAGCAAATCGTGATAAAGGAGCATGATCATGAAACAGGTACCTTTGGGAACCAGTGGGGTGGAGGTCCCTGCCATGGCAGTGGGCTGTATGCGCATCGAATCGCTGAAGGAGACGGAAGCGGAGCGCTTTTTGCAGAGTGCCTTGGAGCTGGGGGCCAATTTTTTTGATCACGCCGATATTTATGGCCACGGGGCGTGCGAATCGCTCTTTGGTTCCGTTCTGCAGCGTCATCCCGAATGGCGTAGCCGGATGCTCATCCAGTCCAAATGCGGGATTGTGCCCGGCGTCATGTACGATTGTTCCAAGAAGCATATTTTGGAGGCGGTGGAGGGGAGCCTGAAGCGGCTGCACACCGATTATCTGGATGTCCTACTGCTGCACCGCCCGGACGCGCTGATGGAGCCGGAGGAGGTGGCGGAAGCCTTTGATCTTCTGCACCGGGAGGGTAAGGTCCGGTATTTCGGCGTGTCCAATCAAAAGCCCTCCCAAATGGCGCTGTTGTCGCGCTTCTGCCGTCAGCCGCTGATGGTGAACCAGCTCCAGTTCAGCCTGACCAACAGCCATATGATCAGCAGCGGCATGGAGGTCAATATGGAGACGGAAGGGGCGGTGGAACGGGACGGCAGCGTCCTGGATTACTGCCGCCAGCATCAGGTGACCATTCAGGCTTGGTCGCCCTTCCAGCACGGCTTTTTCGGCGGCGTGTTTCTGGACGATCCGGCTTATCCCGAGCTGAACCAGGCCCTGCAGGAGGTGGCGGAGGCCCATGGCCTGACCAAAACCGGCACTGCCGCCGCCTGGATCCTGCGCCATCCTGCCGGTATGCAGATCCTTACCGGCACCATGAAGGTCAGCCGCCTGGAGGAAATTGCCCGTGCAGCGGACGTCGAGCTGACGCGGGAGGAATGGTACCGGCTTTATCGTGCGGCGGGGCACATTTTGCCATGAGCGGGCGGGAACAAACCGGCCGGGGGTGGCGCACTTTTTGGCCGCTCCTTCTGCCGGTGGCGGCGTATGAGCTGGCCTGCTTTGTCCTGCTGATCACGCGGGGGCAGTATCTGTACTTTATGATGGGGTGGAATGTCTTTCTGGCCCTGCTGCCGCTGGTGTTCGTGAGCATCGCAGAGACTGTGCGCAGACGCTGGCTGACGGCTGTCCTGGCGGTTTTGTGGATTTTGTTTTTGCCCAATGCGTTTTACCTGCTGACCGATCTCATCCATGTCCCCAAAGGGATGAGTACCGCCGGAGCTGGCGGCGTGATCTACAGCACCAGTATACATCAATGGATTCAGCTGCTGGTCATCGGCGTCGGGGCCGTGATGGGCACATTGATGGGACTGGAATCCCTTCGCCAGGTGCGGGGATGGCTGGCCAGTGTCCGCGGTTCACTGTTCTCCTGGTGCGCGGTGGGAGCGGTGTCGCTGTTATGCGGGGTGGGGATTTATATCGGGCGGTTCTTGCGTTTCAACAGCTGGGATGCATTGAATATTCCCTCTATTGTAGAGAGGATGATGGAGGAATTCAGCTGGTTCACGGTTCAGTATATCGCCCTTTTTACCTGTATAATTTTTGTCCTATTCGTATTTTATGAGCTCATCCAAAGATCTAACAGGACTTAAAAAGGTCGGACCTCCTCATTCGCAGGAGATCCGACCTTTTGGTTTTATATCAGTTCGCGTACTGTCAAGCGGGATACCGTAATGGTGCCGCAGGAAACACCTACGGTCAATTTACCGGAGAGAGAGGCGTCCGGCTGCTGTTGATAGGGCATGTCTTTACGATACAGGACCATGTTTCCGTCAACGATTACGGCCCAATATTCCCGATGGATGATCCAAGTAATATCGTGAAAATCGTCCGGGGACAGCGGGGGCATGGAACAATCATAATGATGACCTGCAATCAGGGGATCGGTATAATGCAGATACTCTCTGTACCACATATCCCCAAAGACCAGCATACCGTAATTGTAAAAAATCCGCAGGCCACCCTGCGTTTGAACACGGGCATCGATCCGGATGGGGGCTGTATGAACGATGGGATCTTCCAAAAGGAATTCGTCCGGAGCAAAGCCCATTTGCATCCCTGTTTCGGTAATCACGGACTGATCCAATGGCTTGACAGCCAGCTCCATATCCATGGAGGAAAAGGTCTGTTCGTTTTGAATGGTTAATGATGAAAGGAGGGCTTCAGCGGTTACACTGCCAAGAGATCCCCAAGGGAAAGGCGTAGGGCTCAATGAGGCAACGGCAAAGGACTCCACCGTTACAGTACTGTTCCATGCGGAGCCAACACCGGCGCCGGCCCGCAGGGAAGAAGCCTTGTCCCATTGATGATGATAGTCGGAGTCGATGCCGCAGTAGCGGATTTCACCATCTACCACTATGGCCATATATTCTTTCTGCAGTATCCATGTAATGTCGTGCCACTGATTTTCGGCTATTTTTCCCCGGCCGTTGTAACCATTGTTGTTTCCGGTGAGAGGATCGTGATAGCGGAGCTCCGGTTCATTGCATTCCCAGTTCAGGATTACTTCCCCGCGGTGGTAATATAGGCGAATGTTTTGATGATCGGTCTTGACGCGGGTACGAATCATCAGTGGGAGAGAAAATGCTTTTTTGGTGCAGAGGTATTCGTTATCGTTGCTACAAAAGGAGATCCAGTGTTTTCCGCTTACTTCAAAGGTAGAGTGGGGAGGTTTGGTCATGCGGGATAGATCCACTTGCTGTTGAGGGAAAGAGTCGGTCTGTTCCAATAATGCAGAGGGAGTGGGAATATTCATGGTCATTGTCCTTTCTATCTGATGGTTATCTACAGTATAATATAAAGAGAATAAAGAGAGAGCAGAATTAAGAACTTATGTTCTTGATTCTGTAAAAAAGGAAACCTCTTCGAAGAAGAGGTTTCCTTTTTTATTCCGTTTTACGGTGTTTTCGGTTCAATTCCCATTTTTTGAGGAACGGCACCCCGATCATCAGCAGGACACCAATGACGAACAGGATCACGCTGCCAATGAGTAGGCTATGGATACAGGTGTTGATCAGGCCCACAAAGGCGTTGTATACATGCTCCGGGGAAAGGTGAATCCGTTCATAGGTTTTACCGATGAGGACATAGGCGGGGAAGGCCCCGGTCATCAGCGCGCCGCCCCAGAAACTGTATACCAGGAAGCGAAGCGCCCGATGCTTATACCGCCGGATGCTGAAAAGGAATACGACCAGGAGCACACAGAGAATGGCGCAAATGACCAACCCGGCGTTGTAGCCTCTGGCAAACATCATGCGGATCTGTCCAAAGGTTTCGATAAAGGGAATGGTGACCTGCTGACGGTATTCCGTGGTGCAGTACTCCACCAGGTTGTTCAGCCCTTCCTGGATTTCTTCTGTCAAGGTGATGCTTTGGCTCTCAGCGTAGGCGGTGAACCGCTGGTTCAATTCCTCTCGGATAGGGGTCAGGTTCAACTGATAGGAGGAATTGCCTTCAAAGGCGGCGGTGATTCCATTCACTACGTCCTTTTCCACCATTTCCCCTGTGACAAACCCATCAAATACCTCGGCGGGGATGCCGCCGGGAATCCCCAGGGATTCCATATTGTCCGTGATGGTGGCAGCGGTTTTTTCATAGAAATCCGCCTGCTCCAAACGGTTCATGACGAATTGCTCATCAAAAATGGTGTGGAACAGACAGGTGGCCGCCACCAGACCACAGAGCAGAAGCGACAATACAAAAGCAAGAAAACCGCTGATAACGGTGCGCAGGATATGCTGTTTCATCATCTCATCCTTTCTTATCCGTGATCCGATATTATTCGGATACGATGGACGGACCGGAAATCTTGTCCGCATAGACAAAATACCGGTTGGGGGTGAGCCCCAGCATATCAAAAGGATAGCACGTATATAGAATCAGCTGTTCCTTATCCTGTTTCAGGTCATAGGCGCTTTTGTCCGTGGAGGATTTTACCTGCATATCCGTGACCTGATACTCATACACGCCGTAGCTGGTGGTGATGGTGACAATGTCGCCCACCTGCACGTCCTTCAGCTTGTGAAACTGTCCGTTGTTGTGGCCGCTGATCAGCAGCGGTTTGCCGTATCCCGGGATGGAACTGCCGATATACTGTCCGAGTCCCTTTTTCAGCACCTTATTGCTGTCGCCAAAGTACAGGTCGGAGGATATGCCGACTTGCTGGATTTCCAGCTTGGCATAGAGTGTTTCGTACGTCGGAATTTGGATATCTTTCTCGCTGACCGTGTCTTCCTGAGGCTCATCCGTTTGCTCCGGCGGGGTAAAAATGGACTTCAGCTCGTCGGAGAAATCCGGCCGGTTCTCGGACACCACCATATCGAGAGCCGACAGAGCGGGAGACAGCAGGGGGGAAAGCGCTATATAACAAACACCATACCCCACGAGACAAAAAAGTAATGGCATACCGAGATATGCCATTACTTTCTTTACAATCTTCCCAATACGGGGATTCATTTCGCCGCCAGCTTGGATTTACGGGCGACAACAGCGCAACCGGCCAGCAGGGCGACCAGAGTCACGGCAGTCATCACGGCGGCGGTGGTGTCGGCGCCGGTGGTCTTCACAACATCCTCAACCTTGGCAACAACATTGCCTTCCTTGTCAACAACCGTAATGGTCTTGTTGACGTTGTCATAGGTGAGGTTCAGATCCAGAGCCTTGGCAGCATCCTGGGCAATGGTAACCAGCTGGCTGCGGACGTTCTTCGGCAGGGACAGCAGATCAGTGGTGCCGTTCTCCTGCAGGATCTCGGTGGCCTCGTCGATCTTGGCCAGCACCTGAGTCTTCTGCGCGTCGGTGACGGACACGCCATCCTGCTTCAGATAATTTTCCGCCTGGTTGTAATACTCAGCAGGCACGCTCATCATCTGATTGCCGACGGTGATCGGGGTGTTCAGCTTGTCCAGAATAGCCTGTTCATTGGCATCGATTCCCGAAGCCGCAAAAGCGGTCAGAGACAGGGAAGCGGCCAGAACCATGCTGGCAATGCAAGCAGCGATTTTCTTCATAGTTCTACCTCCTACAGATAACTGTTGGTGATTACAGGGCCTATTATAGGTGATTGTGATTCAAATTGCAAGAGGAAATCTTTGTGAAACAAAAATTTTGACGCAATTTTGTTGTGATTTAAGAATTTCTTAATCTCAGCGGGGAGAAATGCTGTGATATAATGTGCCCAGGGCCTCTATATTTGAGGCCAAACGATGTGATTGAGTCCCTGGGCCTGGAGCCGTCCCTGCGGGCCGGTTCCCTCTACGTCTGTGGTATAATGTCTCCAGGATCTCTATATTTGGGGATAAGTCATATGACGTCCCTGGGCGCGGAGCAGCCCACGAAGCGGGGCGGATGTGGTGGAAAAGCTCCGTTCCTATGCTTACTGGGATTGGAAGCCCAACGTAAAAGCAATGGGAAGAAATTGTCCCTACATTATAAATAAGGTCATATATAGTATAACCGTTTTGTACCGCTGTAAGCAAGAGGATATCGGCAGTAAAATTTCAAAAATATACCAATTTTAGTGCCGGCGCAGGAGAGACGTTCATGGAGCAGATGAAATCCGGAAAAGGGATTTTCAAAACAGTCTGTCAATATATTTTCCGTCTTCTTTTGATCGTAGCCGGGATTTATTTCCTTTACAGCGGCGTGATACCGATATTGACTTCCGGCCGTCACCACATCGGGGTACTATTTCTTTTGTTTTTTGGCACTTTATCCCTGCTGATCGGCTTGTTGTTTCCTCTTTTTTGCCAGGGAATCGACCGGCTGCAGCAGAAGCGGGCCGGACGCATCCTGCTTCGTACGCTTTGCGTGCTGATGACGTTGTTCTTCCTCCTGTTTGCCGCGGTTTCAGGGATTATGCTGTACAGCGCCGCCCGTCCCGCCCCGTCCAACGCCACCGTCATTGTGCTGGGGGCATCGGTGCAGGGCAACCGTGTCAGCAGCATGCTGGCCGACCGGCTGGATGCGGCGGTGCGCTATCTGGAGCGCAATCCGAAATCGGTTTGTATCGTTTCCGGGGGACAGGGAGACAATGAGGAGCGGCCGGAAGCGGATGTCATGCGGGAATACCTGTTGGATAAGGGGGTGGACGATTCCCGGATTTACCGTGAGGATCGGTCTACCAGCACGTTTGAAAACATCCAGTTTTCCAAAGAGATCATCGAACAGGAGGCGCTGAACCCCTCGGTGGTGATTGCCACGCAGGAATTCCATCAGTACCGCGGTCAGAACTTTGCCCGCCAAGCGGGGTTGACGCAGGTGGGGCCGCTGACCTGCCGTTCACCGGCATCGCAGCTTGCCAGCTATTGGGTGCGGGAGTTTTTCGCCATCCAATACATGTGGGTATTCGGCTACGACGCGGCGTGACCGGCATTTAAAATAGGTTTCCCTCTATTTGGGACGGGCCTTGGCGTTTGGGGAGCCGGGCCCGTCTCTTTTGTCGAAATAGGGAGAAAATCCACCAATAAATGGGAAGGCTGCAGAAAGACAAAATGGATTGACGTAAAATTAACGAAATGTTATACTGCCCCTTAGAGAGTCCATATAGATAAAACAAAACGGAGCGGCCCTGTGTCACATGGGGCTGAACCGGATGGATAAGGACGGTGCGCCAAATGGATTTGATGGTATGCGTGGGAAGCTCTTGTCATCTGAACAATTCCAGAGAAATTATCGGACGGTTTAAGGAACTCATCGCCGGCCACGGGCTGGAGGACCAGGTGGAGCTGAAAGGTTCCTTCTGTATGGGCCACTGCGCTGACGAAGGGGTCTGCGTAAAATTCGGGGATCAGGTGTACGGTGTAACAGTGGACGGCATCGATGAATTTTTTGAAAAACAGGTGGTCGGGAGGCTGAAGTGATGGGGAGCTACATCCATGTCAAAAAAGCCAACTGTAAAAACTGCTACAAATGCTTGAAACACTGTTCGGTCAAGTCGATCCGTTATATGGACAACCGGGTGGAGGTGCTGGAGGACGAGTGTGTCCTCTGCGGCCGGTGTGTCAATGTCTGTCCTCAGAAGGCCAAGACAGTGGAAAACGATCCCACGCCGGTGCTTAACTGGCTGAATGATCCATCCGTCACCGTGGCCGCCAGCTTGGCTCCCGCCTATGCCGGCGTGTTCGGGGAGGAGAACCGCGGATTGATGGCGGCGGCGCTGCGCCGCCTGGGCTTCGATGTGGTGGAAGAAACCGCCCGCGGCGCCGGCGAGGTGACGGCGCGTTACCGGGAGCTGCTGGCGGAGGGCACCATGCCTTCGATACTCACCACCTGCTGCCCCACCGTCAATCTGCTGATTGAGAAATATTATCCGGAGCTGACGCCGCTGATGGCGCCGGTGGTTTCGCCGGTACTGGCCCACGGCCGGATGCTGAAACAGCGCTTGGGGCAGGAGGCGAAGGTGGTCT
Source organism: Candidatus Avimonas narfae (assembly GCA_904395335.1). GTDB lineage: Bacteria > Bacillota > Clostridia > Oscillospirales > Acutalibacteraceae > Avimonas_A > Avimonas_A narfae. The sequence goes on along the minus strand of CAJFNR010000069.1, from coordinate 5,092 downwards.
TTGTGGGCCCATGCCTGTCCAAGATCCGGGAGATCCGCGAGCACGGCGAATCCGCCGATGCGGTGCTCACCTTCCGCCAGCTGGAGCTCCTGTTGAAGGAGCGGGATCTGATGGACGAAGAGGGGCGCCTTCAGGTGCCGCCGGAGGAGCCGGACCGCGCCTCCTCCTATTCCCGTATTTACCCCGTCCCGGAGGGAATCCTGCGGGATGTGCGCCGCCAGGAAAACACGGTGGAGAACGCTCTGGCGGAGAACGGCCTGTCCGAGGGGATGGGCGGTTACGCGTTTATCAGTGTCTGCGGCCTGGAAAACGTCCGGGAGTTCTTAGAGGAGCTGCGAAAGGGAAATTACAGCCATGTGTTTGCGGAGCTCAACTCCTGTGAAGGCGGCTGTGTCAACGGGCCGCTGATTCCGGACAGCCGCCGGGCGGCCTTCCGTTCCCGCCTGCTGGTGGAGCGGTATGCCCAGAAGGCCCCGGAATTTGTGTCCGAGCGGCCGGCAATCGAATGGACCTACGAACCCGATCCGGTGGAGGAAGACATGCCCGATGAGCAGACCATCCGCCGTATCCTGACCGAAATCGGCAAGCCCACCCCGGACAAGGAGCTCAACTGCGGCTCCTGCGGGTATCCCACCTGCCGGGACAAGGCCATCGCCGTCTACCGGGGCAAGGCGGAACTGTACATGTGCCTGCCCTATATCAACGACCTGTCCCAGTCCATGAGCAACGTGACCCTCAGCGCCACCCCCAACTACATCATCGCTGTGGACCGGGATCTGCGCATCATCGAGTTCAACACAGCGGCCCAGAAACGGTTCGGAGTCTCCCGGAAGGAAGCGCTGAAAACCGACCTCTTTGAATTTATGGACCCGTCGGATTTCGAGCATGTATTTCTGACGGGGCAGAGCATCCACGACAAGAAGGTGCACATCGCCTCCCAGGACATCACGGTGGAGCAGACCCTGATCTATGTGCTGGAACAGAACATTGTCATCGGCTTTTTTAAAGATATCACCGAGGAGGAACGGGAAAAGGAAGAGCTGCACCGTGCACGGCTGGAGTCGGCGGAGATGGCCCAGCGTGTTATTGAAAAGCAGATGATCGCTGCTCAGGAAATCGCCAGCCTGCTGGGAGAGACCACAGCGGAAACCAAGGTGACGCTGAACAACCTGAAAAAGCAGATCCTCAATGAACGGGACCCCGGCGAAAAGGCCGGCGGAACCCGCTGAGCGGAGGGCCGCGTATGAGCGAACGGGTGTATTACGACGTCACCTCCCACAGCCTCAATAAGAAAAACGAAGAGCTGTGCGGGGATATGGTGGAGGTGGTCAAGACAGACGACGACGTCATTGTCGTGCTGTCGGATGGGTTGGGCAGCGGCGTCAAGGCCAATATCCTGTCCACCCTGACCTCCAAGATTATCGCCACCATGATGAAGCAGGGAGCCTCTCTGGAGGATACAGTGGATACCATTATCCACACGCTTCCTGTGTGCAAGGTGCGCCATGTGGCGTACTCCACCTTCGCTATCCTCAGGCTGACCGCCGAGGGGAAGGCTCAGCTGACCGAATTCGACTGCCCCAACTGCATTTATATGCACGAAGGGGTGGTATATCCCCTGGAGTACACCGAGCGTGAGGTGGGCGGAAAGACCATTAAGGAAGCCGCTTTCGATCTGGAGGTCGGGGATTCCCTAACCCTGATGAGCGACGGTGTTATTTACGCGGGCATTGGCGAGCTGATGAATCTGGGATGGAACTGGGAGAGTGTGAGCGACTTCCTTCAGGACAATTACCACGCGGAAAGCAGCAGCGCCCGGATGACCGCCGAGCTCATCGGCGCGTGCAAGGATCTGTATATGGGCAAGCCGGGGGATGACACCACCGTGGCCACTGTCAAGGTGATCCCCCGCCAGACGGTCAGCCTGTTTTCCGGCCCGCCCCGCTTTGAGCGGGACGATGAGCGGATTGTAGTGGATTTTATGTCGCCGGAGGGGGTCAAAATCGTCTGCGGCGGCAGCACCGCCAACCTGCTGGCCCGGGTATTGGGCCGGGAGGTGACCACGGATCTCAACTACACCGGGGACCTGCCTCCCATTGCCCATATGAAGGGCATCGACCTGGTGACGGAAGGGGTACTCACCATCCGCCAGGTCAATGTGCTGGTGAAAAAGTACCTGGACAATCCCGCCGATGAGGATACCATCCGGCTGCTGGATGAGCGAAATGGTGCGGCCATGATTGCCAAGCAGCTGTTGGAGCACTGCACCCATCTGAATCTGTTTATTGGCAAGGCGATCAATCCCGCCCATCAGAACCCCAACCTGCCGGTGGATCTGAGCATCAAAATCCGGCTGCTGGAGGATTTGGCCGAGCTGCTACGCTCCGCGGGCAAGGTGGTCAATATCCGGTATTATTGAAGTCATTCCGGCGAAGGCCGGATACCCCACAGAAAGGAACATCCGTTATGCAGGAAATCACCGACATCGTCCAAATCAAGCACGAGGTGCTGAAACTCACCGCCGAACACGCCTTTGCCGGAAATCTGTATGAGCAATATGAGCAGATTCCCTACGAAATGATTCCCGGTATCAAGCCGCAGTTCCGCTGCTGCGTTTACCGGGAGCGGGAGATTGTCCGTCAGCGTGTGCGCATGGCCATGGGCAAGCTTCCCAACGACGTGATGTATACCGATTCCGACAGCACTCAGGTGGTGCACGTGATTCCCTGCGCCTGCGAAGGGTGTCCCATTTCCAAAATTACCGTGACACCCAACTGCCAGAGCTGTCTGGCCAAAAAATGTGTCAAGGCCTGTCCCTTCGGCGCCATCACCTCCACCCCCTCCGGGGCTGTGATTGACCAGACCAAATGCCGTAAGTGTGGCAAATGTGTGGCGGCCTGCCCCTACAACGCCATTGTGGAGATCGAACGTCCCTGCCGTCGGAGCTGCCCGGTCAAAGCCATCAACATGGATGAAAACGATATCGCCACCATCGACCCGGCAAAGTGCGTCAATTGCGGCGCCTGTGTGGTGGGATGCCCCTTCGGCGCCATTTCCGATGTGTCCATGATGGTCAGCGTCATCGACGCCCTGCGGGATGAGAAGAAGGAAGTTGTGGCTATGATTGCCCCCGCCATCGAGGGGCAGTTCGGCACTGACACCCTTCCGCAGATCAAGCAAGCGATCCGCCGCTTGGGCTTCGATGATGTATATGAGGTGGCGCTGGGCGCCGACATGGTGGCCTACAGCGAGGCGCAGGAGCTGACCGAGCGGGTCGGGGCGGGGGAAAAGCTGACCTCCTCCTGTTGCCCGGCGTTTGTCAATCTGGTGCGCAAGCATTTTCCGGATCTGATGAAATATGTGTCCACCACGGTCTCCCCCATGGTGGCGGTGGAGCGGTATATCCGCAGCCTGCGTCCTGATGTGGTGACGGTCTTTATCGGCCCCTGCATCGCTAAGAAAAATGAGGTCATGGGCTCCTATGTGGATGAGATCGATTACGCCCTGACCTTTGAAGAACTGTACGCTATGATGTGCGCCAAGGGCGTGGAGGATATCACCGGGGACGAGGAGGAGTATCCCGAGGATGCCACCCGCTACGGCAAGGGCTTTGCCCTCTCCGGCGGTGTCACCGGCGCGGTGAACCGCGTGCTGGAGGAGCGGGGAGAGAAGGTGGATGTCAAGGCGCTCAAGTGCAACGGCGCTGAGGAATGCCGCAAGGCGCTGATGCTGCTTAAGGCGGGCCGGCTGCCGGAAAATTTCGTGGAGGGAATGTTCTGTGTAGGAGGCTGCATGGGCGGTCCCGCCACCCTCAACGAACTGCAGAAATCCAAGAAGGTGTTCGAATCCCGCCTGGACGGCGCGGACAGCGTGGTGCAGAATGTGGAGGGCAAGCAGCTGAATAAGGCGGATATCCACCGCCATAACTGAGCGGGGAGATAAGAAGCAATCATCCACAGGATGGAAGAAAAGGGGACCGGCGGTGAAGTCACCGCCGGTCCTTTTATCCCTTTTTGTTTTTTTCCTTTCCTTTTTCCTTTTCCCGATTTTCCTCCCGCTCCATGAGACAGTCCAGAAGGCGGGCGGCGGTTACATGGCAGGCGTTGGCCTCCAGTGCCAGTTCCAGAGCCAGACGATAGAGCGTGTCATCTTCCTGATCGGGGGCATTTTTTACGCGCTCAACAACGGTTTTCAGGGAGGCCTTCTGTTTTTCCAGAAAATCCGGATATACTTCTTTAATGGAACGGTCCCCCGGCGTCAGCCCCTGAAGGGTAGCATCAATTTCCGGCAGGGAGAGCACCGGCTTTAACATATAGATGATCATGAGCATGGCCAGATGCTCCCGGCCGTATTTTTTCTGTACCGGCCGGGGGAGCACCCCGTCCTTGACATAGTTGTTGATCATACTGGGGGTAAGCAGGCGCTCGCCGTCCATAGTGAACAGCTCCAGTTGCTTGTTCAGGAAGGTGATGACCTGATCCATATACAGCTCCAGTTCGGGAAGCCGTTCCCACTCTATTGGATCGTAGGCAGAGGCGGCGTCCAGCCACTCCTTGAGATGATTGATCTGATGTTCCTTTGCCATGGTGATTTTCCTCCCGACTCTGTCTGTTTCTGCAGCGGTATGAAAAACAGGAGGCCGGCTTTCGCCTCCCGTCTCTTTTTCTATGACGTTAGGCCTGTTCCCGTGTAAGATTGTATGACGGCCTGGGATAGCGAGCATACTGTATTTAAGATGAGGGGATGTGAAGGATCCTCCGCAGAACGGGGCGTTGATGACGGTGTTACAAAATCGAGCAGTAATGGGTACCAGCCCGAAGAGGTGGCACTGGTACAGGAATTTTCTTGGTATATAGAGGCATCGGACAAATTTACCAAGTACCCCTCAAGGGAAAGATTTCTAAAGGCATGATACCATAAGCGTGGAGGGGGAATTGGCGGTGCCGCGAAGCGGGAGGAGGTCGATCCGACCGACAGCCAATTTCTCCAGGCCCAGGGACTTCTCACATGGTTTGTCCTCAAACATAAAGGCCCTGGGCACATTATATCATAGGAAAGCAGGGAAATCAAGAAATCCCTGTTAAAGCAGCTG
>CAJFNR010000068.1 GCA_904395335.1 Candidatus Avimonas narfae | reverse complement strand
CGGTCGGAACGACCTCCTCCCGCTTCGCGGCACCGCCATTTCTCCCTCCACCTGTGTGGTTTACTGTGTCCAGGGCCTTTATGTTTGAGGACAAACCATGTAAGAAGTCCCTGGGCCTGGAGCCGTCCCTCCGGGCCAGTTCCCTTTACGCCAATAGTATAATAAGGGTTGGGAGAAATGCGTCAGCATTTCTCGGGAACGCTGCCGGTAAACATAGATTAAGAACCGCATGGGGCAGCGTTCATGGTATAATAAATAAAAGGCAGCAGCGCCTCAGAAACCTTCTCTTTACGGGGGGGAAGGCCGCCGTTAGACGGCGGATGAGGGGGAAGGCAGATATTCCTCTAGCTGCTGGGATCGAAGAGCGGGTTGCCGATAGAATAGGCTGTTTATCCGATACGGCTGAACCCTCCTGGGCTTTTCGCCTGAGCCGGAAGCCCTTCCTATCATATGGAATTCCGTCTGGGTGCCGATGGGTAAGACCCCGCCGACGCATTGGCGGGCAAAGCATATAAGCGCATCCGACGGTATCGACCGTACAATCCGTTTGTAAAAAATTGAGGAGGACCCCATTCATGTCATTTCGCATCGCACTAGTCCAACAAAAAGCAGCCCCCGGAGAACCGGAGGAAAATATCCGCCGGGGTGTCCGGTACATTCAAGAGGCCAAGGCCCAGGGTGCCGACCTGGTTTTGTTCCCGGAAATGTGGTCCAACGCCTATGCTCCCCCTTTTGAAGAGGCGTGGGACGATCCCTTCCGGCCCGACCGGGAAAAGGAGCGCTGCCGCTGGCGGAAACAGGCCGTGACGCTTGACGGCGTCTATGTCTCCGCCTTCCGGGAAGCGGCCCGCGCCAGTGGTATCGGGGTATGTATCACCTGCCTGAGCACCGGTGACGCCGCGCCCCGCAACACGGCCCTGATCATTGGCCGCAACGGGGAGATCCTGCTGCGCTACGACAAGGTGCATACCTGTGCTTTTTCCATGGAAGCGCTGCTGGAACCGGGGGACGCTTTCCGCATTTGCACTTTTGACGGGGTAAAGCTGGGGGTTATGATCTGCTATGACCGGGAATTTCCGGAAAGTGCCCGGGTGCTGATGCTCAAGGGGGCGGAAATCCTCCTGGTGCCTAACGCCTGCCCCATTGATCCCGCCCGGTTTCACCAGCTGGCCTCCCGGGCCTATGAAAACATGGTGGGCATAGCCATGGCCAACTATCCCGCGCCGGGCTGGGGCCATTCCTGTGCCTTTTCCCCCCGGGTCTACGATGAGGAGGGAAACTACCGCGATCCCACTCTGGCGGAGGCCGCGGACACGGAGGAAACCCTGCTGTTGACGGATTTCGACCTGGAAGCCTTGCGCCGGTATCGGGAACAGGAGACCTGGGGCAATGCCTACCGCCGGGTGGATGCCTACGGCCCCCTGCTGTCCCGGGAGGTGCGTCCGCCCTTCGTCCGGGAGCCGATGGACCCGGTGAAAAAATCCCATGTGTAAGGAGGTCTTTTCATGTCGCTGAGCGATATGCGGCTGATCCGCCTTCGGGACGATATTGCCGCCTGCATCCATCCGGAACAGATCTGGCTGTTCAGCCGGAAAACGGGGATGGACGGACAGCTGTCCTCGGTGAAGCTCTGTGTGGTGGTGCCGGAGGAAGACAGCCGCCAGGCGGAACGAACCCTCTACCTTAACGTGGACAGTGAACTTCCCTTCGATTTGGTGTGCTACAGCCGGACCCAGTGGCAGAAGCTGTCCGGTGATCCGGACAGCTTTGCCTATCGCGTCCGTTCCACCGGGAGGATGCTGTATGAGAAATAGCCGGCATTCGGAGGACAGCCGCCTGTATTTCGACTGGCTGGAAATCGCCGCCCAGGATCTGTTGGCCGCCCAACTGCTGACCGAGGCGGGACAGTGTCTGGAAGTGGCCGCTTTCCATTGCCAGCAAGGAATGGAAAAGGCGTTCAAGGCCTATCTGATCTATACCGGCTCCGGACTGCCCGACGGACACAACCTGACCTGGCTATGCCGGCAGGCGCTGCGCTGTCATCCGGGCTTTGAACGGTTCCGTGAGGACTGCGCCGATATGAACCGGCTGTATATTGCCTGCCGCTACCCGTCTGATGAGCCGCTTGCCGTCGGGCCGGAGGAGGCGGAGGGTTATTGCCGCACGGCCGGGGAGCTGTACGATTTCATCTGCGAGCTGGTCTATCGGCAGGCGGACAGCGAAGAATAGTCCCTGCCTGCGTTTCCAAAGGAGAACCGTTATGATGCTTTCAAAACAAAAAGGCTGGTGGCGGGAGCCCTGGCGGCTGTCCCTGCTGTTTGCCGTGTTGATCCCGTTTTTTTCCGACTTCAGTACCCCGGTATGGGCTGTGGCTTCTCTCGTGGCGGCGCTTTGCGACGCCCGGCGGCGTGGTGCCTCCCTCTCCGCCGGGCCAGCCGGCCAGCTGCTGATCCTCTATCTGGCGTTTATCTTGCTGGGCCTGATCTATGCCCGGGACCGCTTCACCTCTTTGGGGGTGGTGCTTATGTGGCTGATCCTGTATCTGCCCTATCTGGCCGTGACTACGGTGCTGTGCAACCGGGAACGGTTGAAAACCGCCCTGACCATGCTGGCCGCCGTCACTGGAATGATCGGCCTCATCGGGGCGGTACAATACCTGCTGGCGGGGCCCCTGGCCCTTCCGGTTCCCATTCAGCTGTGGCAGGCGGTGGATGAGGCGGTATACGCCCTGTTTCCCGTGGATTTCATCCTGAATATCAACGGTATCCGGCCCGCCGCCACTTTCAACAATCCCAACGTGTGCGCGGAATACCTGTTTATGGTCTTCCCCTTCCTTCTTTGCGCCGTTTTCAGCAAGCTGTACGGCCCCTTTCTCCGGGGTTCGTCCGTGCAACCGCCCTCTCTCCACCGGTCCCGGATGAGGAGAGCCTTTTTCTTCGTCTGCGCCGCCGCTGCTGCGGCCGGCCTAGCCGTCACCTTTTCCCGTGGCTCCTATTTGGCGCTTCTCGCCGTGATCGGGGTCTTCTGCGTGTTTTATCCCCGGAAATGGCCGCTTTACCTGCTGGCGGCAGCGGCTGTGCTGCTGATGCTTCCCGACGCCGTCATTGGCCGGTTTCTATCCATCGGCGCCATCGACAATTCCATCGCGGAGCGCCTGAGCGTCTGGAAAGTGGGCTTTGACAGCATCGCACAGCATCCTTTGATCGGTATCGGGCCAGGCACCTACAATACGTGGTATCTGCTGCGGGATGCGGGCATTAACGCTCCCCACATGCACAACCTGTTCCTGCAGCTGCTCACGGAGGGCGGCATCATTGGTTTCACCCTGATGGGTACCGTGATCGCATGGGTATTCCGGGACGGTGTGCGTCTGATTCGGTCCGCCCGCCCGGGACAGCCCCGTTACCGGCCGGAACTCCGGTCGGAGCAACGGATGCTGGGCGTGGCGCTGATCGCCTTTGTAGCGGGGCTGCTGGTGGATGGACTGGTGGATTTCCCCCTGCTGACCCCCCGCCTGGTAGGAACCTTCACCCTGGTGCTGGCCCTGGCGGACGCCTCGGGCCACCTGTACCGGGGCGAACAGGTACACGCCCTGCGCCGCCTGCTACCCGGTGGAAAGCCCCGGACTGCCGCAGGAAAAGGCGGGGAGCGACTGTGACGCAGCCCTTTTCCTTAGGGCCAGGGGACAATTTTCCCAGTGCTATGGCGCTTTGGGAAAGTTTCTGATAGAATGAAGGAAAAAGGGCCTTTCCCCTGATCAAAACAGGGAAGACGGGGCCATACTATAAGAAGGACGGCAAGGAAAGGCAAGGATAGAATAACATGTGTGGATTTTGCGGATTTACAGGCCAGGTGACGGATCGGGAGACAGTGCTGCGGGAGATGACGGAGCGTATCACGCACCGTGGGCCGGATTCCACCGGCTTTTACCTAGACGACGGCATTGCCATGGGCTTCCGCCGGTTAAGTATTATTGATCTGGAAGCCGGTCAGCAGCCGCTTTATAACGAGGACAAGTCCCTGGTGCTGATGTTCAACGGGGAAATCTACAATTATCCGTCCCTTCGCCGGGAGCTGCTGGAGGCGGGACACACCTTTGCCACCGAAACGGACAGCGAGGTGCTGGTCCACGGATTCGAGGAGTGGGGCGAGGCGCTTCTCCCCCGTCTGCGGGGCATGTTCGCCTTCGCCATCTGGAACGTGGAGGAACAAACGCTATTTCTGGCGCGGGACTATTTTGGCATCAAGCCCCTGCACTACACCCTTTTGCCTGACGGCCGCTTCTTTTACGCCTCCGAAATCAAAAGCCTGCTGGCCCATCCCGATTTTGTCCGGGAATTCAACGACAGCGCCCTGGATCACTATCTGTCTTTTCAATATTCCGTGCCGCGGGAAACCTTTTTCAAAAACGTCTACTGCCTCCCCCCCGCCCACTACCTCTGGTTCCGGGACGGACAGGTCACGGAGCACCGCTACTGGGAGCCGCGCTTTGAGCCGGACGAGGGTATGACGCTGGATCAGGCAGTGGAAAGCATCGACAACGCTTTCACCGATTCGGTGGAAGCGCACCGCATCAGCGATGTGGAGGTAGGCTGCTTCCTGTCCGGCGGGGTGGATTCCAGCTTTGTGGCCAGCTATTTCGGCGGCCAGAAGGCGTTCACTGTGGGCTTTGACAACGGGAGCCATTACAACGAGTGCCAGTATGCCGCCGAGCTGGCGCAGGAGATCGGTATCGATCATTATACCCACCTCATCGGCGAGGAGGAGTATTGGGCCTCCCTACCTGATGTCCAGTACCACCTGGACCAGCCGTTGGCCGACCCCTCCTGCGTGGCGCTGTATTTCGTGTCCAAGCTGGCGGCGGAGCACGTCAAGGTGGTTCTCTCCGGCGAGGGTGCGGACGAGCTGTTCGGCGGCTACCGCATCTATCACGAACCCACCTCCCTGGCCGGGTATCAGAAGCTGCCCCGCTTTCTCCGCCGGGCGGCTGCGGCGGTGGTATCCGCCCTGCCCTTTGACTTTAAGGGCAAATCCTTCCTCATCCGCGGCTCCAAGACGCTGGAGGAGCGCTTCATCGGCAATGCGTACATGTTCAATCAAAAGGAGAAATCCCGGTTGCTCAAAACCATTTCCGCCACCGATCCCCGGGAACAGACGGCGGAATACTACCGGCGGTGCGCCGGACAGGACGATGTCACCCGGATGCAGTACCTGGATATCAACCGCTGGATGGTGGGGGACATCCTGCTCAAGGCGGACCGCATGAGCATGGCCCATTCCCTGGAGCTGCGCGTCCCCTTTCTGGACAAGGAGGTTTTCGCCGTGGCGTCGCGGATCCCTGCCCGGCACCGGGTGGCCGCCGGAACCACCAAATACGCCATGCGCCTGGCGGCCAAACGCCATTTGCCCGAGGCGTCCACTTCCCGTCCCAAGCTGGGCTTCCCCGTGCCGGTGCGCGTGTGGCTGCGGCAGGAACCCTATTACAACCGGGTGAAAGAGGCCTTTCTTTCCCCGGCAGCGGAGAAATTTTTCAACACCGCCGAGCTGCTCCGGTTCCTGGATCAGCATTACGCGGGGAAAAAGGACAACAGCCGCAAAATTTGGACCATATACAGCTTCCTCATCTGGTATGAGGTGTATTTTGGGGAAAACGCCCGGGTATAGCTTTATACCCGATCCTCTGCCACAATTACCGGAGCTCTTCTGTTTCTGAGGGTTCTTCTGGAAAATGCCCCCCTCTGACCGCTTTTATGCTTGTCAGAGGGGGGCATTATTTTCATAAGTCACATCAGCGAAGGAACCTGTCCATCGGCTTTGTGTGCCACTTTCCCGTTTGTCCCCGACCGTGGGCCATTTTCCGCTCAAGAGAAAGGCGGCGAAAATGACCGCAACCTGTGCTGGTTTCGACGGAACAAAAAACAACCACGCCCTTCATTTGCAGCCGGCAGAGGATTTCGCACCGCCCAGCGAAACACCTGCCAGCAAATTCACATCGTAGCTGAAGGTCAGGGCCTCCCGCTCCCGCTGCCGCTTGAAGGCAGCCTCGATCATGCGGTCCAGCATGGCGGAAAAGGGCACGCCCGCCGCCTCCCAGAGATAAAACGCCAGGGATCCGGGAATGGTGTTGATCTCGTTGACCCACAGCTCCCCGCTTTCCCGGTCGTTGAGGAAATCAATACGGGCCACTCCCAAGCAGTTCAGCGCCCGGAAGGTCGCTACGGCAAGCTCCTGCACCCGCTGTGTCAGCTCGTCGGGAATGTCGGCGGGCAAACGGCGGGTCAGGCTGCTCATGCCTCCCTTTTCCCCTCCGGCGGCATTCTTCCCGCCGTTCCCCCGCATATATTTGTCCTGGTAGCTGAGGATTTCCCCCGCTCCCAGCGGCTCCTCGCACACGGAGGCCTCAGCGGTGTCGTAATCGCCCAGTACGGCGCAGTTGATCTCCCGCAGATTCGGCACTGCCCGCTCCACCAAAATGCGGCCGGAATAGGACAAGGCCTCATCGACGGCGGCCTTCAGCGCTTCCCGGTCCGCCGCCCGGGAGATGCCCACGGAGGAACCCAGGTTTACCGGCTTGACGATAACGGGGTACGCGCATGCCGCCTCCACCCTGTTCACCAGGCTCTCCGGGTCGGCGGTATATTCCCGCCCGGTGAACTGCACCGCTTCCAGCACGGGGATACCGGCCTGCCGCAGCGCCCCCTTCATTTGGTATTTGTCCATCCCCAGGGCGGAGGAGGTGACATCGCAGGCCGCGTAAGGGACCCCCAGGGTCTCCAGATAACCGGACAGCGTGCCGTCCTCCACATTGGTGCCATGGACCACGGGCAGGGCTACGTCAAAGCTTCCCACCACGTTGCGGCCGAACCGTTTGGGCGGCCAGCGCAGTAGGTCAGCACCTCCCTTTTCCCCGGAAGTGGGCACCACACGCACCGCTCTTTTCAGGCAGTCCTTCATATCCTTGTAGCTTTCGATATCCCCCATATGTTCGCCGGTATACCATTTCCCGTCCTTGGCAATATACAGAGGCACGGCCTCATATTTGGCGCGGTCCAAGGCCGCAAAGGCCTGCAGGCCGCTGATAATGGACACCTCGTGCTCCACGCTTTTTCCGCCGAAAATCACGGCGACTCTCGTTTTCATGCCGCTCACGCCTTTCTCAGAAATTGTCCGGCAGATCGTTTTCCAGCAGGACGGTGCGCCGCTGGCCCGCCTCCGGCGCGGGCAGGGTATGGAGATGCTCCAGACCGTCCTTCAGATCCCGGGCCACATACAGCCTCTCCTCCGGGAACCCGGCGGAAAGCAGCCCCTCCTTCAGGGGTGGCGCCTGTTTCTCCCCCACCAGCACGGCATAATCGCACCGCCCGGCGGCATAGGCCCCCAGCTCCCGGTTCAACGCCTCCTGCCGCTCCCCCAGCTCCACCATTCCCGGTGTTACCAGCACCCGCTGGCCCTCAAAACCGGCCAGCACATCCAGGGCCGCCCGGAAGCCGGCGGGGTTGGAGTTGTAGGCGTCGTCGATAAAGCCGTTGGGAAGCAGCTGGAGCCGGTGCTCCACCGACCGGAGCATCCGCACGGGATATTTCAGCTCGGCAAGAGGGATGCCCAGGGTGTGGGCCACGGCGATACAGCCGGTGAGGTTCTGGATGTTGTGCGCACCCAGCAGCCGGGTTTCAAACCGCTCCTCTTCCCCGGATGGAGCCCGCACGGTAAAGGAGGAGCCGCGAGGCCCCACCTCAAGATCGACGGCGGTATACGCCGCGGCAGAATCCGCTTCCACGCCGTAGGTGACGGCCTTGGCGGCGGGCGGATGTTCCGCCAGCCGCTGACGGATATACCCGTTGTCGGCGTTGAGGAATACCACCCCGCCTGCGGGCACCGCGTCCGCCAGCTCAAATTTGGTGGCCACAATGTTCTCCACCGTCCGGAAGGTCTCCAGATGCTGTTCACCGATGGCGGTAATCATACCGTAGCCCGGATGTACCAGATCGCAGATTTCCCGGATATCGCCGGGGTTTTTGGCCCCCATTTCGACGATGAACACCTGATGGGAGGGCTGAAGCCGCTCCCGGATGGTGCGCACGACCCCCAGGGTGGTATTGTAGCTCTCCGGCGTCATCAGCACATTGTACCGTGCGGAGAGCAAGGCGTGCAGAAAATTCTTGGTGCTGGTCTTGCCGTAGCTGCCCGTGATACCGATGACGGTAAGATCGGGAAGCTCCGCCAGACGCCGCCGGGCGTCGCGGATATACCGGTTGGTGAAGGCAGTCTCCATGGGCTGGTTGATTAACAGCGCCAGCAGGGTAACAAAGGGGGAGAGCACCGCCCACAGGAACAGCCCGGCCACCCCCAGCCGATACATGCCGGTGAGCGCTACGGCGGCGATGACTGCGGCCAGCAGAATTCCATGAGTGACCAGCAGCCGCCGCACCCGGGGGGTGTACACCAGCGGTTTTTTGGCCTTTTGGGGCCAATTGAGGATCAGATGGGCAGCAAACAGCCCTGCACACGTCGCCCGCACCGTCCAGTCCGTCTCCTTGAGTGGCTGGACCACTGCCGCCGCCAGGGCGATGAGCAGCCAGCCGTAGGTGCGCCACAGCTCCGGTCGGTGGGCCTTCATCCAGCGCCCATACCGCTCCGGGCGGTAGGAATTGAGCTGCAACATGTGCACGTTGCGTAAAGTCAGCACGGCGCAGTCGGCGGCAAAGGCCGCAAACAACACCACGGCGGCGATCCTATCCCACATGGATGTTTCTCTCCTCACAATATGCCGATACGGCGCGTTTTTTGCCCCCCTCGGGGGCTCATCTTCCCGGCTCTGTTTCAGCGGCTGGCCCACCGCCGCACAACCGGACGGAAAGCCTGCCTCTTTTTTCCCTAAGCGGAAACTGCCGGTCGAAGGGCTCGGCCTCCGCTCCAGCCGGCTTTCCGAATACAGCCAATGCTCCCGGCAACCGGACCATATCGGTTCCAAGGAATTGACGAACTCTTGTCTCCGTCATTCCTTAATCCCCATGGCACTCCGGGTATACCTAGGCAGGCATAGGCGGCTTTCTTTATCCGGGCAGAAAGACGTCCAACACCCGGGAGCACTGGCCCCACTTTTCCGCAAAAGAAAAGTGCCCGGTCCCTTCCAGCACCACCAGCCCGGCGTCCGGTATCTGTTTTTCCATGATTTTGGCGTCCGCCAGCGGCGTGGCTGTATCCTGGTCTCCCCAGATGAGCAGCGTGGAAGCCTGTATTTTCGGCAGGCAGTCGGTCAGATCCTCATGGAGCAGGCGGACCATTGTCCGGCGCATGACCTCGCTGGCCTTTTGGTAGTCGGAGGATCCGTGCCGCGCTTTCCACTTTTCCTCCGCCTGGGGAAAAAGGCGTCGTACGCCGGGCAGACGCAGCACCGCCTTCCCGGCTTTGAACGCGGAAACCTTGAGATAATATTCCGGGCCGTGACGGGCCGGCAAGCCGGCGGAGTCGATGAGGACGATCTTTTTCGCCCGAAGGGCGGCTTCCGGGCGGCTTGCCAGGCGCAGGATAATCCGCCCGCCGTTGGAATGACCGATAAGGACCGGATCCCTCACCTGAACCGCCGCGGCAAATTTTTCCACAAAGGCCGCAAAATCGGTGGAATCCCAGGGCCGGTCCGGCTCCTGAGAACCGCCGAATCCTGGAAGGTCCGGAGCCACCACCCGGTAGCGGGCGGATAGATGGTCGATGATCAAATGATACACCGACGCTTCCACCCCCCAACCGTGAAGGAGCAGCACCGGCGTTCCCGATCCCTGGTCGATATAGCGGATTTTCAATCCGTCGATGACTGTCTCCACGGCCTTTCCCTCTTTCCAGGCAATGATTTTTCTTACACGGACCCAAATCCGGGCCAGAAACACAGATCGTCCAGGGGCTTCCCCTTTGCGGGGATATGCCTGTCATTCAGACAGGTATCAGCGCACCGGGCACAGAAGAAGAGCACCTCAAGGGGAAGACTTTCAGGCATTCGTCTCTATGGTTGTATTGAACCATGAACGCTGCCCAATACGGTTCTCATCCTACGTTTATCGGCAGCGTTCTCGAGAAATGCTCCCGCATTTCTCCCAACCTTCACTACACCATG
>CAJFNR010000067.1 GCA_904395335.1 Candidatus Avimonas narfae | reverse complement strand
TGATTTCAATCAAGATAAAAACGATTTCGATGGTTCAACTCCCACCTCCGAAAAGCCAAAAAAATCTTTTTCATGTGACTCTCACAGACCTGCGGTCGGCAATTCATCACGAATTGCTGGCCGCTTTTTCTTGTAAGCGCCCCCCGGCTGTGCCTGGGAGTTTGAACAATAATGAAAACGCCGTCTGATGGAGTAGACTCAATGGTGTTTTATTGTAAAGGGAAGCATGAAAGTAGAAAAGATCTAAAACGGGAAAACGTATACCAACTACAACGAAAATGTCCAAGGAGGAATTCAGTCGCGATACTTGACAGAGAATGTTTAGCACATACAAAGTGAAAATGCAAATGAGGGACAGATGGAGAAAGAGGTGAGGTTAGCCCCTCCCCTTCGGCGGGACGCTGGCGTTATGCCCCAAAGGGACTGTGCATATCGCCGGCTATATTGTTGAGCGCGATGTTTGCTGATATAATGTAGGCGCGAAAGGTTATCTGCTGGGAGGCATTGCTATGGATAAAAATGAGATGATGAACAAGGTCTTTCACCAGCTGGCCCTTGACTATAATTGTTTGCCTGAGGACTTTTTAAAAGATGAAATTATATTCACAGAAGCCAAGGCGCTAGAAGGCAGGCGTCCTTATCCTTTTTTTACACCCCGCCTGGAATTAATCACCTTTGGTTCTGGCGTTGTGGTAAATGCTTCCGGTGATATCATAGATCGGGCAAAAAGCATTTTCAAAAATAAATCCGCATTTGAAATATTTAATATGCCATTTGTTTGCGGCGTAAATCCATATTTCCTTCCCAATTTATCAGACAGACCCATTTTACGACATACTGAGGGATTTGAATTTAAATTTATAGAAAAAAGCGAAATTTCAAAATTATATAGTCAAAAGGGATTTGAGTTTGCTTTGCAATATGATGTTCATAGTCTACATCCAGAGCAATTAGCTGTTATTGTCATCACGAAGGATACGATTGTTGGCGTGGCGAGTGCAGTTTCTGAGTGTAAAACCCTGTGGCAAATCAATGTAGATGTGCTGCCACAATTCCGTGGAAATAATCTTGCAACAACAGCAGTGAGCATGTTGACCAATGAAGTGTTAAAGAGAGGATATGTTCCCTACTACAGTACCAGTATAGATAATATATTTTCACTGCGCGTGGCAGCAAAGTCTGGTTATTTACCGAGCTGGGCACACTGCTATAGAACAAGAATGGATTTATTAAATGTATAGCAGTCAGTTTTGATATGGTATAGCCTCACCACTGAATTTGAAGATCAACCGGTGTAAAATAAAATCCCGGCAAGGACAAATACCGCCCTTTGCCGGGATTTTCATGTAAAAAAGTATAAAACCATATTCGGAGTCAATCCGACATTTTATCTGTTGCCCCGGTATCTCCAAATTCTTTTAAGGCAGGGAGATCGATGACAATGAGGGAGGCATAGGCCGGCCGGATCCATCCCCGCCGGGCGAACTGGGACAGTATTTTGCTGACGGTAACCCGGGAGACACCGACCCGGTTCCCAATCTCCTCATGAGTACAGGGGAGAGGGCCTCCCGATTCCTCCGCCATGGACGTGAGAAGACGGGCGATCCTGCGGTCCGCCTGCAGAAAGGTTATGTTGTCCACCTGATCGGAGAGCATGCGGACCGTGCGGGCCAGGTACCGGAGCATTTCCATAGCCAGATTGGGATCCTCCCGAAAATAGGAGGTGAGCTGTTCCCGGCGGACCGGCAGAATCTCCGAACGCACCAGGGCACGGGCGGAGGACACACGGGGAAGGCCATCAAAAAAGGCCGCCTCACCCAACAGGCTGCCGGGCCCCTGAATGGTTAGGGTTTTTTCTCCGCCGTTTTCGGAGCTGAGGAACACCTGCACCTTTCCACTTTTTAAATAGTAAAAGCAGTCGGCAATTTCTTCCTGCCAATACACCATGCGGCCTCTTTCGTAAATCACCGGCTGCCCCCAGCGCTCAAACACGGACCAAGGACGCTGCTCCATATCATCCGGCTCCCTTCGGAACTAGTCGCGGTATACCAAAGCCTTAAGGGTAACGATGCGGTTTCCTCCACTTTCCCCGTCAAAGGTCACCTGTCCTCCGCAGACCTGGCAGGCGGCTTTCACCTCTTCTCCGGCGGGCCGCATGGAAAGCTGCAGGCCTTTTTGACTGGCGATACAGGCGCGCTGATGCCCCGATATAACCTCGGCATGTCCGCATTCGCAGGGAACAATGGCGATGGGCTTCATTCTTTCTTTGCGGCACATGGCCCGGTACAGGCGGGGACAGTACAGCAGATCGTTGGCTGCCGTTTTGGTGGAGGGGGAGATATAAAAATCCCCCACGATGTTCAGTGAGCATTTACCGGTACGAAGAAAATAACACGTGGCCTTGCTCAAGTTGATATTGGCTTCCAGGGTGCCTTTGACACAGCTCATAGGCAGCAGGTTCCCCCATCCGTTTGCAGAAATAACGACCGCATTTTATCATGTTTTTCCGGAAGTTGCAAGAAGAGCTGTGTGCGGTGCTTTTTCAGGGAAGGGGGACGATGCGCACAGGCTTACCGCGGCGAATACACTCGGCCACCGTCTGCCGGGTACCATGGGAATGGCCGTCCCAGAAGGCCAGCACCTCGTCCGCGTACTGGAGAATTTCTATGTTGCGGATCAGTGGCGCTTGGCGGCCATAGCGCTCGTAATCCGGCCGGAAAACCTTCAGCGGAATCCCCAAAATTTCCGCCGCCTTTTGAGCGGCAGTGTCCACACCCTGAGCGCCTCCGCTGACTATCTCGGATACACCGGCAGGCAGCTCCTGCAAAATTTGGGCAGTGACATCGCCGGAAACTTGGCGGCTTCCGATTACAGCGATTTTCATGATGGGGCACCTCCTCGCTGCTATAAAGGGAGTTGGAATATATAAGCGTAGAGAAACCGGCCCGGAGGGGCGGCTCCAAGCCCAGGGATACTCTACATGGTTACCATCAAGCATATAGCCCCTGGGCACAGTATATCACATTTCCTCCAAGATATTGAATTTTGATCGAAAAATTAAAAATAAAGAAGAAAAAAGATTTACGAATAAAGGGAAATTTTATATACTATAGATAGAAATTAGGGAGTGAGGAGGGTTTCTAATGTCCTATCGAACGCAGCTGTTTCGTACCGAAAATCCCTACGACCTTCCTTCAACGGAAGCGTTATTTTTTCGGGCGATGAAGGAAAATTGTATTTTTCACTATGAACATTGCGGGGAATACCGAAAGATCCTGGACTCCCGTGGTTTTTCCCCGGCGGATATGAATGGCTATGAGGGTCTTTGTCGGCTTCCTTTTCTGCCGACGCTGCTCTTCAAAAAGCACGAGCTGTATTCCCTGCCGTCCAGGCGTATGTTGATACAGGCAACCTCCTCCGGTACTTCGGGAATGGCCAGCCGTATCGGTTTTGAGACCAGCGGGCTTTGGTGTGGGCTGCAGATGGTGCTGAAAATAATCCGGCGCCGAAGGCTGCTATCGCCGAGACCTGCCCATTATATGATCCTGGGCTATCAGCCCTCCAAGGGAAATGAGACGGCGGTGACCAAAACCGCCTTTGGCGCGACCTTGTTTGCTCCGGCGCTGAGCCGCACCTATGCCCTTAGGAAGAAAGACGGGCAATATAAGGCGGACCTGGAGGGGGTACTGGAGGCAATTGTGAAGCGCAGCCGCACTTCCTCCCCGGTACGCTTTATGGGCTTTCCGTCCTATACTTATTTTTTGCTCCGGCTGATGGAGCAGCGTGGTGTCCGTGTAACCTGCGCCCCGGGGTCAAAAATCATGCTGGGTGGCGGTTGGAAGCAATTTTATGTCGAGCAGGTGGATAAGCGGGAGTTGTATAGCATGGCGGCCGACAGGCTGGGGATTGGGGAGGAGGATATTGTGGAATTTTATGGGGCGGTGGAACACCCCATATTGTATTGCGACTGTATACACCACCATTTCCATGTTCCCGTGTACAGCCGGGTGATTATCCGGGACGTCCATTCCCTGGAGCCGGTAAAAAATGGGACGCCGGGGCTGGTGAACCTCCTGACGCCTATGGTGAAAGCCACGCCGATCCTCAGCGTCATGACAGACGACCTGGGTGTCCTGCACGAGGGAGGGGAATGCGGATGCGGGAATCCCTCCCCTTATTTGGAAATCCTAGGGCGCATCGGGCTGCGGGACATCAAGACCTGCGCCGCCGGGGCGGCGGAAATTCTGAAGGGGGTGGGGCTATGATTCTCGCGGGAGGCAGGATTCTGGATACCGACCGGCAGGAGGAGCTTCTGGACACTCTGGAGGACCGGATCAACCGGACCCGGGAACAGGGGGAGCTTTCGCCCCAGACAGTCATCGAGGCCGCCGACCGTTTGGGAACGCTGATTGCCGAGGGGGCCTTTGACAGCTTCCTGGAGGATTGGAAGCTGGAAGGAGCGGAACATTATAAAAATCAAATCATCCAGGCGCTGGACAGAAAAAGCCTGACCTACCGATGGGAAAGGGAACTGGGATCCGGCAGCTGGATACCGCAGCGGGAGCAGCCCCCCTTTGAAAATCCTACGGAGATTGTCACCCGGGTCATGCCCCTGGGGACGCTTCTGCATATTGCGGCGGGCAATGTTGATGGCCTTCCTGCCTTCAGTGTGGCGGAGGGGCTGCTGACGGGGAATGTCAATCTTCTCAAGCTGCCACAGGCGGACCACGGCCTGTCCATTGAAATCCTCCGGCGCTGGATCGAGATAGAGCCCCGACTGGCGGATTATCTGTATGTTTTTGATACGCCCTCCAGCGATGTGGTCACTTTGAAAAGGCTGGCGGATATGGCCGACGGCATCGTGGTATGGGGCGGTGAAGCGGCGGTTTCAGCCGTGCGGCGTTTTGCCCCGACGGGGGCCAGGCTGATTGAGTGGGGACATAAGCTGGGCTTTGTTTACCTATCGGGATATACCGATAAGGAGCGGGAGCTGACAGGGCTGGCCAATCACATCCAGTCCACCCGGCAGCTGCTGTGCAGCTCCTGTCAGACCATTTTTATCGATACGGAGGAGGAGGAAGAAGCGGCGGCGTTTTGCCGGGAGTTTCTTCCCTATCTGGAGGCGTCGGCCCGGCGTTATGCTTCACAGGATTTGTCGGTGACGGCGGAGGTCACGCTGCGCCGTTATAGTCAGGAGCTGGAAAAGGCGTTGTCGGATGAAGCGGTTCCGACGGGCCGCGTTTTTCAGGGAGATGGCGGCAGTTTGACGCTGCTGCCGGATGAGGAGCTGGAGCTTTCACCGATGTTTGGAAATTGCCTGGTCAAGCGGCTACCGCACCGGCGTCTGTTCCAGCAGCTGAGACGCCATAAGGGCTGCTTGCAGACGGCCGGACTGATTTGTCTTGCCGAAAAGCGAGCGGAATTGACCGAGCTGTTGGCCCGAAGCGGAGTGGTCCGTATCATGCATCCCGGCGACATGTCCGCGGGCTTTTGCGGCGAGGCTCACGATGGGGAATACCCGCTCCGGCGGTATACGCGGATTGTCCATACGCAGATATCGCGGGAACCATAAAATGGCCGGAAAAGATCCTTAAGCGAAAAACAGCGGTCAGCGTACAGCGCTGGCGGCTGTTTTTTCTCTGCCCGGGAAATTCATTTTACCCCCTTGCAAAATACCCCCATAGGGTATATAATAAGGTTAAACAAAATACCCCTACAGGGTATTTTAAGGGGATCGAGGGAAATGGAAAAAAAGAAAAATCATACATTGGATGAGAAAACACCGGAACCCGCGGCTTGCTGCCATCACAAAACAACGCCCCGCAGTGAGGAGGAGCTACGCCTGCTGCAAAACCGGTTGAAGCGCATGATCGGGCAGCTGGGCGGGATCGGCAAAATGCTGGACGACAACCGCTACTGTGGGGACATTCTCACCCAGGTCGCCGCCGTGGAAAGCGCGCTGCAGGCTTTCGGGTATCAAATCCTGCAAAAGCATATGGAAACCTGTGTGGTGGAGGAGATACAAAAGGGACATACTGATATTGTGGACGAGGCGGTGGAGCTGATCAAAAAGCTCAAATAGCCGGGGAAGGAAGCAAAGCCGATGAAAACGGAAAAATACAATGTCACCGGGATGACCTGTGCGGCATGCCAGGCCAATGTGACCCGGTGCGTACAGAAGCTGGACGGCGTACGTGAGGTTAACGTCAGCCTGCTGGCCAATCAGATGACCGTGTCCTACGACGAAGGCAAGGTAAACCCGCAGAGCATTGTGCAGGCGGTGACGGAAATCGGATACGGCGCGTCCCCGGCGGAAAGCGCCGCCGGAAAGGCCAACGATTTCCGCAGTGAGTGGCAGACACGGCGGGACCGCGCCGAGGAGGGGCGGAAAGGCATGAAGCATCGGCTGATCGCATCGCTGATTCTGCTGGTGCCGCTGATGTATATCGCCATGGGGCCGATGATGGGACTGCCGGTGCCGGAGCTGCTGACGGGGATGGAGAACACCCTGATTTCCGCGCTGGCCCAGTTGGTGCTTACAGTGCCGATACTGGTCATCAACCAGCATTTCTTTGTCAACGGATTCCGATCGCTGTTCCACCGTGCGCCGAATATGGATTCGCTGGTGGCGATCGGGTCCGGCGCGGCCATGTTGTACGGCCTGTTTGCCATGTTCCGCATGGCCTATGGATTCGGACACGGGGATATGGCGGTGGTGCACGAATACGCCCACGCCCTCTACTTTGAATCCGCCGCCATGATCCTGACTCTGGTGACAGTGGGAAAATACCTGGAGGCCCGCTCCAAATCCAAAACTTCCGATGCTCTGGGCAAGCTGGTGGATCTGGCGCCCAAAACGGCAGTGGTGGTCCGGGAGGGCGAGGAACACACGATCCCCGCCGAGCAGGTGGTTGCCGGCGATATTGTGGTAATCCGGCCGGGGGAAAGCGTGCCGGTGGACGGCGAGGTGCTGGAGGGCTACGGCTACGTGGATCAGGCGGCCATTACCGGGGAGAGTATCCCGGTGGAAAAGCGGAAAGGCGATACGGTGATTTCCGCCACCATCAACAAGAACGGTACCTTCCGTTTCCGTGCTTCCAAGGTGGGCGGCGACACCACGCTGGCCCAGATTATCCGCCTGGTGGATGAGGCGGGCAATTCCAAGGCCCCCATCGCCCGCCTGGCGGATAAAGTCAGCGGGGTATTTGTGCCGGTGGTGATCGTCATCGCGCTGCTGACAGCTGTCGTCTGGCTTGCGGTGGGGCAGACCTTTGAATTTGCCCTGTCCAACGCCATTGCGGTGCTGGTGATCTCCTGTCCCTGTGCGCTGGGGCTGGCCACGCCGGTGGCCATTATGGTGGGTACCGGCAAGGCAGCAGAATACGGTATTTTGATCAAATCCGCCGAAAGCCTAGAAACCCTGCATTCCGTGGACACGGTGGTACTGGACAAGACCGGAACCATTACCTCCGGACATCCGTCAGTGACCGATGTGATGCCGCTAACCGACTCCCTCAGCGAAGCCGAACTGCTGCAAGAAGCCGCGGCGGTAGAGCTTGGAAGCGAGCATCCCCTGGCGCAGGCGGTGGTGGAAAAGGCAAAAGCCGAGGGTCTGTGCATTCCCTCTGCTGAAACGTTTGAGGCACAGGCCGGCCGGGGTGTGCGGGCGCGGGTCGGAGGACGGGAGTACCTTGCCGGGAACGCCGCCTTTATGAAGGAAAACGGATTGGATGCCGGCGGCCGGATCGCCGGGGAGCTGGACCGCCTAGCGAAAGAAGGAAAGACGCCTCTGCTCTTTTCCCGGGACGGCGCGGTGAGGGGGATCATCGCTGTGGCGGATACCGTCCGCGATTCCAGCCGGGAGGCCATCCGGCGCTTCCACCGGATGGGACTGCGCGTGGTTATGCTCACCGGCGATAACCGGCTGACGGCGGAAGCCATCCGGCGGCAGCTGGATATCGAGGAAGCCATTGCCGATGTGCTTCCCACGGAGAAAGAGGCCTGTGTGCGCGCCCTTCAGGAAAAGGGACACAAGGTGGCGATGGTGGGGGACGGCGTCAACGACGCGCCGGCCCTGACACGTGCCGACATCGGCATCGCCATCGGAGCGGGAACAGATATCGCTATCGATTCCGCGGACGTGGTGCTGATGAAGGATTCGCTGGGAGATGTGGCTACCGCCATCAACCTCAGCAAGGCGGTGGTGCGCAATATCCATATGAACCTGTTCTGGGCGTTCTTTTATAACGTTCTGGGCATTCCGGTGGCGGCGGGAGTGCTGTTCCCGATTTGGGGACTGCGCCTTAGCCCTATGATCGGTTCCGCGGCCATGAGCCTGAGTTCGGTCTGTGTGGTGACCAATGCCCTGCGCTTGCGGTTTTTCAAGGATAAGGAAAAAGGGCGGCGGGGGCCGGAGAAAGTGGAAGCCGCCCCCGGGGAAACTGTGTCTGTATCCGGCGGACAGCCGGTACAAGATAACCGAGAACCAAGAGAGAAAGGAGCCGGTCAGATGAAAAAGGTATTGAAGGTTGAAGGGATGATGTGTGCCCACTGTCAGTCCCATGTCCAGAAAGCGCTGGCCGCCGTGGACGGCGTGCAGGAAGCGCAAGTGGATCTGGAAAACAAGGAGGCCACTGTCATCCTGTCCAAGGAAGTGGCGGATAAGCTGCTGATGGACGCTGTCACAGAAGCGGGATATACGCCGCTCAGCTGTACGGCGGAATGACCGAGGGCACAAAATTCAGCGATAGTGAACAGGATAAACGCCGGGAAGGGCTTGCAGTCTATCCTTCGCAGACAGCAAGCCCTTCCCGGCGTTTATGCGGTAGCAGCCGGATCATTTCTTTCGATTTGGATTATATGTCTTCGATTGAATGGTTAAAATCTTACTGTATTTTATTAAATAATTATATTAAATAATAAAAACGTTCATGTGAATCGCTAAAAACGTTTGACATTGATTGAGCGCAGTGCTATATTGAAGAAAATGATATGTCACATATAGGGGTGAGGAAAAGAGCAGAAGGGGAAAGAGAAATGAGGTAGTTGCGTTGTAATATATTTACATGGTAGTTTGGATATATGGGGGGAGGGGAAGAAGATGAAAAAATCTGTTTATCTGAATGTGTTGTGTGCATTTGTTATCCTAACGTGCACTTCTTGTGGTTATGGAAATATTACCGAATCCGAATCATTGGAGCATCTGCCCCATTACGAGGATTCGCTGGCCGCTGTCTGTGAATTATACTCTTATAATTTAGAAAAAGGTAATAGTGATTATTTCCCTACATATGATATTCAGATCAACGATACCGCTTCTATAAAGATTGGAATTATGGTTAACGAAAAGCGGCAAGAACGCTTTAGACTTGAATATACAGATAGATTGACAAACGCAAACGAAAGATTGCATAATTATGATGAGACATTGATCCATTCCCTTGTGGATTTATCCAATTGTTTGTCAGGAAAAGAGTTTTCCTATGAATACTGTTATGAATTCTTAAAAAAATCACCCAAACCCACGGATCCTAACCGTTCTATGGAAGAACTCGATTATCGCAGTTTGGATTTTTGGGATAGATGGCGTATATACTATCAATTTTCTGAAAAAAGTCTCACGGAAGCAGTTGTTTTTGTGGGTAACACAAAACTAATGAATGAGTAGTCTGTAAATAAAAGTTCAATGTAATGATTTTTTATGAAAAAGATAATGATAATATCCCCCATAAAATCATTTTATGAATATCGAGGAAGGAGGGATGATATTTACGTAGTTTGGATAAAAGGGGGAGGTAGAGAAAATGAAAAAATATGTTTGTCTAAATATCTTTTGTGTGTTGCTTGTCCTCATGTGTACCTCTTGTGGTTATGGAAATATTACCGTATCCGAATCAATGGACTATCTACCTCATTACGAAGATTCATTGACCGCCGTTTGCGAATCATATTCTTATAATTTAGAAAAAATTGAAGTAGACGAATCAAGCCGCGAACTTGGCCGTATAGCCGAATATTACATTCAAATCAATGATACTGCTGAGATAAGGATCTATATTAGCGTTAACAAAGGAAGAGAGTGGTTTATTCTCGAATATAAAGATACTTTAGATAATACGGATGAAAGACTACATGATTATGACGAGACATTGATCCATTCCCTTGTGGATTTATCCAATCGTTTGTCTGGAAAAGAGTTTCCCTATGAATACTGTTATGAATTCTTAAAAAAATCACCCAAACCCACGGATCCTAATCGTTCTGTGGAAGACCATTATCGCAGTTTAGATTTCTGGGATACATGGCGTATATCGTACCAGTTTTATGAAAAAACTCTTTCTGAAACTGTTGCTTTTGTAGGTGATACAAAACTAATGGTAAACGGATCCTAAAGTCCATCAAAAGGGGGCGCAACCTCATACGGGTTGCGCCCCTTTGTGTTGAAGAAAAGGACCGTTTTTTAGCACCAAGCTGCTTTTTCATCCGGACGGATTTTGGATGTTTCTGTTTCATATCCTGTATCGAGTGTATAGATCAGGCATGTAGGGAAGACTTTTTGAGAAGCCTTGCCTATATAACCGGCGCTGTGGCTACCGGATTGAGTTGGCAGGGCAGTTCATGTCGAAAATGTCATCGATCATGCGGTGAACCAGCCGGGCTTCCTCCGTGTCGGCCAAGCGGTAATGGACTTCTTTCCCCACCCGGCGGCTGCTCAGCAGTCCCGATTGCTTCAGACTGCGCAGATGGTGGGAGACGGCGGGGCTGCTCATGTTGACGGCGGCGGAAAGGTTGTACACACATTCTTCGCAGTGACACAGGAGCCAGAGAATACGCAGGCGCGAGGGATCGCAGAGCTGTTGGAAAACGCCGGAGGCCTTGCCGAATTCCGGTTCGGGGGGCATTTTGGCTAACACCTGATCAATGTGCTGTCCATGGTCGTGGGGGATGTGGACGGCAGAGGTAGATTCCGGCATATTTGTCATCCTTTCTGCGGCTTTTTGAACTATCATACCCCTTTTCCAGGGGAGTGTCAATTTGAATGGAATTACAGATCCTGTTCCCGATACGTGCGGGGGGAGCAGCCGTATTGTTTTTTAAATTGGTTGCTAAAATAGAAGACATTGGAGAAACCGGAAGCGCCGGCGATCTCCGTAATTGTGGAGCGGGTACTTTTGAGCAGGGAGGCCGCTTCGGTGAGGCGCAGGGTATTCAGATAGGAAACAGCGGTCTGCCCTGTGTACCGCCGGAATACCGGGTAAAAGGCGGATTCGGAGAGGTGAAGGATGTCGGCCAGCTGACGGATGGTGATTTTTTCCCGAAAATGTATGCGGAGAAAGGACAGGACGTCCCTCATTCCGTCCGGCAGGCGTTCCTTTCGTTTTGCCAGCGGGAGCAGTGCCTGCACCAGCCGGTAGGCGGCGATCATACTGTCGCATCCGTCGTCGGAGGCGAACAGATCCTCAAAAAAACGGCGGGGGATACCGGGATCGGGAAAGACCGGAGGCAGCTCAAATACGTCCTCCAGATAGGCCCCCTCCACGGTCACCTCCAGGAATATCCAACGCGCGCTCATGTAGCCGCTGCTTTCACTGACATAATGAGTGATATCCTGCCGGACATAGCGTGGGGCGATAAAAGCGGCGCCCGCCTCCACCCACTGAAGGCTTCCGTTGTCCAGCCGAACCTCATAAGCCCCCTCCAGCGCCTGCACGATAGACAGGCAGGGGAGCATTTTGATGTGGCGCAGCCGGTTGCACATAGAATTGTGTAGGGATCCTTTTCTCAAATTGCGGATTTCTACTGTCATATCGCCGGTCCCTTTCACTAGGATAATAGTATTTTATAAAAATCAGCGAGAATTGTCAATGGCCTGTGCTGCCGGACCGCAGTATACTGAGCAAAAGGAGATTTTGCCCCGAAAGGAGAGAAAACGCATGATCGTTTTTCCTACGGCTTATGGTCCCGGCCGTCCTGTACGGCTGAGTGAGGATACGCGGCGCTTTGCCTACGATTCGCTGCATCATCGATACGGACAGGACACCCTGAGAACCCCCCACGTCTGTATGGATGAGGTGGCAGGAATCGGGGAGATGAACCGGCTGGAGCTGTATGATGCGGCCATCCGCCGTATTGCGGAGGAGGCCCCGGTCCGCATCTGCGACGGGGAGCGGATCAGCGGCGCCGCCACTTTGGGCGATGCTTTGAAGCACGCCGTCCCGGCTGTGTATCACGGTGAAATCCTGTTTTCCGGGGTGTCCCACCTGACGGCAAACTTTGAGAAGGTGCTGCGCATGGGGATACAGGGAATGGAACAGGAGGTCCAGGACGCTTCCGCCCGCAACACCGATCCGCATAAGAGTGCTTTTTACCGCAGCCTTCAAAACACCATTGACTCCTTTGCTGTATGGCACCGCCGCTATTTGGAGGCGTTGGACCCGGCATCGGACAACTACCGGAATCTGCAACGGGTCCCCTGGCAGCCGCCCCGTCATTTTTATGAGGCGGTCCAAAGTCTGTGGTTTTCCTTTGCTTTTCTGCGGTTGTGTGGTATTTGGCCGGGAATCGGCCGGATCGATCAGCTGCTGGGCAGCTATCTGGAAAAGGACCTGCGGGATGGAGTGCTGACCTTAGAGGAGGCGCGGGAGATTCTGGCGCATTTCTTTATCAAGGGCTGTGAATGGATCACCGGTGTCGCCGCGTTTGACAACGGCAGTGGAGATGCCCAGCATTACCAGAATATCGTCCTTGCTGGGGTGGACGCTCAGGGCCGGGAGGTGACCAATGAGGTGACCTATCTGGTGCTGGATATCTTGGAAGAACTGGGAATCAGCGATTTCCCCGTAACGGTGCGCATCAACGAGCATTCGCCCGAGCAGTTGCTCCGCCGTGTCGCCGAGGTGATCCGCCACGGCGGGGGAATTGTGGCGGTGTATAATGAGCCGTTGATTCTTCGTTCTCTGGTGCGTACGGGATATTCCCTGGAGACTGCACGGGGATTTGCCAACGACGGCTGCTGGGAGGTGCAGATCCCCGGCCATACCTGTTTTTCCTATGTGCCCTTTGATGCCCTGACGCTGCTGCAAAAGAAAACGCTCCAGGGGGGCCGGGCGCATTTCGACAGCTATGAGGCGCTTTACGCGCAATATTTGTGTGACCTGGAGGGACAGGTGGACGCCATTTATCAGGAATGCTGCGGAGACTGGGGAAAAGAGGCGCCGTCGGTGGACTGTGCCTCGCTGTGGCAGCACTGTACGGTGGTTTCGCTGTTTGAGGAGGGGTGTGTGGAGAGGGGCCTTTCCTATCTGAACGGCGGAGCGGATTACCGGATACTCTCTCCCCATATCGGCGGACTTCCGGATGCGGTTAATAGTCTGTACGCCATCCGCAAGGCGGTTTTTGAGGACCATCTGGTGGAGTTTGATGAGCTCATGGGGATTCTGGAACGCAACTGGGAGGGGGCGGAGTCACTCCGTCAGACCATCTGGAGCCGGTACCGCTGGTGGGGCAACGACAACGACGAGGTGGACGCCATTGCCGCCGACCTTCTGGACACATTTGCGGATTTCTGCCAAAAGAGGACCGTGGATATCCGGCATCAGTTTATCCCCGGCGTCAGCACCTTCGGGCGGCAGGTGGAGTGGATTCCCATCCGCATGGCCACTGCTTTTGGGAAAAAACAGGGGGCGATCCTATCCGGGAACTGTTCTCCTACGCCGGGAACCGATAAGGAAGGCGCAACAGCGGTGATACGCTCTTACTGCAAGGCGGATCTAAGCCGGCAGGCCAGCGGCGCGGCGTTGGATATCCCGCTGACCCCTTCCATGGTGCGGGGAGAGGAGGGCCTGGATGCCTTGATGAGCCTGATCCGCGGCTTTGTCCAGTTGGGCGGCTTTTTCATGCAGCTGGACGTGGTGGACGGCCAGACACTGCGCCAGGCACAGGAGCATCCGGAAGAGTATGCCACGCTTTCGGTGCGGGTGTCCGGGTGGAATGCGCGGTTTGTCACGCTGAGCCGGGAATGGCAGAATATGATCATTGAAAGGGATTCCCCGTCATGCTAGTCACCAACATTCAGCGTTTCTGTATGCACGACGGGCCGGGGGTGCGCACCACGATATTCCTTCAGGGCTGCCCGCTCCACTGTCTCTGGTGCCACAATCCGGAAACCCAGTCGCTGCATCCGGCGCTTTTGTTTTCACGGGAACACTGTATCTCTTGCGGGGGATGTGCCGCCGTCTGTCCGACAAAATCCCAGATCATACGGCCTGAACGCCGGTGGAACCGGGGGACGTGTACGGATTGTGGCGCCTGTGCCGCCGTGTGTCCCACAAAGGCACTGCGTTTGTCGGCCAAAGAGATGACCCCACAGGAGATTGTGGCGGAAGCTGAAAAGGATCGTGCATTTTATGGCCGAAGGGGAGGGATTACCCTGTCCGGAGGCGAGCCGCTGCTCCACGGGGAGCAAGCGCTTGAGTTGCTGCGGGAAGCGAAGCGGTCGGGTCTTCACACGGCAGTAGAAACCTGCGGGGTGTTTGACGGAAGCCTGCTTCCGGAGCTGTGCCGCTATGTGGACCTGTTTTTATGGGATATAAAGGATACTGATTCGAACCGTCTGTACCGGTATACTGGTGCGTGCCAGGAGCGTATCCTGAACAATCTGGAAGCAGCGGGACGCAACGGGGCGACCGTGAGGCTTCGCTGTCTGCTGGTATCCGGGATCAATACGGAGGAAGC
Organism: Candidatus Avimonas narfae; assembly: GCA_904395335.1. Lineage (GTDB taxonomy): Bacteria > Bacillota > Clostridia > Oscillospirales > Acutalibacteraceae > Avimonas_A > Avimonas_A narfae. Next base: position 60,827 of record CAJFNR010000067.1, on the reverse strand, counting down.
GCATATTGCCGGTATAGCGGATTTGTACAATCGATTTTCCTTTATAAGCGGAGTGGATTTTTTGCCCTGTCATCTGATGGCGGAAGCGAAATACCGGGAGGTGGGAAGTGTGTACGAAATTCCCCCAACGGCAGCCACTTCGCCTCAAACCGTCCAATGGGCGAGGGAATTATTCGACCGGTTGAAAACGAGGCCGGAGGCTTCATGAGATCAGCAAAGAGGATAGTCAAACGCCCCTATCAGCGGTGGCCGCTGATAGGGGCGTTGCTTTAGTTGTTGTTTTTTGAGGTGGTGGAAGTGTTGCCGGTGGTGGTAGCGGAAGGATCGATGTCTTCGAAAATGAAGTTGTACAGCTTTTCGTTGGTTACTTCATGATCAAAATCTACCACTTCCATTCCGTCAATCCTCGGGAAAGAAGCATCGACATCCATGGGGAAACGCGCCTGTTCAAATTCCGCTCCGTCGTTGGTGAGAATATCGGTGGCTTCACCAACCAGGTCGATCAGATCTCCGGCGGAGAAAGAGGTTTCCACTAGGGGGAGCAATGTCTGCGCCAGCGAAAGATATCCGGCGGGATCCATAGTCAACGCCTTGTTGAAGACTTCCTCCATAACACGACGCTGCCGATCCGTGCGGCGCCGGTCATCTCCGTTGTTATGGTCATACCGCACACGGGCATATCCGCATGCCTGCATGCCGTTGAGATGTTGCATACCAGCGGAGGTGACGTAGGTTCGCTCTTCAATATCGTAAGCATCGGCATATTCGTCGATGCATTTGTTTAGGCTTTCCAGTTCGCCTTGCGTCACTTCGATATCCACACCGCCTACCGCGTCGACGATTTTGGCCATAGAGTCAAAATCCACAGTGACGAAATCCCGTATATTCATATTGAAATTGGAATTGATGGTCTTGATGGCCAACTCCGGACCGCCATAGGCATAGGCGTGTGTTAATTTTGTCTTTCCGTATCCTTCCACGGATACATAACTGTCCCGCAATAGGGAGGTAGCCTTGATTTTTTTATGCTGGTTGTCCAGGGTTAAAATTATAATGACGTCGGAACGGGTATTGGCATTGCCGCCGCGTCGATCCACACCAAATACGGCGATGTTGCGGATACCATCATATTTTTTATCCTGATACTGGTCACTGATGTTGATTTGAGTATCGTCTTTCGGTATATCTACGACATCCATACTGTTGAGCAGATAGGCGATATAGGTAAAGATACCGCCGGCCACCAAAAAGAGGCAGACAATGACGCCGATCATTACCCGTTTGATAATCTGTCCTTTGGTCAGTTTCTTTTTCTTTTTTCGTTTGGAATGAGGTGTTGCCGTATCCTCGGGGGACACGACAACCTTATTGTCGTTTTTTCCTTTGGTGTGTTTTCCGCTCATGCTGCGAACCCGATCCTTTCCTGTTTTAAAATCTATGTTTTTATAAATAGTCTACCGAAAAAACTATAGAGTATTTTCCTTACGACACAAAAAGCTTTCCCATTATAAACCCAGGGACGAGAAATGTCAAAAAAGATTCCAAAAAGAAAAACTTCGATTTGTAACCGTTACCAGTATACCATGAACGCTGCCCCATGCGGCTCTTAGTCTATGTTTAACGTCAGCATACCCGAGAAATGCTGACGCATTTTATACCAAAATGGTAGGAGGGAACCAGCCCAAAGGGACGGTCCCAGGCCCAGGGGATTCCCGCATTGTTTGCCATCAGACGTAGAGACGCTGGGCACATTAATACCATAGGCGTAGAGGGAGACAAGGTAGTGCCATGCAGGGGCGGGGGGCCTACCGACAGCCGATTTCTCCAGGCCCCAGGGGCATCCCACAAGGCTTGTCCATCACATAGTGGCCATGGGCACATTATACCAGTAAAAGCAATGAAAAAAAGCTCTGTGCCGAGAAATTTGTAAAAACTTAAGATTTGGCATATGAAATAAGGCGGATACCTGGGGGGTACCCGCCTTATGCTTTTTGGTATAGGATTTACAGAAGGGCTCCCGCTGCTTCGTCCACCATTACTACTGTGTCAGGATGAACCTGCAGGATGGATGCCGGACAAGAGGGTGAAATCGGACCGTTAACCATCTCTTTGATGGCTTCCGCCTTATCGCTTCCGGTGGCAATGATTACGATGGAACGAGCTTTCATGATCGAACCGATACCCATCGTAAGAGCGCGGCGTGGCACATCATCAGCGCTGGCGAAGAAGCGCTTGTTGGCCTCAATCGTGCTCTCCGTCAACTCAACGATGTGCGTGGTGGGGGCAAATGCATCAGCGGGTTCGTTGAATGCAATATGTCCGTTGCGGCCGATGCCAAGAATCTGAAGATCTATACCACCCGCAGCCTCAATCATCTCTTCATAATGGCGGCATTCATCTTCCACATTGGCAGCAGTACCGGACAGGACATGAATGCGGTCGTGCGGCACATTGATATGTTTAAAGAGGTTCTCCATCATAAAGTAATAATAGCTCTGGTCATGATCATGATCCAAGCCCACATATTCGTCCAAATTAAATGTGGTAACGCCGGAGAAATCAACCGCTCCCTCACGATACATCTCTGCCATTTTCTGATAGGTAGGAATAGGGGAGGAGCCGGTAGCGAGGCCCAACACGCTGTTGGGCTTATCAATAACCTGAGCGGCAAACAGGGCCGCCGCCGCAGTGCCGATTGCCTTGGCATCCTTGTATATTCTTACGTTCATTTTGGTCAGTCCCTTCTCTTATTCCGGTTTGGCTTATACAGCTTTCCCGCGTCTCTATTATCCTGCTTCTAATAAAAAAGCCCATGTCTAAATAGACGAAAAATTTGTATAAACAGACATAGCTGCCTTTATGTATTCCTAAGTTTTCTGAACCCATATTCCTACCGGAGCATAATCTAGTCAGAGAGGTACTGCCTCTACTTTAAACAAAGGAGATCAGTCAATGGATAACAACCTGTTTTACAATGTCGGCGATTCCTCTTGTTCGGATGACGGCATGTCCGACATGGATACCATGCCGGTGGTTGGAATGGCGTATGTGCCTATGCAGCAGCTGAAGACCATGTACGAACCGGAGGACGGATTTGTACGCGGAACGGTTTTTCCTGATTTGGATAAACCGTGGATGCCGAAGGGGTGTGTGAAATGAACGAAAAAAGACAGATGCTCCGCCGGATCTATTCGTATGATTTTACCATCCTGGAACTGGGACTGTATCTGGACACGCATTCGGATGATATGCGGGCGCTTAAAACCCGTCAGCAGGTTCAAGAGAAACGGGCACAGCTGGTGCAGGAATACGAGGCAAAATTCGGTCCTTACGTGCTGACCAGCGACGATGTCAAAGGGAATCGCTGGTCGTGGGTGGATAACCCTTGGCCATGGGACTACAGGAGGGAGGACTGACTCATGTGGCAATACCAGAAAAAATTGCAGTATCCTATCAATATTAAAAACCCCAATCCCAAATTTGCAAAAATCATAATCAGTCAGTACGGTGGGCCGGATGGCGAAATGACAGCTTCCCTTCGGTATTTAAGTCAGAGATATTCTATGCCCTATAGCGATTTGAAGGGATTATTGACCGATATAGGAACAGAGGAATTGGCACATTTTGAAATGATTGCAGCCATGGTACACCAACTGACACGGGATATGAGTGAAGAGGAAATTCTCCGAAGCGGATTTGACACCTACTTTGTCGATCATACTGCTGGAATATATCCGGTAGCGGCATCCGGGGCCCCATGGAGCGCCAATTACTTTCAGTCAAAAGGCGATCTGTTAGCCGATTTGCATGAAAATATGGCGGCGGAACAAAAAGCGCGGACTACCTACGATAACCTATTGCGTTTGATTGACGACCCCGACATCCGTGAACCTCTTAAATTTTTGCGGCAACGGGAGATTGTCCATTATCAACGCTTTGGCGAGGGGCTGCGCTTAACGACCGACCGATTGAACAGCAAAAATTTCTATGCATGCAATCCCAGCTTTGATAAAGTGTGTGGAAAGGGCACCTCTTGTCCGTCATAAAAGAAATTTCAACCATGATAGTGGTTGGAGAAGGTCTCAAAAGGGCGAAATATGGGTTGAGTCCTCTCAAACAGAGCGATTTACTATCGTATCGCGATCCGGGGCAGCCGTTTAAGCGGCTGCCTTTTTATATTTTTTTCCACTGCAGCTGGGTAAGAAATCGTCAGCCAAAATGGCAGTAAAAGGAGTGTGATATCCTACGCTCGGGACATTTATGCTCTGTGACTCTGGAAGGGAAAAGCGGTTAGCTGATGCACAACAGTATACAAAGGGAGGATCGCGGCCGGAACACTATGATGCTGATGAATGAAGCGCTTTTTCACGCCATCTAGGTGAAGGGCTTGCTTTGGCCCCCCTTTTAAGATGATGCGCTGCCTGAGGCATAGGGGGAATCATCGCGATACATGATCATATTGTGAAGGGGGAGGGCCGGAGATAGCACGCTGGTCCGAGCAGTGCACGGATTGAAAATACGGGGAATTCCTATCGCTACAGTGTTGCCACGGAGATTCCGCGTCCTATTTGATGTTGAGGAGATACTTTCTGCAGCGGAAAACGGTTTCGATAGTTTTTCCTTTTATACCCGGTCCCTTTTTCACTCTTTTGATGTCGTGGCATACAATGAATCAGGGAACGGAAAACGCCGGGTGGGTGCGAGGCGGGATGCGTTTTTCGTACCGGCTGACGGAAGGAGAGGATCGGCATGGGCGAGACAATTTTGCTGATTGCCGTATTGCTTCTGGCACTGTACGGCTGTGTGGAGCTGATACGCGGCGTAGTGACAAGGTGGCTGGCACCTCAATCGGGTGAAGCGGGAATCTGGGTGATCCCGGTCAGCGGACATCGCAGCGATATCGAATATGTGGTTCGGTCGGCGGCGGTGGAGTGCCGCTGGACGGAAAAACGAAAGGTCCGGCGTATCTGGCTGTTGGATATGGGGCTGGACCGGGAAACCAGACAGCTTGCAGAAAAGCTCTGTGAGGAGACCGACAGAGTGGGGCTGTGCCGGCCGGCCGAACTGAATCTGGCCTGCCGGGAGAATTTGCATTAACTGGGGGTTTGCGTTATACTGAAGAATAGAACATAGGATCGGCTTTCTAAGGAAGCCGATCGGAAAGGCCGGTGGCGGCGCAATGCAGGATGCCGAAAACAGACAGGAGCAGCAGGGGGTGCAGCTCCAGGGAACGGTGGAACGGGTGGTTTTCCGCAATGAGGACAACGGCTGGACCGTCATGGAGGTGGAGTCCGCCGGCGAATACCACAAGGTGGTGGGGGTGTTGCCGCCGGTCAATCCGGGGGAACAGGTCACCCTGGCCGGGAAATGGGTGGAGCATCCCAGCTTCGGCCCCCAGTTCCGGGCGGAGCATTGCCAGCAGCAGCTTCCTACCGGATCGGACGCTATCCTGCGGTATCTGTCCTCCGGCGCCATTAAAGGGATCGGCCCGTCCACCGCTGCCCGCATCCTCAAGAAATTCGGTGACGAGGCGCTGCAGATCCTGGAGCGGGAACCCCGCCGCCTGGCGGAGATCCCCGGGATATCCCTAAAAAAGGCGCTGAAAATGGGGGAGGAGTTCGCCGGGCAGTTTGGGCTGCGGGAAGTGATGCTGACCTTTTCCCAATACGGACTGACGCCGTCGGAGGCGTTACGGTGCTGGAAAAAATGGGGGACAGCAACGGTGGGGATGATTCGGGAGAATCCCTATGTCCTCTGTTCCAGCGGATTGTATATCGGCTTTGAGCGGGCAGACCGCATCTGTATGGGCATGGACCGGCCGTCTGACGATCCGCGGCGGGTGGAGGCGGGGCTTCTCTATGTACTGCGGCACAATCTGGGCAACGGTCATACCTGCCTGCCAGCGGATAAGCTGGTCCCCGCGGCGGCGGATATGCTGGGGATAGACACCGCGTTGGCCGGCGAAGTGCTGGAGCAGATGCTGACGGGGGCCGCCTCGCCGCTGAAAGAGGCTCAATGGAACGGCCGGCGTTTTGTCTATCTGGAGCGGCTGTACCGGGCGGAGCAGTTTATCGCGGCGCGGCTGCGGCTGATGACCGGCTTTCCTCCGCTTCCGGAGCGGCGGCTGGAGGAGCAGATCGACGCCGTTGAGCGGTCCGGCGGCCTCCATTACGAGGCGCGGCAGCGCCAAGCCATCCGGGAGGCCATTGAAAAGGGCGTGCTGATCCTCACCGGCGGCCCCGGCACCGGAAAAACCACCACCCTGCGGGCCATTATCCGCCTACTGGAGGGAATGGGAGAGACGGTGGCCATTGCCGCCCCCACCGGCCGGGCGGCCAAGCGCATCGCCGAGCTGACGGGATGCGAAGCCAAAACACTGCACCGCTTGCTGGAAGTGCAGTGGGATGACGACGACACGCCGGTGTTCGACCGCAACGAGCGCAATCCGCTGGATGCGGATGCGGTGGTGGTGGACGAGCTGTCCATGGTGGATACGCTGCTGTTTGAGAGCCTGCTGCGGGCGCTGAAAAGCGGCTGCCGGCTCATCATGGTGGGGGACAGCGACCAGCTGCCCTCCGTGGGACCGGGCAGCGTGCTGCACGATTTAATGGACAGCGGTGTGCTGCCTAAGGTGGAGCTCACCGAGGTGTTCCGCCAGGCGCAGGAGAGCCATATTATCCTCAATGCCCACCGTATCGTGGAGGGAACCATGCCGGAAATCGGGTATAAGGATGGGGATTTTTTCTTCATGGCCAAAGGGACGGAGGAGGAAGTGGCGCAGACAGTGCAGGAGCTATGCGACCGCCGGCTGCCTGCCCGGTATGGTTATACCGTATTCGACGGTATCCAGGTGCTCTGCCCGGGACGTAAAGGGTTTCTGGGCACCGGGGATTTCAACCGCCGTTTACAGGCTTGCCTCAACCCGGCTCAGGAAGGCAAGCGGGAAATTACGGTGGAAGGTATCCTGTTCCGGGTGGGGGACAAGGTGATGCACGTGCGAAACAATTACGACATCGTGTGGACCCGGGACGACGGAGAGACCGGGTCCGGGGTGTTCAATGGAGATATCGGCATTCTGGAGGAGATCGATCCCCGGGAGGGGACCCTCAGCGTGCGGTTTGAGGACCGCACCGCTCTCTATACCAAGCAGGAGGCCCAGGATCTGGAGCTGGCCTATGCCGCGACAGTGCACAAGAGCCAGGGGAGCGAGTTCGACGCTGTGATCCTGCCGCTGTACCGCACGCAGCGTCAGCTGTGTTACCGCAATCTGCTGTACACTGCTGTCACCCGGGCCAAATCCCTGTTGATCATCGTGGGAAGCCGCCAGACGCTGGCGGATATGGTGGACAACAACCGGAAAACCCTGCGGTATACCGGCTTGTGCCACATGATGCGGGAAACTGTGGCAGTGGATCTGTAAAAGGAAGGGGACACAGACATGGCGGGAAGGCTTGACCGGCTGTTGGACTGGCTGTTTCCGCGCCGATGTGCCTTTTGTGGGCATCCGGTGGAGACGGGACAAACGGCCTGCTCCCGCTGTCGGGAGGAGCTTCCCCGTATCGCAGGCCCGGTGTGTCCCCTGTGCGGCAGGGAGAAAGGCAGCTGCCGCTGTGGACAACGCCGCCGGGCCTATCGCCGCTGCGTGTCACCCTTTTACTACGAGGGCCCGGCTAAGCGGGGGATTCTCCGGCTTAAGCTGTACGGCAAGGTCTACGCCGCAGAAGGCTTTGCTCAGGCCATGGCAGAAACTGTGCGCCGGGAATATGAGGGAATCGCTTTTGACGCCTTGGTGCCGGTTCCCATTTCGGACAGTACCCGCCGGGAACGGGGCTATAACCAGAGCGAACGGCTGGCTTCCGCTTTAGGGAAGGGGCTGGCTGTACCGGTGGCGGAAGGTTTGGTCAAGGTGGCGGAGAATCCACCTCAACGGTCGCTTCCCGCCTCCCAGCGCAGCGGAAATGTGCTGGGGGTGTTTGACTGTGCACCTGGCTTTGTGCCCGAAGGACAGGTGCTTCTGTTGGTGGATGATGTTTCCACTACCGGGGCTACTTTGGACGAATGCGCCAAAATGCTGAAAATCTACGGGGCGGAGGAAGTCTATGCCGTAACGGCTGCCGCCGCCCGCTTGTCAAACGGCGGCTGATGCCGTATAATCGACAGAAAGCGACCACGTGCGCACAGAAAGGGGGACGTCCATGCCTGGCATGAATCTGGGAATCGATCTGGGCACGTCTCAGGTAGTGATCGCGGTATCGGGTAGGGGCGTTGTGCTGCGGCAGCCCTCCGTGATCGCGGTGGACCGGGATTCTGACAAAACCATTGCCTGCGGCCGGGAGGCCTATGAAATGCTGGGGCGCTCGCCGGATTCCATCCGTGTGATCCGCCCTCTGGCCAAAGGCGTTATTTCCGATTATCAGTACGCGGAGCGGATGCTGCGCAGCTTTGTGCGGCAGGTGTGCGCGTATAAAGTGCTCAAGCCCAAGGTGGCCGTCAGTGTCCCTGCCTCCATTACCGAGGTGGAGCGGCGCTCCGCCGTGGAGGCGGCCATGGCCTCCGGCGCTCGGCGGGCGGTGCTGATCGAGGAATCGGTGGCTGCCGCCATCGGGGCGGGAGTGGACGTGGCGGCTCCCCGCGGCTGCATGGTGGCTGATATCGGCGGGGGAACCACCGATGCGGCGGTACTGACCCTCAAGGGAATGGCCTCCTCCGTATCGCTTCGGAAGGGCGGCGACGACCTGGACGAGGCCATCGTCCGCTATGTCCACAATCGTTATGGCTTGATTATCGGCCGTCAGACTGCGGAGCAGATGAAGATCGCCATTGGAACCGCCGACCCGGATCAGACAGGGGAGGAAACCATGCCTGTCAAAGGACGGGATGCGGTAAAGGGGCTTCCCCGCACGCGGGAAATCTCCGCCCGGGAGGTCTATGAGGCCATGGAGGAGCCGCTGGACGAGATTATCTCCTCCCTGCAGAGAGTGCTGGAAAACACCCCTCCTGAGCTGGTGGGGGATGTGTACGACACCGGCATCCTGCTCACCGGCGGATTGGCCAGGCTGAAGGGCCTGGACAGCCGCATCGCGCAGAAGGCGGGCGTAGCCTGCCGGGTGGCGGAGCAGCCAGAGGACTGCGTGGCCCTGGGGACGGCTAAAGCCTCCCGCTATGTAAAGATCATGTCCACCGGTGTATACGATATCAATCAGTTCAGCTATCGCCTGTCGGATATGGATGTGTAGGCATAAGAAAAATAGGTTTTGTTACAAATCGATCCTATAAAAATACCGGGATGAGACCACTCATCCCGGTATTTTTATAGGATCGATTTTATGAGTATGGGAAGGAATGGGTTCTTTGGCGCCTTTTTCCAGAATACAATGCGATGAGGGCATCGAACGCCGGCCTTTTGCCCTCGACGGGGAAATTTCGCCTCCGCGCAGGCATACCCGTTGGACAGGTCGAATATATTGGTGCTAGATAAAGCGCAAAGGAGAGGTGCCTTCATGGACTTTCAGGGGAATAACCAAGAATCGGTCCTGGGCATGGCCCAGGGCAGCGCCCGAAGCGGCGCGCAGGTCGTCACCAAGGCCATCGCGGTGTGCGATACCGTGTTTGACGATTGCGACGAACGGCCGGTGGACAGCGATTTTGTGCTGCCCGACTATTGTCCCGATATCGCGGCGATGCTCAAATGTACGCTGGAGCCGGTGATTCAAAACAAGCAGCTCAGCGGGGACCGGGTGAGCGCGGACGGTGTGGCGTTCCTCCGCGTCCTCTATCTGGACGAGGAGCGCAAATGCGTGCGCAGCTGCGAATTCAATAAGCCGTTTACCAGCACCTTTATACTCAAGAGCAGCGTGGAGAACCCCTGCATCAGCCTGACGGCCAAAACGGATTATGTCAACTGCCGCGCCACCAGTCCGCGGAGCCTGGATGTTCACGGCGCGTTCAGCGTCCGCCTGCAGGTGACGGCGGAGGGCGGCAGTGAAGTGGTCACGGCGGTGCGGGGAGAGGGACTGTACACCCGGACCCGTCCGGTGTCCTATACGGTGCCGGTGGCCTTCAGTGAAAAGCAGTTCACGGTCAGCGAGGTGCTGGAGCTGGGCCAGGGGATGCCGGAGGCGGAGATGCTGGTCCGGTGCGAGGCGGTGCCGGTGCTGGAGGACTGCAAGCTGATGACCAACAAGGCCATTGTCAAAGGCGAGCTGCGGCTGAAAAACCTGTACATCAGCAATCCGGAAACGGGCGCCTCCCAGGTGGCGCGGCACGAGATTCCCTTCAGCCAGATCGTGGACGTGGACGGTCTCAACGACGAATGGATCTGCGATGTGGAGCTGGAGACGCTGATGAGCGATGTGCATATCAGTGTCAACCAGACCGGGGAAAGCCGGCTGCTGTCGGTCAACGTCAAGCTGTGTGCCCGGATACAATGCTACCGCACCGGGACCTCCGAGGTGGTCACCGATGCCTATTCGATCCGGTGTCCGCTGCATATGGATGCCCGTCCGCTGCAGGCGGAGCACCTACTGGACATCACCCGCAGCACCTGCGTGGTCAAACAGACTCTGGACCTGCCACCGGACGGTGTCAGCGAAGTGGTGGATCTGTGGTGTGAAGCCGCCGCTGTGGCGGAGCGGTGTGAAAACGGCAAGGCAGTGGTGGATGGACGGCTGCTCATCGCCATGCTGGCCCGGGATTCCTCGGGAATCATCGCGTATTACGAGCGCACCGGCGATTTCAGCCTGGAATTCGACGAGCACTGCGACCGGATGCCCACCCGTCTGACCGTCATCGGGGCGGACGCCAACATGATGGGCGCCAATCAGATGGAGATCAAGGTGGAGCTGGCAGTATCCCGCCGCTGTATGATGTCCGAAAGCTGTCAGGCGGTGTGTTCCCTGGAGGAGGACGAAAACGGCGCCTTCCCGACGACCGACGCGGCGCTGAAAATCTATTACGCCCGCGGCGGGGAATCCTTGTGGGAGATCGCCAAAAGCTGCCATACCTCCATGGAGTCGGTGATGGAAGAAAACGGCCTGACCGCCGATGTGCTGAAAGACGACACCATGCTGCTGGTACCACTGTGCTGACGGGAGGAGAGGAAGAACATGGAGGGACAAAACATCTACGACACCATCGCGGCCCGGACGGGCGGCGACATCTATATCGGTGTGGTGGGGCCGGTGCGCACCGGCAAATCCACTTTTATCAAGCGGTTCATGGATACGCTGGTGATTCCGCACATTGACAGTACCTACAAGCGGGACCGGGCCACGGATGAGCTGCCCCAGTCGGCGGCAGGCCGCACCATTATGACCACGGAACCCAAGTTTATCCCAGAGCAGGCGGTGACCATCAGCATCGACGGTACGGCCAACATGAACGTTCGCCTCATCGACTGTGTGGGTTACATCGTGCCGTCCTCTTTGGGATATATCGAGAACGACCAGCCCCGCATGGTCAAAACCCCCTGGTACGACGAGGAGATCCCCTTCAACATGGCGGCGGAGATCGGCACCCGCAAAGTCATCACCGAGCACTCCACTATTGGCCTGGTCATCACCACCGACGGGAGTATCAGCGAGATCCCGCGGGAAGAATACGAGGAGGCGGAGGAGCGGGTCATCGGCGAGCTGCAGGAGATCAATAAGCCTTTTATCGTGCTGCTCAATACCGTGGAACCCACTTCGGCTGCGGCGCTGAGGATGAGCGCGGATCTGGAAGCCAAATACGGTGTGCCGGTGTGTCCGGTCAACTGCCTGGAGATGACGGAGGAGGAGATCCGCCGCATCCTAGAGAAGATATTGTTCGAGTTCCCGGTGCGGGAAATCAGCGTGGAGCTGCCCAAATGGTTGACCAGCCTGTCGTCTAACCACCCCATCCGGCGGACGGTTTTCGACAGCATCCGGGATTCCGCCCGGCCGGTGAAAAAGATCAGCCAGGTGTCCTCCATGACGGGGAGCATCCAAACCTGCGAGTATGTGGAAAGCGCCCGCATGACCGCCGCCGAGCTGGGCAACGGCAGCGCCACCCTGACGGTGAGCATCAAGCATGGGCTGTTCTATCAGGTGCTGGGGGAGACGACCGGCCTGCAGATCGGCGGCGAAGCGGATCTGATGAGCTGTATGGTGGAGCTGGCCGCCATCAAGAAAAAGTACGACAAGGTGGCCCGGGCTCTGGAGGAAACGGAGGCCACAGGCTACGGCATCGTCATGCCGGAGCTGGAGGAAATGACCCTGGAGGAGCCGGAGATCATCAAGCAGAGCGGCCGGTACGGCATTCGTCTGCGGGCGGCAGCCCCCTCCATCCACATGATGAAAGCGGACATCACCACCGAGGTATCGCCCATCGTGGGAAGCGAAAAGCAGTCGGAAGAGCTGGTCAGCTATCTGCTGCGGGAATTCGAGGAGGATCCCAGCAAAATCTGGGAGTCGAATATCTTCGGCACCTCCCTCTACGGTCTGGTCAACGAAGGTCTGCACAACAAGCTGTACCGTATGCCCACCGACGCCCGGATCAAGCTCAAGGAAACGGTGGAGCGCATCATCAACGAGGGATGCAGCGGCCTGATCTGCATCATTGTTTAATAAACGGGTAAACGGTGGGGAGGGAGGTCCTTCCGGGGGCAATCCTCCCTCCTGCTGTCCCCGGCCGGTGTACAGGCATTCTGAAAGAAAGGAACGATGCGAAAATGCCGGACGAGAGATTTCCTCGCTCAACGCCGCGGCAGCGGGAAAAACGCAGGGATTCCCGCTCCGGCCTTCCGCTGATCGCGGTACAGTCCCTATCCTGTGTGGTGATCATCCTCATCGCCCTGGTGATGCGCTTTGCAGGGGGAGAGGCGTTTCAGCAGCTGCGTCAAAGCTTCAGCGAATCCCTGATGAGTAATTCCCTGATGGCCACTCTGTCCGCCCTGGTGGACCAAAACACAGGGAAGGGAGAAGAAACCGATCCCACCACCACGGCGCCTGCCGGGGAGACGACCGCCCCTTCGGAGACGGAGCCTGAGGATACCGGTACGGAACCGCCTTCCGGAGAAACGGATGGCGATGATTCCACTGCCGTCACCACCGCTGCCATGGGTGGCCAGGATCTGGACGTGACGGAGAAAAAGGCTTTTTATGCTCCAGAGGGGGCCACCTTCGCCCCGCTGAAGGTCAACGCCGCCCCGGCCCGTCCTCTGGAGAACGGGACCGTGACCTCTTATTTTGGATACCGGGAGAATCCCACTCAGGGAGGGGAGAGCTTTCACCAGGGACTGGACATCGCTGCCGAAGCGGGCAGCTCCATTTCCTCTCTCTTTTTTGGCGTGGTGACAGAGACAGGGGCGAACGACAGCTACGGCAATTATATTGTTATCAGCCACGGCAACGGCCTGGAGGTGCTGTACGCCCACTGTTCACAGATTTTGGCGGCCAAGGACGCTGTGATCCGGGCGGGGGAAACAGTGGCCCGGGTAGGAACTACGGGGGATTCCACCGGCAACCATCTGCATATCGAGGTGCGGCTTGACGGCGTGGCCTACGATCCTGCGGATGTGGTACCGCTGGAGTGGTATGCTTAAAGTCCGTGCCGGCGGAATCGAGTTTCGCCTCAGCCCATTGTTTCCGGCGGTGGTGGTGGTCATGCTCACCATAGATCGGACCGGCATCGCCGCCTGGTGTGTGGCGGCCTCGCTGCTGCACGAGGCCGGGCATTTCCTGATGCTGTTTGTACTGGGGAGCCGGCCGGCGGCGGTGATTATGGGGATTTTCGGCGTGCGGGTGGAACAGCCGCCGCAGAATCGTCTGAGCTATGGGAAGGAAATGCTGGTGTCTTTCGCCGGACCGGCGGTGAACCTTGCCTGCGCCGCCGTTTTGGCGCTTCTAGGCGGAGGAATGACGGTGGTATCCGTTCATTTGACACTGGGCCTGACCAGTCTGCTGCCGGTAGAGCCGCTGGACGGTGGTCAGATCCTGTATGCGGCCCTGGCCTGGAAAAAGGGGGAGGAGAAGGCGGAACGGGTTACCTTTGCCGCGTCGCTGTTGACCTTGTTTCCCCTGGCGGCGGCGGGCTTCTGGATTCTGATCCAAAGCGGGTACAATTTCTCCCTGCTGGTGCTCAGCCTGTACCTCTGTCTGCTGGTGCTATTTAAGCAATGCCGCTGGCTTAGATGATGATGAACGGAATCGAGAAAGAGCGGTGGACATTCACATAGAAATTCACCGCTCTTTGTGTGGCAATCACGCTCCAATGCTTCTTGTAAAGCTGTCGAACCCTGCGCATAAAGTGCGCGGGTGAGACTGATGAGGTGGCGAAAACTCAGTAAACAGCTGTCTTATTTTAAAGAAAAATTCAAAGATCCGCCCTATAAAGCAAACGCTTTATAGGGCGGATCTTTTACTGCAAAGAAAGGACTATTCGGCCAACAGTTCCGCCACGGCGGCCTCGGCTTCGGCCACTTTGACCTTTTTCTGGACGGACTTGTCCCGGGTAACGATTTCCACCTCGCCGTTTGCCAGGTTGCGCTTGCTGACGATTACCCGCACCGGCGCTCCCAGCAGGTCCGCGTCGGCAAACTGTACGCCGGGGGCTGCGTCGCGGTCGTCCAGCAGGGTGTCGTATTTCGGGCTCAGACGGTCGTACAGCTCCCGGGCGGTGGTGCGGATCTCTTCCACGGAGTTGTTCAGCGCACAGATATGCACCGACCAGGGGGCCACGGACTTGGGCCAAATGGGGCCGTAGTCGTCGTGATTGTCCTCGATGATGCACGCCAGCAGACGGCCTACGCCGATGCCGTAACAGCCCATGATGGGGGTTTGTAGCTTGCCGTTTTCGTCGGTATAGGTCATGTTCATGCTCTTGGTGTATTTGGTGCCCAGCTGGAAAATATTGCCCACCTCGATACCGCGGCTAATGCGCAACGGCCGGCCGCATTCGGGGCACAGCGCCCCCTCATTGACCTTGGCCAGGTCATAGAACTGGGCGTCGGGCAGATCCCGGGGAACACTGATTCCCTTCAAATGATAGTCGGGGCGGTTGGCGCCGCAGGCCAGATTGGTTTCCCCCTTCAGGGACTGGTCGAACAACACCTGTACGCCGTCCGCCTTCAGCTGGTACGCTCCCAGATAGCCAAAGCACAGGTCCACGTTTTCGTAATCGGTGAGCGGATAGATATCGGTGCCGAGGAGTTTCTTCACCTTGGCTTCGTTGACCTGGAGATCGCCGCGGATGAAGATCAGCAGCGGTTGGCCGTTGTCCTCCCGGGTGAAAACCGTGGCCTTCATGGTCTGTTCCGGACGTACGCCCAGCACCTCGCAGAGAGCCTCGATGGTGTCGGCGCCGGGGGTGTGGACCTCCTCGATGGGCTGCTCCGCCCCGCCCACCGGGGGCAGGGTACAGGCAGCCACCTCCATATTGGCTTTATAGCCGCAGTGATCGCACAGCACGATGGAGTCCTCGCCGCCGTCGGACAGGTACATGAATTCGTGGGCGGTCTGTCCGCCCATCATGCCGGAGTCCGACTTAATGGAAATGACGTTTTTCATTCCCACCCGTTCAAAAATGCGGACGTAGGCGTCGTGGACAATATCGTAATAGCGCAGCAGGTCTTCCTGAGAGGTATGGAAGGAGTAGGCGTCCTTCATGGTGAATTCCCGTACCCGGATCAGGCCGGCGCGGGGACGGGGCTCGTCCCGGAACTTGGTCTGGATCTGATAGATCATGAAGGGATATTTCAGATAGGATTTGGCCTCGCTGCGGGCCAGATGCACGGCGGCTTCCTCGTGGGTCATGCCCAGCAGCATGTCCCGGCCGAACCGGTCTTTGAAGCGGAGCAGTTCGCTTCCCACCGATTCAAAACGGCCGGATTCCTGCCACAGATCGGCGGGGAGCACCACGGGAAACAGCACCTCCTGTCCGCCAACGCGGTCCATTTCCTCCCGGATGATTTTCTCGATCTTCTGGCTGGCCCGCTTGGCTGGCGGCAGCAGGGAGAAGATGCCGTTGGCCACCTGGCGGATGTAACCGCCGCGCAGCAGATAGATATAGCTGGCAAGGGTGGCGTCGGAAGGCTTTTCCTTATACCGCTCGCCCAGCAACTGGCTCAGTAACATAATGGGTTCCTCCTCGGCTGAGGGCCGTGCCCTCAAAATTCCATATGATATTAACTATAGCTTTCTTTCAAAAGTCCGTCAACTGTTTTTGGCGTATGAGAAGGGAAAAATGCCGGATTTCCCTGCTTTTTCAGAAAAAAGCGGAGAAGGATTTCGGTTGCTTCTTGCAGGATTGGCTCTAACGCGGTATAATGGACCCCGGATCTCTATGCCTGATGGCAAACGATAGGGGAGCTCCTGTGCCTGAAGCCGTCCCTGCGGGCCGGTTCCCTCTACGCTTATGGTACAATAAAGGTCGGGAGAAATGCGGTAGCATTTCTCGGGAACGCTGCCGAAAAGCAGCGTGTCCCACAAAGTGGGACGGATGAGATGGAAAGCTACGATAAAATTACTGCTGGTATGGGAAAGCCCCTTTATTCACCTCATGAGTCGTCACTGCCGGTCTCAGCTTAGTGCCATCTCTCTTTGGGACGGCCCCCCGAGCGTGGATATTGGATATATATTTTATTTATTTTAAAAAGAAAACCAAAGCCTTGATCTGCTTTTTTGAAAAAGAGAGGCTGTTTGGAAAGGATGAGGAGAAGAGTGGAGAGGACATTGGAGAGCATCCGGCAGGATTTTGACCGGGATCTGGCCAACGCCGCCTCTTCGGCGGATTACGAACAGCTGAAGGTGGCCTATCTCGGCAAAAAGGGCCGGGTTACCGAGCTGTTCAAGGAGCTGAAAAACGTGGAACCCTCGCAGAAAAAGGAAGCGGGGCAGCTCATCAACACCCTGCGCGCCGAGGTGGAGGAGAAACTGGCGGCCGGGGCGGAAAAATGCCGCCAGGCTGAGGAAGAGCGTCTGGTAAACGAGGCGGAGGCTTACGATTTTACTCGCCCGGCGGAGGCGGAGCAGGGTTCCCTGCACCCCATTACCCTGGTGCAGCGCGAGGTGGAGGAGATCTTTGCCAGCATGGGCTTTACCATCGAGGACTACCTCGAGGTGGTGGACGAATACAAGAATTTTGAATCGCTGAATATCCCGAAGCATCATCCCGCCCGGGATATGCAGGATACCTATTATCTGGACAACGGCCAGCTGCTCAAGTCCCACACCTCTGCGGCGCAGAACGCTATCATGCGCAAATACGGCGCGCCGCTGCGGGCGATTTTTCCCGGCCGCTGCTTCCGCAACGAGGCTACAGATGCCAGCCATGAAAACACCTTCTTTCAGATGGAAGGCATCATGATCGATACGGATATTTCCATCTCTAATCTCATCTATTTCATGAAAACCATGCTGTCCGAGGTGTTCCATCGGGAGGTTAAGGTGCGGCTGCGTCCGGGCTTTTTCCCCTTCGTGGAGCCGGGCTTTGAGCTGGATATCAGCTGCCTGATCTGCGGTGGAGACGGGTGCCCCACCTGCAAGCAGTCCGGCTGGCTGGAGCTGTGTCCTTGCGGCATGATCCATCCCAATGTGCTGACGGCTGGCGGGATCGACCCGGAGAAATACACCGGCTTTGCCTTTGGCCTGGGACTGACCCGGCTGGCGATGATGAAATACGGCATCAAGGATATCCGCACGCTCAACAGCGGCAACCTCAAGGCGCTGTCGCAGTTCACAGCGCGCTGACCCAGGGGAGGAGGAAAAACCATGTTGATTTCCATGAACTGGATCCAGGATTTTGTCGATCTCAGCGGACTCGACCTGGACCAGCTGATTCAGCATTTCACCCTTTCCACCGCCGAGGTGGAGGAGGTGTTCCACAAGGGCCGCGACATCGAAAAAGTAGTGGCCGGCAAAATTCTGTCAGTGGATAAGCATCCGAATTCCAAAAAGCTGCATCTGCTCAAAGTGGATACGGGCAGCGGCGTGGTGGACTGTGTCTGCGGCGCGCCAAACGTCCGGGAGGGAATGCTCGTCCCCTTTGCTTGCGCGGGTGGCCGTGTATGCGCCGGCGAAATTGGGAAAGCGACGGTAGCGGGCTATCCCTCGGAAGGGATGTGCTGCTCCGAATCGGAGCTGGGCATCAGCGCCGATCATTCGGGACTGATGGAGCTGCCCGAGGATACCGTCCCCGGCACCGATATCAAGAAGCTGTATGCTATCGAGGACACTGTGTTCGAGGTGGACAACAAGTCCCTGACCAACCGGCCGGACCTGTGGGGCCATTACGGTATTGCCCGGGAATTTGCCGCTCTGGCGGGTCGCCCCCTCCGGCCCATGGACACGGCGGACAGCAGCCGGTGGGACGCCCTTCCTGCCGTGTCCATCGACATCGAGGATAAGGAGCTGGCCTACCGCTACACCGGTCTGCGGGTGGACAACGTCACGGTGAAGCACAGCCCAGTGAATATGCGTATCCGCCTGTTTTACTGCGGCAGCCGGGGCATCAACCTGCTGACCGACCTGACAAACTACCTGATGCTGGAGATGGGACAGCCCATGCACGCCTTCGATGCCCGGCGGGTCAGCAAAGTGGAGGTGCGCCGGTTCCCGAAGAGCTTCACTTTCCGCACCCTGGACGGTGTGGATCGGGAGATTGACGAGAACACCCTGATGATTTGCAGCGGCGGCGAGCCGGTGGCCATCGCGGGCGTTATGGGCGGCGAAGGCTCCATGACCATGGACGATACCACCTCTCTGTTGCTGGAATCCGCCAACTTCGACGGCGTGTCGGTCCGAAAGACCTCCACTCGGCTGGGGTTGCGTACCGATGCCAGCATCCGGTATGAAAAAATCCTCGACCCGGAGATGACTCCCGACGCCATCCGGCGGTATGTCAAACTGCTGGAGGATATCGATGCGGGCGCCCGGGTGGTCTCTCGCCTGAGTGACGTGAAGGTTCGTGGCTTTAACGAGGTGACCCTGGCTTTCGATCAGGCCTTTGTGGACCGGTATACCGGCATCGCCATTTCCGGTGATGAGATCGAGCATACTCTGACGGCCCTGGGGTTCGGCGTACAGCGGGATGGGGACCGGTTTACGGTGGAGGTTCCCTCCTGGAGGCGGACCAAGGATGTGACCATCAAGGCGGATATCATCGAAGAGATCACCCGGATTTACGGCTACGATAATTTTGAGATCAAGACAACCAAAAGCCCCCTGCGCCCGGTGTTGGCCACGGCCGGCCGGGTGGCGGACACAAAGACGAAGGATCTGCTGGCGGACAAGTTCGCCATGCACGAGGTTCATTCCTATCTGTGGTGCGACGCCGCCAAATTCAAGGAGATCGGCATACCGGTGGAGGATAATGTCCAGCTGGCCAACACCATGTCCCCGGACCACAAGGTGCTGCGCAATTCCCTGATTCCCACCCTGCTGGTCATGGCGGCGGAGAATAAGAGCTTTTCCGACCATTACGGTATTTTTGAGATCGCCCGCGTCATCGAGGGACGCCGCACTGACGGCACCTGCGATGAACATAAAAAGCTGGGGCTGGTGCTCTACAGCCGCGTAGTGGGCGAGAAGGAGCTGTTCTTCGAGATGAAGAAGCGGCTGTGTACGTTGGCCTCGGTTATCAAGGATCGGCCGCTGGAATTTGTACGAACTGAGCAGCCGGCCCACAGCTGGCAGCATCCCCGCAACACGGCGGTAATTCGCCTTAATGGGGAGGACATCGGTTTCATGAGCGTGGTTCATCCCAATGTGAAGAACCGCATTGACAAAAAGGCCGCCCTCCTGTGTGCGGAATGGGATATGGAAGCATTTTCCCGGTGCCCGGCGGCGGAGCCGCGCTATGTGGATCCCTCCCGGTATCCCGGCATCGACGTGGATTTGACCTTCCAAGTGGAGCGGGGCGTTCCTTATGCCGATCTGGAGAAGCTGCTGCGGCAGGAGGACAGTGAATTGCTGAAATCCCACCGCCTAACGGATGTGTATTCCGAAGAGGACGGGCGAGACAGCGTTACCCTGCGCCTGGAGTTCTCTTCACAGGAAAAGACGCTGGCCCGCGAGGAGGTACAGCCGGTAGTGGACCGTATGGTGGACCGCTTCGAACAACAGGGCTTCCTGCTCAAACGATAAGGGAGAGCTGTCCGGCAGCAGAGGCAAATGAGCCGAGGAAAGACCTCTTTCCTCGGCTCATTTTAGCGTAAGAATAAGAATGGGTGTCATGGGTTAAAATACGGACAGGCTGCATGGTGTTTTAATAAGGCATAGCGCCGCGTACCGATTTTTAACGGCGGATACTCATCAAAAGAGTATCCGCCGTTTGCCTGCAGAAAGGGACGGATCCGTGGAAAAACGGATTACAGATGTTCCCGGAAAAACTGTTCCATGGAGGCCGCAGCCACCTCCTCGTCCGGTCCCGCTGCCGAAACGGACACGGTGTCCCCGCATTTGATCCCCAGGCCCATCAGTCTGGTGGCTTCGGCGGATTTCTCCCCCTTTGAATGCGAATGACGCTGGAAAACTCCTTGGCCGCTTTCGCCAGTAGTCCGGCAGGGAGCGCGTGAATCCCAACAGGGTCTGTAATGGTGTAGGAAAACTGTTTCATGATGTGTCATAAAGCTATTGGCTGCGGTGCAGCAGGATAACGGATTCGTAGGGGCGCAAGGATAGGTGGTCTTGCGGCTTGATATCCGGATAATTGGAAAGCAGCACTTCAAATCCTTCCAGAGAAACCGGGCTAGTCCAGGAGCAAGGCCTGCGATAGAAATTGTTCACACAGATCAAGGTCTCGTCCTTCCAGTGCCGGCAATAGGCCAATACGGACGGATGCTGGGGGGTGAGAGGGGAAAAATCCCCTTCGGCCAGTACAGCGTATTGCTTCCGGAGGCGTATCAGCGCCTGATAATGCCGGAAGATCGAATCAGGCTCCGCCGTCTGGCGGGCCGCATTGATCCGGCGGTAATTGGGATTGACACCGATCCAGGGGCTTCCGGACGTGAACCCCGCGTGGGGGGCGTCCTCCCACTGCATCGGGGTGCGGCTGTTGTCCCGGGAATGAACTTTCAGGATCTGATAGGCACTTTCCTCGCTCATCCCTTTATCCCGCAGAATCTGGAAATGATTCAGGCTTTCCACATCCCGGTATTGCTCCAGCCGGGTGAAACCGGCATTGGTCATTCCCAGCTCTTCCCCCTGATAGATATAGGGGGTTCCGCGCAGGCAGTGGATGGCGGAGGCCAACATTTTGGCCGATTCCTTCCAGTATTCCTCTTCACTGCCAAAACGGGATACCACCCGAGGCTGGTCGTGATTGCACCAGAAGACGGCGTTCCAGGCCCGGTGGGCGGCCATTCCCTCCTGCCAGGAGAAAAGCAGCTTTTTCAGGCGCCCGAAATCCGCGGGAACCAGCACCCATTTTTCGTTCCCCATGAAATCTACCTTCAGATGGTGAAAGGAAAAAACCATGGACAGCTCGTGGCTATCCTCGCCTGCGTATCGGAAGCAATTTTCCATGGAGGTGGAGGACATTTCGCCGACGGTAAGGATATCGGCGTCCCGGCCGAAGGTCTCCCGATTCAGTTCCTGCAGATAGTTGTGAACACGGGGCCCATCGGTATAAAAGCGGCGGCCGTCGCCCTGATCGTCGTCGTTAAAGGCCCCTTTGCTTATGAGGTTGACCACATCGAAGCGGAAGCCCTTGACGCCCTTTTCCATCCAGAAGCGCACGATGTCCCGCATTTCCCGGCGCACTTCCGGATTGTCCCAGTTGAGATCAGCCTGGGTGCGGTCAAACAGGTGAAGGTAATATTGGTTGAGCTTCGGCACATATTCCCAGGCGCTTCCACCGAATTTGCTTTCCCAGTTGGTGGGGGCCGCACCGTTTTCCTTTCCAGGGCGGAAAAAATAATAGGACTGATAGAGGGGATCGCCTTCCAGTGCCCTTTGAAACCAGGGATGAGCGGTGGAGGTGTGGTTGAACACCATATCCAGCATCAGCTCGATTCCCCTGGCCTTGGCTTCCCGCAGCAGCCGGTCAAAATCCTCCATGGTGCCGTAGCGGGGATCGATCCGGCGATAGTCTGACACGTCGTACCCGTTGTCGTTCTGAGGGGAGACGAAAAAAGGGGTCAGCCAGAGATAGTCCACACCGAGCTCCTGCAGATAATCGAGTTTTTGAAGGACGCCGCGAAGGTCACCCCAGCCGTCCCCGTCGGTGTCCAGAAACGACTTGGGATAGATTTGATAAACGGTTTTATTGTGAAAATCCGACATTCCCATCCCTCATTCGTATCGTATGACAGGCGTTTTTCCCGCTTCCGCTTCGATGCCGGTGACAAATTCCAGCCTGGCGTCGCCTGGTTCGCTTACCAAAAAAGCGGTGATGGTGGGATGGCCGGCTGCCCGGATTTTGGCCGGGTCAAAGGTGATCAGTCGGTCTCCCCGACGGACGGTATCGCCCTCCTTTACGTGAAGTTCGAACCCATCGCCCGCCATGGATACCGTGTCGATTCCCACGTGAATCAGCAGACCCATTCCGTTTTCCAGCTGAAGGCCGCAGGCGTGGCGGCTGTCCTCCATGACAGTGGAGACGGTAGCGTCCGCCGGAGCCAGGACCACGTTGCTGCTGGGATCAATCCCTACGCCTTCGCCCAGGATGCCCTGTGAAAAGACCTCGTCCGGGATTTCGGACAGGGGCAGAATCCGACCGGAAAGGGGAGAGAGAAGCTCGCCGGCCTTTGCAGATCCTTTTTCCTCGTCTGCGGCCGGTGGGATGAGGGATCCTGATGCGGGATCGGAAGAGGAGGCGGCCGCCGTACTCGGAATTTCGGACTGTTCTGCCATGCCGCGGTCTTCCTGGGTGAGCTTGCGGCTGCCGATCAGCATGGTCAGCAAGAAGGGAACAGCGATCGCCACCGCCATGGCGATGGCGAAGCTGATCCAGTATTCCGGCTTGATGGACAGGATGCCGGGCAGGCCCCCAACCCCGATGGAGAAGGCTTCCACCCCGGTTCCCACCGAAATAACGGCCGCGCAGGCCGACCCGATCATGCCGCATACCAGAGGGAAGCCGTATTTCATATTGACGCCGAACAGAGCAGGCTCCGTAACGCCCAGATAACAGGAGATACAGGCGGATACGTTGACCTGTTGGGCACGGCGGTTCCGTTTCTGCAGGATGCTCATAGCCAGCACAGCGGAGCCCTGGGCAATATTGGACAGGGCGATCATGGGCCAGAGAATGGTTCCTTGATACGTGTTGACCAGCTGGGTATCGATGGCATTGGTCATATGATGCAGGCCGGTCATCACCACCGGCGCGTACAGGAGCCCAAATACGGCGGCAAACAGCCATTTGACATCGGAGGTCAAGCCGGCATACACCACCGAGGCGATGGCGTCGCCGATTTTCCAGCCAATGGGGCCTACCACAGTATGGGCAATGATAACCGCCGGAACTAGGGAGCAGAAAGGAACCACAATCATGCTGATAACTTCCGGACAGTGCTTTTTAAAGAACTTTTCTAAAAAGACCAGCACAAATCCCGAGAGCATGGCGGCGATGACCTGCCCTTGATAGCCGATCATCTGTACCTGTGCAAAGCCGAAATCCCACACCGGGATATCCGCCGCCGCCGTTGTGGCCACGCTGAAGCCGTTGAGCAGCTGGGGAGAGACCAATGTGAGGCCCAGCACGATGCCCAGGATCTGTGTCGTGCCCATTTTCCGTGTGATGGACCACACGATGCCCACCGGCAGAAGGTGGAATACCGCTTCGCCAATCAGCCACAGGAAGTTGTAGGTCCCCGCCCAGAATTGCGATATGTCCGCCAGGCTTTGAGTTCCATTGGAAAAGAAGTTGATCTCACCGATAATGTTGCGGAAACCCAGGATTAAACCGCCGCAGATCAGGGCCGGGATGAGAGGTGCAAAAATTTCGCCCAACACGCCCATCGCCCGCTGTAAAACCGATTGGTTGGTTTTGGCGGCCGCCTTCACCTGGTCCTTGCTCACGCCTTCGATGCCGGTATGGCTGGTGAATTCGTTATAAAAGGACGCTACATCGTTGCCGATGATCACCTGGAATTGCCCTGCCTGGGTAAACGTCCCTTTTACGGAGGGGATTTTTTCGATTTCCGCTTTGTCCGCCTTGGCATCATCCAGCAGCACAAACCGCATTCTCGTCATGCAGTGGGAGACGGCCTGGATATTCTCCTTGCCGCCGATATGCTCGAGCAGCGCCTGGACATCCGCCTGATATTTCGCCATGGGGCATTCCTCCTTGTCGTGTTTTGGTTGGGAGTGCTTCCAGTGTCAGGTTCTGGTTTTAGCATACGCTATCTTGTTTAAACAAGTCAATATATCAAGTTCCTAAAGCTCATCTTTTTCTTTTGGGCAGTTTCACCAGGGAACACGGGTTGACTGGGCAGGGAAGGCCGTGCTACAGTAAAGGAAACGGCTGACTTGTTTGCACAAGAAAGGGGATCACCGTGCCGCAAAATAAATATACGCAGATCTATTATGTGCTGAAAAAAAGGATTGAATCCGGTGAATATCCGGTAGGATATCTGCTGCCCTCCGAAAACACGCTTATCGAGGAGTTTGAGTGTTCCCGCAATACGGTAAGGCGGGCCATAGCTGGGCTGGTACGGGACGGCTATGTCCAGACGCGCCAGGGGCGGGGCGTGTACAATATTTTTCATCCCCTGGAGCCTTCCGCCTATACCATGGGGACTATTGAATCGTTTGTGGAGTCGACGCGCCGCACCCGGCAGTCCAGCGCCACACGGGTGATTCTGTTTTCCGAATGCACCGCCGACGATGAGCTGGCGCAGCGCACGGGTTTTGCTCCGGGAACCGCGCTGTTTTATATCCAGCGGCTGCACGAGATCGACGGGATTGTCCGGATTCTGAACCACAACTATTTTCGCCGGGACTGTCTTCCTGGGTTGACTCCCCAGCTGGCTGAGGGGTCCGTTTACCACTATCTGGAGGCGGAGCTGCACGTGTCCATCGTCACCAGCAAACGCACCATCACGGTGGAAAAGGCAACGCCCCTGGACAGGAAATGGATCGATCTGGGGGAATACGATTGCCTTGCCGTGGTGAGCAATCAGACATTTAACAGCGACGGTGTGATGTTTGAATATACGCAGTCCCGCCATCATCCGGCGATTTTCCGCTTTCAGGACAACGCTGTGCGCCGGGCAAGTCAGACGGACAGGGAGTACAGCCGGTGATTTCCCATGCTTTCGGCGGGGAATAATGCCTGCGAAGCAACCTTAAAAAAACAGGAAACGGTATAGCCGTCGGCTATACCGTTTCCTAGATCCGATAATGTTCAAATGCGCCGTTCTTTTCTGTGTAAAATCGGGACGGCGCCTTATAGTAACTCCCTCGATAAGGTTAGGCGTTGACCGGCAGGCATTTGCTGCAGGCAACAGCCAGCGCGCCCTCGCCGATATGGCAGGCGACGCTGAGGGAAAGGGGATCCATTTGGATGGGGCGGGTTTTGGGATACAGTGCCCGCAGCTCATCCGCCAATTCCTGGGCCGCCTCGTGGTTGCAGGTGTGTGCTACCTCCAGCCAGGTGTTTTCCGCCTCCGGATCGTGAAAGCGGGTTTCCAGATCCCGTGCTATGGCGGTGATCATGATGGATTTCGCCTGTTTCATGTTCCTGGCCTTGGAAAAGGCATCCAGTTTTTCGCCCTGAATCTGCAGTACCGGCTTGATGCGCAGCAGGGTGCCCACCGCGGCTACCGCCGGGGTAATCCGTCCGCCCTGTTTGAGATATTTCAGAGTGTCCACGGTGATGTAGATGCTGGATTCCTTTTTGACTGCTTCCAAAGCTTCCCGTATCTGGAGGGCATCCATCCCGGCTGCCGCCATGGCGACGGCATCCATGGCCGACTGTTTCTGGGTTACCGAGATACGCTGATTGTTCACTACCTGAACCTTGCCGTCGTAGTCGTCCGCCAGCATGATGGCAGTTTGGCAGGAACCGCTGAGGCCGCTGGACATAGGAATGTGGACGATTTCATCGTATTCCTCAAGCAGCCTATTCCACATCCCGGTGACGGTTTCCGGGGACGGCTGGGAAGTGGAGATGTCCGCGCCCGTGCGAAGCCGGTCGTAAAATTCCTCCTGGGTGAGATTGATATCTTCTTCATACGTTTTTCCGTCAATCATAAACGGCATGGGAATGACAAAGACATTCAGGTCCTTGGCTTTATCCTGTGTGATTCCGCTGTTGCTGTCGGTTACCACGGCTACTTTCATGATCTTTCTCCTTCCGAAAATGCCCGGATACGCAGAAATACCCGGCTCTGAAGTCATACACAATACTATATACAGAATATCGACAAAATTCAATAGCTTTCTTTCTGGTATGGCGGAAAATGAGTCGAGATTTTCTATGTCTTGGGAATAAATCATGCCCCGCCCCCCCTTCAATTTTGTCTCTGTATGCCGGTGAGGACCCGGGACCGGTGGAGCGCAGATTCCATCTTTTGCCGTTCAGAAGTATATGGACAACTGGTTTTTGTGGTACTTTCTGCCAGCCTGGCTCATTCCATCGGTATGCCGTGCCTTTCGACATATTCATCCGCTTATTTATTCCATTATCTGATACGTGTTGGACTCCTACAGGATTGTCATCCTGCGCCGAAATTAACTCTTGATTTTGCTTCGTAACTGTGCTATAATGCCTCTCGCAGCGCCGATGAGGGCGTGTATTTCCGGGTGTAGCGCAGATTGGTAGCGCGCTTGAATGGGGTTCAAGAGGCCGCAGGTTCGACTCCTGTCACTCGGACCAGTGGGAGTGTCTTTATAGGACCTCCCATTTTTATTTTCCTCAAGTCCTATAATTCCGCTCCGACCAAAACGGCGTTCGGCGATTCGTAATGAGTTGCCGATCGCTTTTTATTTTGGTTGTGGATCTTTTTTACGAACAGGTTCGATTATGAAGCAGATCATCAGTTGATACAGATCATGACGAAAACAGCAAACCGGCAGACGGCGAAAAAAGCCAGACAAGCGGCAGTACCCCATCAAAGCCGTTGGCTCCCTCCAAACCGAGCGTTCGTACGTATACCTGGAAAAATTGCCCGCAAGGTACGCTGATGGATTGGTCGGCTGGCTGCGTGAAATAAGAAAGTGATTTCATCTCACGCCGGAGCAAATCGCAGAGTTGGGATAAACTAGAGAATATATTTACATATAAGCAAAAGTGACTTCGCAGGGATTTGCCCGAATAGGAAATCCCCCCGGCTTTTCTGGGGGGATTTATTAGTGAATCATCCCCTGATAAACCGAGGGAATGCAACATAAGAAAGCTTTCATCTCAAGCAACGGGAAAAGTAAGCGGCAAATAACGATCCAATGAAAAGGCATCCATTCCAGCCGCTTTGAGGAAGCCGCAATAGTGCCTTGTGAATATAAGATCAGCAAAGAGAGTGTACACTTTATAAATCTAGCCCTTCTGTTTTTTTCTGAAGCTCAGCCAGCTGACGGATCTGCTGCAGGGCAAAATCTTGAAATTCGGGCCGAAGGGATTGAAAAATGCTCACAGCTTCCTCCAGCTTTTTGTTGTTTCGCGGAGGAGAAGAGAACATAGGACCGTTCCCGTCCTTTATCCATTGTTCATTGACGCCGTACAGATCGCAGATGTGTTTGATCACCAGTTCTTTGGGTTGGACGCGTCCGTATTCCAAATTGCTGATCACGTCACGGCTGACACCCAGCCGTTCGCCAAATTCCCGCTGGGAAAGCTCCAGCGCTTCTCGTACCATGCGGATTCGGTTGTCCAAACGCGGCACCTCCTTCTTTCTGGCATACCTGTATCATACAATAGGAAAACACATGCTGTCAACACAGGTTTTATTTGTTAATTGTGTTGACAGATGGTTAGTTTCGTGTTATATTGAGTTTATAACACATATAGAGAGAGGGGACGAGTTTGTGACACAGCCAAAGGAACAAGCCCAAAAAGTTGCTGAACTCAATACGCTGTTTCTGTCTCTCAGTGACAAAGGACAGGAAAGCGCCCTAAACATTTTGCGCTCTCTGGATTTTGCGCAGTCGGTGATGCTTACCTCCCAAGAGGATGGATCCCCTGACAGAAAAGACAGCATCTGATCCGGCGGAATGGATATGCCGATGTATGATTGTTGAGAAAAACGGAAACCTATCTTTAAGTGAAAGAGAGGATGTGCTAGCCAGTGGAAAAGAAAAGGGAATTGTTGGATGATCTGGCGGCACAGACCGGTTGTCAGTACTTATCCGATCTCCATTTGCAGAATAAACGCGTTAAAGTGGTTCAGGCGGTTCGCCACCTTTCCGCCGACAGCTATTCGGCGGCGCAGTGGGAAGAGGCAGCGCGCTATATTTGGGGTGATACTCCCACCTTTGCCGATGCGGAACAGGGGAGGCAATATTTTCTTACGCGTTAGGGCGGATATTGCCTCCGGCTTTGGCCAAAATAAGGGGGAAACCAACGGGAACAAAAAACGAGAAGCCTCATAGACTGAGGTAAGAGAGCAAAACGCAAAGGAGGAGTTCCTGTGGTGACCATTCCCATTTGGCTGCTGCTGCTGTTGCTAAGCGGTGCGGCCACCATCGGTTTGCTTTTCGGTACGGTTTTCCGTGCGGCGGGCAACGCGGACACGGCCGCGTCCCACAGGAAGTAGTGCTTCTCCTATTCCAGGCCGGCCCTACAGGGAATGCCCCCTGTAGGGCCGGCTGCCTTTATAAAAAAGGGCAAAATGGTCAAAAGTCCTCTCTTTGTCTTCGGGCATGCACCGGAAAAACAAAGAGAGGACAAGAGGGACAGGGGGAAGCGGGTCTGCGGATTGTGGGGATACCCGGACCTAGTTGATTTCTGACTTGAGCACATCCACCAGGTTTTCCCGGCGGATTTTCGTCATGGAATAGAGCATGGAGACAAAGACGATGAGGAAGACGCAGGCCACGCAGAACAGCACGCTGGACCAGGGCACGATAAAATCCATAGAAACGCCGTTACTCACAGCCCAATAGATCAAAACTGTGGTGCAGGCGGAGAGGGGAAGGCCGTAAAGCAGTGCCTTGAATCCGTAAAACAGGCACTCGAAATTCATCATTTTCCGGAAGGCGCCGGAGGTCATCCCCACCGACTGCAACATGGCGAATTCCCTGCGGCGCAGGTGGATGTTGGTGGAGATGGTGTTGAAGACATTGGCCACCGTAATTAGGGAGATCAGGGTGATGAAGCCGTAGGAAAAGACGTTGATGACCAGTATCAGGCTCTTTTGTGTCTGTTCTTGTTCCGCGACGTTGTAGACGGAGTAATTCGTCTCCCGCTGCCTAGCCATCAGATCCTCAATGGCTGTTCCTGTATCCTCCGGGGTGGAGGAACTGATGTAAACTGACAGGGAACCGCTGCTGTTGGTACCCGTCCACAGCGACTGGAAAACGGAACGGCTCACGACCACCTGGATACCGGAAATACCCAAGGTGGAGGGATTCATCCCCCGGGGGGCGGTGTCCGCGTAATAGGGGGTATAGAGAACAAGGGAGGCAGGAGGGGAATCCTCCTCGTGGTAAGCGTTGCTGACCAGGGTGAGCTGATTCGGTTTTGTGCGGAAGACGTGGGCGTCTACGTAACGGCCGTCCTGCTGATACCTCTGGTGATCCAGAACCACGGCGCGGGGATGCTCGGGGTCGGTATACTGATCCGGATCCAGCCCCAGCTCCGTCAGATAGCGGACCATCTCTCCGTCGTCAACAGCGTACAGTGTGACATCGTACAGGTTGACATTTCCTTTTTCGTCAACAGGTAGATAGCAATAACGGGTGCCGTCGTCCGATTCCTGTTCTTCTGTTAGATATTCCTCCACATAGGAGGCGGGTACCTCACAAGAAAACGATTCAGCGCGGGAATAGGTGGCCCAGTTGACACCGGGGAGCGCGGAAAGCTGGGGGAGAAGGCGGTCGGCTGTTTCCTCGTCCGCTACCCCCACCAGCAGATCGAAGGGGGTCTCCTCAATGGCAACCTGAGTGCTTTTGGTCAGATACAGTGTAAAGGAGGAGGCAGAGAGGAACAGGATGATGCTGACCGCCAGGGACAAAACGGTGGTGCGGTACCGCCGGCGGTTCCGCCGGAAGTTTTTCAGCGCCAGCTCCCCTTCGAAGCCGAAGAGGCGTCGGCTGATCGGGGAGGTTTTCACCTGCCGCGGGCGGATATGCACGTCATCGGTCTGGCGGATGGCATCGATGGAGGACTGCCTTCCCGCCCTTCGGGCCGGGATCCAGGCGGACAGCAGGATGGTGATCAGACAGAGGAGGGCGGCAAGGAGCACGGAGGGGAAGGAGACGGCCAGCTCCAGGCTTTCCCCTTGATTCAGCAGTCCCGTATGGCTCAGGCTGTCCCGTAGGCAGTACAGGGTGATGCCAATGCCGCCAATTCCGGCTCCGATTCCCAGCGGAATGCCCAAGGCGCCCACCACGAAAGCCTCGAAAAAGACGGTCCGGCGAATTTGACGGGAGGTGGCGCCTACGCCGGAGAGCATGCCGAACTGGCGGGAGCGTTCGCTGACGGATATAGCAAAGGCGTTATAGATCAGCGAAACCGATCCGATAACGATGAGGGCGATGAGGATCGCGGCCAAGCTAAGGTAAGTGTTCATGAAGTTATCGCTACCGATGCCCTGCATACGCAATACGTTTTTGTTATACGATACGGAACTGTCGGAACAGCCGTACGTTTCCGCCAGCTGGGGCAGGGACGTGAAGATGCGGCGGGGATGCTCCAGATGGAGATACAGGGATACGGTGTCGTCCCCGGAAGCGGAACCGTCCGGCAAACGGGTGACCACGGTGTAGCCGGGGGCGCTGTAGGGCTCAAAGGACGGACGTTCCATAACTCCCACCACCGTATAGGTACGGGTCTGTGTACCGTCCAGTTGTTCCAGTGCGTCGGGATCATAGGGGGTATTTTGCCAGAAGGTGTAGCCGTCCTCGGTCAGGCGGCGTCCCACCTGCAGGGTCAAGGTATCGCCCACATGAAAATAGACTCCACCGTTTTCGGAGATGTGCTGGGAAATGACGATTTCGTCCTCCGATTCCGGAAGCCGCCCTTCGGTCAGGTGGATGGGAAGTGAGGTTAGGGCGGTGCTGTCCAGTGCCTCCACAGCCAGATACGGTTTATCCGCGTTTTGGCATCCCTCCAGCAGGGCGTATCCCTCATGGCGGATTAGATAGGAGGAGGCGATCTCTTCATCCTGAGCGGCCTTTTCGGCGGTGGTATAGGGAATGTTGTCCAGCGATCCTTCCCAGTCGCCGTAGAGGGCGATGCTGCTGCGGATCAACCCCTGCTGTAGACTGACGGCAAAGGTGGTCACAGCGCTGAACATGGCGGCGGAAAGAATGACGCCTATGACCGTTACCAGCGTGCGGGTGCGGTTGAGCCGTAGATACCTTAAGGTCAGACGGTTGAGCACGTTCATCGGGACACCACCTCGTCCCGGGAAAAACGACCGTCTTCCACGCTGATGATGCGGTCCGCCTGAAGGGCGATGCGCTCGTCGTGGGTGATGACGATGAGGGTTTGATGGTGCTGACGGTTGTACTCCCGGAGCAGTCCGATGATTTCCGCGCTATTCTGGCTGTCCAGATTGCCGGTGGGCTCGTCTGCCAGCACCAGGGCGGGGTGGTTGATCAGTGCCCGTCCGATGGATACCCGCTGCTGCTGGCCGCCGGAGAGCTGATTGGGCAGGTGGCCCCGCCGGTTTTCCAGATTCAGCGTATGCAGCAGTCCGTCCAGATACTGTCGGTCGACTTTTCTCCCGTCCAAAAGCAAGGGAAGGGTGATGTTTTCCTCCACGTTTAGAACCGGGATCAGATTGTAAAACTGGTAGATCAGGCCGATTTGCCGGCGGCGGAAAATCGCCAGCTGCGTGGGGTTCAGCTGGTAGATATCGGTGCCGTCGATCAAAACACGCCCCGATGTCGGGCGGTCCACGCCGCCCAGAAGATGCAGCAGGGTGGATTTTCCGGACCCGGAGGGGCCGACAATGGCGACAAAATCCCCTTTTTGGACGGAAAAGGATACGTCGTCCAAGGCCCGTACCTCCGTATTGCCTTTGCCATAGCTTTTGGACAGATGCTCCACACGTAAAATTTCCATAAGCTCCTCCTTCGATGGATCAGTCCTCACTATACTGCGGTCAGGTGACGGACCGGTGACCCTTTTGGTGACAAAACCGTCACCAAAAGTGGAAATCGCAATAGCCGTGGGATCAGCCCGGAGGGACGACCCCAGGCCAGGGGTTACCCTCGTGGCTGGAGGCCCTGGGTCTAAACCACCGTCTTGTATAAGCGGATCCGGAAACAGGTTCCTTTGCCGAGGCGGCTTTGAGCCGTTATGCGTCCGTTCTGGCGTTCCACGATTTCCCGGGCCATAGCCAGTCCGATTCCCACGCTATCGGAACCTGCGTTCTTTCCTCGGTAAAACCGGGTGAAAATATGAGGCAGGTCCTCCGGGGGAATCCCTTCGCCGCTGTCCTCTACAGCAATTTCTGTATAGAGGGGGTTACCTGTCCAGAAGATTCGGAGCATTCCTCCGGAAGGGGTGTGTTCCATGGCGTTTTTCATCAGATTCACCAGCGCCTCCCGCAGCCAACCCTCATCGCCCTCCATCGTGATGTCTGGTCCATCGGTTTCCAGAGTCAGCCCTTTGAGCTCCAAAGGGATTAGCAGAGGGGCGGCAGCGCTTTCCACCAACTTCTGTACGGAAAAAACGTCCGATTTGAATACGACCACACCGGCATCCAGCCGTGCGATCTTAAGCAACGAGGCCACCAACCATTGCAGCCGTTCCAGCTGGGAACGCAGCCGTCCGGTGAATTCCCGCCGTTTTTCAGCAGGCAGATCGCTTTTACTGAGCAGATCCGCCATGACGGTCATGGAGGTCAGCGGGGTTTTCAGCTGATGGGAGATATCCGACAGGGAATCGGCCAGCCGGCCCTTTTCCTTTTGCAGCTGGTCGTTGTATTCCGCCAGCAGCACCGTTACCTTGTAAATTTCGTTTTTCAGGATGCTCAGTTCGCCCTCCTCATTGTCCCGGATGTCCAGGCGCCGTTCTCCGGAGGACAGGCGGTGCAGATAAGCGGAAAGTTGATCGATCCGCCGGTATCGACGGTAGGTGAATAGCAGCGCCGCCGTGGAAAGCAGAAAGCCGGTTAGGCCGGCAGCTGCTCCCGCGTCCCAGTCCAGACACAGGCCGGCAACGCCGGCGGCAGTCATCGTCAGCAGCAGCAAACCGATTGTCAGCCGGCGGATTTCCCGGTTGCGAAAGAAACGGAACATACATTTCCCCCTATTCCCAGAGGCTTAGCCGATACGGTAGCCCTGTCCCCGCACTGTCTGAACAATAACGGGCTCCCGGGGATCGTCCTCAATTTTTTCCCGCAGACGTTTGATATATACCGTCAGGGTATTGTCGTTGACAAAATCCCCGGATATGTCCCAGATACGCTCCAGCAACTGACTGCGGGTTAGCACCTGTCCCTCATGCTGAATCAGGATCAGCAGCAGCCGGTATTCCAAAGCGGTCAGGAACACGTCCCGTCCGCCCTTGAAAACCTTTCCCTGATGGGTATCCACGCATACGTCCCCATATCGATGCAGGCCATTTTCCGGGCTGTCCCGGCGGGCACGCCTCAAAACGGTTCTCAGTCGGGAGATCAGCTCCCGCAGCCGGAACGGCTTGACAATGTAATCGTCGGCTCCCATGTCCAGCCCCATGACCACGTTTCCTTCGTCATCCCTGGCGGTCAAGAATACCACCGGCATATCCCGTTCCTTTTTGATATAGTGGCAGATATCGTATCCGCTGCCGTCCGGCAGGGACAGATCCAGCAGCGCCAGATCAAAGCTTTCGCTGTGTAAAACGGACAGGGCGTCATCCACACGGGCCTGGCGGGTGACGGAAAAGCCTTCCTGTTCCAGCGAATATTCCAGACCGGCCGCAATGGCTTCATCGTCCTCCACCAGCAATAAACGAATAGGGCTCATGAGCGAATTTCCTCCTTGACATACCCGGCCTTTTCTCAGCAGGGAATAGGTATGCAGATATCTGCGAAAAATGGGGAAATGCTTTCTGGGGTAGGCGCCGGAGCCTTCCTATCCCAACAGTCATCGAATCGTAATTTTGTACCTGTCCCTGTCTTTCGGGCAGGTGGTGAGCGGAGCGGATTCAGCGCTCGGCGAGATTGATAAGGTGTAAAAAGCTGTTTCTCAATCTCAATGGCTGTATGATCGTAACTTCCCACCTCAGCTACCAGCTGACGGCGGTCCTCTTCCCCATAAGGGGGAAGCATACCTCTAGGGAAAGGCTTTTGAAGTTGCATCTCTATCCATAATTCATTATACCATGAACGCCGCCCCATGCGGTTTTGATCTAACGTCTATCGGCGGCGTTCCCGAGAAATGCTCTCGCATTTCTCCCGACCTTTATTATACCATAGGCGTAGAGGGAGAATTGGCGGTGCTGCAAAGCGGGAGGAGGCCGTTCCGGCCGACAGACAATTTCTCTAGGCCCAGGGACATCCAACATTGTTTGCTATCAAGCATAGAGGCCCTGGGCCAGTATACCACAAAGATATCCCATGGGAAAAGTGCCTTGGACACACAAAAGAAAGCCTATAGCCCTTTCGTCGGACGACGTAAACCGGAGTTGTAATACCGGGCGCCTGTGAATTTGGATATAACTGACAAATGAGGAAAATACACCGCTTGCCTCTCCGAAACCGCCCGCCGTACAATGGAAACAAAAGGGAAAAGGAGGGGACGTCGTGTCGGAAAAGGCCAAGGAAACGGTTTTGTGGTCCCTGGCGGCACTGCTGATGGCTGCCGTCCTGGTTACGGTCGCTTTAACCTCACCGGATTATCAGCCACCCTCCGTAGTGTATCCGGAGCCGACGGCATCTGAAACCTTCCTACTGACCACTGCCGCGGAGGAACCGCAGACAGCGGCTTCCGAAGCTTCTGTCTCCAGTGGTTCGGAGGACAGCACTGCCGAGCTGGTGACAGATACGACCTCTCGGGAAGCTCCTTCATCTGAGACTTCGCCAACGTCCACAACAACGGCAGAGGTTACCGGCGAGGAACCCGAGATCGCCGCGACGACGGTGGAAACCGCTGTGGAATTCCCCATCGACATCAATACAGCCTCCCAGGAACAACTGATGCAGCTGAACGGGATCGGCGAAGTCCTAGCCTCCCGCATTATTGAATACCGGGAGCAAAACGGAGGATTTGACAGCGTTGAAGAACTGACGGAGGTGAAAGGCATAGGAGAGAAGCGCCTGGAAGCCATACGGGATCAGGTGACCGTCGGTTGACGGGCAGCGGGAGCCTATCTCGCGGAAGCGGAGAAACCGGCCGGTAGCTTCCTGAGGGAGGCGCTTTTTTAGAACCCGGAAAAGGAAGAAGGTACATATATTGAACACACGAGCATTTCGCGTGGAGGAGAGAAAAGGCTCTACGGATGACGGGCGGGAAAGGTTGATTCCCGCCCCTTTTTCTGCTATACTCAAAGGCAACCATCAAGGAATAACAGGGGGCATGCCCGGATGTTAAATGTACAGCTGTTAGCCTTTACGCCTCAGCCGGAACAGACCGTGGCCGCTGCGGCGCGGCTGTGTTATTCGCCGTCCACTATTGATGAGCTGATGGACGGCATGACGGAGGAAAAAACGGCGTCATTTGTGGATATGCTGGCGGAGATCGGCCACGAGAGCCCTATCGAGCATGCCAGTTTTACGTTTGGTATCGAAGGGGTATCCCGTTCGTTGCTGGCGCAGATCACGCGCCACCGTCTGGCCTCCTTCAGTGTGCAGAGCCAGCGGTATGTGGCGGAGGATCACTTTGAGTTTGTGCTACCGCCGGAAATTGAGGCCATTCCTGAAGCCAAAGAGGAATACCTCCGGGCGATGGAAGAGGATCAGCGCCACTATGAGCGGCTGAAAGCGGTGCTGGCGGAAAAGTATGTGGAAGCGTTTTTGCAGTCCGGCATGAGCCAAAAAGCGGCGGAGCGCGCGGCGGAGAAAAAGGCCATCGAGGATGCCCGGTTTGTGCTGCCCAACGCCTGCACGACAAAAATGGTGGTGACCATGAATGCCCGCAGTCTGCGGAATTTCTTCCGGCTGCGCTGTTGCAACCGCGCCCAATGGGAGATTCGGGAGTTGGCGGAAAAAATGTTGCATTTGTGCCAGGAGGCGGCGCCCCATCTGTTCCGTACCGCCGGCCCGGGCTGTGTGGCGGGGCCCTGCCCCGAGGGAAAAATGTCCTGCGGACGGGCGGCGGAGATGCGTGCCCGCTATTCTGTACAGGATTGAGAGGATGTATACATGGGACGACTGATGGTCATCGATGGCCTGGACGGAAGCGGAAAATCCACACAGTTTGAACGCCTGAGCGAGTATCTGGACAGCCGCGGGACAAGCTATCAGAAGATCAGCTTCCCCGATTATGACCAGCCCTCCTCGGCGCTGGTAAAGCTGTATCTGAGCGGGGCCTTCGGATCGGACCCGGCAGAGGTCAACGCCTATGCCGCTTCTTCCTTTTACGCCGTGGACCGGTATGCCAGCTACCGCCAGTTTTGGCAGACGGCTTATGAAGCCGGGACGCTGATTCTGGCGGCGCGGTACACCACCTCCAACGCCATTCATCAGATGTCCAAGCTGCCGCGGCAGGAATGGGAGAGCTATCTCAACTGGCTTCGGGAATACGAATACGGCCGGCTGGGCTTGCCCCGGCCGGATACGGTGGTTTTTCTGGATATGCCCGTGGAGGTGTCCCAGCGCCTGCTGAGCCAGCGGTATGGCGGAGACGCTTCCCGCAGAGACATCCACGAGCAGGATGTGGCGTATCTTTCCCGGTGCCGGGAGGCGGCCCTGTTTGCCGCCGGAGTGGATGGCTGGCAGGTGGTCCCCTGTGCGGAAAACGGGGAGCCGCTGCCTGTGCAGACAATCACGGAGAAGCTGATCGCGCTGCTTCCGGAAGAAAACAAGTAGATAGGGAAAGGACTTGGATTGCTTGCTGACGACATCACAAACTACGCTGGAATTCCGTGAGCTGAAGCAGGAGGATCGCCAGTGGGCGGCGCCCCTTCTGGAGCGGAGCGGAGGTAACGGCTGCGAATATTCGTTTACCACCCTATTCATGTGGCGCAAGTTTTATCACAACCGCATTGCCCTTCAGGACGGCGTGCTGTATATCTGTTCCGGTGAATCGTATCTGCCCCCTGTGGGCGGCGATATGCGGGAAGGGATTGAACGGCTGTGGAATCACGCTCGGGGAGAAGGCCGGCCTTTTGTGCTGTATGGCGCGGATGCCGCACTGGCGGCGCAGATAGAACAGTGGTATCCGGGAAAGCTGAGCATCGAACCGTCTCCAGGGGACTTCGATTATTTGTACAATAGCGGGGATCTGGCGGAGCTGCCGGGGAAAAAGTATCACTCCAAGCGCAACCATATCGCGGCGTTCAGCCGGGCATATGCCTGGACCTATGAACCGCTGGACGATGGGAACACGGAGGATGTCATCGAGCTGTCCCGGGAATGGTGCCGC
The DNA here is from genome assembly GCA_904395335.1 of Candidatus Avimonas narfae. GTDB lineage: Bacteria > Bacillota > Clostridia > Oscillospirales > Acutalibacteraceae > Avimonas_A > Avimonas_A narfae. The sequence continues at coordinate 23,253 of CAJFNR010000067.1, read as the reverse complement.
CAAAAAGGCAACTGTGAAGACCGAGGGCTGAAATCCGAGCGGTGTGCCATCCGGGAAGCTCTGGGGCTTCGGCGCGAGCTGGGAATTGTCGGCGGGCTGATCCGTGTGGATGGTAAGGCGATTGCCTTTACGTTTGGTTCCCCCATTAACCGGGAGAGCTTTGACGTCCATGTGGAGAAGGCCCTGCCGGATTATGGGACAGCGTATACTGTCATCAACCGGGAGTTTGTGTCCCGGGAACTGAGGGATTACCGTTATATCAACCGGGAAAACGATCTGGGGCTGGACGGCCTCCGGAGGGCTAAGCAGTCCTATCATCCCGCGATACTGCTGGAGAAATACGTCTGCCGTGAAAAATGAGGAAAACGGGAGGAGTGGCGCATGAACCGGGAGGGTGTGGGACTGGCCGACGCTCAAGAGGCGCCGGAGCTGAAAAAACTGTGGCGGCTTTCCTTTCCTGAGGATACCGAGGAGGGCGTCGCGTTCTTTTTCCAGCGAGTCTTTCAGCCCCTTAACTGCGTGGTCTTCCGTCAGGAGGGCCGCCCGGTTTCCATGGCTTTTCTGCTTCCGGCCGTGCTGCATACGCCGGAGGGACCGGCTGCGCTTCATTACCTTTACGCGGCGGCTACCCGGCCGGACAGACGGGGGCGCGGCCTTTTCGCCCGGGTGCTGTGCGAAACCTTCCGGGTGGGAAGGGAGCGCGGGGTGGAGGCCTCCTGCCTCCTGCCGGCGGAGCAGGGACTGGCCGCCTATTATGCCCGGTTCGGCTACCGTCCCTTTTTTCGGACCGTCATAGAGGTGAAAGAGGGAAAAAAGAGGGGAAGCGGGCTTTTCTTTTCGACGGACGCTGGGGAATATGCCCTCTGCCGGAACCGGTATCTGTCCCACCGGGAATGGTGGGTGGAATGGCCCCCCCACCTGCTGGCCTATGCGGTGGACGCGGCGGTGAAAAACGGGGGCGGCGTGTGGCTGTCCAGTAAGGGCGTTGCTCTTTGTGAGCCCGGGGACAGCGGTTTCCCGCTGCTGGTGCGGGAATTCCTGTGCCATCCGGCAGAGAGGGAAGAGCAGCTCCGGCTTTTTTCGGATGCCGCGGGAGAAGCCCTGCGGCTTCGGAGCCCGGTGCCGCAGGGCGTGGAAAAGGCGGAGGATTTTGGCATGCTCTGCCCGCTGACGGAGCGGGCCCGGGCATGGAACATACAGGGAGCAGCCCCTTACCTGGGGCTGGCCTTTGACTGACAGGAAAAGGATGTGCAACTCCATGATTCAGGTGTTTTTGGCCCCCGGCTTTGAGGAGATCGAGGCATTGGCCACGGTGGATGTGCTGCGCCGGGCCGGGTTGGAGACGATGACGGTCGCTGTGGGTACCCCCGATCTCCGGGTAAAAGGAGCCCATGGAATCGAGGTGGCTGCGGATATCCGGGAGAGCGAAGCAGAGGGAGTGTCGCTGCAGGCCTTGGTGCTGCCTGGCGGAATGCCGGGGACCCGCCATCTGGAACAGTCCGCTGTGGTTCAGCGCTGTCTGGAGAAAGCGGAAAAAAGCGGCGCTTACCTCTGTGCCATCTGTGCCGCGCCGTCCATTCTGGGCCACAAGGGTTTGCTTAGAGGGTGCCGGGCCATCTGCTTCCCGGGCTTTGAAGGGGAGCTGGAAGGAGCACAGTTGAGCGAGGAGCCGGTGGTGACAGATGGACGGCTGATTACGGCGAAGGGGGCCGGCGTGGCCGTGGATTTTGCTCTGGCCATCGTGGCGGAACTGGTCTCTCCGGAGGAGGCGCGGAAGCTGCGGGAGTCGCTCCAATGCCGATAGGGGATATCCGGCCGCTGAAAGCCGGCATGAGGGAGCGGTATAAGGCGCTGCGTCGGGCCATGCCGCCGCAGGACAAGCAACGGGCGGACCACGCTATTGCTATGCGGGTGCGCTCACTCTGGCAGTACCGGCGCTGCCAGACGCTGCTGACCTATGTTTCCACCGATATCGAAGTGGACACCCGGGAAATCATCCGCCAGGCTCTGGCGGACGGCAAGCGGGTGGCGGTGCCGCGCTGCGTGCCCGGTACCAGGGATATGGAATTTTATCGTATTCTCAGCCTGAATGACCTAGAGCCGGGGGCTTTCGGGGTGCTGGAGCCCCGGCCTGATCCAAAATTTTTACTGCCCCGGGGCGCCGATGGCTTGTGTCTGGTGCCTGCTTTGTGTTATGATTGGAGAGGATATCGTCTCGGATACGGCAAGGGGTATTATGATCGGTATCTAGCCGGTTTCCGTGGACGGATGGTGGGGCTGTGCTACAGCAGCTGCGTGCGGCCCCGGCTGCCTCATGGCCGTTTTGACCGGCCGGTGGAGCTCATTGTAACGGAGCGCTTTCTGCGCCGGACTGGCGATGAAAAAAAGCGCGCAGAAGAGCATAAGGACGACAAAAGAAAAGGTACGGGAGCGTGATTTCCTTGTCGGAGGACGTCGATAAGATCCTGAACGAACTGAAAAACAAACAGCCTTCCGCCCCCTCTTCCGAGGAGAACGCGGATCAAATGTTGGAGAAGATCCAGGAGGAGCGCCGCTCCAAGGTGGACAATTTCAAGCTGAATCTGGATCTGGAGGAGCCCGACGGACAGACGGGGGCGGATCCCGCCTCGGCTGTGATGCCGGATTCCTCAGAGCCGAAGAGCCGCCCGGTGCCGCCAGCGGGAGATTACGCCTGGGCGGAGGGGGAAAAGGCCCCTTCCCCAGCCGGGAAAGAGGAGCCGAGGGATACCGGAAAAGCCACACCGGCAGGAGATGAAAAAACGGCGGAAAAGACGAAGGGGCAAAAGAAAAAAGAAGGCTCCAAGGTCAATTGGAAAGTGCTGACCAGTGTCATTTACGGGGTGCTGGTGCTGGGGGTTTCCATCGGCCTGGCCTGTTTCCTCATCGTCGGCGCCATCGACATGCTGGGCTTCAATAAATCGGAGCAAAAAATCGACATCGTGATTCCCGAAGGGGCCACCACCCAGGAAATCGCCCAGGAGCTCAAAGAAAAGGGCATTATCGATCACCCCTTTATTTTTGCCCTGTATTCCAAGGTCATGGGCAAGGACGGGACATATAAGCCCCATGGGGAGGACAACCCCGTTACCCTGTCTGCCGATATGGGATACAACGGTATTATCGCCCAGCTTCAGAGTGGGCAGGCCCGGGAAGTGGTCAGCGTGACGATTCCGGAAGGGTATACGGTGGAGGATATCGCCAAGACCCTGGAGGAAAATGGCGTATGCGCGGCCAGCGATTTTTATACCTCCATGAGGGAGGATGAATTCGACTACGATTTCCTGGAGGGGATACCGGAAAACGGCGCGGATGAGTCGGAGAACCGTCTGTACCGTATGGAGGGGTATCTGTTCCCGGATACCTATGAATTCTATACCGGCAGCTCGGCCAAATCCGTGATCACCAAATTCCTGGATAACTTTGAAAGCAAGATCAGCATTGAAACCACCAACCGCCCCGACGAATACAAGCAGCTATGGAGCAAGATGCACTCCTGTATGCAGGAGCGGGGAGTCACCCTGGATCAGATTATCACCTTAGCCTCTCTGATCCAGGCGGAAGCGTCGGGAGATGACGATATGGCGGGAATTTCCCGTGTGCTGTGGAACCGTCTGGATAATCCTGACCGCTTCCCCCGGTTGGAATGCGACTCCACCTGGAACTACATCAACAATATCGTTCCTCAGCCGGATACCGTGACGCCGCAACAGGAGGCCTATTATACCTATGTGCGGCAGGGGCTCCCGGTGGGACCCATCTGTAACCCCGGCCTGGCAGCCATTGAAGCGGCAGTGGAGCCGGCCAGCGAGGTGGACGGTGAGGATATTACGGGCTGCTTCTACTTCGCCCACGCGACGGTGAGCGGTGAACCCATCACGCTCTACGCCCGCACGCAGGAGGAGCACGACCGCAACCGGCAGAGGTACAATATCTATTGATTCCGGCACAAAATTTCAGCGGGGTGGAGAACTTCTCCGCCCCGCTTTTGGATGGGAGGATGACCATGAACCGGCGAATTCCGGAGATACTGGCCCCTGCCGGGGACCGGGAATGCCTGGCGGCGGCCCTGCGGTACGGGGCGGATGCCGTGTATGTTGGCGGAAAGCAGTTCGGTATGCGGGCATCGGCGGCTAACTTTGACGCCCAGGGGTTGAAGGAAGCTGCCGATACGGCTCACCAGGCGGGAGCGAAGCTCTACGTGACCTGCAATACGCTTCCCCATGAGGGGGAGCTGGAGCGACTGCCCGAATTCCTTCAATTGGTCCAGGCGGCGGGGGCGGACGCTCTGATTGTGGCCGACCTGGGGGTGATGGCGCTGGCACAGCGGTATGCGCCGCGGTGCGACCTGCATGTTTCCGTTCAGCTGGGGGCGGTCAACAGTGCCGCCGTCCGGCGCCTGGGGGAGCTGGGGGCCGCCCGCGTGGTGCTTTCTCGGGAGCTGTCTCTGGGGGATATCGCCCGGATCCGGGAGAAAAATCCCGACGGGCCGGAGCTGGAATGCTTTGTCCACGGTTCCCAATGTCTGTCGGTTTCCGGCCGGTGTCTGTTGTCCCATGTCCTCACCGGCCGGGACGCCAACCGGGGAGACTGCGCCCAGCCCTGCCGGTGGCGCTATCATCTGACCGAGGAAAAGCGGCCGGGGCGGTATTTTCCAGTGGAGGAGACGCAGGACGGCAGTTATATTCTGGATGCCAACGACCTGTGTATGATCGAGCATGTGGCGGCGCTGGCGCAGGCAGGGGTGACTTCGCTGAAGATCGAAGGGCGGGCCAAGGCGGCATTCTATGTGGCGGGAACGGTTAACGCCTACCGCATGGCGGTGGACGGCTACGCCGCCTCCGGCTGTTCTCCGGAATATCACCCTCCGGAATGGGTGAGGGAGGAGACGGAAAAGGTCAGCCACCGCCCCTATGGAACCGGTTTTTATTTCGGTATTCCGGGGCAGAATGTCCGGGCCGGAGGCTACGTGCGCCCTTACGAGGTGGCGGCGGTGTCGGAGGAATGGCGGGACGGCCGCCTACGGGTTTCTCAGAGGAACCGTTTTTTCCGCGGGGATGTTTTGGAGATCTTGGTGCCGGGAAAGAAGCCGCTGTCCCTGCCGGTATCCTCTCTGTGGTCGGAGAACGGAGAGGAACTGGAAACCGCTAATCATGCGCAAATGACGGTGTGGCTTCCTTGTGCGGAACCGGTGGCCTCCGGGCTGTTCCTGCGCCGCCGCATAGCGGAAGTAACACCGTAGAAGATGAAAAGTCAGCCATTGCCTACAATACGGGGCCGATTATCATATATTGTATGTTATGGATGAAGGAGCGCACTGAAAAGCCTTTCCTTCAAGGGGCAGGTAGATAGGTTATCATACGAAGAGCAACCGTGGAAAAAGGAACGACTTAACGAAAACCTCGTATAAGCATGTAGTTACCCACACAACGCCAAACGGGAGGGAACGTTATGTGGTCCTAAAAATTTGGCCTTACCGAAAAATTGCTTCAAAAGTGTATCAACGCGGCAGCTTGGCCCGGTGGTTGTAAGGCTCTATTCAGATAGTAATTGTAATAAAAATGCGTTGATTCATGCTGTCCTGCAACACCGAGCAGGGCATCCGCAAAACAGGGAGATGGTTTGAAAAACCATCTCCCTGTTTTGACATTCGCCCCCGGCTATACTGGGGGGCATATGTTTGGGTCAGCGGCTGCGGCCGATGCCGATAGCGCCCAGCACTGTGGCGGCCATTCCACAGAGAATGGTGACGATTCCCAGAATGAACGACGCCACGGACAGACCGCGGCTGGGCCGGCGATATTCTCTCATAATGACGACTCCTTTTTTTGATTTTGCGTAACGTTTAAAAAGGCTTTCCGTTTGGCGGCTTCGCTGTCGCGGTATTGATTGGGCGACATGCCGGTCATGGACTTGAAAAATTTGCACAGATTCTGCGAGGAGGAAAACCCGACCCGGTGGCAGATTTCCTTGGCGCGCAGTTCGGTAAAGCGCAGATAGTACCGGACACGGTCCAGACGTTGGTTTTTGATGTATCCATAGAAGGAATCGTTCAGATAAGACCGGAACAGACGCTCTACCGTATTGCGTCCCAAAAGAAATTTCTGGCAGATGTCATCCAGCTTCAAATCGGATTCCAGATGGTTGTTGATATGCAGCAAAATGTTCTGCAATTCTGTGGGAATGGTCTGGCTTTGACACTCGTCTGTTAAGGGAGCGGCGATATAGTAATTGTGATAGATACGCTCCAGCACGCCGATAATATCCATGAAATAGGAGCGCGCCCGGCAGGACCAGTACCAGTCCGGCTGTTCCTCCAATTCATGCTTGAAAGAGGAAAAATACCGGGTCAGGCATTCGGCCGTATCATCGCTCAGCCGGATATACAGTTTATCTTTGTCTTCCAACAGGAAAGGGGAGAGATGGAAAAAACCAAAGGTATCCTGCAGATCAGGCGTTAGTTTGTTGCGCAAAGCGGTGACGGTCATATTGATGTTGATGAAAGACGGATCAAAATAGATAGCGTAGAGATCCGAACACTGCTGCCATTCCACCGAAAATTCCTTTCGCTCATTGATACAGATGGCGGCCGGCCCTTTGATGAAACAGATCTCCCCATGAATCTGGCAGACGGCGGAACCGGAACGCAAAAGAAACAGCGTGAAAATATTGTCCTCCGGCAACGTATAATCCTGAAGATGTGCGGCGGAAGCCCGGATGGTGCGGGCGGCGTTCCGCCGATCCATGGTTTGACCCAGCATAAAAGTTCCTCCCCTGACGAATCCTTCTGTATAGGAAAAGAGAATATCTTTCTCTATGATAGGGGAAGGCCGTTTGTAAATCAAGTGATGGGGAGCCGGTTTTTTCGCTGGGAGGAGGAATGGGACTTATTGGAAACAAAACGCGGCAAGATGGAAACAGTTTCAGGGCGAAAGAGAGGAAAGCCGCCGAATAAGGACGTACCGTGACAGAGAGGATCAGGCATGGCGGTTGCCCCGGGAAAGAGCGGCCAGACGGTTGCGGTAGACGCGCAGAAGATAACGGATCCGCTGCCAGTCGCGGCTCAGCAGCTGCCGGGCCACCAGAGAGACCGGCAGGGACTCCGCGGCCTTTTCCTGCCTTTGTGCTTCCTCCTCCAGCCGGGCACAGCCCGCGTCATCAAAGGAGCTGTCGGTCAACTGATTCAGTAGCCGCTGGATGGAGGGGGCACCGTAATTGTCTTCTGTCCCGCCGGCTTTGGGGACATATAGGGTACGGATCCGGCGCAGCATATCTTCCAGCAGGGCGGGAACAGCCTGAGGGACCCGATCAGGTGAGGCGGCGGCATCCTCCCGGTACAGCCCGGGCCGCAGCCATTCCTCCATCTTCTTTTCCCTAAAGGAGCCAAGGGCGAAAATGGCGGCACCGGCGGTGTTCTCGTCGCGGATGCGCAGCAGCATATCCAAAAACAGATCCCGGGGAACGTCCATAAAAGCGGCGATACCGGTGGAGGAAAAGGCCTGATCCTCTGCACGACGGCGGGTTTCATGGGTTTCCTCCAGCACCGGCCTCAAATCCATATAATAGGACATGGTAAAGACCTCGTCGATGTACCCCTTGGTTACCCAGTCCATGGATTCCTGATATTTCACCGTAGCGGCTTCCTCGAAGTTGGCCCAGATGGCCACGGAAATACTTAGTCCCGGACGCAGAGTGTGCAGTTCGTCCGCCGTCCGGTAGACAAAGGTGTTGATGAGCTCGGCGCGGAAGTGGCACCACTGGCGCCACTGGGGATGCTGCTCCGTGATTTCATAGGGATCGGTGCCGTATTGTTCCCGGTAAGCGGCCACAATATTGTCGCAGAAACCGAAATCGTCCAGGGAACCGTCCCCGGGTTGATTGGGCTGGGGGAAACGGACATAGTCGAAATTCACGCCGTCCAGATCGTACCGGGAGACCATCTCCTGGTAGATGCGGGAGACCAGGTCCCGCGCCTCTTCCTCCATGGGATTCATAAAATACATATGGATGCGGTCAAAGGGAATGTAGGAGGCACGGCTGCCCTGCCGGGAAGTCAGGGCCCAGTGGGGATGGTCAGCGATGAGGGGGGCATAGATGGCCACATTTTCCGGAGTGTTGTCCTTGCCCGGGGGAATGATGCCGGCCATAAAGGTTTCCACCCAGGCGTGGATTTCGATACCCATGCGGTGGCCGATGCGGACAAACGCCTCCAGCACATCGAATCCTTTCAGCCCCGGAAGCATCCGGACACCGGGAATAGCGGAAGGCCAGATGGTAAAGCCCTCGTACCAGGACTCCAGATAAATGGCGGTGAGACCGGCGCTTTTGACATACCGGACGGTTTCCTCCACCTCTTTTTCGCAGGTCTCCGATGCCCGGTACCAGACCGCCCGCTTTTCCACCCGCAGGGTGGGCAGGCACATCAGCTGTCCCCGGACGGCCAAGCGTCCCACCTCCCGGGCGGGGGCCTCGACATCTTCGTCGCCAAAGCCGGCAAGGGCCGCGGACTTTTCCCGGATGTCCCCCAGAAGGGCCTGCACGGCTGTGTAGTCGATGTCCAGCAGCTTTTCTTCCGCCTGCCGGACTGTTTTCTCCAGGCGGCAAACCGCTTTTTCGGCGGCGGCGCGCAGCAGCGCGGGGGAGGTTTCCAGCCGAACCTCCTTGTGCTCCCGGTCCAGAGTCACCCGGACGCCGAAGGGATCCACTTCCGTCAGGGGACGGGACCAGCGGCCGTTTCCGGAGATAACCAGCCCGCCCTCCGGGATAGGGCTGTCCCCGCCCGCCGCGCGGAGAATGGTGCCGTCCCGGTCCACCAGCAGTTCCACGCCCCAATAGTTGGTACCGGTGGACTTCTGGCCGTAGGACTCGTCGTATACCAGCAGCTGGTCCTCCCCGCGGAAGCCGGGGATGGGCTGGCCGGTTCGCTGATCAAAGCCGCCGGGATGATCCTCCCGGGTGTGGGGACTCAGGGCATCGTAAGGGAACGTTTGAATCACCGTTGTTTCCATTGTACGCCTCGCTTTCTTCCTCAAAAAGGGGTTCCGTTAGGGAATCCTCAGGCTGTTTTTCTTAATCATAACACGGGAGAGAAAAATGTAAAGAGAAAAGCCCGGGGACTTGCACAGGAGCCTCCGATCTTTTAAGATGGATAGGAAGGATTGCTGGAAAAGGGGAGAAACGCTATGACCTATAGAGAGGCGCGGGCCTTTCTGGCCGGATGCCGTCCCGGGGAGATCAAGCCCGGGCTGGAACGGATGCAGAAGGTGCTAAAGCTGTCGGGGCAGACACTGGACCGGCAGGCGTATATTCATGTGGCCGGTACCAACGGCAAGGGATCCACTGCGGCGATGATCGCGGGGATACTGACGGCGGCGGGGAAACGGGTGGGACTGTATTCCTCTCCGGCGGTGACCGGCCTGCGGGATACCATCACTATCGACGGGCAGCCCATCGGAGAGGAACGGTTTGCCGGGCTGGTGCAGAGGCTTTCGCGGTGGCAGACGGAAATGGGGGAGGCGGGCCCCTTGTCCGAGTTTGAGCTGGTGACGGCGCTGGCGCTGCTGTATTTTGCCGAGGAGCAAACCGATTTTACCGTACTGGAATGCGGTATGGGGGGACGCGACGACGCCACCAATGTGATCCCTCCGCCTCGGGCGGCAGTGATCACGCCGGTTGCCTTGGACCATACCGCCTGGCTGGGGGAAACGCTGGAGGAGATCGCGGCCAACAAAAGTGCGATCATCAAGCATCCCTGTACGGCGGTATCCTGTCCTTCCCAGCCTGAGGAAGCGCTGGCCGCCCTGTTGGAACGCACGGCGGCGGAAGGGGTAAGGCTGCTGATTCCGCGGATGGAAACGGCGGAGCTTCTGGAGGAAGGGCCGGAGGGAAGCACCTTTGTGTACGACGGGTGCCGCATTGCCCTGCCTCTGCTGGGGGACCGGCAGCGGGAAAATGCCGTCACCGCAGTGGAAGCTGCCCGGGTGTGCCTTCCAGGGCTATCCTCCCGGGATATCGAACAGGGGCTGGCAAGCGTCCGGATGCCCTGCCGGCAGGAGTTGATCCGCAGGGAGCCTCCCCTTCTGCTGGACGGAGCTCACAATCCCCACGGAGTAGGGGCGTTGGCGGAAACGGTGCAATCCCTATGGGGAAAGGGGAGGATAACGCTGCTCATCGGTATGTTGGCGGATAAGGAAACGGCGCGCTGTGCCGCGTTGCTGGCGCCGCTGTGCCGGCGTGCCGTTTGTTGTACGCCTCGCGGCCCCCGCCCCGCCCTGCCGGCGGAGGAACTGAAGCGGCAACTGGAGCGGGGTGGATGCCGGGAGACCTATGCGGCGGAGGATCCGGCCCTGGCTCTAGAGCTGGCGTTCCGGCTAGCGGGAAAAAAGCCGGTGGTGGTCGCCGGGTCCTTTTACCTAGGGGCGGAGCTGCGCCCTCTCCTTGTGACCCAAAGGGACAAAAAAGGGAACGCTGTTTAGTATTTCGATAGCCTTCCCTTCACGACGACGGAAAGATTCCCGATACGACGGCGGCATTCCCGCCGATGCGCAGGGACAAGCCTCTATCATATGGATAGAGGTTTTTTTATTTTGGGGCGCGCCGTTATTGCGCGCTTCCTGTGGAAATGAGGAATCCGGATATGGCATATCGCATCGAAACAACAGGGGATACCGTGACGGCATGGCTCAGCGGAGAACTGGACCATCATACCGCCGCACAAATGAGAGAACAGGTGGACGCTGTGGTGGAACGGGTGAAGCCGGAGCATCTCCGGCTGGACTTCAGCGGCATCACCTTTATGGACAGCTCCGGCGTGGGCTTGATTATGGGCCGATACCGCCTGATGAATCTGTTGGGGGGAACGGTCTCGGTCACCGGCTGTTCCGACCGGGTGCGCAAAATGCTGGCCCTGGCCGGGATGGACCGCCTGAACATCATTCAGGGATAATCATTCTTTTTCAAAACACAAACCGAAAGGATGGAACTACATACATGAAAGCGATTAACGAAATGAAGCTGGTATTCCCCAGCCGTTCCGCCAATGAGGCGTATGCCCGGGCGGCGGTGGCCGCCTTTGTTTCCCAGCTGGATCCCACGGTGGATGAGCTGGCCGATCTGCGCACCGCGATTTCCGAGGCGGTGACCAACTGTATTGTCCACGCCTATCCGGATCGCATCGGCGACATCACGCTGACCGTACGGCTGTATGAAACCGGCCGCGTCACCGTCAAAATCCGAGATAAGGGCTGCGGAATCGAGGATGTGGGGCTGGCAATGGAACCGCTCTATACCACCGGGGGAGAGGAGCGGTCCGGACTGGGCTTTTCCGTGATGGAAAGCTTTACGGACCGGCTGAAGGTCACCTCCAAGCCGGGTAAGGGAACCAGTGTCACCATGGAAAAGTTGGTGGCGCGCCGCGGCGGCGACACGGAGAAAGCGCCGGAAGCCAAGTCGAAGGGACGGGCGAAAAAAAGGTGAGCGGAACGGAAAAAAGCCTGCCGCAGGACCGCGACCAACGCATCTGTGAAAATATCGGCCTGGTACATGCCTGCGCCCGCCGTTTTCTGGGACGGGGCGTGGAATATGACGATCTGTTCCAGGCCGGCTGTATGGGCTTGGTGAAGGCGGCGGACGGCTTTGAAGAGGAGCGGGGACTCCGTTTCTCCACCTATGCCGTGCCGGTGATTCTGGGTGAGATACGGCGGCTGTTCCGCGACGGGGGATCGGTGAAGGTGAGCCGTTCCCTCAAGGAGCTGTCGCTGCGCGCTTCCCGGGAAAGGGATGCCTTTGCCGCGTCTCAGGGCCGGGAACCCACGGTGCATGAGCTGGCCAATCTTCTGGGGGTAGAACCAGAGCAGGCGGCGGAGGCACTGGGCGCTTCGCTTCCCCCGCTGTCTCTCACCCGTTCGGGGGAGGAAGAGGAGGGGAATCAGATCGATGTGCCGGTGGCCCCTCCGGAGGAAGGGATCACGGATCGAATCGCTTTGCGCCAGGTGCTCAGGGAACTTCCGCCTCAGGATCGGGCCCTGATCGTCCAGAGGTACCTCCACAGCCGCACTCAGCAGGCGACAGCGGATCTTCTGGGCATGACTCAGGTGCAGGTCTCCCGCAGGGAGCGGGCGATTCTGGCCCGGATGAGAGAGAAGCTGACCGGGTAACCGGGAAAACAGGCGGTCTGCCGTGCGCATGATCCTCCTTTCGGCAGTTAGGGAAACGGCCGGTGCAATCTAAACGATTGCCGGTTCGGATTCCGTCCCCGGGGTATATATTCATGAAGGATGGGGTTTCCTATTGTCCGGTTGCTGTGCGGCAGTGCAGTATGAACCGATGAGACCCGATCCTTCTTTTTTATGAGTGGTGTAATGGGTTGGGGCGCCCATGAGGAAAACGGGGCGGTATCGGTTGAATTCCGTGCACGGATATGGTATGCTTCATAAGATAAGTATCCGGCAAAGCGGGGCGGTACGGAATGAACATCTTGGTGGTATCTCAGTATTTCTATCCGGAAAATTTCCGCATCAATGATGTGGCGGCCGCCCTGGCCGAGCAGGGGCACCGGGTGAAGGTGCTCACCGGTTTGCCTGATTACGCTTCCTCCAAGGTGCCGCGGGAGTACCGTTTCTTTCGCCGCCGGCGGGAAAGCTGGAACGGCGTAGAGATTGTTCGGGTACCTACCTTATCCCGCCGGCGGGGGATGCTTTGCCGGGCGCTCAATTATGCCTCTTTCGCCGTTTCCGGGATGCTGTATGCCCGGATGTGCCGGTTCCGCGCGGATCTGGTGCTGTCTTACCAGACCTCGCCGGTGCTGCAGGCGCTCCCCGCCCTGTCGCATAAAAAGCGCACCGGTGCTCCGCTGCTTTTGTACTGCTGCGATCTCTGGCCGGAAAGCCTGAAGGCGTGGGGAATCGGAGAGAACCACCTCCTATTCCGCCTGATGAAAGGGTGGAGCCGCTGGATCTACCGGGGAGCGGACCGGCTGGCGGTAACCTCGGCGCCGTTTGTGGAATACTTGGAACGGGAGTTGGGGCTGCCCCGCGAGCGCATGACCTACCTTCCCCAGCATGCGGAGGATTGGTTTTCCTCCGTTTGCTGCCGGTTTGAGGATCACGATACGGTCAATTGCCTGTTTGCCGGAAACATCGGCGCGGTGCAGAACGTGGACTGCCTGTTGGAGGCGGCCTCGCAGCTGCCGGAGGACAGCCGCCTGCGCCTACAGATTGTGGGGGATGGCAGCGAGCTCCCCCGTCTACGCCGCCTGTCGGAGGAATGGGGGCTGCAAAACCGGGTAACCTTTTACGGGGCCCGTCCCGCGCAGGATATGCCGGATTTTTACCGGCAGGCGGATATACTGGTGCTGACCCTGCGGGGTGGCGACTTTATCGGGCAGACCCTGCCCGCCAAGTTTCAGGGCTATCTGGGGGCGGGCAAGCCGGTGGCGGCGGCGGCGGATGGCGCCGTGCCGTTGGAAATGACGGCGGCGGACTGCGGCATCTGCGTGCCCGCTGGGGATGCTCAGGGGTTGGCGGCCGCCCTGGAAAAGATGGCCGCCTGTCCAGAGCTCTACCGGGAAAAAGGGCGGAAGGGCCGCCGGTATTTTGAAGAGCATTTTACCCTTCGGCAGTTTATGGAGCGGTTGGATGAACTGATCCGGCAACTGACGGAGGCGGACGAAGGGACGGGGAAGAGGTGAACATCTGGCAGATCAACGTGGTGGGCGGATCGGGAAGCACAGGCCGCCTGGCTGCGGGCATTGACCAGACGCTGCGCCGCCGGGGTCATCAGGGCACCCTGGCCTTTGGCCGGGGAGAGGCTCCGGCCGGGAGCCGGTGCGTTGCCATCGGTTCCTCCCGCTCGGTATATTCCCATGTGCTGCGCACCCGGCTGACCGACCGGCACGGCTTCGGTTCGGCCGGAACCACCCGCAGCCTGTTGCGGCGGATGGAAGCGGACCGGCCCGATCTGATCCAGCTGCACAACCTTCACGGCTATTACCTGCATATCGGGGAGCTGTTTCGCTGGCTGAAGCAGGCGGGTATCCCTGTGGTATGGACGCTGCACGACTGCTGGGCCTTCACCGGACACTGCGCGTTTTTTGATTATGAGGGCTGTCCCCGGTGGGAGAGCGGGTGTCATGACTGCCCCCAGCGCGGGGGGTATCCCGCCAGCTGGGTGGTGGACGCCTCCCACAAGAACTGGGTGGACAAGCGCGCCATTTTTACCGGTGTGCCCCGGCTGACGTTGGTGACTCCGTCCCGCTGGCTGGCGGGCCTGGTTCGCCGGTCGTTTCTGAAGGACTATCCGCTTCACGTGATTCCCAACGGCGTCGACCGGACGCTGTTCTGTCCCCGGCCGGAGGAGGGGACGGCCCTTCGCCGGCGTTTCGGCATCGGGGAGGGGGAGAAGCTGCTGCTGGCCGCCGCCAATGTCTGGGAACCCCGCAAGGGACTGCGTCATTTGGAGGAGCTGGCGTTCCGCCTTCCTACCGGGGTGCGTCTGGCGGTAGCCGGGCTGCGGAAGGATCAGGGCTCTGGCCTTCCCACCTCAGTGGTGCGGTTGTCCCATATTGCTGGGGCGGAGGAAATGGCGGCCTGGTACAGCGCGGCGGATGTGTTTATCAACCCCACGCGGGAGGACAATTTCCCCAGCGTGGATCTGGAGGCCCTGGCCTGTGGGACGCCGGTGGCGGCCTTTGATACCGGCGGCGTGGGGGAGGCCCTGGACGACGCCACCGGCCGGGCGGTAAGGCCGGGGGATACGGACGCGTTGCTGAACGCCGCCCTGGAGCTGGCGGAGGAAGATTGCCGCTGGGCCTGTGTGGAGCGGGCAGCGCACCTATACGATGGTCTCCGCCGGTTTGAGGAATACGTGGACCTTTACGAATCGCTGACATAAACGCGGAGGCTACAGGAGGAAAGATATGGCGGAGGAATTCGACCTGTCCCGGCTGCAGGACATCCAGCGGGAGATTCTGCGGGAGTTTGACGCCCTGTGCCGGAAAAAGGGATGGCGGTATTTTCTGCTGGGCGGTTCCGCTTTGGGGGCGGTCCGTCACGGGGGAATGATCCCCTGGGACGACGACATCGATGTGGGGATGCCCCGCCCCGATTATATCCGCTTTCTGCGGGAAGCTTCCGGCGAGCTGCCCCCCCATTTGTTCGTACAGGACTGGCATTCCGAACCGGACTGCCTGATCAGCTTTGCCAAGATCCGGGACGGGCGCAGCCTGTTCCGGGAGGAGATCCCGGCGGCTTTGCCCATCCACCACGGAGTCTTCATCGACGTCTTTCCGCTGGACGGAGCGCCCTTTGAACTGTCGCAGGTACGCCGGATGCTGCGCCGGATGAAGGTGCTGAAATTCGGGATCATCAACCGGAAAACGGACTATTTCCGAAAGAAAAGCCACCCCGCCTCCTGGTATTTGTCCCTGCGGGATCGGCTGGCTGGCGGGGATGCCGCTTATGAAAAGATTGACCGCCTGGCGCAGCGATATCTGTACGGCGCAGCGCCCCGCATCGCCAACTGGCACGGGGCCTGGGCGGAGAAGGAAGCGGTCCCCACAGAAATGTTCGGAGAGGGGGTCCGGCTCCCCTTCGACGGGTTGGAGTGCCCGGTACCCGCCGACTACGATGGGTATCTGACCTGTCTTTACGGCGACTACCGGCAGCTGCCGCCGCCGGAAAAGCGGATCAGTCATCATGAGACGGCGGAGATCCGTCTGGCGCCGCCGGATTCCCTGAAAGAATAGGTAAAATCGTCACCGAAAGGCTGGATTCCACTATGAAACGCGTCATCACCTATGGCACCTTCGATTTGCTTCATTACGGCCACATCAATCTGCTGCGCCGGGCGCGGGAGCTGGGCGACTATCTCATCGTCGCGCTTTCCACTGACGAATTCAACCAGGACGGCAAGCACAAAACCTGCTATTTTCCCTATGAAAAGCGCAAACAGTTGCTGGAGGCTATCCGGTACGTGGATCTGGTGATCCCGGAGGAGAACTGGGAGCAGAAAGAACAGGATATCCGCGAATATCACGTGGACACCTTTGTCATGGGGGACGATTGGAAGGGAAAATTTGACTTTCTCAAGCCCTACTGTCAGGTGGTCTATCTGCCCCGCACTCCGGAGATATCCTCCACTAAGGTGCGCCGCGATCTGGAGGAAGGGGCCGGGCGATGATCCGCGTGCTGCAGTGGCGCATCGGCCTGTCGGGCGATGGGGTCACCAGGTCGGTGCTGAATGCCTGTCGGGAACTTCCCGCTGAAGAATTTGAGAACGTCTACATCACCGGGGAACAGGATACAGGGGCCTGCGCCCGCCTGATAGGAGGAGACGCCCGGGTGCTGTCGCTGCCGGTGTCTCCCTTGTTTCATCCGCTGCGTTTTCGCCGGGCGGCGGATCTCCTGCTGGAGGCGGCGGATTGTGATATACTGCATTTCAATGCGTCGTATTTTTTGACCACCTATCTGCTTCGAGCGGCCAAACGCCGGGGAATGCGCGTGGTGCTCCACGCCCACAGCTCCGAGGTGGACATCGTCCGTCCGGTGAAGCGGCGCATTTTCCGCTTGCTTCATCGGCTGAACCGCCGCCGGGCGGTGCGTTGCGCCGATGTGCTGCTCACCTGTTCCGATGCTGCAGCCGCCTGGATATTCGGCCGGGAATCCGGCAGGGCAATCTTTTGGCCCAATGCCGTGGATACCGGACACTTTGCCTACCGGCCGGACACACGGCGAGAGGTGCGTGCGGCGGAAAAATGGGATGGCCAGCTGGTGATTGGGATGGTGGGACGCTTTGCCTATCCCAAAAACCACGCCTTTGCCCTAAATGTACTGGAGGCGCTGCGGCGCCAGAATCCCGATACGCTGCTGGTGTTTGCCGGAACCGGCGAGCTGGAGGAAACCATCCGCTGGGAGGCAGACCGGCGCGGTCTGGGACAGGCGGTGCGCTTCCTGGGGCTGCGGGAGGACGTGGATCGGCTGATGCAGGGGATGGATGCGCTGCTGATGCCTTCCCGGTTCGAGGGGCTGCCGCTGACACTGATAGAGGCCCAGTGTGCAGGGCTGCCCTGCCTGGTGTCCCGGGCGGTGACGGAAGAGGCGGCGGTGACTGATTTGGTGATCCGACTGCCTTTGGGAGACCCGGAAAGCTGGGCGCAGCGGCTGTATGAGTCGGCCCCCCGGAATCAGAGGAGGGACAGAAGCGGGGACGTGGCGGCGGCGGGCTTTGAGCGGCGGACCCGAACGGAGGAGACGGAAAAACTGTACCGCCGGCTGGCGGAAGAAAGGAACGGGGGAAACAACTGATGAAGCTGGTATCCTGGAACGTCAACGGGCTGCGTGCCTGTGTGGGCAAGGGATTTGCGGATATTTTTGAGAAGCTGGATGCGGATATTTTTTGTTTGCAGGAAACCAAGCTTCAGCAAGGGCAGATCGACCTGGCTTTTCCCGGATACCGGGATTACTGGAACTGGGCGGAAAAAAAGGGGTACTCCGGCACGGCGGTGTTTACCCGTCTGGAACCGGTGAGCGCGGTTTGCGGTTTGCCGGAGGAGGAGCACAACCATGAGGGGCGCGTGATCACGCTGGAATACCCCGGTTTTTATCTGGTGACGGTGTATACCCCCAACGCACAGGACGGGCTGAAGCGCCTGGACTACCGGCTGCGGTGGGAGGAGGCTTTCCGGGAATACCTGCTGTCTCTGGATGCCCGCAAGCCTGTGATCGCCTGCGGTGATATGAACGTGGCCCATCAGGAGATCGATCTGAAAAACCCCGGCCCCAACCGGGGGAACGCGGGATTTTCCGATGAGGAGCGGGGGGCGTTTTCCGCCTTGCTACAGGCGGGCTTCACTGACACCTACCGCCTGTTGTATCCCGATCGGACGGGAGCCTACAGCTGGTGGTCCTATCGCTTCCACGCCCGGGAAAAGAACGCGGGTTGGCGCATCGATTATTTCCTGGTGTCCGACCGGTTGCGGCCGTTCATCCGGGAGGCGGGGATCTCCGCCGATATTCTGGGATCCGATCATTGTCCCGTCACCTTGGAGATCGACCTGCCCGCCGGCGAAGAGAACGTTTAAGGGGGAGTCAAAAATGGATGTAAGCAAACGTCAAGTGATAGAAGCCACCTGCCGGCGCGTGGTGGAGAACCTCAAAAAGAACAATATGGAAGCCTGTTATCTGCCCTCCGTGTCGGCGGTGCCAGAGCAGGTGGCCTCGTGGCTGCATGAGGGGGACACCGTGGCGGTGGGAGGCTCCATGACCCTGGCGGAATCCGGGGTCATGTCCCTGCTGAAGAGCGGAAAATACCGGTTCCTGGACCGGTATGCCCCCGGACTGACCCCGGAGGAAACCCGCCGTATTTTTATCGAGAGTTTTGCCGCCGACGCCTATCTCTGCTCCGCCAACGCCATTACACTAAACGGCGAGCTATACAATGTGGACGGCAACAGCAACCGGGTGGCAGCCATCTGCTATGGTCCCGCTTCCGTGATTGTGGTGGCCGGGTACAACAAGATCGTCAAGGATCTGGACGAGGCTGTCCAACGTGTCAAGCGGATGGCCGCCCCCGCCAATGCGGTGCGCCTCGGCTGTAAGCCCCCCTGCGCTTCCCTGGGAAGCTGTGCCGGGCTGAATGGCGGCATGACCGCCGGGTGCAACGAGGATTCCCGTATCTGTTGCAACTATCTGGTCAGTGCCCGTCAGCGGGAAAAGGGACGCATCAAGGTCATTCTGGTGGGCAGAGAACTGGGGTATTAAGTAGTAGTTTTTATGCGTGAAAAGGACGGAGCAGGGATTTTCCTGCTCCGTCCTTTTTTATAGGGGGTGGCATGTGCCCTATTTTTTATGGCATATGCCACAGGAGGCACATTGCCCGCAGTTACCGCCACAGGAGGAGTGGTCTTTCTTTCTGCCGCGGAACATCCCGAGGACAATCAGGACGACCACGGTCAGCACGAGGAGTCCGATCAATATCGTTCCTCCGTAAGAGGCTAAGAAATTCAGCATGACAAGTCCCTCCTTGTTGGGAAGCAATGATGATAATATGGGAATGCTGCCGGGATACAGCAGGTAGGTGAGTGCTTTCTGCCGTATTCGCAGGCTTTCAGCGCTCCTTGTGGATCGTCAGACCTTGACTTTGGTCTTCAGGGTGTTGGATTCTTTGTAGGGACGGAAGAGCATATACAGGATGAACGCCAGCAGTAGGAACGCCACGACGGAACCGATGATGTTGCCGGTACCGGTAAACAGCGAACCCAGCTGATAGATGATAAGTGAGACGACATAGGCGAACACACACTGATAACCGATGGCGAACAGCGTCCACTTGGCGCTGTTCATTTCGCGCTTGATGGCGCCCATGGCGGCGAAGCAGGGAGCACACAGCAGGTTGAATACCAGGAAGGAATATCCGGACAGCATGGTGAAGTGCTGCTGCATATTCGCCCATACCTGCCAGCCGTTTTCCGCCACTTCTTCGAAACCTCCGTACAGCACACCGAAGGTGCCCACGACGTTTTCCTTGGCGATGAGGCCGGTAACAGTGGCGACAGCTGCCTGCCAGTCACCCCATCCGAGGGGAGCAAAGATCCAGGCAATGCCGTTGCCGATAACCGCCAGGATCGAATTGTTGAGATCGCCTACCATACCGAACTGTCCGTTTTCCACACCGAAGCCTTGCAGGAACCAGAGCAGAATGGAGGACAGCAGGATGACCGTACCGGCCTTTTTGATGAAGGACCAGGCACGTTCCCACATGGAACGGAGCACATTGCCCACCGTGGGCAGGTGATAGGCCGGGAGCTCCATGACGAAGGGAGCGGGATCACCGGCAAACATCTTGGTCTTTTTCAGCATGATACCGGAGAGGATGATAGCGGCAATCCCCACAAAGTAGGCGCTGGGAGCCACCCACCAAGCGCCGCCGAATAGGGCTCCTGCAATCAGGGCAATGATGGGAAGCTTGGCGCCGCAGGGGATAAAGGTGGTGGTCATGACCGTCATGCGGCGATCGCGTTCGTTTTCAATGGTACGGGAGGCCATGATGCCGGGGATGCCGCAGCCGCTGCCGATGAGCATGGGGATGAAGGACTTGCCGGACAGGCCGAACTTGCGGAAAATTCGGTCCATCACAAAAGCCACACGCGCCATATAGCCACAGCTTTCCAGAAAAGCCAGGAAGATGAACAGCACCAGCATCTGAGGAACAAAGCCCAGCACGGCACCGACACCGCCGACAATGCCGTCCAGGACCAGTCCTTTCAGCCATTCGGCACAGTTGACCGCATCCAGCCCGTTTTCAATGAGGACGGGAATACCGGGTACCCACACGCCGTAAGAGGCGGGATCGGGCTCCTCAATGGCGGCCGCTTCCTCATAGGAGGCAAAGGTAACGGGAATTTCCGCCTCCACATTGCCCTCATCATCATAGAGATAGGCGGTGGTTGTCAGGTCCTGCGCGGCGTCGGGTTCCAGCCCCGCCTCTTCCGCCGCGGCCTCAAAGGCTTCCACAATGGCCCCCGGCTCCGCATACGCCTCAGCGGCTTCCTCGTATTCGGCGTCGCCGATGCCAAGCAGGTGGTAGCCTTCGCCGAACAGGCCGTCGTTGGCCCAGTCGGTAGCATAGGTGCCCACTGTGGTCACGGACACAAAGTATACGATGAACATCACCACGGCAAAGATGGGCAGTGCCGCCCAGCGGTTGGTGACGACCCGGTCAATTTTGTCCGATACCGACAGCTGGCCTGCGTTTTTCTTTTTGTAGCACCCTTTGATGATGGAAGCGATGTAAACGTAGCGCTCGTTGGTGATAATACTTTCCGCGTCGTCATCCATTTCCTGCTCCGCAGCCTTGATATCCTCCTCGATGTGATCCAACACGGCTTTGTCCAAATGGAGCTGCTCCCGTACTTTTTCATCTCGTTCAAAAATCTTGATAGCGTACCAGCGCTGCTGTTCGGTGGGAAGGTTATGTACAGCGGCCTCTTCGATGTGGGCCAGCGCATGCTCTACCACGCCGCTGAAGCTATGCTGCGGCACGGTCTTGGTTCCCTGAGCAGCCTGAATGGCCGCTTCCACCGCCTCCATGATGCCGGTGCCCTTCAATGCGGAGATTTCCAGCACCTTACAGCCCAGTTCCCGGGACAGCTCAGCGATATTGATTTTGTCACCGTTTTTGCGCACCACGTCCATCATGTTGACCGCGACTACCACTGGGATTCCCAGCTCGGTTAGCTGGGTGGTCAGATACAGGTTGCGTTCCAGATTGGTGCCGTCGATGATGTTCAGGATAGCGTCGGGGCGCTCATTGATCAGATAATTCCGCGCCACCACTTCCTCCAGTGTATAAGGGGAGAGGGAATAAATGCCCGGAAGGTCCATGATGGTGACATCATGTTGCTTTTTCAGCTTTCCTTCCTTTTTTTCCACCGTGACGCCCGGCCAGTTTCCGACAAACTGGTTGGAGCCGGTTAGGGCGTTGAACAGCGTTGTTTTACCGCTGTTGGGGTTGCCCGCCAAGGCGATTTTCATACTCATTGACTGGTCTTCCTTTCCTCATGCAATTAGCCAAAACTAACCTACGGGCCGCAAGCGGCTCAGCTCACTTCGATCATTTCCGCATCCGCCTTGCGGATGGACAGCTCGTATCCTCTCACTGTCACTTCGATCGGGTCGCCCAAGGGGGCCACCTTGCGTACATGAACCGGGATGCCTTTGGTCAGCCCCATATCCATGATGCGGCGTTTGACGGCGCCTTCACCATGGAGCTTTACCACGGTGACGGTGTCGCCAACCTTGACCTGCTTGAGTGTTTTCATGCTATGTCCTCCTTCTCTATCTCATAGACCGTCTTGCGCCGATACGCAGGCGGTGCTAAAAGGGCCAACACCCCTGTCACCAGGGGACAGGAATAGGGGATATCCCTTTTTAATATACGGGAAAAATCGTATCTCCCAGCTATCCATGTTTTTCAGATCATGATCTTGCTGGCCATTTCCTTGCTGATGGCCACCCGGGATTCTTTCACATTGACGATGAGATTGCCGCCCATGGTGGTGATCACCGTCACGTTTCCGCCGGAAACAAACCCCAGATTCTCCAGATGGGCACGGACCTCTGGATTTCCGCCGACCTTACGAATGATATTTTCCTCTCCCACAGCGGCCAAAGTTAACGGCATCATGTTCCACCCTCTCTTTTCTACAGGTAAGCAAAGACTAACTTTCGCATTGGAAGAACGGTTAGATATCTCTAACCAAAGACATGGTAGCACCAGGGGGCGCGCTTGTCAAGAAAAAAGTTGCCGGAAGCGCAGAAAAAACTCAGAAAGGGAATACTGTTGAGAATGAGCGGACAACTGTGGTTGGGTTCTGGATAACCCGTCCAAAAGCAGGCCAGAAATCTGCTTTAAGTCCTATCGGCGGCACTTATGATCAAGGAGATTGCTGAGAAATCGGACAGGCAAATTACCGGTTGAGAAACAAACTTCAAGAGGAGAAAAAGAAAAGACTTGCATTTTGGAGAAACCTGTGATAGAGTATTCCAGTATTGGAATCCGCGGGACAATACTGTCCTGTTGGGGAGGATTGCCGGCCTGTGGGCCGAACATGAAAGCGGACAGTCCTCTGCCCTTGAGGCATGAATGTCTGAGTATTAAGGAGGAGCAGATCAATGGATGCGCTGAAAAAGATTGCTGAGGGCAGCATGAAAGAGACCGCGCCGGAGTTTTCCGTGGGCGACACTGTTCGTGTTGACGTGAAGATTCGCGAGGGTGAGCGTGAACGGATTCAGGCGTTTGAGGGCACGGTAATCGCCCGCCGCGGCAGCGGTGTGACGGAAACCTTTACAGTGCGCCGTGTTTCTTACGGGGTCGGTGTGGAGCGTGTATTCCCGCTGCATTCCCCCAACGTGGCCGATGTTAAGGTCGTCCGTTACGGTAAAGTGCGCCGCAGCAAGCTGTACTATCTGCGTGACCGCGTGGGCAAATCCGCCAAGGTTAAGGAGCAGATCCGCTGAACGGGCGGGATACCGTTATTCCATATGGCTTGAAAAAAGGAACGGAAACGTTCCTTTTTTCCTTTCTTTCAGGGAAAGAGTATGGTATAATGTGCCCAGGGCTTATGTTTGATGGTAAACTGTGTAGGGGAGTCCCAATTGGCTGTCGGTCGGAACGACCTCCTCCCGCTTCGCGGCACCGCCAATTCTCCCTCCACATTTGTGGTATAATGTGCCCGGGGCC
>CAJFNR010000066.1 GCA_904395335.1 Candidatus Avimonas narfae | reverse complement strand
CCTGCTCGCCAACATGGGTATCAACATTCAAGAGGTGGCGCGAAGGCTGGGACACGCCAAAATCGAAATGACGTGGAACACCTATTCTCACCTGTACCCGCGCGAAGAAGAAAGAGCCATTGCGGTGCTTAATCAGGTATAACCCCCTGCACGTTTCGTACACGAAAAGCTGAAAAAGCAGATATATAGGGTTGAATAAGAAAACGGCAAGAGAAGGAAAAAAACGGCTTAAATACACGCTTTCTGGCACATGGCAAGCCGCTGCAGAAACGCTTTGAAACAGGGTGCGTTTTTCCTTCTGCCCCTGCCACATAACAAAAGGCTCTTGAAAAATCAAGAGCCTTTTGTTATTATCATTAGCCCTACATAATTTTACCTAGACCTTGCTAGTATCCGCTTATAGGTTCGTTTCATGGGGTTCCAGCTGTTTTACAATGGTTTTGAACGCAGACGTATTTTGTAAGCCATGAAACTTGTCACTATAAAGTTCGTTTAATATTCTTTCGCATTGCGTATCATTATGGGCCTTCGTAAACTCTTTGGGCACGATTCCATAATTTTTAAATAGCAAAGACGTGTGTTTCCCCGCCGTTAGTGTATCATAATTCTGGGCAAATTTGCAGCTTTTTTTCAATGCCTCTATGCTTTTAACCATATCGTCTGTGCAGAGCTTTGCTATTTCGACATAAACACGGGAGAGAAATAGGTTATAAAACCCATAATCGCCATTTTCAAACACGATTTCAAAGATTTGGGGGATTTTTCGTATTGTGACAATACACTTTTATATATTCACCATGATGAGTATGAGCAAATTTGTTGTTGGACAAAAAGCCGTCCCGTAAATATACGGAGCGGCTTTTCATGTGTATAGGAAAGTTTCGCCGGAAAAACCGGACGCCGGGATAAATCCGCTATACTGTCCATAGTTCGGGGTGCGTGCCCGGACTAAACCCAGAATACGTGTCCCCATCCCAAATGGGGATCTGAATATCACACGATGTTTGGCCCGAAGTACAAAAAGAAATCCAGACTACCTTCTCTCCTTGAAAACAACAATCTTTGCATCGGAGCCATCGCTGCCGGCTTCACATACCATAAGATAATTTTCGTCGGCAACCAAGCCGTAAAACCTGTCACTATTCTTCTTTTTGAGCAGATGCCCGATGTAGATTCGGTTATCTTCCCAGAATTTAACGGCTCGTCCATTTGGGAGGGTGTATTCCAAATTGGCAAAAGAACCTTTGAGGGCATGGAGTCCGGTGACTTCTTCCATATCCTCAATACCCAGGGCACGGAATTCCGCTGTCAGCTGTTCTTTCAGCTTGCAGGGAGCGTCAAAACATTTACCGCGATTTTCACAGCCTTTATTATTGGCGCACACCGCTATCATGCAGGAACCTTCAAACGGACGCCCGTTTGTTTCCACACATCCGCCACAGCTGTCTTTCAACCCGCATCCGTTGCAGTCCAATCCGCATAATGTCTCCACCGTATATTCCCTCCGTCTGTTAGCATTATCCCATGGTATCGTTTTATAATTGATTACATGTATTTACGTATTTGGCTTGATAGTGCGAAAGGCTCTCGCAGGGATATTCCGGACAGTCACTGTAATCATTCAGGCCTTTTCTTTTCAACAATTATTATAATGGCTTATTGCTTAACGGCCATAGTCATAAAGGACAAATCGGTTATATCTTCCTGCTGATCCTCCACATAACCAGTTATAACAAAACCACAGGCAATTTGCCCGCCAATATAGTCCGCCATTGTATGCCCGAATTCAATCCAGTCGCCCTGGTCCGGATGTTCGGCAGACGAGTATGGCATTCGATTGACGGCTTTATAATAACCGCCTTTTTCATCTTCGACATACTCGCACACATAGGCAATAGGAGCGGGCGCGGCAAGAATAAGCGCACCGCCTTTTTTCAGCACACGATAGCATTCCTTGAAAACCGGATGTACACTGGGTACATAGAAAAGCGATGCAGGGTTTACAATAAAATGAAAGGACTCATCCTCAAACCTTGATAAGTCTTCCATATTCCCCTTTTCAATCCGTATATCCAAGTCGTATTTTTGCGCCATGAGGATATCCTTGTCGAGCATTTTCCGCGATATATCCATAACCGTTACTTTTGCTCCTGCACTGGCCAGCAGGGGGGCTTGAAGCCCACCGGCCCCTGCAAGGCACAAAACCTTTTTGCCGGAAATATGGGCAATCCAGTCTTTTGGCAGCGGTTTGCTGCCTCCCAGAGTTATTTCAAGACTACCATTTTTCGCAGCATCCATCTGCTCCGCAGTGGCACAATTCGACCACCAAACCTGGTTGTCCACAAGATCGTCCATATTGTTTTCCACCTGTTTGTATAGATCCTTCATTTGACACTCATCTTTCCATTCCGCTTTTTCCAAAACAGCCGGAAAATATGTACGGATGACGCAAGTTCAGCTGGTTGTCCGGCAACAGCTTTAGACAATATTCCCGGCAGGTATCCATCTTCTATGACTTCCAGCCGCTAACATGGTATAATGACCGTCGGGAGAAATGCGGTAGCATTTCTCGAGAACGCTGCCGATAAACGTAGGATGAGAAGCGCATTGGGCAGCGTTCATGGTTATAATATCTTCTCCCATTCCTCACGAAACTGTTTGATGGATTGCTGTCTCTGCGATCTGTCGTCGCTTACGGCTTTGGCGGCAACTGCGAACAGCTTTTCGCTCAGCTGCCACTTGTCCCGTGTACGCTCATAACCTCCAAAGAGAGCAAAGGCAGTGGCTCCCATCGTATAGACATTGGTAACCTCATCGATGACGCTGCCCAGGCGGTATTCCTCGGGAGCCTGGAAGTGGGAACTGCCCCACATCCGCCCCCTATCGTTGACACACGGCTGTTTCCGGAAGAAATCGATATCGCAGATGGTGGTCTTTCCGTTCTCGAAATCATACAATATGCTTCCATCGTAGAAGTCGATGGCCACATAGTGCCGGGAGGCAAGATACTCAAAAAAGCTCAGAATATCACGGAATACATTCCGTCTGGTGTTAACGGGCAGCTGCATAAAACGATGGTGCGCCGCCGGGTACATCCTGCCCATGCAATCCCCATCTGCCCATTGGAACACCATGGCAAATCCGCCGCCAATATCTTCGGCTTTTATCAATCGAATCAAATTCTCGTGGCGCAAATCCTTGTATACCGGCAGGGAGGATTGCAGCCGCTTTACCGCATCGCTTGCTTTTCCATTATATTGTTCTGTCGGAGCGCCGGCAAATTTCACAAAATAGCGCTGTCCGTCTTTTTCGGTTCCAAAGCAGATGTTGCCGGAGTCCTGATCGTCAAAGACCTTAAACACCCTGCCGTACTTGCTCATAAATGAGAAATCATAGGGGCACTTAAGTTTAAAAGGAATATCGTCAATGGATTGCAGATAATAGCCATGAAAATACCAAGCCGGTATGGGGCTGCGCATATGGTCGTACCAGCCCAGGATCTCCTTTGCCTGGTTGATCATGGTATTCACCTCCTCTTTTCCGAAAGGAATGGCCCAGTATGCGGAGGAGAGTGTGTTGCTGGAAATATAGAGTGCCAACAGCTTCCAGAACGCCAGCGGAACCTCGCCGTCAAAATAGCCGTTCACCATACCGGAGGCGAACAAGGGGGACTTCTGCGCACACCACACGATCCGGTTGAATTCCTCCCACGGGTCTCCGTAATCACTGCGGTCAAAATCAATGATGCGCAGCTGTCCGCCTTGGTCGATCATCATATTGCCGATGTGATAGTCGCCGTGCTGATACACCTGCGGCCTGCCTTTCAGCAAATAGCGGTTTTCATCGATGTAGTCAATAAAGGCCTGCCCCTCTTCATATTGGACAGGAGACTCCTTGTATTTTTTGATTTTGTAGTCCATCTTCCGATTAAACCGGCTTTCCCAATCCTCCTGCGTCTCCGGAGCCGGTATGGAGTGGATCCTACGAAGAATGCGGCCGGCTTTCAGGCCGTACACATACTGCTCGGTATCCGAAAGCGTGGGAATAACCTCTTCGGCGTCCATACCATCAATCCAGCTCTGGACCGAATAGACGCCTTCTTCACAGGTGCCAAACGCTAAGGGCAGACACATGGGAACGCCAAGGGACGCCACCTGTTTCATCCTATTGAATTCGGATTGCTTGGCGTCATAGTATGTCATATCCGATAGGCGCAGAAGATACCGTGTGCCGTTTTCATCGGTGACGCAGTATTTTCTGTCGTTGGACCAGCCTTTGTTTATCGGCTCCTTCGTTATAAAATGCATCTTTGCCATCCTCCTAGGGACAGATCCCTATGACTTTACCCATCCGTCCATTCCCTCTTTGCCGGTATTTCAGAAAGTGCACCGAACTTGTAGCCAGGCGATCATTTATGAAATAGACATTGGCATTTTCGGAGAGTATAGCACAGTTCTTTATCCGAAAGGCATGCCTGCCCGTTTCCGAACCTGAAGCTGTTCCGCAGCAGTTTTGCCGCAGATAAGAATGGCTTTCGCCATATTGAGCTCTCCATTGCGGCACAGCAAGTTTTTTACTCAATCATATCATAAAAATGAACAATAAAAAATTATTTCTTTTGCATTTTACTGCCATATTCAAAATTACCGAAATGGCGGTAAAATCGGTTCTTCGAACCACTCAACTACAACCATTTATCCGGCGTCTTTCGATGTTCTTTACCAGTGCAATATACCTTATCGCTTCCAATCACACAACATCCGTACTATTTCTCGTTATTTCTTGCCGCTAAATATCTTCAGGCGATACTTTGCAATTCCATGTTGTATGCGATAAAGGATTTACGTCATCCATCGTAATATCCCCCTTACTTATCTTGTGTAAGTAGCAGGCTGCACCCTAGGGCTAAAGTAAGGGAGTTTTTTCTGTCTGCATCACCGCCTTTAGCCTTATCCTGAACCACTCGCCCAACGAATGGTTTTCTTCATACAAGAAAAGGCTGCCGAAAGCCCGGCAGCCTTTCCCATTTAATTGTTACTGCGCTCACCAATTTGTTTGATACAAACCAACTACAGCGACTCAATGCTGGTGCTTAATGAGTCCGCAGGCCTTGGAGATTTCCATCACCAGCACAGGAACCAGAATGAGTCCCAGGCCCAACAGATACAGTTCCCACGGCAACGTCACCAAACCAAACGCGATGCCCACCGGGGTAAAGAGCACCAGACACACCAGTACAAGGGAAGCTAGGCAGGCCCAGTTCAGCTTATGATTGGAGAAAGGACCGATTTTAAACAGGGAATGCTCCGAACGCATGTTGAACGCCTGAACCACTTGGGACAGAGACAGCACCATGAAGGCCATGGTCTGGCCACCGGCCAAGGTGCCGGTAACATTTTCCCCGACGACAAATCCAATCAGGGTGAGGATGGCGAACATCAGCCCCTGGAGCACCACCCGCAGCCCCAGGCCGTGGGCGAAAATGCCCTCGTCTTTGGGCTTGGGCTTGCGGTCCATGACATCGGCTTCCACCGCTTCCATCCCCAACGCAATAGCGGGTAGGGAATCGGTCACCAGATTGATCCACAGCAGCTGCATAGACAGCAGCGGCGTCTTATGCCACAGCAGCATGGCGGCGAACACCGTGATGACCTCACCAATGTTGGTCCCCAACAGGAAGCCCACCACCTTGCGAATGTTGGCATAGATACCCCGGCCTTCCCGGACTGCGTCCACAATGGTGGCAAAATTGTCGTCGGTCAGGGTCATATCCGCCGCACCTTTCGCCACATCGGTGCCGGTGATACCCATGGCGCAGCCGATGTCGGCGGCTTTCAGGGCGGGCGCATCGTTGACGCCGTCGCCGGTCATGGAAACCACCTGTCCCTTGCGATGCCAGGCTTTGACGATACGGATTTTGTTTTCGGGCGAAACCCGGGCGTAGACCGAGATGCTTTCCACTTCTTTGTCCAGCTGTTCGTCGGTCATAGCGTCCAACTCCGCCCCGGTGATGGCTCGGTCATCCGGCTGCAGAATACCCAACTCCTTGGCAATGGCGGAGGCGGTCACCACTCTTTTGACCTCCGCCCGGCTGTCATCATTGAAAAGCTGAATTTGC
Organism: Candidatus Avimonas narfae; assembly: GCA_904395335.1. Lineage (GTDB taxonomy): Bacteria > Bacillota > Clostridia > Oscillospirales > Acutalibacteraceae > Avimonas_A > Avimonas_A narfae. The sequence continues at coordinate 6,385 of CAJFNR010000066.1, read as the reverse complement.
GCAGACCGGTTTATCTGTCTACAGCCGCTTATGGACATTTCGGCAGTTCGGCCGCCGGTCATACATGGGAAATCCTCGATAAGGATTTGATAGAATCTGCCAAACACCTGTTGGTGTAGCATAAGCCGCCGGAGAACAGATACCTCTATTCTCCGGCGGCTTACCGTTTTGACAAATCAAGGATTTGTGGGTTATAATGATAGCTCAAATCAGGAGGTGATGAGTTCTTGCCGATAGATATGAAAACCGTTATTTCCAACACATTTGTGTCCATGGTAAAACAAAAAGGAATTGATAAAATTACCGTTAAAGCATTGATTGAAGCCTGCGACATTTCCCGCCAGACCTTTTACTATCACTTTCAGGACATTATGGAAGTCATCGGATGGTCTTTGGAGCAGGCCGCCAAAAACATGCTGGCCAAAAGCTTGGAGGCCGATACACCGGAGGAGGCTCTCGGCATCCTCATCTCTTCGGCGGTTGAAAACCGCACGTTGATCCGCAGGCTTCTGGATTCTCAAAAGCGTGAACAAATCGAAAAGCTATTTGTTCACGCTGCCAGGACTTATCTTCAAGAGCTTATCCGGAACAAGCCGCATAAAGTTGCTCTGGATTATGCTGACACAGAAATCGCCTTGGATTTCTGGGCTTTTGGGATAACCGGGTTGCTCTTTAAATACACTGCACAGGATCGGATCGATGTGGAAAACTTGGCCAATCAAATTTGCCGGCTCCTTCCTGAAAAAGGCGAATAGGATAAAGAATGATGCGCCAATGGCTGTGGCGCATCATTCTTTATTTTCTTTATCTTCTTTTCTGTAAATCCGACCCTACGGATGAAGCGAACCCTCATTTAGACCGACGATCGCAACGGCTGCCTATGGAATCCTTACCGGGAAACTCATCCGCTCCTATGTGGATTGTACATTTCCGATCGTCTCGCTATGCCCCTATCTCTCCGCCAACCGGGCATAATGCTTATACAGGATACCGAAGCGATACGGATAGCCCGGCTTCCAGGGCTTTGCCCGGCCGCAGAAGTGGAGGATAGCCGTGTTCGATATCACCCAGTCCGTGTCCGCTTTTCCGGAGCTGCGCAGCAGGTAACTGTTGTAGTTGCGGGCGTCATAGTTCCAGACAGCATCGTCCAACGGCAAAATTCTATTTCCATACATGGCGTTGAGGATATCCTGATCCGGCAGAAGCAGGCTCGCCTTATGCTCTGCGGAAAAAGCGAAAACCTCCCGAGGATCAACCTCTTTCCTGCCGGCATTTAAATCGATCAGCAGCACACCGGAATTGTAATAATCGCTGTCGGTTTTCAGCCGCAGACGGTTAACGCTGTTCGCGATTTCCGTTACGCCGGTATGAGACGCCGCGGCGAAAAGTTTCCCCTGCAAATCCATTTCCCACAGGGGACGCAGGGAATTGATTACCAGGATATCGGGATCCAGATACAGGATCCTGTCCAAATCTTCCGGCAACAGACAAGGAGCCAGCAGCCGGTAATACATCTCCTGGGGATACCGTTTGGTCACCGGTGCCTCTTTAAAAAAGGCGGGATCTACCCTTAACGGAATCAGTGCGTATCCGAGAGCGCGGCAATGTCTGTCCGCCTTTTCCAATCCTTCCGCTGGAATACCGCTGTGCATCAGATACACTTCCACATTTTCATCCGGGTTGTTGACTGCAATCGATGTCAGCAGCACCTGAAGCTGGGGCAGATAATTTTGATCCAGGGCAACCAGCAGCCGTATGATGTTTTTCTCCTCTTTACCTGCGCATTCCAATGTTGCTCACCGCCAGTACCAGATGATCGATACCTATCAAAATCAAATAGCCGCCGATAATATAGCTGACTGAGAAGAAGGACATCAGCGGATTGAAAATCATGACAAAACCGAGCAGCAGCCCCAAAATATTGACGATCAGGGTAAAATAGTAATATCCTGTCCCCGCTGTCATGCGGATAAGAGGAAGATGAGTCAGGCGGGAAATGCAGTGCGTGATAAACCAGAGCGGGAACAGGATCACCATCGCCCATTTACCGGCGCCCGGATTGAATAGCAGCAAAATGCCCGCAAGGATACTCAAAATCCCCGTTACAAGGGATACTGCCGGGCCGAAGCCGGTATGCTGTTCGATTTTTACATAAAACACGATATCGGCAATCCCGGTGATCACCGCCAGAATGCCATAGACAAAGACGATCCCCGTCAGGGCGCTGGACGGCCGTGCAAAGGTAAAGGCCCCCAACACTATCAGAAGAATTCCTATAATCAGTTCTCCCCAACCAAATGCCGATCTTCTTTTCATTTTTATTACCTCCCTAAAAATACTGGGTGTCTTTTCCCGGCAGCGGCGGGGAAATAAGAGCGCTGCCGGGATTGGGGCTTATTCCTACAGTTGCCGCGGTATATTGTCCTGTAGGGATCTAGGTATAGGATAGCAAATCCACCGAAAAAGCAACACTGGCAATTTTTCCTTTTTGTCTTTACAGAACCGCCGGAGTGTCAGTCTTTTTGACACTCCGGCGGTTCTGTCTATACACATCCCGGAAATTGCCAGTGGCGGGCTCATATGCGGTCTGGTATAACTGAAAACAGGATATACGACACCGGGAAAGGAGTCAGAGATATGAAACGCAGCGAAGGGTTGTTTGTCATCAAGCTGTATGAGCTGGAACAACAATACGGGCGGATGCAAAGCCGTCTCCGGCTCTGCCAGCAGGAGGACCATCCCAAAATACGGCAGGAGCTCCAAAAAGCGACGGATGAATATAAGGAAAACGAAATCCTGCTGCAAAAAAACGTAGAAGGAAGCCGTTCTCCGGCGGTAGCGGCTCTGGCCGGCGCCCAGCTGGAATATTACAGGACCATCAGAAAAATACTGGAGCAGGAGCTGCCGGATTACCTGCGCAGTGAGACCAGCACCTCGTCGGAAGACAAGACGGAGGCCGCTGCCCTTTACGGGGAATACGCCATCGATTTTGCCGTCCAATCCACCCGCTATGCGCTGATTGCGGCATTAAAGGCTATTGACCTGCAAATGAGTACGGAAGAACAAAAGGAGGAAAAACAGCATGAAACAAAATAGATGGCTACTGCCCGCCGTATGCTCCTGTACAGCATTTTTGGCCGGACTTATTACAGGGCTGTCCCTTTCCGACCGGAAAGGACGGAAAAAGACAGACGCGTTGCCCATGCCGCACAGCATAAAGGAAGAAACATCCGATGCGACAAAGGAGGATTGCCCCGATGAATGAAGTCAAAAAGCCCAAGAAACCGTTGATTTTCTATTATGTCCTGGTGCTGCTGATACTGCTGCTCTTTAACTTCCTCGCCATGCCATGGCTGATGCAGCGTCAGGTACAGCAGGTGGATTACGGCACCTTCCTCGAGATGGCGGTAAACAAGGAATTGGGCCAGGTAGAGGTACAGCAACAGACAAACCAAATCCTGTTTACCAATAAAGACAACACCGTCATTTATAAAACCGGCATGATGCCCGATCCCGACCTGACTCAGCGCTTGACGGACTCCGGTGCGGTATTTTCCGGAGAGATCATCGAACAGGCCGATCCTCTGCTGAGCTTTCTACTGACGTGGGTGCTCCCCCTTGTCATCTTTGTGGCCATCGGGCAATGGATGTACAAGCGGATGATGAAAAACGCAGGCGGCCCTAACGCCATGATGTTCGGCAAAAGCAATGCCAAGGTATATGTGAAATCTTCTGAGGGAATTCACTTTGCCGATGTGGCTGGTGAAGAAGAGGCAAAGGAAAGCCTGACGGAAATTGTGGATTACCTGCACAATCCGAGCAAATACAAAGAAGTCGGCGCCTCCATGCCCAAAGGCATCCTGTTGGTGGGCCCTCCCGGCACCGGTAAAACCATGCTGGCCAAAGCGGTAGCTGGTGAGGCCCATGTCCCCTTCTTTTCCATGTCGGGGTCAGAATTCGTGGAGATGTTCGTCGGTATGGGTGCAGCCAAGGTCCGCGATCTGTTCAAGCAGGCCAAGGAAAAAGCGCCCTGCATCATCTTTATCGATGAGATTGACGCCATCGGCAAAAAGAGGGACGGGCAGCTGGGCGGCAATGATGAGCGAGAGCAGACGCTAAACCAGCTGCTCACAGAAATGGATGGCTTTGAAGAAAACAGCGGCGTGATCCTTCTGGCAGCCACTAACCGGCCGGAATCCCTGGATCCCGCCCTGACGCGGCCCGGCCGGTTTGACCGCCGTGTCCCGGTAGAACTTCCTGACCTAAAGGGGCGGGAAGAAATCCTGAAAGTCCATGCCAAGAAAATCAAGGTGGGCCCGGACGTGGATTTCGGCAAAATTGCCCGGATGGCATCCGGTGCTTCGGGTGCGGAGCTGGCCAACATCATCAACGAGGCGGCTCTACGCGCTGTGCGTGACGGACGGAAGGCTGTCGTGCAAGCGGACCTGGAGGAGAGCATCGAGGTGGTCATCGCCGGCTATCAAAAAAAGAACGCTATCCTGACCGATAAAGAAAAAAAGATCGTGGCCTATCATGAAATCGGGCACGCTTTGGTGGCCGCTATGCAGAGTCATTCCGCCCCGGTACAGAAGATCACCATTGTTCCCCGCACCTCCGGTGCCTTGGGCTATACCATGCAGGTGGACGAAGGGGAACATTACCTGATGAGCCAGGAGGAAATAGAGAACAAGATTGCCACCCTGACCGGCGGCCGTGCGGCCGAGGAAGTGGTATTCGGTTCGGTCACCACCGGCGCTTCCAACGATATCGAGCAGGCCACCAAGCTCTCCCGGGCCATGATCACCCGGTACGGCATGAGCGAAGAATTCGATATGGTGGCGATGGAAAATGTCACCAATCAATACCTGGGTGGAGACACTTCCCTGGCCTGTTCCGCGGAAACACAGACGCAAATCGACAGGCAGGTGGTGGCACTGGTCAAAAAGCAGCATGAAAAGGCCCGGCAGATTCTGACGGACAACCGGCAAAAATTGGACGAGCTGGCCCATTATCTGTATGAAAAGGAAACCATCACCGGCGAAGAATTCCTGTCCATTCTAAATGCATAAATTTCGCAAAACAAAGGAGAAAGCTCCATGAAAACTGCCGTTGTGGACGTGGGCGGAGGGCTCCGGGGCGTTTATGCCACCGGTGTGCTGGACCGCTGTCTGGAAGAGGGAATCCGTTTTGACGCCGGTGTCGGCGTATCCGCCGGCAGCGCCAATATCGCGTCCTATATGGCCGGGCAGAAAGGCCGCAATTATCAGTTTTATGCGGAATACTCCGGCCGCCGGGAATACATGAGCCTGCGCAATTTCCTGCATAAAAAAAGCTACATCGACATGGATTATGTATACGGAGAACTCAGCAACGACGGCGGGGAAAATCCCCTCGATTATGAGGCATTGGCAGCCAATCCCGCGCTTTTCATCGCTGTGGCGACCAACGCCGAAACGGGCCAGGTCAAGTATTTTGACAAAAGCGACATGTCGCGGAACCACTACGACATCCTGAAGGCCTCCTGTTCCATCCCCTTCGTCTGCCATCCCTATCCCATCGGCGGCATTCCTTACTACGACGGGGCCCTCAGCGACCCGGTACCTATCGAAAAAGCGTTTTCCACGGGATGCGAAAAGGTGGTTCTGATCCTCACCAAACCCCGGGACTTCCGCCGCACACCGGATAAGGACCGGCGGATGGCGGCGGGGATCCGTAAAAAGTATCCCTTTGCCGCCGCCCAGCTGGAGCTGCGGGCGGACAGGTACAATGCCGGCATTGCCTTGGCCGGCAAATATGAAAAGCAAGGAAATCTTTTGATTGTCGCGCCGGACGACACGTGCGGCATGGACACCCTGACCCGCAATCCGGAGGCGATGAAACGGTTTTATAAAAAAGGGGTTCAAGACGGCGGTAGGATCACCTCATTTTTGAAATGAAGACCGCCCCCCTTCAAAGGGCCGTCATGTTATGGGAAATGGGCCCTCCATTTTCAACATGGACAGAGAAAGGATTGAGCCGCTATGCTCGAACTAAAAAATATAAAGAAGGACTATCCCGCCGGCGGTGAAACGGTGGAAGCCCTCAAGGGCATCAACCTGCAGTTTCGCAAATCGGAATTTGAAAACCATAAAATTATGAGTGATTATTGCTCTCCGTAGGTTATCAATAAAATCCTCCAAAAGCCTTGAAAATAAAGGATTTATCGCAATGTGTTCGCCTTATCTCTTTATATGATTTCACACAAGTTTACTCTTTCCCTGATTGCTCATAAGGGCAAATTCAAGGGCAAGAAAATCTGATAACAAGATATAACAGAGTGTGGCAATCGGAGAACTGTGACATATGTGCGAATATATTATAACGGAGGATTTTTTAATGGACAAGT
>CAJFNR010000065.1 GCA_904395335.1 Candidatus Avimonas narfae | reverse complement strand
TCAGCTTTGCTATACCTTTCTTGAGCCATCTCTTTTTCACCACCACCATTCATTTTCGGGGTTGACTTTTAATAGTTAATCTTTCGTACAAAAGCGGAATTTTCCTTCAATGAGTGCCAGGAAATCAACGCTTTCTAGATATACACAGACCCTCTGGGCCCCGGACAATGCCGGATACCACTCCCACTTTTCCAAGGCTTCTCCCTTCAGCTGGGATCTGAAACGGGAAATCTGCCTGCCGTCTGACAGCCAACCGGTGATATTTGCCGGAGATTCACAGGAAAGCAGCCATTCCAGGCGGCGGATAAATTTGGGATTTCCTTCTTCTCCCATCGGCATCCAGCCGGTTCGGAACGAAACGCACACCGCCGTCTGACAGAATTCCCCGTTTTCATCGGAAGGTAGAAAATCCGGCCCTTCCTCCCAATGGCACAGCAGACGGTAAGCGTTCTCATTGGAACCTCCCGCACCAAGCAGGAGCATCTGCCTGTCGGACGAAAGGCACTGCTCCCACCAAAGACTGGATCCTCCGATCTCCCAAGGAAAAACAGCCGCCTCATCATCCTCCTTGTCCAGCACATAAATTCGGGCTCCACATAGCAGCAAATACCGCTCTCTGAAGATTCCCGCAGACAGGGTAGCCATTTCCGCCCCGGCAAGGGCCTTTCCCAGACGCTCTGAAACACACCGGACAGTTTCAGCCGCACCGGTCCCCACAGACTGCAACCAGTAGACACGTCCCCGACAGACAAAGGTCAGCCTTCCGCGCCACAGCCGGACTGTGCCGGGCTGATCGCAGCCCACAGCCGTATGGAGCTGTGTCAGGGGAAATGCCGCCGTGTTGGAAGTCCCGGATTTTGCGGCATAGCCAACGGAATAAATTTCTCTTTCTTTAAAGATGATCAGATATTTTCCCTGTTTGCCAAAGGCCGTGATCGCCTGGCACTCATCCCCGGCATACGCCCGGTTGTCCTCCGGAAAATACAGGGGGTTTCCACTGTCGCTCCAACATATGACATGGGGCTGATCGGGATTGCCCGAAAGGAAAAGCCTCCCGCCGCCGCGCAGAGCGCTGCGGTCCCCGCCGAACCAGGTGAACAGCCTCATTTTGGCTATGGTTTGCCGGTCGTTCTCCCGGAACTTGCGTGCCAGGATTTCCACATTGTTGCGCAGTCCCAGCAGTGTGTCGGGAACGCTGTGTTCCCCTTTGACTCCGGTTTTATTAAAATAAACGCAACCCTGTGTACGGTCGAGGAAGACATACCATCCCCGGTTGCTGTCCGCCCGGTCATCCACCCCGCTGAAGTCCAGCGTCTCCTCCTCGCCATCCGGCCACCGCAGAGTGACGGAAGAGGGACCGCTTTCCAGATGATCCTCCGGCAAAAAGAAATGAGTGCTTTCTTCGTCTGTTGTAAACTGCGACCGAAAATACGGTGTGAGAAGATTGTAGCTTTCCTCTGCTTTATAGGTGACCTTTGACCTGTCCGGCGTGGCGCTTCCATGCCCGTCCGTCATCGCCAGCGGATAATACACCTCCCGGTCCAAAGAACTCCACGTCTCTGAAAGGGGCGTTTCCAGGCGGTAATAGCTGCCATCGCTGATCAGCAACAGCAGGCTTTCCGCTGTATAGGGAATGGCCATAGCAGTGGGCTTCTGCGAAGAATACACCGGCACACTGTTCCCCAGCCGAAGGGACACACCGTCCTCATCGGTAAAAATGACGTCCACCTGAAAGCGCATATCGGCTCCCTCGACGCGAATTCCCAGCCATCCTTCCCGGCGGTCATCCACATCAAAAGAAAGGATCACACTTTCCTGAAAATACTGGAGAGGCTCCTCCGTCATCCACCGTGTCTCCGCGGATCCCCGCAGCCCCGGCCGGGTACGCAGCGCGTTTTTTTCCCACCAAAGGTTGCGGCAGTCCGCCATACGGTTTTCCGGAACCGCAAAATCGGCACTGTTCCAATCCACTCCAGAGGAAAGGCAGTTCCACCGCCAGCTTTTTTCCTTTTCCGCCGTCAGAGAAGGATAACGCATTGTTCATCCCTCCTATAAACACACGCGCGGCAGTACGTCTGCCCGCCTATCCGGCGAGTGAGCCCTACGCTTCTGACTGTAAACGGAAGCCATCACCTGCTGATTGGCGCTGTCCCTCTCTCCCTGAGCCAGAAGCATGGCCACCCCGTAGGGCATGGCGTCCTCTCTCAGCCGCGAAGAGAGGCGGAGTTCTTCATCCAAAAAGCACAGTGGACAAAACGGCTGACCGCCTTTTTCCACTTGCCACAAATCGGCATAGATCTGATTGACCAGCGCCAGTCCGCGCTTGTATACGGAAGCATAGAGACGGCCGTCGTTTTCGCCGTACACGTTGGTATAATTGAGCAGACGAACCGCCCGGTCGAAAATTTCCTTGCCCGTTGTCATCGTCTTCCTCCTTTGATACGGAACGGGGACCGGCCGCCCGGCCGGCCCCCGCCTTTCTCAACGCTTATTCATAGGCATATACGTAGATGCTGTCTGCCATACTGTTGCGCACAAACAGGTCATAGTACAGGCGATAATCCAGTTTCCAGGCATCGGCACCGGGATTGCGATCCGGCTCAAAGACACGGACTTTTTCCGTTTTCTTCACCAGCGACGCGGCACGCTTGGGCATCACCAGCAGGCCGATATTCTGCGCGTCCTCCGCGGGAGCAAAACCGCCATCCTCCTGTTGGGAGGTCACACCGTCCTTAAAAGTGAATTTCGTCTTGAGGCGGCTGTCCGGCACCGGGAGCAAGGCCACTTGATTGATGGAGCGCACCTGTGTGGACAGCTCACCGCGGCGGAAATCGCTAAGGGTGATCTGTCTGGTCACCTCGGAACTGGACTGGAAGGCCGACCACATGGTGCTGTCCACAAAAGCCACCAGCTCCTCGTCATAGCCCACGGCATTCTGCACCTTGCCCACCGCCTGCATAAACATTTTGTAGGCTTGGGTAGCGGGGGTGCCGGTTACAGTCTGCGACTGATCCACCGCAAACTGCCCCAGTTTGGACAGATTGTAGGCATCCACCTCCGGCACAACACGGGTGCGGACAAACTCGCCCAGCACCTGACCGGCCAGTCCGGCAATCCCTGTTTCGTCGTTGTCCTCACTGTCCAGCTGAAAGGAACGTCCACGATCCATGGTCAGCGTATAGGGCTTGCTTCCCACCGTAATGGCTCCCCGGACAAAGCCGGTATCCCGGTCGTATTTTCCCAGCCCCGAAACCTCCATTTCCGGAACCAGCACCGTCTGTGCCCCCACAAATTTGCTGCGCAGGGCGTTGTCCGCCAAAAAACCCGTAACCGACCGCTGTACCACGGCCCGATCCAGCTCCTCCGTCATTTTCTCTGCAAAAGCCAGCGTATTGATCGCCATTTTCCTTCATCCTTTCTTTGATAGTTCTCAGCGTATTGCCCTCCGAAAAGCGGAAACAAAGGCGTTGTCCTCCGGGCTGGGTGCCTCTCCCGTATCCCGAAGCGATCCAGCGGAGGATGCCTGGGCCGCAGCCTGTCTCTCCTGTTCGCTTTTCTGTCGGCGTTCCTCCTCGTAGCGGAAACGCAGGTAAGCGTCATAGAGAGGTAGTTTCTGCGCCACAGCCAGGGTGAAAACCTCTTCTGGAATATCTTCCACGCTACGGATATCGGGCACCGCCTCCGCCAGCATCTCGAACTCCCCGTTCATCTGATCCAGCAGCGTCTGTTCCCCCTCCGCTGTTTGGTTCCCCGTCTCCGGGGGCGGAGTTTCCCCGGCCAGGGTTTCCACAAAACGGGCGACATTGACCCCAGCGCGGGCTGCCAGTTCTTTGAGCGTGTCGTGACTGGCGCGGAAGCTCTCCCACTTCAGACCCATTTCGACATAATCCTTCGCCTTGTCCCAGGGAATTTCGCGGTCCTTGCCGTTGAAGCGGACCCGTATTCCCTGTTTTTCCGGGGACCTTTGCTCTTCCCGGACCTCTGAGGACGGGGCATCCGCGTGGGCATTCACGTCTGCATCCTTTTCTGCGGTGGGCATACCGTCAGTGGAAAGGATCGTTTTCGGCAGCTCCTGTGGCAGGGAATCCGCCGGAATATTCTCCCAATCCTTTTTCATCTGGACTCCTCCTTTATGTTATCGCCCAGTGAAAGGGCGTCCGGGTGCGTTTCCTCTGTCTCCCGGCCAGCCGGCGGAATCTCCTGCAGCAGTCCGGTCAGATCGGGGACAGAGGTTTTGGGCAGACGGGAAAGGTATTGCTTTTTGTCGATAATGCCCCGGTCGTACAGATTGTCCAATGTCTGAACCGACTGGCTTTCGCTCCACAAGGTGGAAGCTCCCGCCTGGACGCGGACGCGCAGCGGCAGATCGCGGTACCGCTCTCCCCGGAAGGGAAGATACCAAACGCCGTCGCCATCCTCCACTCTCAGCAAACGGTCGCCGTATTTCATTACCCAGAACTCGGCCCAGATACGGGCCACCTCTTCGCATGTGCGCAGATAACGGTTCTGCACCAGCTGCAGAGGCAGGGTGGAAGCTTCACGCGCCGCAATGATAGCAGATGTGTTGTCCGGACGGATATCGCCCAGCGCCACCGCATTGGCCCCCGCCTGGGTCAGGGTATTTTCCACCAGTGAAGATACCAACCCGTCAAACGCCGAGGAAAAGGCCGGCGGCTCGATATAACGGATTGCCTGCCCCATATCTCCTTCCGCGCCGAATATTTTGATGATCTGTCCGGGATCGTTGGTGATGCGTCCCGTGACCATGTCGCCGTCCACCATCATGATCGGCATACCGGTGGCCATGGCGGCCCAGACGGAAGCCGTCAGTATCCGGTTCACCGCGATCTGATTGGGAATCAGGTGCGTTACCTCGCTGTCCCCGTAGGCGCATCCCTTTCGCCTTTCCCAGACAAACACCGCCAGCGGATACATCCGGATTCCCACATCCCATTCCGGCCGGACCATGGCCCCGTTGGCGCACACGCGCTCGGCCCTGACGGTGACGACCGATCCATCGGAAGCGTACTCCTTCCACAGCCTGGTCAGTACCGTAGCCTTGTCCGAAGCATCCGGCTCCTGCGTGCCCGCCCGCGGATTTTCCCGGTCGGAAACGATCCGTTCCGCCAATTCCGGCGGCATTCCGGCCCGCAGCGCCTCCTGCCGCAACGCCCGGACACTCCGCCGCTGCGCCACCAAGATATACGGCTGTTTTTGCACGTCCTCTTCGTTGGGATCGCCGAAATAAACATTGTCGATGTCCAGCGCCTCGCAGGCGATATCCCCTTTCACGGGAGCCGTACGCGAAATATCGGCATATAGACCGGTTCTCACCGTATCATCCCACCACGTATACAGCACACCGGTACCGGTGCAGTAGGCGTTGCGCAGCATCTCCTGCCGCAGCACCCCCAGTCCCACCCGTTCTTCCGTGGTGCGGTAATAGTCGGACAACGCGGACAGCACCAGCTGGATCTCCTCATCGTCCGTCCGGCCAGACCAAAATCCTTCCAGCGGGGAGGGCGGCAGCGCTCCTCTCCGCGACAGTTCTTTCCGCCTATCCCCGACAGCCTTCTGAATTTCGGGTGTCAACGTAACGCCGTCGGCGGTATATTGGACTGCCAGCGGGGTGCTGCCGATCACTGCCATTTTGTATTCCCCGATACGTTTGATCAGATTGTACCGAACCAGGGGCCGGTCTTCACCACATCGTGCTCCCGCCCACTGATCACCGGTATAGAACCGCTCGTTGATCCGGTTCTGCTCATACAGCCCCCGGGTCCCTAAACCCGCTTTGAAACGCACGCCTGACTCGTATTCCCGTATCACCTGCTCCGGGGCCGGTCCGTTCCTCTTTTTATCCTTCATCGCTCGGCCACTCCTCCTCATCCGACGGCTCCTCCCTCTCGCTGCCGTCGTAATTTAAAAAGTTCGACAGCTCCTGCAGCTGCTGCCGCGCCTCCCGGGACATCTCGTTTCTCCCTTTTGACCGGTGTTCCCCGCGGTGATGCCCTTGCCGCTGCGAAGCTTTTCCCAGCAAATACAGCAGCGCTCCCGCCACCGCTCCCAGTAGCCCCGCTATCCATTCCATCATTTTCAGCTCCATCCTCCCCTCACGTCGTCTGAATAAATCCCGGCATCCACGGACGGGAAAATCTGAACCGCACCCCTGCGGCCTTCCCCGCCGGGCCGGACGCCTTCCATGGCATACCGTAGAGCATCCATCAAATGGTTGTTGTCGTCCTCCGGATAATTCATCGATGTACCGTCCCCCCGCTTTTTCCAGACGTAGGAAGACAGCTCCGCCGCCGTATGGACACACCGCGGATGAACCAGCAGTGAAAATTCCTGGATACGGGCGATTCCGTTGATGACGGAGTCCGGCCCCTTGCGCGCCGCCGTCAGCCGTAAAATCCCCTTACGCCGCAAATCCTCATTGGATTTGGGCTCCGCCGCATCGGCGCGGATACGCTCCTTGGCATATCCCTTTCTCCGGAGCATGGCGGCAATATCGCTGTTGAGCATCTTTTTTTCATAGTGCTCGTCATACAGGTAAATCCGCCGTCCCACCGTATCCACCGCTGCGGCAATAAAGGCGGTGGGATCGTTGGAATAGCCGTAATCCAATCCGAAAACCTGCTGCAGACCGCCGTCCCGCTTGACTTCCTCAATATCAAACGGCTCGATTCTCCAGTCGGTGTAGATCAGTCCCTCACAGACACCCCATTGCCCCATTCCGGCCACGGCATAGCGCTGCGGCTGCCGCCGTTTCATCTCCTCAAATACCGCCAAATCCGCTTGATCAAGGAATTCGTTGCACCGGTAGGTGGTGGTCATCGCCAGCACCTCTGGCCGCTGAGACTCGAAGAAACGGCCGCGCAGCCAGTGCTCGGCACTCCAGGGATTGAAGGTCAGGGTCGTCTGTTTGAACAGGGGAGGTGGCACCTCCCCTCTCGGCGCAGACAGGTCCAACCGGTCAAATGCGTCCTCTGAACGGATTTCAAACGCCTCCTCGATCCAGACCCAGCACAGATAACCGGAGGAGACGGTGGTGGACGCCAGCTTGTCCGTATCATCAAAACCGCGGAACAGGATCCTCTGTCCCGTTGGGCGGTAGCGAAGCTCCAGGGGGTATTCCAGCGCCTGCCAGTATCGTTCCACCCCCAGCCGCCCAATGGCCCATTTCAGCTGGGCGAAGGTACTGTCCCGGTGCGTACGGTACACCTGCCGCACCACCAACAGGTTGGATTCCGGAAGCTTCATCATATGATAGATGTACCACAGCGCCGCCGTACTGGATTTCTTGGATCCCTTCCCCCCCTTAACCACCCGGTAGCGCTTGCGGCAGTGCCAGAACTCCCGGTATCCGCCTCCGACAACATCCGGCAGGTAAATGGTGTTCATTGACGCCAACCTCCCTATTCCAGATCCTCCTCGCCGGTGATGTGAACCTCCCCTTCCTCGTTCTCTCCGTCCCCGTAACCACCGTTGCTTTTGAGATAAAAAATCGGCATCGTCGGCGAATTCCCTTTGAGCAGACCGAACTCCACCACCGACGCCACCGCCTCCGCACAGGCTTTTTTCAGCAGCGCCCGTACCTTTTGCTGCGCCGGTGACCCACCGCTTTCCCCCAAGCGCCTGTTCAGTTCACTGCGCGATACGCCCAGAGAAGCTGCCAGACGTTCAATGGTCAGGGGGGCTTTCTGTTCCCGAATATAGGCCTTGGCCTCCTCTACCGCCTCCTGTGCCTTTTGCGGGTTTTCCCAGATACTTCGCATGGACTCCCTCCCTTCCGTCAATTTCCTGTCCCTATATTCAGTGTATCCGCACATTTGTTCTACGTCTAGTAAAATGGTGATTATTATTCACTTGCGCAACATTTATATCTACCCCAAAAAAGTGTATCATCGTTATATAAAAGGAAACGCCTCCGGATTAACCGAAGGCGTTTCCTTTTATACAGAATTTTTTATATCGTCTGCCGCAGCGTTCCCATCAGCACACGGGTTACGGTATCCCTGCTGTCGTCAAAAATTATGCCCGTTCCATCCCCAATTCTCGATTCCTTCATATGCGATGTATACGCGGTTCGCCGCAATTCCGCACTCTTCCTGCAGGGCCTGCGTGATGGCCGCCGTCAGCCGGTCGCTGGCTGCAGCGTCCACGGCACCAAAAACCTTGACCTCCACAAAAGCAGCCGGAGACTGGTGATCTCCCTGGAAGGACAGGGAAACCCCATCCTCGAAACCTGCCATCAGCCACTGCGGACTTTTCCCCGGCAGCAGCGTAATCGCCTGATCCCAGCGATTTTTCAAGCGCTCTCTTTTGTCCTCATCCAGGACGATATTTACCCTTGTCCCAATAAACGGCATGTGTTGTTCCTCCTTTTATAACGGTCTTCTGAAAAAAACTATACCATCAACAGCCCTTTTACAGGGCCGCCACGGTCATTCCCTATAGTAATCTGTCGGATAAAACCTCAATAGGAAAGCCCGTACCCGTCCTGCGGACAATGCTACAACGAAAGCCAGCCGTCCCCTTTATTCCATCATCTTCTTAAAGGTCTCCTCATCGATGATCCGAATGCCTAGCTCCTGTGCCTTGCGGTATTTGCTGCCGCCGCCTTCGCCGGCCAGTACGACAGTCGTTTTCTTGGAAACACTGGAAGCGGTCTTGCCGCCAAACTTCTCGATCAGGGCAGAGGCCTCTTCCCGCGTCATGGAGGGCAGAGTACCGGTGAGCACAAAGGTCATTCCCTCAAATCGTCTGTCCTGTTCCCCCGCCCTGGAGCCCAAGCGCTTCATATTGACACCGGCCCGCTCCAACTGTTCCACAAAGTGGCGGGACTGGGGGAGAGAGAAAAACTGTACCACGCTTTCCGCCATAATCTCTCCAAAGCCGTCGATGACATTCAGCTCTTCCGGGGAGGCCTGCATCACCCGCTCCATGGAGCCGAAATGATCAGCCAGCAGCTTGGCGGCCTTCTGTCCAATGTGGCGGATCCCCAATGCATAGATTACCCGGTACAGGTCGTTGCCCTTGGACTTTTCAATAGCGGCCAGCAAATTCTCCGCCGACTTGTCGCCCTGCCTCTCCAGCGCGGCCACCTGCTCCCGTTCCAGCCCGTACAGCTCATAGGCGCTGTGAACCAGTCCTTCCTCCACCAGCTGTTCGGACACCGCCGTTCCCAGCCCTTCGATATCCATGGCATCGCGGGAGGCAAAATGGATCAGCCGACGCAACTGCTGAGCGGGGCATTCGGGATTGTCGCAGCGCAGGGCTGCCTCTCCTTCTTCCCGGTGAACCTCCGATCCGCAGGAGGGACATTCCTTAGGCATTTCCACCGGCTCTCCGTCCGGATCGTGGGCCTCCACCCGCACCACCTCGGGGATGATGTCTCCGGCCTTGCGCAGCACCACGGTATCCCCCAGCCGCAGCTCCTTTTCCCGGATAAAATCCTCATTGTGCAGGGTCGCGCGGCTGACAGTGGTCCCCGCCAGCGTCACCGGTTCAAAGACGCCGGTGGGAGTCAGCACTCCAGTGCGCCCCACGTTGATCTCCACCTGCAGCAAATGGGTGTGCTTTTCCTCCGGCGGATATTTGTAGGCGGAGGCCCATTTCGGAAATTTGGCGGTGCTGCCCAGCTGCCGCCTCTGGTCAAAATCGTCCACTTTCACCACGGCACCGTCGATGTCATAGGACAGGTTCCCTCGCTGTTCCCCGATGCGCCGCACCTCTTCAATCACTTCTTCTATGGAAGTCACCTGCCGGTAAAAGGGAATGATGTGAAAACCCAGTTCCTTCATCAGCTCCAGCGACTGGGCATGGGAAGTGACCGTCTCCCCCTCCACCAGCTGGAGATTGAAAACGAAAATGTCCAAATCCCGCCCTTTGGTTACGGAAGGATCCTTCTGCCGCAGCGAACCGGCGGCGGCATTGCGGGGATTTTTGAAGGTCTTTTCGCCGTTCTCCTCCTGCCGGGTCACCAAACGGGCAAAGCTTTCCCGGGGCATATACACCTCCCCCCGCACCACGATATGGGGCACTAAGCGGGCCAGCTTTTCCGGGATGGAGCGGATGGTGCGCAGATTGGCGGTGACATCCTCTCCCGTCTGCCCGTCTCCCCGGGTGGCTCCTCGGATAAACCGTCCGTCCACATATTCCAGGGCAATGGACAGCCCGTCGATTTTCGGTTCCACTACATATGTGGGATCGGATACCGTTTCGCGTACCCTTCGGTCGAATTCCCGCAGCTCCTCCAGGGAAAAGACGTCCTGCAGGCTCTCCAAAGGCACCTCGTGCCGCACAGGGGTAAACAGGCTGGATAAATCCCCCTGTACCTTCTGCGTATAGGAATCCGGCGTCACCAGCTCGGGGTACGCCGCTTCCAGCTCCCGAAGCTCCCGGGTCAGCGCGTCGAACTCATCATCTTCCAGTTCTGGCGCATCCTCGTCGTAATACTTCTTGCTGTGATAGGCGATGAGCCGGCGCAGCTCCTCCGTCCGGCTCCGGGCCTCTTCCCGGTTCATGTCGCTTCCTCCCTTAACGGCCCCATGGGCCCCCTTTTCCTCACTAGTTTGTCAATCCGGTGTCAGAATACACTTTTTCCCTGAAAAACGCAAGGAGCTTTTTGTCCGATTACCGTAAAAGCTTGGGTTATTCCTCGGAGATCTCCGCTCCAGCTCCCAGCAGCCCCCAGCCGCTTCCGTAAACGCTGGGCACTTCTCCCTTGAGGATGGTCTCCGCCACCAGAAACTCCGTATGCAGCGGTATCGTCTGCACACGATCGGACAATACCACCGACAGGTTCATCTGCACGTCCAGCAAAATCTCATGCCGTGTCTGGTTGATCCCGGCGGAGGTAAAGCTGCTGGTCAGATTGGTCAGCGCCGTGCCGGTCATGGACAGACGGAAGGTCAGCCGCGGTCCGCGGCCGGTAAAGTAGTCCCCTCCGATCAGGTCGCCCAGGGGAACCCGCACATCCTGTTTTTCCCGCTGAGCCAGCTTTTCCAGTATAGCGGTGGACACCGCCGCCTTCAGCCGGTTCACCTCCACAATATCCGCCTCCAGAGAGACGATGTTCCCCTCCTGATCCGTGGTGACAACCACCAGATCATTATAGGCGTATTCTCCACTGGCCAGAACCTGTGTCACCGCCTGATCCACCGCCAGAGACGCCAGCCGTTCCGCCTGGGACTGCCCATAGGCCCGAACAATGGACTGAAGTCTGCCGTCCACGGCTAGTACTGCGACCAGAAGACAAAGCACCACGATCCCTACCCGGAACAGCGGCATTGACCTCCTTTTCCCGGAACCGATGGTTCTTCTCCACATAACCGCCTGCCTCCTTTGCCTTACATCCTACGCAAAAGGACAAAGAGGGGTTCCAAAAGCCGAAAAAAGGCCGGAAAACGCTTATTTTTTTAAAAGGAACAGATCTGCCGTTTTTTACCGAGGCTGAATCTGGAGATGATTTTTCACCGTTTAGTCCCATGACAAAAGCGTCCCACATGGATACCATGCGGGACGCCTTTCGCAATGCTCGCCTTATTCTTCTTCGGAAGTCTCCGGGGTCTCCTCAGCGGAGTCCGCCGCTTCCTCCAGCAATTCGCGGATGGAAAGGCTGATGCGCTTCTTGTCGAAGTCAATGTTGGTGATTTTCACCGTCACCTCTTCACCCATTTTCAGCTCATCCTGCGGCTTCTCCACGCGATGATCCGCGATCTGAGAAATGTGGATCAGGCCGTCCACGCCGGGCAGGATCTGGGCAAACGCACCGAAAGTGGTCATGCCCACAATCTTCGCCTTGACCACAGAACCCACCGGATACTTTTCCTTGAGGATCTCCCACGGATTGTCCTCCGCCTTGCGGTAGCCCAGAGAGATCTTGCGTTTCTCGTGATCCAGATCCTTGATGTACACCTGGACGGTATCACCGACATTGACCACTTCGGAGGGATGCTTGATGCGGCTCCAGGACAGCTCGGAGATGTGGATCATGCCGTCCACGCCGCCGATATCCACAAAGGCGCCGTAAGAGGTCAGGGACTTGACCACACCGGTGTAGGTCTGGCCGATCTCCGCCTTCTCCCAGAAGGCGTTTTCCTTCTCCTTGCGTTCCTCGCGGGCTACCTGGCGCACGGAACCCACCGCACGGCGACGGCTCTTATTGGTTTCAATGATGCGGAAACGCACCGTCTGTCCCTTCAGGGGGGACAGATCCTCCATCCGCATGGCGGACGCCTGGGAGGCCGGGATAAACACGCGCACGCCGTTGGTAACCGCCAGCATGCCGCCTTTGATGATATCGGTGACGGTACCTTCCAGAATCTCGCCGGACTCCTCCGCTTCCACGACCTTGTCCCAGCCCTTCATGGCGTCCACGCGCTTTTTGGACAGCATGATGGTGCCTTCCTGGTCATTGGTCCGCATGATGAGCAGCTCCAGCTCGTCGCCCACCTTGACCAGATCCTCAGCCTTGGCGTTAGGATCCGCACTCAGCTCATTCAGCGGGATGTAACCGGCTTGCTTGCGGCCGACCACTTCCACCTGCACTTCGTTGGGAGCGATACCGACAACCACGCCGCGGACCCTTTCATCCGTATTCAGGGACTGAAGGGACGCCTCCAGCGCCTCCTCGAAGCTCATTTCGTCGAAGGATTTCGCCGGAGCGGTGTCCGCGCCGTCGGTTGCCGCAGCCTGCGCCTTGGTCTCGGCGGCGGCAGCATCCTCGACCTTCTGGACTTCGTTGTTTTTTTCAATTTCGGACATGGTTGAAAGTACCTCCTTTATAATATCGGCGGGCGTCGACGCACCGGCGGTGAGACCGGCGGTCTGTACCCCGTCAAAGAGAGAAGCCGGAAGCTCGTCCGCGGTCTCGACCAGCACGGTCGGACAGTGCGCGGCACAGACATCCCTCAGCTTGGCGGTATTGGAACTCTGACGTCCCCCGACAATCACCATTATATCGCTTTTTTGCGACAATTCAACCGCCTCATTTTGCCGTTTGGCAGTTGCATCACATATTGTATCAAAAACGGAGAGATTTGTATAGTGCTTTTTTGCGATTTCCACGCAATCTTTCCAGGTTCCGGTGTGAAAGGTAGTCTGGGCAATCATCGCGACAGGAGCCTGTTCCGCCCATTCACCCCGGGCGATCCATTCCCGCAATTCCTGCGCGCTGGATACAACATGGGAGGGGCCGGTACAATGGCCCCGGATCCCCACCACCTCGGGATGATTGGGGTTGCCCGCGATAAGCAGGCAGGCGCCCCGGGCGGACTGCTCCGCTGCAATGCGGTGGATTTTCCGGACAAAGGGACAGGTGGCGTCGCATACCTCCAACGGCAGCGCCGCGATCCGGTCCATAATTTCCCGGGGAACCCCATGGGATCGGATGACTAAAGTGGCGCCGGGAGGCGCCTCCTCCGGCGCCTCCACAATACGCACGCCCCGGCTTTCCAGCTGGGCCACCAGTTGAGGATTATGGATAATAGGACCCAAGGTATATACGGTTTTTCCTTCGTCCAGCAGGCGGTTGACGCTGTCCACCGCCTTGCTGACGCCAAAGCAGAAGCCCGCCGAGCGGGCCAGTAGTATTTTCACGGACAATGGTTACTCCTTTCGGGGCGGATTGTTCGCCGCCTCCTCCTGTTCTCCTATCAAGCCGGCGATACGTCCCATGATCAGCCGGGAGGCATAGCGCAGATCCGGGTGCTCCGGATCGTCCAGATGCAGCTCCTCGAAGGGAATGGGCTCCCCATAGGTGACCGTCACCTTGCGGAAAATCCGCGGCTTTTGATTTTTGGTACGGATCCCTACCGGCAGCACCATGGCCCCCGTCCGGGAAACGATCAGAGCGGCGCCGGATTTCCCCCGGCCCAGCTTGCCGTCCCGGGAGCGGGTGCCCTCGGGGAAAATCCCCATCATCTTGCCTTCCTTCACCAGCTGCACCGCCGTATCGATGGCTCCAGTATCCCCGGTCCCCCGCTTAACAGGGAACACCCCCATCACATTGGCAAAAAACCAGTGCCCCAGCCGGCCCTTCATCAATTCAGCCTTGGCCATAAAGTAAATGTGCCGCTTCTGGCTCATGAGCAGATAGACCGGATCCAGATAGGACTGATGGTTGCAGCACAGGATGACGGGGCCGTCGGACTCCTTCGGGACATGCTTCCGGCCCACCACCTTGTAAGGAAACAGCAGCCAATACAAAGGCTTGAAAAACCACAGCAGAAAACGCCCGAATTTCATTCCCATGCTTTCTCCCCCCTCATGTAGCCCTCAACGCCCACAGGATGCCAAGCGGTCGTTCACCAGTTTTTTCATCCGCGCCACCGACTGCTCCACCGTTTCCCCGGTAGTATTGACCGCCACCGCGTCCTCCGCGGCTTTCAG
Source organism: Candidatus Avimonas narfae (assembly GCA_904395335.1). GTDB lineage: Bacteria > Bacillota > Clostridia > Oscillospirales > Acutalibacteraceae > Avimonas_A > Avimonas_A narfae. The sequence continues at coordinate 108,201 of CAJFNR010000065.1, read as the reverse complement.
CGGAGCCGCCGCCCGATGGGAATCGTCATAATCGCGCTGCTGCATATCGGCCAGCACCTGTTCAAAGGTGGTATCCACCCCTTTTCCCCGCAGCTCTTCATAGCGGCGGCGCGCCCGCTCCTCCGGCGTGGCGCTGAGGAAAATTTTCAGCTGTGCATCTGGCAGCACCACCGTGCCGATATCCCGGCCGTCCATAATCACATCACAGGAAGCAGCCGTATCCCTCTGCAGCTGCAGCAGATACGCCCTCACCGCCGGCAGGGCGGAAACCTGAGATGCCGCCCGGGACACCTCCGGCGTCCGGATCTCCCCGTTGACATCCTCTCCGTCCAGCCATACATGCTGCCCGTCCGCCTCATGGGTCAACCGGACATCCAGGGATGGAAGCCGCGCCTCCACCACGGCGGCGTCGGCAGGATCCCCCCCCTCCCGCAGCACGGCATAGCCGATGGTGCGGTACAAAGCGCCGGTATCCATATACAGAAACCCCAGCTCTCGGGCCAGGATTTTCGCCAGCGTGCTTTTCCCCGCTCCGGCGGGGCCGTCGATGGCGACGGCAAAAGGACGTGTACTCATCACATATTCACTCCTCTATCGGTCTTTCAGTGCTAATGCGGCGGCGATGCCCGCCGCCCGTCCGGTGGAAAAAGCAATCTGCAGATTGAAGCCGCCGGTATAGGCGTCCACATCCAGCACCTCGCCGGCAAAATACACCCCCGACATCCGGCGGGATTCCATGGTTTTGCTGCCGATCTCCTTCACGCTGACACCGCCGGAGGTGACGATGGCCTCTTCCACTGGGCGAAAGCCCTCCACCGGCACCGGCAGCGCCTTAAGCAGGGAAACCAGGCCCCGGCGCTCTTCGCGGGTGACAGAATGGCACTTGCGTTCCGGCGGGATACCGGACAACTCCACCACCGCCGGGATAAGCGACCGTGGCAACAGCGCCCCCAGGGAATTCTGAAAATCCCGGTTGCGGTTTTCCTGCAGATCCCGTACCAGGCGGGCATCCAGCTGCTCCGGCGACAATGCCGGCTTCACATCCAGATACAGCGTGTACCGCCCCGGTTCCATCCGGCGCATATGAGCGCTGGCGCTGAGCACCAACGGACCGGAAACCCCGAAATGGGTGAACAGCATCTCCCCAAAATCCGAAAAAATCACCTGACCGGCGGCATTGTCCTGCACCCACAGACGGCAGTTGCGCAGCGATAGCCCCTGCGCCTCCCGGCACCAGGACGCGGAGGACACCAGCGGTACCAGCGACGGCCGTGGCGGCACCACGGTATGCCCCGCCTGCTCCGCCAGCCAGTATCCGTCGCCATCCGAACCAGTCAGGGGATACGACAGCCCGCCGGTACACACAATCACAGCCTGCGCCCGCAGGGCCTCCCCCGCCTCGGTGACGACACCGGTGCACCGCCCGTTTTCCGTCACCAGCCGACAGGCGCGGCCCTGACGGATCCGGCAACCCGTCTGCTGCACAAAGGCACTCAGCGCCTGCACTACATCGGCCGCTTTGTCGGAGCTGGGAAACACCCGGTTGCCCCTCTCGGTCTTCACCGCCACCCCCTGCTCCTCAAACCAGGCCATGGTATCCTGCGGCGAAAAGGAGGACAGGGCACTGTACAGAAACCGTCCGTTTTCGGGAACATGGTCGATAAATTCCGCCAAAGAGCAGTTGTTGGTCAGATTACAGCGCCCTTTGCCGGTGATACGCACCTTCCGCGCCAACCGGGGGCCCCGTTCCAGCACCGTCACATCGGCCGGCAGACCGGCCTGCGTCAGTGTCTGCGCGGCGAAGCCCGCAGCCATCAGGCCGGCGGCTCCCCCGCCGATCACCACGATCCCCATGCTGTTTCCTCCCGGCCAGCGCTCAATCCTCGCTGTACTTCTGATACACGTCGTATTGATCCCACAGCTCCTCCAGCTCGGTCAACGTCTGCGTCACGCTGTCCATCTTGCGCAGGGAGGCCGCCACAATCAGGGCGTTGATAACGCTCAGCGGCGCCACCAGGGAATCCACCACCGTGGCCATATCGCTGTGGGCCAGCAACAGATAGGAGGCCAGCTCCGCTATGGGCGACGCCGGCGTATCCGTGATGGCGATCACCTTGGCTCCGCGGGAATGGGCAAAATGCATGGCCTTGACAGCCTTGCTGGAATATCGCGGAAAGCTGACGCCGATAATGGCATCCCTCTCATCGATGTGCAGCATTTCCTCGAAGATCTCCGTCTCGCTGGAAGTATAGATCAAATGGATATCCACCAGCAACATTTTTAGGTAATAGGCGATGAAATTGGCCAGCGCCCGGCAGCTTCCCGCGCCAAAAATATACACCCGGCGGGCGTTGACAATGGCGTCCACCGCCGCGTTGAAAACCTCCCGTGGCATCTCATCCAGCGTCTGGCGGACATTGGCAATATCGCAGGCCATGATGTTGTCCAGCACCTCGTCGTCCCGCATACGGGAGCGGGTAATCTCCATACGCTGCAGGGAGGTCAGCTTGCTGCGGACCAGCTCCTGCATGGCCTTCTGCAGACGGGGATAACCGTCATAGCCCAGTTCGGTGGCAAAGCGGACCACAGTGGATTCGCTGACCTGTACCTCCCGCCCCAACTTGTTAGCCGTCATAAACGCCGCGCTGTCGTAATGCTCCAAAATAAAACGGGCGATGCGCTTCTGCCCCTTGGAAAGGGTCGGCATACGCTCGGTGATGGCGCTGATTAGATTGGATTTCATCCGATCACCCCCATGATTATTGTAAGGCGAAACGGAGAAAATTGCAAGTAAAAACTGTCCATCCTGCAAAACGGATTCTTTTTTCGCCCGATAACGGCAAAAGGCCGCACCTTGTGCGGCCTCAATGGCGGAACAGGCGGGTTAGCTTGGGATGCAGCCGCACCCAGTAGGCTGTAATCACATTGGTCAGGGCTAAATCATAAATGACGAAAACAACGTTTCCCGCTATCAGCATTCCCAGCAAAAATACTCGGATATCCAACCCGAAAAGGTCAAAATCCATAGGAAGATGCAGCACAAAGGTCATCAGCAGATACGATCCGACAATGGCCACGTTAAAAACCGCCAGCTTGATGACCCACTCCACCCAGCGCTTATGCAGCCGTTCCAGCTGCGCCTTGAGCACGGGATAATAGCCGAAGAAAGTGACGAACAGCACCTTGGCCTCCGGTTCGGGACCGATAAGCAGACACAGGAGAGCCACCGCCGCATAGGACATCCAACCCCAGCGGGGCCCCGCCTCCACCACAATGGGAATCAGGACCGCCCCGGCCATGGCGGGCAGGGCGTAGGTGGCAATGGGGATGACGGTCAGCAGCATCAGCATGACAGACAGCGCCGACAGCACACCGCACAGTGCCACTTTACTGGTTTGCTTCACGTTGGTTCCTCCTCGTCCTCCGCTCTTTCCGTCAGCAGCAGCTGATGAAATCACCGCCCATGCACTCGCAACAGCAGTCGGTGCAGATCAGGGCGTTGCATACGTCACAGGCACTGCAGCCGCCTCCTGCCGGACGGCCGGAGGTGCGGTAACCGCCGGTTTGGCGCTGGGTGTTCATCTGATTAACTGCTGCCCGGTATTCGCCGTTGGAGGGATCCATGCGGCACGCGGTGGCGAAATTGTTGTAGGCGTCCTCCAGCCATCCCTTGCGGTACAGCACGCTACCCTTGAGAAAAAACCACTCCGCATCCCGGGAAGCGGCGGGAACACCGTCCAGCAGCACCTCGGCGTCCTGAATGCGGCCGGTGCTGATCATGCTGCGGATATCGCCATAACGGGAACCGCCTGTGCGTCCGTATCCTCCGGTTCCTCCCGTCCCGTTCGAACCACCGCCCTTGCGCATGCGGATAATGGCATCATAAGCTTCGTTGATCTCCTGCATCTTCTCCTGGGCCAGATCGGACAGGGGATTGTTGGCATAATTGTCCGGATGATACTTCCGCGCCATTTCCCGATAGGCCGTCTTCACCTCGTCGTCGGTGGCGTTGGGACTGATATTCAATACCTTATAGGGATCGCTTACACTCATGGCTGTTCTCAAACCTTTCCGGCAATTTTGCCCTGATCCTCTTTCTCCTCCGACGGCAACACCGCCGGATCCCTTTTTTCCTTATGGTACTGCCCCTGAATCACCCGCTCCTGAGCAGCCGGCATCCCCCACTCCAGCACGTTGCGGAGGATTCCGTCAAAGTGCCGGATATCCAGCAAATTATAGGCGGCGATGCATTCGGCCAGGCAGGCGTTGAGCGTCAGCCGGGAATATTCCCGTGCCTCCCGTATCGCCTGCTCCGCCCCCTCGCCTTTGTGGATGCCGCGGGCAAGAAGATAGGGGTTATACCCCTCCGCTTCCAAATCCTCCGCCATATCATCCACCGCGTCGATGAGATAGATCCAGCGCCCCAGACAGTAGCCGAAGCGTTCCAGAATCAGCCGTTCCCGATCATCCCTGGCGGTCAGCGCCGCCATATAGGAAAGCAGGCGGGCGGAGGGCTCCGCTGCGGCGTCCAGTGACGGCGTCTGCTCCATCTCCAGACGGTTCTGCTCCTCGAGATAGGTACGCACCGCTTGCTCCAGCTCAGGCTGCCGGACGGCGGCCCGCCTTCTGGACAGCGCCACCGGCGGCTGAATCGCATGCAGGGCCGTCCGACGCACGGGGCCGCTGTCCTGGATATTGTCCCTCAGCTTGTAATAGGTCAGCAGCGCAGAAGCGTCGGCGGCAAACCGGATATGGTCATTGGAGGCACAGCAGGGGCGCTTTTTCACGGGGTGGAGAAAGCAACGTCCCCTTTCGAACCGGGGGCAGCCGTCATCCAACGCCATACGGAACAACGCAAAAAAAGTAAGGTCATAGCTGAGAGACAAGCGGGCGGTCTGCCCGCAGCTTTTTCCCAACTGTTTGCACAGCGAGCAATACACGCCCTGATACTGTTCGTATTCGCCTACCTTGAGCTCCGGTTTGTATATCCGGACATATCCAAACATAGTGTGCCCCGGTTTCCGCTATCCATCAGCCATATTTTCCACAGTTTATGCCTTGTGCTATCATATCCCATTCCTTCTCCCAGTATATGAAAGAATTGTAAATATTCCTCTGAAAAACTTTGAAAGGGCGTGCCGTCAGCGCCAAAAGCGTCGACGGCACGCCCTTTCTTTTCCCGTTGCGGTAAATCCTTCCTCAGTTTCCGGCATTTTCAGCGTCGGCAACCTTCAGCAGAGGCTTCAAATACCGCCCCGTGTAAGAGGTCTCACAGGCGGCAATGTCCTCCGGCGTACCGCAGGCCACCACCATACCGCCCTTGTCGCCGCCTTCCGGCCCCAGATCGATGACATAGTCGGCGGTTTTGATCACATCCAGATTGTGTTCGATGACGATGACGGTATTGCCGCCGTCCACCAGCCTCTGCAGCACTTCGATCAGCTGCTGAACATCGGCGGTATGCAGACCTGTAGTGGGCTCATCCAGAATATAAACAGTGCGTCCTGTCGCCCGGCGGGAAAGCTCGGTCGCCAGCTTGACCCGTTGGGCCTCGCCGCCGGACAACGTGGTGGCCGGCTGCCCGATTTTGACATAGCCCAGCCCCACATCGTAAAGGGTTTGCAGCTTCCGGGCGATCTTGGGCAGACTGGAAAAGAAATGCAGCCCTTCCTCCACCGTCATTTCCAGCACATCGTAGATGCTTTTGCCTTTATACTTGACCTCCAGCGTCTCCCGATTGTACCGTTTGCCCTTGCACACCTCGCAGGGAACATAGATGTCGGGCAGAAAATGCATCTCTATTTTGATGATGCCGTCGCCTTGACAGGCCTCGCACCGCCCGCCTTTTATATTGAAGGAAAAACGCCCGGAGCCAAAACCGCGCATTTTGGCATCGGCGGTGGAGGCGTAGAGTTCCCGGATGTCGTTGAACACGCCCGTATACGTGGCCGGGTTGGAACGGGGTGTCCGCCCGATGGGCGACTGATCGATATCGATGACCTTGTCCAGAGCATCGATGCCCTCCATATCCCGATGCGCTCCCGCATGGGTGCGGGCGCCGTTAAGCTCCGCCGCCAGACGCTTATAGACAATCTCATTGACCAGTGAGGATTTCCCGGAGCCGGACACACCGGTCACACAGTTGAAAGCACCCAATCGGAAGGAGACATCCACGTTCTTTAGATTGTGCTCCGACGCGCCCAGCACGGTGAGCAGCTTGCCGGAGCCCGGCCGCCGCTCCTGAGGGACGGGAATGCGGCGTTGGCCGCTGAGATACTGTCCCGTGATGGAAGCCTTGCACTGCCCGATCTTCTGCGGAGTACCGCTGTAGATCACGTTGCCGCCGTGGACGCCGGCGCCCGGACCGATGTCCACGATCCAGTCCGCCGCCCTCATGGTGTCCTCGTCGTGCTCTACGACAATGAGGGTATTGCCTAGATCCCGCAGGTGCTTGAGCGTTTCCAGCAACCGGTCGTTGTCGCGCTGATGCAAGCCAATGCTGGGCTCATCCAGAATGTACAGCACCCCCATCAGGTAAGAGCCGATCTGGGTGGCCAGCCGTATGCGCTGGCTTTCGCCGCCGGACAGCGTTCCCGCGTTGCGGGAAAGCGTCAGATAATCCAGCCCCACACTGCGCAGGAAGCCTAGGCGTTCGGTGATTTCCTTGAGGATGCGGTCCCCAATCAGATGCTCCCGTTGGGTCAGCTCCAGCCCACTGATGAAGTCCAGAGCATCCCCCACCGATTTGCGGCAGAATTCCGCGATGTTGATTCCGCCAACTGTCACAGCCAAACTTTCCGGCTTGAGGCGTTCGCCGTGGCAGTCGGGGCAGGGAACCTGACTCATATAGGATTCCAGTTCTTCCCGCATCCAGTCGCTGTTGGTTTCCTTATACCGCCTTTGCAGATTGTTGACCACGCCCTCGAACTCGGTGGCGTAGGTGCCACTGCCGTATTCCTTCTTGCGGACCATCTCGATCTTCTCGCCCTTGCTGCCGTATAACAGGATGTCCAAAATCTTTTTCGGCAGCTGGTTGATGGGCGTATCCAGGGAAAAATGGTAATGAGCCGCCAATCCCTCGTAATACATCTGGGCGATGGTTCCGCCGTCGATATAGCTCCAGCCGCTGGCACGGATCGCTCCCTCGCGGATGGACAGGTTGCGGTTGGCAATGATCAGATCGGGGTCAATGGACATATAGCTACCCAGACCCGTGCATTTGGGACAGGCTCCATAAGGGTTATTGAAGGAAAACATCCGGGGCGTGAGCTCATCGATGCTGACGCCGTGCTCCGGACAGGAATAGTTCTGGGAAAAGGTCATGTCGCGGCCGTCCCCTTCCCGCTCCACCACATTGACGGTGAGCACCCCGCCGGAAAGCGTGGTAGCCGTTTCGATGGAATCGGCCAGACGGCCGCGGATATCCTCGTGGATCACCAGCCGGTCCACGATGATCTCAATGGTATGCTTCTTGTTCTTTTCCAGGGGGATCTTTTCGGACAGATCGTAAAGAATGCCGTCCACCCGTGCCCGGACATACCCGGACTTGCGGGCATTTTCAAACTCCTTGACATGCTCGCCCTTGCGGCCCCGCACAATGGGCGCCAGCACCTGAATCCGCGTCCCCTCCGGCAGGGCCATGACCTGGTCCACGATCTGGTCAACGGTCTGCTGGCGGATCTCCCGGCCGCAGATGGGACAGTGAGGGATACCGATGCGGGCATACAGCAGACGCAGGTAATCATAGATCTCTGTCACGGTGCCCACAGTGGAGCGGGGATTTTTGGAGGTGGTTTTTTGATCGATGGATATGGCGGGCGACAGCCCCTCGATCAGGTCCACATCCGGCTTGTCCATCTGCCCTAGGAACTGACGGGCATAGGAGGACAGGCTCTCCACATACCGCCGCTGCCCCTCGGCATAAATGGTGTCAAACGCCAGGGAGGACTTCCCCGAGCCGGACAAACCTGTAAAGACTATCAACTTGTCACGCGGAATTTCCAGATCCACATTTTTCAGATTGTGTTCCCGGGCTCCCCGGATAATCAACTGATTTTTCTGCATCTTTTTTGGTCTTCCTCTCGTTATCTGTAAAGGCGTATTGCTTTCAAGTTATTTTTTATCCCGCAGCCTGGCTATGCGGTCGCGCAGATATGCGGCATGCTCGAATTCCAGCAGACGGGCGGCGTTCTTCATCTCCTTGGTCAATTCCTCGATGAGCTGCAGACGCTCCGCGCGGGTTAACTTGTTGTCCGGCTTGTCCTTCTTCTTGTCCTTGGACGTGATCTCGATCACGTCCCGGACCTCTTTGACTATAGTCTTGGGCACAATTCCGTGCTCTTCGTTATACTTCATCTGGATGGCGCGGCGTCGGTTGGTTTCGGTGATGGCCCGTTCCATGGAAGGGGTAACGCTATCCGCATACATGATGACCTGACCGCCGGCGTTGCGGGCCGCCCGGCCGATGGTCTGAATTAGAGAGGTCTCCGAACGTAGGAATCCCTCCTTATCCGCATCCAGAATGGCCACCAGAGACACCTCCGGAAGATCCAGCCCTTCCCGGAGCAGGTTGATACCCACCAGCACGTCGAATTCCCCCATACGCAGGTCACGGATAATTTCCATGCGCTCCATGGTATCCACATCGTGGTGCATGTAGCGCACCTTGATCCCCACATTGGTGAAATAATCCGTTAGATCCTCCGCCATCCGTTTGGTCAGGGTGGTGACCAGCACCCGCTCCTTGCGGTCGGTGCGCAGGCGGATCTCGTCGATCAGGTCGTCAATCTGCCCCTCCACCGGCTTGACTACCACCTCCGGGTCCAGAAGGCCGGTGGGCCGGATCACCTGCTCCACCACCTGGGTGCTGTGCTGCCGCTCAAATTCACCGGGAGTGGCGCTGACAAACACCGCCTGGTGCACGCGGGAATAAAATTCGTCGAAATTCAGCGGCCGGTTGTCGTAGGCGCTGGGCAGCCGGAAGCCGTAATCGATCAGGGCTTTTTTCCGCGAATAATCACCGCCGAACATACCGCGCACCTGGGACAGAGTCACGTGGGACTCGTCCACCATGAGCAGATAATCCTCCGGGAAATAATCCAGCAGAGTAAAGGGCGCGCTGCCGGGCTCCCGCCCTGACAGCACGCGGGAGTAATTTTCAATCCCCTTGCAAATCCCGATTTCCCGCAGCATTTCGATATCGTACCGCGTTCGCTGCAAGATGCGCTGCGCCTCCAGCAGCTGTCCGTTTTTCTTGAACCACTCTACACGCTCGGCCAGCTCTTTTTCAATGTCGCCGATGGCAGCCTCCATCTTTTCCCGGGGAACGATATAGTGGGAGGCGGGATAAATGGCTGCATGTCCCAGCACCGCCTTGAGCTCACCGGTTAGGGCGTTTACCTCGCTGATACGGTCGATTTCATCCCCGAAAAACTCCACCCGGATGACGTTGTCGTTGGAATAGGCGGGGTAAATCTCCACCACGTCGCCCCTCACCCGGAACTTGTTGCGGATAAAATTGATGTCGTTGCGCTCGTACTGCAGCTCCACCAGCTTGGCCAGCAGCTCATCCCGTTTTTTGGTCATACCTGGGCGCAGCGAAATCACCATATTGCGGTAATCGATGGGGTCGCCCAGGCTGTAAATGCACGAAACGCTGGCCACGATGATGACATCCCGCCGCTCCGAAAGGGCGGAGGTGGCGGAGTGGCGCAGCTTATCGATTTCATCGTTGATGGCGCTGTCCTTCTCGATATAGGTATCCGTTGTGGCGATATACGCCTCCGGCTGATAATAATCGTAATAGGACACAAAGTATTCCACCGCGTTGTGCGGAAAAAATTCACGAAATTCGCTGCACAGCTGGGCCGCCAATGTCTTGTTGTGCGCCAAAACCAGCGTGGGCTTCTGTACCTGGGCAATAACATTGGCCATGGTGAATGTCTTGCCGGATCCCGTCACCCCCAGCAGCGTCTGTTCCCTGTCCCCTCTTTGAATTCCTTCCACCAGCTTGGCGATTGCCTGCGGCTGATCACCGGTGGGCTTATAGGAGGAAACCAGCTGAAAGGTTCCCTGTTGATTTGATTCACTCAATGGCACTTCCTCCCCTTACCCCGCTTTGGAGAATGCTTTCCCGTTGGATTTCTCTTCACGTCGATCAAGAACATATGTTTTTGATTCCATCATACCTCATAGCGGAAACTTTGTCAATGGTATAGTATACCACACCCATGATACTTTGACAAACCGTCCCCTTTTTCCTTTTTTCACTTTGTTCTTTCAAAAAGGACTGTGCCTGTCTCCCGTTATCCGCTATAATAAAAGAGACGCTTCGCCGGAATTGCCGGTATTATTGGCTCAAAAGAGGGAGCTTTATGGACATACAGGGCCTGCAAAAACTCACATTGCTGGATTATCCGGGCAAAACTGCCTGCACTGTGTTTCTGGGCGGCTGCAATTTCCGCTGCCCCTTCTGCCACAACAGCGGTCTGCTGGAGGCAAACGCCCCCGCTGTCTTGACATTGGAAGATTGGCATGCCTTCCTAAATAAACGCCGCGCTGTGCTGGACGGGGTCTGCATCACCGGAGGGGAACCGTTGTTGCGTCCCGACTTGGATGCTTTTTTATATGAAATAAAGGAACGGGGCTATGCCGTCAAACTGGATACCAACGGCAGTTTTCCTCAGCGCCTTCGGCCGCTGGTGGAAAAAGGGCTGGTGGATTACGTGGCCATGGACATCAAAAATTCGCCCGAACGCTATGCACAGACAGTGGGGTATCCTCTTGTGGAGCTGGCTCCTTTGGAGGAAACCGTCCGGTATCTTCTGTCCGGCGCCGTGGACTATGAATTCCGCACCACCGTGGTGCGGGAGCTGCACACACGCGGGGATTTCGAAGCCATCGGCCAGTGGATCGCAGGCGCCAAGCGCTATTTTCTCCAGTCCTTTGTCGCCTCCGATCAGGTGCTCGTTCCCGGCTTGCATCCCTGTTCCCCGGAGGAGCTGGCCGATTTCCGGGAAGCCGTCCGTCCGTATGTGAAGGAGGCTCATCTGCGGGGCGTGTAGAAAAAAATAACTATATCTTGTTGCTTTGGCCGATTTATCCTCCCATATATTGATTTTTTCAAACGTCAGAGGTATACTGCTCGTACTGGAAAGAATACGAAAAGGACGAGGGTGAACGGTCAATGTATCAGGTAGTCAAACGGGACGGCAAAATTGCGGAGTTCGACATTCAGAAAATCTGTACCGCGATCATGCAGGCGTTCACGGCACAGAACAAGCAGTTCCACCCCAGCACCATCGAGCTGCTGGCGTTGAAGGTGACGGCGGATTTTGAGCCCAAAATCCGGGAGGATAAAATCGCGGTGGAGGATATTCAGGACAGCGTGGAATCGGTGCTAAGCCAGGCGGGCTACGCCGATGTGGCCAAGGCCTATATTCTGTACCGCAAGCAGCGGGAAAAAGTCCGCAACATGAAATCCACTATTCTAGACTATAAGGAGCTGGTGGACAGCTATGTCAAGGTGACTGACTGGCGGGTGAAGGAGAATTCCACCGTGACCTATTCGGTGGGCGGCCTGATCCTCAGCAACAGCGGCGCCATCACGGCCAACTACTGGTTGTCCGAGGTATACGACGACGAAATCGCCAACGCCCACCGCAACGCGGAGATCCATCTCCACGACCTGTCCATGCTCACCGGCTACTGTGCGGGCTGGTCCCTAAAGCAGCTGATCCAGGAGGGGTTGGGCGGCATTCCCGGCAAGATCACCTCCGCCCCGGCCAAACATCTGGCCACCTTGTGCAATCAGATGGTCAACTTCCTGGGCATCATGCAGAACGAATGGGCGGGTGCTCAGGCTTTCTCCTCCTTCGACACCTATTTGGCCCCCTTTGTTAAGGCGGACGGCCTGACCTATGACCAGACCAAAAAATGCATCGAGTCCTTTATTTACGGCGTCAATACCCCCAGCCGCTGGGGAACCCAGGCCCCCTTCTCCAACATCACGCTGGATTGGGTGGTGCCCAACGACCTGGCGGAGCTGAACGCCATTGTGGGCGGTAAGGAAATGGACTTCAAATACAAGGACTGCCAGGCGGAAATGGATATGGTGAACAAGGCCTTCATCGAAATCATGATTGAGGGCGATGCCAACGGCCGGGGCTTTCAGTACCCCATTCCCACCTATTCCATCACGAAGGATTTCGACTGGTCGGACAAGGAGAACAACCGCCTGCTCTTTGAGATGACCTCCAAATACGGCACGCCGTATTTTTCCAACTACATCAACAGCGACATGCAACCCAGCGACGTGCGCAGCATGTGCTGCCGCCTGCGTCTGGACCTGCGGGAGCTGCGCAAAAAATCCGGCGGCTTTTTCGGCAGCGGCGAAAGCACCGGCTCTATCGGCGTGGTCACCATCAACCTGCCCCGCATCGCCTATCAGGCGTCCGACGAGGCGGATTTCTACCGCCGCCTGGACAAGCTGATGGATATTGCCGCCCGGTCTCTGAAGGTCAAGCGCACCGTCATCACCAAGCTGCTGGACGAGGGGCTGTATCCCTACACAAAGCGGTATCTGGGCACCTTCAGCAACCACTTCTCCACCATCGGGCTCATCGGCATGAACGAGGTGGGGCTCAACGCCCGCTGGTTGCGCAAGGATCTGACCCATCCGGAAACCCAGCGCTTTGCCAAGGACGTGCTTAACCATATGCGGGAGCGGCTGTCCGATTACCAGGAGCAGTACGGCGACCTGTACAACCTGGAGGCCACGCCTGCCGAATCCACCACCTACCGCTTCGCCAAGCACGACGTGGAGCAGTTCCCGGATATCATCACCGCCAATGAAAACGGCACCCCCTATTACACCAACAGCTCCCACCTGCCCGTAGGATATACGGAGGATATTTTCGAGGCGCTGGACATTCAGGACGAGCTCCAGACCCTGTACACCTCCGGCACTGTATTCCACGCCTTCCTGGGCGAAAAGCTGCCCGACTGGAAGGCCGCGGCTAACCTAGTGCGGAAGATCGCGGAGAATTACAAGCTGCCCTATTACACCCTGTCCCCCACCTATTCGGTGTGCCAGGACCACGGCTATCTGGCCGGCGAGCAGTATATCTGCCCCCACTGTGGCCGGAAAACCGAGGTATACAGCCGCATCACAGGCTATTACCGGCCGGTGCAGAACTGGAACGACGGCAAAGCCCAGGAATTCCGCGACCGCAAGGTATACGATCTGGGTACCTCCCATACGCCCCACGGCACAACGGCTGTCCAGCCCGCCGACGAGGCGTCCCTGCCGGATTCTTCCGCTTCTGCTGCCGTTCCGACGGCGGAGGGAAAGCGCGTACTCTTCACCACCAAAACCTGCCCCAACTGCAAAGTGGCCGGCGCCATGCTGGAAAAAGCCGGGCTTCCCTTTGAAACAGCGGATGCCCAGGACAACCGGGAGCTGGTCGGCCTGTATGAGATCAAGCAGGCTCCCACCCTGGTGGTGCTGCAGGGAGATCGCTGTGAAAAGTTCGTCAACCTCTCCAACATCAAGCGCTATGTGGAAACGGCTCGGGCCTGAGGCGGAAGGCAGCGGAGGAACAGTATGACCGATCTCATCATTATCGGAGCCGGCCCCGCCGGCATGACCGCCGCCCTGTATGCCGCCCGCGCGGGAAAATCCGTGCTGATGCTGGAAAAGGAAACCTTCGGCGGACAGATCACGTATTCCCCCCGGGTGGAAAACTATCCCGGCATCAAGCAGATCAGCGGCAACGAGTGGGCTTCCGGTCTGGTGGAACAGATTCTGGACCTGGGCGTCCGGACCGAACTGGAAACGGTCACCGGAATACGGCCGGACGGCCCCCGCTGGATCGTGGAAACCATGGAGGGGATCCATATCGGTCGGGCGCTGATCCTGGCCACCGGCGTCAGCCACCGTCGCCTGGGCCTACCCCGTGAGGAGGATCTGATGGGTGCCGGTCTCTCCACCTGCGCAGTATGTGATGGCGCTTTTTATGCCGGTGAGGATACCGCCGTGGTGGGCGGCGGCGATACCGCCCTGCAGGAGGCCCTTTTCCTCTCCTCCCTATGCCGCCGGGTTACTGTGATCCACCGGCGCGGCGAATTCCGGGGCGAGCATCGTCTGCAGGAGGCCCTACACCAGCGGGACAATGTGGAGTTGCGGCTTCACAGCATCGTTTCCGCGCTGGAAGGGACGGACTCCCTGACCGGCGTAACCCTCCAAGACACCCGCTCTGGTGTGGAGGAGCACCTTGCGGTAACGGGGCTGTTTGTGGCCATTGGGCAGCTCCCCCACAACGAAGCGTTTGCCTCTGTCGTCAGGCTTGATGAAAGCGGTTACATACTGGCTGGAGAAGATACGCATACCTCCTCCCCCGGTGTCTTTGCCGCAGGAGACTGCCGTGCCAAGGAGGTGCGGCAGCTGACCACCGCCGTGGGAGACGGGGCGGCCGCCGCGCTGGCCGCCTGCCGGTACGTGGATTCCCTTTCATAGGACAATCAAAAACAGGTGCGCTGCAGCAATGCTGGAGTGCACCTGTTTTGGTTCATATTCCCTGTTACTTCCCCGAGGGAACGACAACGGACGGGGGCGGAATTGATCTCCCGGCTTTCCCAGGTCAAAAGGATTAGAACGAAACGCTCCGCCCGGCTATCACCCAAAAGCGAGAGATACAAAACAGTATACATAAACGCTGCCCCATGCGGTTCTCATCCTACGTTTATCGGCAGCGTTCCCGAGAAATGCTACCGCAATTCTCCCAATCTTTATTATATCATAGATGTAGAAGGAACTGGCCCGCAGGGACAGCTCCAGGCCCAGGGACATCTTACATCGTTTGCCATTAGGCATAAAGACCCTGGGCACAGTACCATAAAGCGGGAAATCACCGGTACATAGCCCAAAGGCTTCCCCTTGAGTGGAAAGGCAGGCCTTGCGGAAAGGTGACATACAAGGTGCCTGATTGAGGTGAAAAAAGGATACTTCCTCGTAGTAAGCGGATCATACATCCGCGATTTCTTAATCTGACTTTCCTGTCCGTGTCTGCCGACAGATGCAAACAGCACCATACACACTTACTTCGCGTGTATGGCGCTGTTCCTTTGCCGTATTTTTCATCAAGCAGTAAAAGGGATCCTGCTTTTTATCCGGAAATCGTGCGGTTACAGCTCCACAGCAGTTTTCTTGTCCGCTTCCACAGGCTCTTCTTTTGCGGCAGCCCGATAGATCCATGCCCGATTACGAGGCGCTCTCTCCATGGGGATCATGGGGCGGCGGTGTTTTCCGTCTCACCGGCGGTCGTTTCCTCCGCCTGCGGGACGAGGACCTGAAGCATCGCCTCTATACCCTCCGCCAGCCGGAACCCTTGACGCTCCATGCAATCAACAGGAATTCCGTAAACCTGCCCTTCCGCTATTGCGGACAGCTGCTGAAAAGCAGACAACCCCCGAACCGTCTCCACTTCTTCCACGGGACAGAACACATAGGCGGCGTCCGCGCTTTCCGGCAGCGTCCAGCCGGTTCCCGCGGCAGCGGCATTGGAAAGCCCCGCCCGAGCCATCACCGATCCGATAAAGGTATCGCCTGTAGCCACACGCCCGGTAGAATCCACCGCATAAACCAGCGATGCAGGCGCTTCCTCACCCGCAAGGCGTGCCGCCGCCTCGTCCATGCGTGCGTCCAGCGTCTGCCAAAGAGCCTCTCCTGCCCGCGCACCGGTTTCGGTGCCGGCAAACAGCTGTCCCACCTGAGCATACAGCTCCGACAGCTCCTCATAGGAAGCGGCGGCAGGGATCACCGCCACCGGGATCCCCTCCCGCTCCAGAAAAGAAGCGGTCTCTTCCGGCAACGGAGCCTGGGTCAGCACCAGATCGGCGTCCAGCGCCGCCACACCGCCGCCGTCGGGCATCATGGTTTTGCCCACGGAAGGCAGGGCCTCCACCTGGGAGGGAAAATCGCACTCCTCCGAACGGCCGCACAGCCGGTCGGCATAGCCCAGATCGGCTACAATCTCCGCCAGCGAAGGGGACAACACCACCGCCCTCAGTGGAGGGGAATCCAGCGACACGTCTCCCACCGTCACGGGATAATCCAGCACAGGCTGCGGCTCCTCCTCCACTGGCGGATTTCCGCCCTCGTCACAACCGGACAGCCCTGCCGCCAACAGCCCGGCAAGCGTCAGGCTCATGAGCGCCCGCATCCAACGGTGTTTCATAACGCGCCTCCTTTACACCTTACGGTAATACAGATAATACGCCACCACGGTGGTTTCCTGCCCGTTTTCCTCCCGGCCGCGGATGACGACGCCGTTGAGGCTCATCAGCTCTCCGCACCGGGCGGTAGCGGCGTCGCAGCGGAAAACCTCCCGGCCGTCACAAACAATGACGATTTGGCCGTGGAGGGTATTGATGCGGCCGGCCTTTCCAATCACGGTCTCCGCCGAGGTTTCGGGATCCCGGCGCGTCACCGTCTGCAGCTCACGGCCGTCCAGCCGCTCCAGCAGCTCCCGCTGATCGGCACCGGGCTTCTTTTTTCGGGAAAACAGCGCCATGGCTTCTCTCCTCTCGTTACAGTGCCTCGCCGCGGGCCAATCGCGCCTCCGCGTCGGCAATAAACTGGCGGGCATACCGGGGAGAACGGGCCCCCCGTTCCAGCGCCCACCGCTCCGCGGCGGCCAGCAGCGCCTCCGGATCCGCCTTCAGCCCGCGGTCAGCAGCGATCTGCCGCACGATATCCAGGAATTTCTGTTTATCCGGCATCAGGAAAGTCAGGCTGATGCCAAACCGGTCGGACAGCGACACTGCCTCCTGCACGGTATCGGCCCGGTGTACCTCGTCTCCGCCCCGATCGGAAAAGGTCTCCCGCAGTAGATGGCGGCGATTGGAGGTAGCATAGATCACCACGTTCTGGGGCCGGGAGGCCAACCCGCCCTCCAGCACCGCCTTGAGGGCGGCGAAATTGTCGTCCCCGTCGGAGAAGGACAGATCGTCGATAAACACAATAAACTTGAGAGGGATCCGTGCCAGCCGTCCGGTGAGATCGGGAAGCTCCCGCAGATACTCCTTGGGCATCTCCACCATCCTCAGTCCCTGACCGGCGTATTCGTTGAGCAGCGCCTTTACCGTGGAGGACTTGCCGGTGCCCCGATCCCCGTAAAGCAGCATGTTGTTGGCCTCAAAGCCGTCCAGCAATGCCCGGGTGTTGTTGACCGCCACACCGCGCTGATATTCGTACCCCTTCAGGTTGGACAGCCGGATAGGATCGGGATGTTCCACCGGCAGCAGTGTGCCGTCCCGCCACAAGAACGCATGGTGCCGGGCAAAAACGCCGCAACCGCAGCGCCGGTGATAGGCGGATAGCGCCTCCAAGCATTCGTCCCACGGCCGGTCAAGCGGGGACGGTGCCGCCTGCACGCCCCAGGAAGGCAAACAGTCCGCCAGCTCCTCTCCCGCCGCCTGCGCCCATTGCTCCGGCGTCAGCGACGCCGCCTGATACAGAACCCGCAGGTCCCGCAGCGCCGCCTCACGCAGTAGGCCGGAAACCGGCTCCCCTCCCGCCAGCCAGCGGACAAAGGGGTTGTCATCCTCCAATATGTCTTCCGCCACCGCCTCCGGAAGGCTGACCAGCCGCTTACGGGCCGCCAGCACCGCACAGAGATGGCCCCACCTCTCGCACACACCGTCCGGGTCGCCGTGGGCGGCCTTTTCCATCAACTGGATCAGCGCCCCGGTTACCGGCCGGTCTCCTGTCCGGCGGTATACGGACAGGGAAAGCAGCTCCCGGTACAGCTTTTGCCATGCTACAGGGGCAGTCGAGTTCATATACGATACGGTCCTTTCTTTTTCACATCATTCGGTTTATTGTACCGCCCCAGGCCGGTCTTTGTCAATTCCCGGCAGCACTTGCCTTTTTCCGGGAAATATGCTACAGTAGAACAAAAAACAAATGTTCGTGGTGATCATATGCTTCTGCTTCGGAACCCCTCCATTTCCCGGGAAAGCACTTGCTGTTTTGCCGGACACCGGCCAGACCGTCTGCCCTCCGGATGGCGGCAGGACCCCACCGCCTTGGCGCCTCTGACAGCAGCGCTGGACCAGTCCATCGGCCAGGCGGTAAAGGACGGCTCCCGGCTGTTCCTCACCGGTATGGCGCTGGGGGTGGATATGCTGGCCGCCCGCCTGGTGCTGCACCGGAGGAACCGCGGCGAGCCCGTTTCCCTGGGCGCTGTCCTCCCCTGTCCCCGGCAGGAATCCCGCTGGAATCCAGAGGACCAGCGGCGCTACCGCTCCCTGCTGGAGCAGGCGGACTGGGTCACCCTGGTCAGCAGCCGGTACACGGCCTCTTGCATGGGCCAGCGCAATCTCTGGATGGTTCAGCACAGCAGCCGTATGATAGCCGTTTTCGACGGCGGTCCCGGAGGAACAGCAAACGCAGTGGACCACGCCCGCCGTCAGGGAATTTCCTTGACCGTACTGGACCCCTTCCGCCCGCCGGAAGCAAACGAAACGCTTTCCAGGGATTTTTTCGCTTTACATCAGTAAAACCAGTTGACGCCTGTCCTCAAACACGGTATAATGAGAAATCAACAGGTTTTTTGGGAAGCCTGACCATTAGCCAAAAGGATTGATTGTATGACCGGAGCCATGGCAATGGTGAAGTGTCTGGAACAGCAGGGGGTCTCGGTGGCCTTCGGCTATCCCGGCGCCGCCATCTGTCCCTTTTACGATATGCTGGCCGGCAGTTCCATCCGCCACATTCTGGTGCGCACGGAACAAAACGCGGCCCATGCCGCCAGCGGTTACGCGCGTATATCCGGCCACGTGGGGGTGTGCATCGCCACCTCCGGCCCCGGTGCCACCAACCTGCTGACCGGCATCGCCTCCGCGTATATGGATTCCATTCCTCTGGTGGTTATCACCGGTCAGGTGCGCAGCGATTTGCTGGGCCGCGACGTCTTTCAGGAGGCGGACATCACTGGCGCCGCCGCCCCCTTCACCAAACACAGCTACATTGTCAAGCAGGCGGAGGATATTCCCGCCGTTTTCAACGAGGCATTCTACATCGCCGCCAGCGGCCGTCCGGGTCCCGTGCTCATCGACATTCCGGTGGACATGCAGCAGGCGGAGATCTCCGATATCCTTCCCCACGGCAGGCCGGACATCATCGGGTATAAGCCTCAGGTGAAGGGCCATCCATTGCAAGTGCGCAAGGCAGCAAAGGCGCTGCGGGAAAGCGCCCGGCCTATCATCTGCGCCGGCGGTGGGGTCTTTTCCGCCAAAGCGCAGCCGATGTTAGAGGCCTTTGCGGAGCAGTGCCGCATCCCTGTGATCTGCACCATGATGGGCATCGGCGCTCTGCCCTCCGCCCATCCTCTGAACCTGGGCATGCTGGGTTCCCACGGCTGTGTCCCGGCCAATAAGGCCATCCGCGATGCCGATCTGGTGATCCTGGCCGGCGCCCGGGTGGGTGACCGGGCGGTGGCCGCTCCCGATCAGGTGGCCGCCCGGGCTAAGATTATCCACATCGACATCGATCCCGCCGAGATCGGCAAAAACATGCCCGCCCATATTCCCATCGTGGGCAACCTGCGCCAGGTGCTGGGCGAGTTGAACAAGCTTATGAGCGAGGATTCCCCTTGGCAGGCCCCTGCCCAGTGGGTGGAAACGGTCACTGACCGCAAGCGCCGTTATGACGAAAAGGAAATTCCCGATACTCCCGGTTACGTGGAGCCCAAGTGTTTCATGCGTCTTCTGTCCCAGCGGATGGAAGATGACGCCGTGTTGTGCGCTGACGTGGGACAGAACCAGATCTGGTCAGCCAACCACTTCGGCGTGCGGCAGGGCCGGTTTCTGACCTCCGGCGGCATGGGAACCATGGGTTATTCCATTCCCTGCGCCGTGGGGGCCAAAACGGCGGCGCCCCGCCGCCAGGTCTGTGCTGTATGCGGCGACGGATCCTTCCAGATGAGCATGATGGAGCTGGGCACCATCTGTCAGGAGGGGTTGGGCGTCAAAATTGTCATCATGCGCAATACCCGTCTCGGCATGGTGCGGGAGCTGCAGGACAATCTTTACCACGGTGTCCACAGTGCCGTCTATCTGGACGGCAGCCCGGATTTCACCAGGATCGCCGCGGCTTACGGGATTCCCTCCCGCTGCCTGCACAGCAGTGCGGAGGCAGAGGAGGCCATTGCCGCCATGCTGGCGGATGACCGCCCCTATCTTCTGGTGTGTGATGTCCCGCCGGACTATCCCTCGCTGTAAAGGAGGATGCCCCTATGAAATACACCCTGTCTGTCCTGGTGGAAAACCATCCCGGCGTCCTCTCCAAAGTATCCGGCCTGTTCTCTCGCCGCGGCTTCAACATCGATTCGCTGGCGGTGGGGATCACGGAGGATCCAGCTATCTCCCGGATGACCATTGTGGTGGACGGTGACGAACATGTGGTGGAGCAGGTGGAGAAACAGCTGAATAAGGTGATCCCTGTTATCAAGGTGAAAACCCTGGTGCCAGCCGACACCATTTCCCGCACCCTCTCTCTGATCAAGGTGTCCGTTTCCTCCAATCACAAAGGGGGAGCCGACGGATCCCGGGCGGAGATTATGCGGATTGCGGAGCTGATGCAGGCACGCATCGTGGACGCCACCCGCACCACCATGACCATCGAATTTTCCGATACCACGGAGCGGACGGAAACGCTGGAGGCGCTGCTCCGCCCCTATGGGATCAAGGAAATCGTCCGCACCGGCGTCATCGCCATTGAAAAGGGGCCGAACCCCACCCGTACCGCAAAAAATTATTGATACCATTGTTGCGAAGGGGATTCCCTTTACATAATTTTGCCGTCCCGTACGGCGCAGGAGGTAATTACCATGGCAAAAATCTACTATCAGAGCGACTGCAACCTCAGCATCCTGAAGGATAAGACCGTCGCCATCATTGGTTACGGCTCTCAGGGCCATGCCCACGCCCTCAACCTGCATGAAAGCGGCGTCAATGTAATCGTCGGCCTGTATGAAGGCTCCAAGAGCTGGGTCAAGGCGGAAGCGGCGGGCCTGAAAGTCGCCACCACCTCCGAAGCGGCCAAGGCGGCGGATGTCATCATGATTCTGATTCCCGACGAACGCCAGGCGGATATGTATAAGACCGATATCGCCCCCTATCTCACCGCCGGCAAGGCATTGGCCTTTGCGCACGGCTTCAACATTCATTTTGGCCAGATCAAGCCGCCCGCCGACGTGGACGTCTTCATGATCGCCCCCAAGGGCCCGGGCCACACCGTCCGCAGCGAGTATGTGGAGGGCAAGGGTGTTCCCTGCCTGGTAGCTATTCAACAGGATGCCACCGGACGCGCCCTGGATGTTGCCCTGGCTTATGCCGCCGGCATCGGCGGCGCCCGTGCCGGTGTGCTGGAAACCACCTTCCAGGTGGAGACCGAAACCGACCTGTTCGGCGAGCAGTGCGTGCTCTGCGGCGGCGTCACCGCTTTGATGAAAGCCGGCTTTGAAACGCTGGTGGAAGCCGGCTACGCTCCGGAAAACGCATATTTTGAGTGCATCCATGAGATGAAGCTCATTGTCGACCTGATTTACAAGGGTGGCTTCTCCATGATGCGCTACTCTATCTCCGACACCGCCGAGTTCGGCGATTACGAGACGGGTAAGCGCCTGATCACGGAGGAAACCAAGAAGGAAATGAAGAAGGTCCTTTCCGAAATTCAGGACGGCACCTTTGCCTCCAAGTGGATCAATGAAAATAAGGTGGGCCGCTCCCACTTCAATGCTTGCCGCCGCATCGAAAGCGAGCATCAGCTGGAATCCGTGGGCAAGGAGCTCCGCAAGATGTACAGCTGGAATGAGGAAAAATAATCGTCAGCCTTGTGAAAAGAGCCGGGCAGCCCCCGGCTCTTTTTTTGTCTTAAAGGATTCACTCGCCATTCTCGGTAGCTTGTGCTATAATATGGCCAGGGCCGTTATGGGTCGGGTTAACCGTATGCGGCTCCCCCGGACTTGGAGCCATCCCTTCGGGTTGCTTCCCTTTCCGAGGATGTGTATCGTTTCAGGTCAAACTATGTGAGATGTTCCTACTTTCTGGGGACATGGGTTGTCGGCCGGCGCAGTCTTCTATCACTGCGTGGCACCGCTAATTCTCTCTACCTTTCATACCATACGGAGAGGGGCCCCCGATGGCCTTCCACTAGAGGTTCTCTTCCCTTTACAGAAGAGGGCGCCTACGAAGCGGGGCGATGCCGTTCCTATGCTTTTAGGCACGAAGAAGCTCTGTTTTTATTTCATCATCACCGTGCACGGTATGTGCTGGGTTCCCCCTTGTCCGCATGGCAGGCACATCCCCTCCCTACTGGTGATCTCAAACGGTGCATTTATGGTAGAAGGAGAACCCGAGAGAGGCCCCTACAAAAAATAAAACGAAATTACTTTGTGTCCTGCCGACCGGGACTAGAAGGAATCCTAACAATCTGAGCAAAGTCAACGGAGGGTAAATATGGATACATTAAAAAAAGAACTGTGGGAACTTCTGCGGATCTTCGACCATATCTGTCGGGAAGAGCACATCGATTATTGGGTGGACTACGGCACGCTGTTGGGCGCCGTCCGTCATCAAGGTTTTATTCCTTGGGATGACGATATCGATGTTTCCATGCGGTATGAGGATTATCTCCGCTTTTTTGAGGTATGCGACAAGTATTTCCCCCCCAACGTCCGAGCGGTCAACTACGACCGCCGTAAAGACTGCATCACCCCCTTCCGCGGCTATCTCCAAAACACCTCCATCTTACTGGAAGATGTGCTGGGCGACACCATCATAGCTTTTATCGATATTTTCTTCTATACCGGTGTACCAGAAAATCCCTATGCCCGCCGTCTGGATCAGATGAATCTGCTCTGGAAATCTCTGCGCGTCACCAAAAGGCCTTTGTCTGGGGATAAGGGAAATTCCATTGCGCGCACGGCCAAAAAAGCCTTCAACCGCCTCATCATCGATCACAATAACCCTCGTCGGACACAGCGTGTGATGAGCAGTATGAAGAAGAAGCTAACGAAGGCGCGCCCATGCAGCGAATCCAACCTGATCAGCCTCGGTTACAGCTCCCCCAGCGATTACGGTCCCACGGTGGTCCGTACATCGGATGTCTTTCCCCTCAGCGAAGTAATCTTTGAGGGGCTGACCGTCATGGCGCCGGGGAATCCTGATGCGTATCTACGCCATCTGTACGGCGACTATATGCAGCTGCCGCCGGAAGAGGAACGCCAGGGAAAGCATGTCCTGAGAATACTTTCCGCCGAGGGTCAAAACGATAAGTCACCGGAAGCCTGTTGCTAAAGAGAACCCCCTATCGCCTTGGGCGATAGGGGGTTCTCTTTAGCAACAGGAATTCATTTTAATGGGAAAAAATACATCAGCTCTTATAATAAATATACAGCTGGCATTCGATCATACCGTTGTACAGCTTCCGGCGCTTGTCCGCCGGGCGGCCGAACAGCTTCTCAAAATCCTTGTGCGGACTGATGATGCCATAGCTCCACCCCGGCCGGGGGACAAACACCCGGCCCATCACCCGGTACAAGGCCTCCGCCTCCCGAACATCCAGCAGCCGTTCGCCATAGGGCGGGTTGCACAGCACCACACCTCTGTCCCCCCGGGGAATAAAACTGGAAAGGTCGGCCATTCGGGTTTCCAGGCGGGCCCCCACGCCGGCCTTTACAGCGTTTTCCCGTGCCAACTCCACCATAGCCGGATCCCGGTCCGAACCAAGGCCGTGAAAAACCGTCTCCTTCCGTTCCAGCGCCCGGGCGGCCTCCTGTTCGCGTTTCCATACCGCCTGCTCTATGCAGGGCCAGTCCATGGCGGAAAATCGCCGCCGGAGCCCCGGGGCAATCCCCGCCGCCGCTAGTGCCGCTTCAATGAGCAATGTCCCCGATCCGCAGCAGGGGTCGCACACCAACGGCGCCAGCCGCGCCCGGGTCACATCCACGATAGCGGCAGCCAGCGTTTCCTTGATGGGCGCACCGCCGGCTCGGGCCCGGTATCCCCGTTTGTGCAGCCCGGCGCCACTGGTATCCAGCATCACCGTCACCTCATCCTTCAGGATGGTAAACTGAATCTGAAACAGCGCTCCCGTCTCTTCAAACCAAGACAGATGGTACACCGACCTCAGGCGCTCCACCACCGCTTTCTTCACAATGGACTGGCAGTCAGGTACGCTGTGCAGCTGGGAATCCAGCGACCATCCTTTTACCGGAAACCGGTCCTTTTTTCCGATCCAGCGTTCCCATGGCAGGGCCTTCACCCCCTGGAACAGCTCCTCAAAACTTCGCGCACGGAACGCGCCCATGAGCACCTGTACCCGCTCCGCCGTCCGGCAGCGCAGATTGGCCCGCGCCATCATTTCCGGCCCTCCGGAAAAATACACCCTTCCAGTCTGTGCGGAAACCTCCCGCGCATCCATCCGCCGCAGCTCGTCCCGCAGGATTCCCTCCGCTCCAAACAGACAGGAAGCACAATACCGTATCTCCTCCATAAAACCCTTCCTTCACTCAAAACCGGCCGCGGCATACCGCCGCGGCCGGCTCTTTCTTACCAATCAGTCCGCATTAGGCTCCAGCAGGCCGTAATGGCCGTCCTGGCGGCGATACACCACATTGATTTCACCGGAATCCATGTTGCGGAACATATAGAACTGATGTCCCAGCAGATTCATCTGTAGGATGGCTTCCTCCACGTCCAGCGGCTTGACCGGGAAGGACTTGGAGCGCACCACAGCGTACTCCTCTTCCGTTTCCTCCTCCTCGGGGGGAGGAGGCACGGCAAATGCTTCCTCCCTCAGCCGCTTTTCAAGGCGTGTCTTGTTCTTGCGGATCTGGCGAACCAGCTTGTCGATGAGCTTATCCAGCGCCTCCACCATATCCGGAGCGGCTTCCTCCGCCCGGTACACCATCCCCTGATTGTGGATGGTGGTTTCCACCTTGAACCCGTTGCCCTCCTGTTTGACGGTGACATCCGCCCGGGCATCATCCTCAAAGAATTTATCCAGCTTGGACAGCTTTTTCTCGGTTTTTTCCACAAAAGAGGGGCGCAGTGAAAGCTTGCGGCCTGTAACGTTGGTTTTCATGATGAATCCTCCTTTGGCTTATTATCGGAGCGAGAGTATTTTTCCATCGCCCTAAGGCTATTTTACCCTGTTTACTCCAAAATGGAAAGAGGATTTTATGAATAATTTACGAGAAAAAAGCAAACTTTCTTTGTTTTGTTCGGTGTGCTATCAGGCAGAGGGTCATAACACCGCTTGAGCATGGCGTGTGACATGGCAACCTACGTTCACCGCCACCGGCAGTCCGGCAATATGGGTAGGGTAGGTTTCAATCTGCACCGATAGGGCGGTGGCATGGCCGCCGAAGCCCTGAGGTCCAATCCCCAGACGGTTAACCGCCTCCAAGGCGTCCCGCTCCATCTGGGCGTAATAGGGGTCGGGATGGGGAACATCCAGCGGCCGGCACAGGGCGCGCTTGGCCAGTTCGGCACAGAGCTCGAAATCGCCGCCGATCCCCACCCCCAGAACCATGGGCGGACAGGGATTGCTTCCGGCAAGCCGGGCCGTTTCACAAATGAAATCGAGAACGGTTTGCCGGTCGGCGGCAGGCGTCAGCATTTTCAGCCGGCTCATATTTTCACTGCCAAAGCCCTTGGGCGCAACGGTCAGCGTCAGGCGATCCCCCGGCACCAGCCGGGTATGCAGCACGGCGGGGGTATTGTCTCCTGTGTTGCCCCGGCGGAGCGGATCCCCCACCACGGAGCAGCGCAGACGACCCTCCACATAGCCGGCAGCCACTCCCCGGTTCACCGCCTCGGACAACAGCCCTCCTGCAATATGGACCTCCTGTCCCACGTCGGCAAATACCACAGCCATACCGGTATCCTGGCAGACAGGGAGACACAATTCCTCGGCTGCCTTCATGTTTTCCAGCAAATCCCCCATGATATCCCGGGCCAAGGGTTGCTCCTCCCGCCCGGCGGCAGACCGCACCGCCTTTTCCACATCCCGGGGAAGGCGGCGGTTGGCTTCGATGCACAGATCCCGGACCGTCCGTGCGATCTCCCCGACGGATATTTCTCTCATCCTGTTCTCCCCCTTTACCGTACGCGGCGCCCGGCGGCAAACACCGCCGCGGGCCGCGCCGCCACTGTCAGCGGATCCTCCCGGAATAGAACCAGATCCGCGTCCTTCCCCGGCGTCAAAGACCCCACCCGGTCAGCTATACCCAGGATGCGGGCAGGATAGAGGGTGATGGCCTTCAGCGCTTCGTCATAGGGAAGCCCTTCCCGCACGGCCAGTCCGGCGCACAGCGGCAGATACTGCTCCGGTATCACGGGATGGTCAGTAATGATGGCAATCTCCACCCCCGCCTCCCGCAGCCGGGCCGGCGTAGCTGGCGTCAGCTCCCGCAGCTCCGGCTTGGACCGGTCGCACAGCAGCGGGCCGCACAACACCGGAATGCGCTCGTCCCCCAGCCGTTTTGCCGCCCGATGGGCCTCTGTTCCGTGGACAATCACCATGTTCAGGTCAAACTCCCGGGCCAGGCGGCGGGCGGTGTAAATGTCGTCCAGCCGGTGGGCGTGAAAGTGAACCGGGAGCTCTCCCCGTATCACGGGCAGCAATGCCTCCAGGCTGCTGTCATATTCCGGCTCGTCCACCTCGTCATCCTCCGCCGCCCGGCGCTTGTCCTGATCGTACCGTCGGGCCCTGGCCAGCTGTTCCCGAATCAGGGAGGCCGTGGCCATGCGGGTCACCGGCGTCTGATTTTTTTCATGGTAAGAAGACTTGGGGTTCTCCCCCAGCGCCATCTTCATCGCCACCGGCGCAGCCACCAGCACGTCGTCGATGCACCCGGCATTGCCGTCCTCGGCACAGCCATATGTTTTCATGGCGCACAGTTGTCCGCCGATGGGATTGGCACTGCCGGGGCCGGTAACTACAGTGGTCACCCCTGCCTCCAGCGCCTCGCGGAAACAGCGGTCCAGAGGATTGACCGCATCGACACCCCGCAACTGCGGCATACAGGGATCCGTATCCTCGTTGCCGTCGTCCCCTTCAAAACCCAGGCCGTCCTCCCACATTCCCAGATGGGTGTGGGCATCCACAAAGCCAGGGTACAGCCCTCCTCCCTGGGCATCAAACGTTTCCGGGTCCTCCGGGCATTGGGGCATATCCCCTAAGGCGGCAATGCGGCCGTCCCGTATCGACACATATCCGTTTTCAATCTCCGGCGCATCCATGGGATACACATGGGCGTTGATGATTCTCATACGCTTTTGATTCCTTTCACAATGGACAGATGCGGATTCCTTTGGCACAAGAAAAAACGGAGTGCTTACCACTCCGCTGTTTTCCTATTTGCCGCCGCCACCGCCGCGGCGGGAAAAACCGCCGTGCTTGCCGTCGCGGGAGCGCTTGAGATCCAGCATCTTTTCGTCGCTGGTCTGCTTGAACCGGGACATCATATCCTCAAAGCTGCCCGATTCGTTGCTTTTGCTCTGCCACTCAAAGCCGCCGGGACGGCCGGGAGAAACCGCCGGGCGCCGCCGGGCCGTGCCCCGGGGCTGTTCCATGGCCTTCTTGATGGAGAGGCTGACCCGTCCATCGTCCCCGATGCTGAGCACCTTGACCTTGACCGTCTGGTTCTCCGTCACATAATCCCGGATTTCCTTCACATAGGTGGGCGCCACCTCGGAGATATGGACCATGCCGGTTTTGCCGCCCGGCAGCTCCACAAAAGCGCCGAATTTGGTGATCCCCGTGACCTTCCCTTCCAACACCGCTCCAACTTCAAGCTGCTGCATATACGCCTGTTTTCCCCCTATTAATTTTCCGACGAATCGGCCGGAATCTCCTTGTAGATCGTTTCGCCGGGTCTGGCCATGCCCTGCTCGCGGCTCTTTTCTTCCAAATAGCGTTCATAGTGATCGGTTTTGTTCTGTACATCCTCGTTGAGGCTGGTCTGAACGCGGATCTGTTCTTTGATGTCATCCAGCTGCTGCTGCCGCTTCTGAATATCCATCTGCAGCTGAACCAGAGACACCAGGACATAAACGGAGAAAGCCAACAGGGCGACCCGAAGAAAAATGCTTTTCTTTTTCTTTCCGGCCTTCATGGAAGCTGTCCCCGCCTTTCCTTTAAACCGTCCGTTCGTCTTCCGCCTGAGCAGAGCGCCGCTTGTTTAATAGATTATACAATACACTTCTAATCTGTTTCAAGCCTTTTTTGAAAAAAACGGCGGGTTTTTCCAGAATTTTTTGCAGGAAATGCCAGGCTTGGCTAAAGAGCGGACGAAGAAGCTTCCACAGCAGGCTTAGGGGGAACCGCACCGCAGTCCAGAACAGCTTCCAGATGCGGAGGACCGTCCGGATGGCCGCACCGGCAAAGCGCATCACCATCCGTCCGATGGTGAAGTAGTAAGCGGCAAAGCCCGCCCCTTCTCCCAGAAAGACATAAAACCGCAGCTGGCCGTCGGTGACGGCCAGCGCAAACAAAAACGTGATCACCGCCGCTGAGGCGAAAAAGAACACATCCTGAAAAAAGATCGCCCGCTTCCCGGACTTCAGGGCCAGCCGAAGCACCCGGAACACGTCGTAATACGCGCCCAGAAGAAATCCCAGCCCGCAGGAAAGGAGCAGATCGTACACCTGACTGCCGTTCGTCCATTCCACCGCACGGCACCCCTATTTGAACAGGCGGCCGAAAAAGCCCCCGGAACGGGACGGCACCTCCGCGTAGGTCAGGGACTGGATGCTGCCCTCCAGAGTCAGCTCGCCTGTCTCGATGTTGAGGCGGTTGATGTGCAGCCCCTCCCCCTTGACCGTCAGCTCGCCCATGTCGGTGTAGACGGTTACGGTCACCTCGTCAAAGCTGTCCACGTCGGAGACGCCCGAAACCGTCAGGGCGCGCCGGTCCTCCAGAATCAATTGATGGGGCATCTGAACGGTGTTTTTGCCTTCTGTCATGACGCACTCCCTCTGCCTTTCCGGCCGAAAAGCGGCCTTCGTTCTCATCCCATCTTTATGAGAAGAAAGCCGCCTTTATTCCCCCGGAGCGTGATCCGGTGAGGTCAGTCCAGCAGCTGGTACATCAGCGCCGCTTCCTCCTTGCCCGCTGTCTCCTTGACGGAAACCACCTTGGCCCGCAGGGAGCGGGCCCCCAGGTCGATCCCGATGATATCCCCCTCCTTCACTTCGTAGGAGGCCCGGGCGGGTTTGTCGTTCACCAGAATGCGCCCGGCATCGCAGGCTTCGTTGGCTACGGTGCGCCGCTTGATCAGCCGGGACACCTTCAGATACTTGTCCAGTCTCATAAATCCGTTCCTTTCTCTTGTCTGTCAGTGCTGATAAGGCGTCACCGCCCATTTGAGACAACCGTCCAGCCGGTGCTCAAACACGCGGTACCCCTCCAGAATATCGTTGAGGGGCGCCCGGTGGGTGATGAGGAAATCTGTGTTCAGCTTTCCCGCCGCCAGCAACCCCATCAGCCGTTCCCCGTGGACCGCGTCCACTCCACCGGTGCGGAAGGTCAGGTTTTTCCCGTACATGGCGGGCAGAGGTAGGCACTGGTCCTGTTCGTACATGGCCACCAAAGCCACTGTGGCGTTGGGCCGCGCCAGCTGCCAGGCCAGTTGAAAGGTATCCGCCCCACCGGCGGCCTCCACTACCCCGTCCGCGCCGCTGTGGGGCGTCATCTGCCGGATCGCCGCCGGGGCATCCTCTTTTCCGGGATGCACGACGGCATCGCATAGCCCTTGCCTCTGGGCCACCTCCAACCGGTTTTCGTCGAGATCCAGAGCCACGATCTGCGCCGCGCCGAACAGCCGGGCGCAGGCCATGGCACAGAGCCCCACCGGCCCCGCCCCGATGACAGCCACCGCGTCGCCGGGGCGAATGCCCAACAGTTCGGCGCCGAAATAACCGCTAGCCAGGATATCCCCCAGAAACAGGGCGTTTTCATCCGTCACTCCGTCAGGAATACGGGTCAGTCCCTGATCGGCGAAGGGCACCCGGACGAATTCCGCCTGGCAGCCGTCGATGCGGCAGCCCAGCTCCCAGCCTCCGCGTTCGCAGTTGTTGATATAGCCGTGCCGGCAAAACCAGCATTCCCCGCAGAAGGTGATGCAGTTGGCCGCCACCCGGTCACCGGGATGCAAACCGGTACGGGCACCGGCCTGCGTCACCACCCCCACGAATTCGTGACCCAGCACCGTGCCGGGTACTGCCCGGAGGACCGCCCCACGGCGGATATGCAGATCACTGGTGCAGATGGTGGACAGCGTGACCTTTACTACGGCGTCCCGATCCCCTTGCAACTGGGGGACCGGCCGTTCTTCCAGGGACAGTGCTCCCCCTTCCCGGCACACCAGCGCCATCATGGACTCTCCCATGTGTTTCACTCACCCTTTCTCCTTTGCTCCTGCGCGCACTGTCCAAACCGGGAAACCGCCCGGACAAAGCGGCCGGGAATATCCGCAAAATGGCCTCCCGGAGGCTCCTCCCATAGCGGGGAGCTGGTCAGCTGCTTTTCCAGCAGCGCCCGCGCCTCCAGCGTACGGGCATACACCGCTCCCAGGCGGGGGTGACGGCTCCGGTGTTCGCCTTGTCCCAAGGACAAGTATACCGCTGTTCCCGGATCGGCGGGCTGGTGCGCCGCCATGTATGCAGTCCATTCCTCATACCACAGGGAACCGGACAGGCAGCCCAGCCAGCAAAAGGCGTCGGTACGGTACAAGGCATACAGGGCGAAAAGCCCTCCCAAGGAATACCCCATCAGCCCCCTCCTCCGGGCGTCGGCAAAGGGATACCGGTCCTCCAGCTCCGGAAGCAGCCGCCCGGTCAGAAACGCCAGGTACTCCTCCGCTCTCCCGGCAAAAGGGGACTCTCCCGCCTTCAACGGCGGAGCGGGCCAGGGGGTGTAGTCGGCATCGCGGTCCCGCGGCTCCACCGCCGCCAGCAGACAGGGAATTGCCTCGACGGCTTCTGTCAGCGCATTCCACAGCCCGGCGTCCCCGGACACCCAGCCGCCATCCCCCACATATAAAACCGGCAGCCCTTCCTCCGCTCGGGAGGGTACGTATACTGTGATCCCACAGCCGTCCCGTTCCCATCGGTCGATCCGCCCCGTCACGGCGTTTCTTCCTCTCTTAAGCGCTCCAACAAAGGCCGGTCGGCGGGGCAAACCGGATACCGGTCCCACTCCTCGGGAAGCGCCCACACCAGGGCAGTATGCACCCGGGTTTCCGGCTCTCCCCCCGTGAGTTCAGCATCAAAAAAGGTCAGACGCACCGTGATTTCCGGATAAATATGGGTGAGTTGTTCCCGGACGCGAAGCGGTTTTACCTGAACGCCCAGCTCCTCCCTGCATTCCCGGACGAGACAATCCTCGAGGCTTTCCCCCGGCTCCCGCTTGCCGCCGGGAAACTCCCAAAGCCCTGCGCAGGAATCCCCGGGTCTCTCCGCCCGGCGGCACAGCAGCAGCCTGCCGTCCCGGCGGATCACCGCAGCCGCAATTTCCTTCATGCTGTTCCGCTCCTATTCCCCGATGATTTTGATGAGGGCATGCTTGTCCCGCTTGCCGTCAAATTCGAAGTAAAAAATTTGCTCCCAGGTGCCGAAATCCAGCCGTCCGCCGGTGACGGCCACCACCACCTCCCGGCCCATGACGGTGCGCTTGAGATGGGCGTCGGCGTTATCTTCATAGCCGTTATGCCGGTACTGGCTGTATGGCTTTTCCGGCGCCAGTCCCTCCAGCCACTTTTCGAAATCCTGGTGCAGCCCCGGCTCGTCGTCGTTGATAAACACGCTGGCGGTGATATTCATGGCGTTGACCAGTACCAGCCCTTCCCGGATCCCGCTCTCCCGCAGGGCCTCCTCCACCTGAGGCGTGATGTTGACCAGCCCGCGGCGGGTGGGCAGATGGAAAAACAGCTCTTTTCGATAGGACTTCATCTTTTTCCTCCTATTCTTGAACAAATACCATCCGGGCCGTATCGGACAGCTCCGGCCGGAAGCGGTAACCGTCCTCGTCAAAGGCAGCCAACTGCCCCGGCCGCTCCCAGCGGTTCCGGATGATGGCCCGGGCCATCCGTCCCCGCGCCATCTTGGCCAAAGCAGGCAACGTTACCAGCTTTCCTCTGCGAAAGGTACGAAATTCGCAGGTGATCCACTCCTGCTCCGGCCGGCGGTACCGGCTGACCAGGCGAGAGTACTCCTCTGACGCCAGATTGATCACGGTGGGGCGTTCCCGGTACAGTTCCTCCCACACCCGGTTTCCCCAATAGACGTAAAGCGTGCGGCCATCGGGGCGGAAGCGGCACTGTAGCTCCAAGCGGTAGGGGTGGATACCGTCCAACGGGCGCAGCAGTCCGTACAGCGCGCTGAACAGGCGCAGGTGCTCCTGAGCAAAGTCCCAGTCTTCCCTGCTCAGCGTCTCCGCCTCCACGTACCGATAGGCCAGCCCGCGGTAGGACAGCAGCGCCGGAAACTCCCCGGCCCGGTCAAACTCCTGATAGGCGCAAAACGCCTGAACGGCCAGCTCCGGGTTGACTCCCAACAGGGGTTCCAACCGCCAAGCGGGACAACTCTTCAGTTCCTCCGCCAGGTGGGCGGCATCCGCCTCAAACACCGGCCGGGTCATTGCCCGGTCAAACAGCGAGACGGCAGCCATCCGCTTGGCCGGGGACAAAACGGCCACGAGCTTCCCCGCTTCCCGGCCCATTTCCACGGCGCTTCCTCCTCTCGCTGTAGTTTATGTGTATTGTAAACAATCCTGAGGAGAAAAGCAAATCCTTCTCTCCTTTTCCCTTGGAAATAGGCTATACTGTTGTTCTTAGATTTTAATTTTACTTTTGATTTTGTCCTATCCTTTATAGCTTTAACGCCGCCGCCCCTATCATGTCCGCCCTTCGCCAGGAGGGAAGGATACCCGTGCCGGAAAGCGTCTTCACCGACAACATCGTGTATGTCAGGGACTGAGCCCTTCTCCGGCACCCGGTTGACGTTTCCTTTCCGGCGGGATATACTCCCAATGGAAAGGAGCGCTGCCCATGATCCGTGCTGCCGTACCCGCTGATGCCGCTCTCGCCGCCGGGCTGGCCCTCCGGCTGTGGCCCGGCCACACCGAAGAGGAGCTGACCGCTGAGATGGCGGAGCTGATTTCCTCTTCGGAGGCGGTGATTTTCCTCGCTTTTAAAGAATGTCGGGCGGTGGGCTTCGCCCAGGTCCAGCTTCGCCGCGATTATGTGGAGGGAACCACCTCCAGCCCAGTGGGATACCTGGAAGGAATCTACGTGGAAGAGACGTACCGCCGCCGCGGCATCGCTTCCCGCCTTACCGCTGCCGGGGAACAATGGAGCGCGGAACAGGGATGCCGGGAATTCGCCAGTTCCTGTGAGGCGGATAATCTTCTCAGCGCCCGGTTTCACCGGGGAGCGGGCTTTCAGGACGCGGGATGTATCCAGTGCTTCGTCAAATCACTGAATTCTTTCATCAGGCTTGACATTTCGGCCTCCCCGCGGTAATATGACAATATATAAACTGTCAACAACTGTGACAGAGACAGTACGTCAGGACGCGAAAGCCACAGCGAGCCGGGGATAGTGCAAGCCCGGCGCCGGTAGCCCCTGGCCGAACATCCCTCTGGAGTTGCAGGCTGAACGGATATGTCTCCCAGTAAGCCCCGCCGGTTTTCCGCCGTTATCGGGAACGCATATGCTAGTATGTGGTAGGGGTGGTATTGCGAAGCAAAGCCTTCGTCCCGTGCTCGGGGCGGAGGCTTTTTTACGTTGACAGCTATAAAGGAGGTTTGACCAAACATGTACGAAAAGGTGCCGACCGACCTCAATTTTGTGGAACGGGAAAAGCGCATCGAGCAGTTCTGGCAGGATCACCACATCTTTGAAAAAAGCATCGAAACCCGCAAACAGGGAGAGACCTATACCTTTTACGATGGCCCTCCCACCGCTAACGGCAAGCCCCATATCGGCCACGTGCTGACCCGGGTCATCAAGGACATGATCCCGCGCTACCGCACCATGAAGGGCTATCAGGTGCCGCGCAAGGCAGGGTGGGATACTCATGGCCTTCCGGTGGAGCTGGAAGTGGAAAAGCTGCTGGGCATCAACGGCAAAGAGCAGATCGAGAAATACGGCCTGGAGCCCTTTATCGAGAAATGCAAGGAAAGCGTGTGGAAATACAAGGGCATGTGGGAGGATTTCTCCCGCACCGTGGGATTCTGGGCGGATATGGACCACCCGTATGTCACCTATGACAACAACTTTATCGAATCGGAGTGGTGGGCACTTAAGAAAATCTGGGACAGAGGCCTGCTGTACAAGGGGTTCAAGATCGTTCCCTACTGCCCCCGCTGCGGAACCCCTCTTTCCAGTCACGAGGTAGCCCAGGGCTATAAGGACGTCAAAGAGCGTTCCGCCATCGTGCGCTTTAAGCTGAAGGACGAGGACGCCTATGTCCTGGCGTGGACCACCACCCCTTGGACCCTCCCCTCCAACCTGGCTCTGTGCGTCAACGCCCACGAAGATTACGCCAAAGTCAAGGCGGCGGACGGCTACACCTACTACCTGGCCCAGGCACTGCTGGATACCGTGCTGGGCTCTCTAGGCAGCGAGGAAACTCCGGCCTATCAGGTACTGGAGACCATGAAGGGCGCCGACCTGGAATACCGGGAGTACGAGCCGCTGTACGAATGCGCCCGCCTGGCCTGTGAGAAACAGAACAAAAAGGCTTTCTATATCTGCTGCGACGATTACGTCACCCTGTCCGAAGGCACCGGTGTGGTCCATATGGCCCCCGCATTCGGTGAGGACGACGCCCGGGTATGCGGCCGGTATAACCTGCCCTTCATCCAATTCGTGGATACCAAGGGCAACATGACGGCGGAAACCCCTTATGCCGGCACCTTTGTCAAGGACGCGGATCCCTTGGTGCTGAAGGACCTTGACCGGGAGGACAAGCTTTTCTCCGCCCCCAAATTCGAGCACAGCTACCCCTTCTGCTGGCGCTGCGACACACCGCTGATCTACTACGCCCGGGAGTCCTGGTTCATCAAGATGACGGCAGTGAAGGACGACCTGATCCGCAACAACAACACGGTCAACTGGATCCCGGAAAGCATCGGCAAGGGCCGTTTCGGCGACTGGCTGGAAAACGTACAGGACTGGGGTGTCAGCCGCAACCGCTACTGGGGCACACCGCTGAACATCTGGGAATGCTCCTGCGGCCATCAGCACGCGGTAGGCAGCATCGAGGAGCTGCGCCAGCTGGCCCCCGACTGTCCGGAAGACATCGAACTGCACCGTCCCTTCATCGATGCCGTGACCTTCCCCTGCCCGGAATGTGGCGGTACCATGAAGCGTGTACCGGAGGTCATCGACTGCTGGTTCGATTCTGGCTCCATGCCCTTTGCCCAGCACCATTACCCCTTTGAAAACAAGGAACTGTTCGAGCAGCAGTTCCCCGCCGATTTCATCTCCGAGGCAGTGGATCAGACCCGGGGCTGGTTCTATTCCCTGCTGGCGATCTCCACCCTGATCTTCAACAAGGCCCCCTTTAAAAACGTCATTGTCCTGGGCCATGTTCAGGATGAAAACGGCCAGAAGATGTCCAAATCCAAGGGCAATGCCGTGGATCCTTTCGAGGCGCTGGAAACCTATGGCGCCGACGCCATCCGCTGGTATTTTTACAGCAATTCTGCCCCCTGGCTGCCTAACCGTTTCCACGGCAAGGCGGTGCTGGAGGGACAGCGCAAGTTCATGTCCACCCTGTGGAACACCTATGCTTTCTTTGTGCTGTACGCCAACATCGACAATTTCGACGCCACCCAATACCGTCTGGAGGACTGCGCCCTCACCGTCATGGACCGCTGGCTGCTGTCCCGCCTCAATTCCACCGTGGGGGCAGTGGACGACCATTTGGACCACTACCGGATCCCGGAGGCCGCCCGCGCCCTGCAGGACTTTGTGGACGAGATGAGCAATTGGTACGTGCGCCGCAGCCGGGAGCGCTATTGGGGCAAGGATATGACTCCGGATAAGATCAGCGCCTATATGACCCTGTACACGGCGCTGGTCACCACAGCCAAGACCGCCGCCCCCATGATCCCCTTTATGAGCGAGGACATCTATCGCAACCTGGTCTGTTCACTGGATCCTTCTGCACCGGAGAGTGTCCACCTCTGCGACTTCCCGTCGGTCAACGAGTCTTTCATAGATAAAAAGCTGGAAAGCGATATGGACGAGGTGTTGCGCATCGTCACCCTGGGACGCTCCGCCCGCAACGAGGCAGCTCTCAAGAACCGCCAGCCATTGGCCTGCGCCTATGTGCAGGCGGACCACCCGCT
The DNA here is from genome assembly GCA_904395335.1 of Candidatus Avimonas narfae. GTDB lineage: Bacteria > Bacillota > Clostridia > Oscillospirales > Acutalibacteraceae > Avimonas_A > Avimonas_A narfae. The sequence continues at coordinate 71,771 of CAJFNR010000065.1, read as the reverse complement.
GGACAGTCTGTATCAGGACATCATCGCCGAGGAGCTGAACATCCGCGAGGTTCGCTTTGTGGACGATGCCTCCCGTTTCACCTCCTATCGCTTTAAGCCTCAGCTGAAAATCCTGGGGCAGAAATACGGCAAGCGCATCGGGGCAATCCGCACGGCGCTGGAGGCGCTGGACGGCTCCGCTGCCAAGCGGCAGTTGGACGAGGAAGGCGCTCTGACGCTCACCCTTCCTGACGGCGATATCCGCCTGACCGAAGAAGAACTGCTCATCGAAACGGTCCAGACGGAAGGTTTCGCCACTGCTTCCGACCGTGGCGTTACGGTGGCTCTGGACACCCGCCTCACCGACGAGCTGCGGGAGGAGGGCTTTGTCCGGGAAGTAGTCAGCAAAGTGCAGTCCATGCGCAAGGAGGCTGGCTTCCAGGTCACAGACCACATCCGGCTGACCTATGCCGCCGGTGAAAAAGCGGCGGATATCCTTTCCCGCCACGCGGATGCCGTCGGCAAGGACACCCTGGCCGACAGGGTGGAAGCGGCGGCTCCCACCGGCTTTGTGCGGGAGTGGAACATCAACGGCGAAAAGATGACCCTGGGCGTCGAAGTCGTCGGCTGATTTGAAAACACATTCTCCCGGAGCGGAAAATCCGCTCCGGTTTTTTTCCCTCCAAACAGGAAAACGCCCTTTCCGGATTCCCGGAAAGGGCGTTTTTAACCTCTAAAGGAAAAGTTAGATGCGGGCGACTCCGGTGCGGCGGGCCGCCTCGGCCACCGCCTCGGCCACCGCCTTGGCCACGTTGCGGTCCAAAGCGCTGGGGATGATGTATTCCGCCGACAGCTTGTCGTCGGTGACAAAGGAAGCGATGGCCTTTGCCGCCGCGATCTTCATCTCGTCGTTGATGTCGCTGGCGCGCACATCCAACGCCCCGCGGAAAATACCCGGGAAAGCCAACACGTTGTTGATCTGGTTCGGGAAGTCGCTGCGTCCCGTGCCCACCACGGCGGCGCCGGCCTTCTTAGCTAGGTCAGGCATGATCTCCGGCACCGGATTGGCCATGGGGAACAGGATCGGATCCTTGTTCATGCTCTTGACCATTTCCTCAGTCACACAGCCCGGAGCGGAGACACCGATGAACACGTCGGCGCCCTTGAGCACCTCAGCCAGGGTTCCCTTGCGGTGCTCCTGGTTGGTGATGGCAGCCATTTCCTCTTTTTCCTTGTTCAGCCCCTCACGGCCCTGATAGATGGCGCCCTGACGGTCGCAGAGAACCACATCCTTCAGTCCCATGGCGATGAGCAGGCGGATGATAGCGATACCGGCAGCGCCCGCGCCGCTGGTCACCACGCGGATATCCTCGATCTTCTTGCCGGTGAGCTTCAGCGCGTTGAGCATGGCAGCCAGGGTCACCACAGCGGTACCGTGCTGATCGTCGTGGAAAATCGGGATGTCGCAGCATTCTTTCAGGCGGCGCTCGATCTCAAAGCAACGGGGAGCGGAGATATCCTCCAGGTTGACGCCGCCGAAGCTGCCGGCCAGCAGGCGGACAGTGTTGACGATCTCGTCCACGTCCTTGGAACGCACACACAGCGGGATGGCGTCCACATCACCGAAGGCCTTGAACAGGGCGCATTTGCCCTCCATAACCGGCATACCAGCCTCCGGGCCGATATCGCCCAGGCCCAGCACGGCGGTACCATCGGTGACCACCGCCACCAGGTTGGAACGGCGGGTCAGTTCATAACTCTGATTGACATCTTTCTGAATCTCCAAACAGGGCTGCGCAACGCCCGGCGTATACGCCAGGGACAGGTCGTCCCGGGTCTCCAGCGGAGCGCGGCAAATCACTTCGATTTTTCCCTTCCACTGACGGTGGAGCTTGAGGGATTCGGCAGCGTAATCCATAATGGTCATCCTTTCTTATTTCGACCGCCCGCATGGCACCGAAGTATTTCCGGCAACCGGACGGATCGTTGACAGTGTTTAGATTTCCAGGGAGCTAATCGTGCTCTTAAGCACTTCGGCGCTGTGCAGCAGCTTGGCGGTTTCCTCAGCGGTCAGCGGAGGCTCCAGGAATTCGCGGATGCCGCTGGCCCCTACCGTGCAGGGCAGGCTTAAGCACACATCCTCCATGCCGTACTGCCCCTTCATCAGGCCGGAAACCGTCATCAGCGAACCGCTGTCGCGCAGAATGTTCTCACAGATATACCGCACAGTGGTGCCGATAGCGTAGTAGGTAGCGCCCTTCAGACTGATCACCTTAGCTCCGGAGTTGCGCACATCGTCCTCGATGCCCTTGAGCTCCTCCTGGCTGAAGGAAGGCTGTTCCCGGCGCACCTGCTCACAGAAGGTGGTCATAGGCATGCCGGCGATGGAAGTCAGAGACCACGGAATCATAGCGGAATCGCCATGCTCACCGAACACATAGGCGTGGACATTTTGGGGAGTCAGGCCCACGATGTCGGCAATCCGGGCGCGCAGGCGGCTGGAATCCAGCGTCGTTCCGGAACCGATCACCTGATTCACCGGCAATCCCGTCACCTTCAGGATGGCGTAGGTCAGAATATCCACCGGATTGCTCACCACCACGTAGACCGCATGGGGAGCATACTGAATCACCTGAGGCATGACGCTTTTGATGATGTTGACGTTGCCCTGGGCCAGATCAATACGGGACTGGCCCGGCTTGCGGGCGGACCCCACCGTGACCACCACGATGTCGGAATCCTTGGCATCCGCATATTCTCCGTCATAGACGGAAACGGACCGGGTGAAGGAGGTTCCCTGGTAGATATCCATGGCCTCTCCCTTGGCCTTGTCCTTATTGATGTCTATGAGCACAATTTCCGAGGCGATGGCGTCGATGGCTAGCGCATAGGCAATGGTGGCCCCTACATTGCCGGCGCCCAAAATGGTTATTTTTTTTCCCTGTTTCATATACTCCCGCTTTCTCCTCATGGAAAGATGTAAAAAAACCGAAATTGGATTTATCTTAACATCCCCTAATTTAAAATGCAATAGGTTTTTGCAAAGTTTGATTATTTTTTAACAGCAATCGGCCTATTGTGCCCTTGTCCGGGGCTTTTCGCCGTGTTATGATAACGAAGAATGCCGCAAAAACAAGGATTATGACCGTGGGAGAAAGGAAGCCAGACGTTATGGAGCAGAAATACCGGTACGGCGTCATCGGGACGGGATGGATCACCGAAGCCTATATACAGGGGGCTGCTTTGACAGGGCAATGGGAACTTTCCGCCGTCTGCTCCCGCAACGCAGGGCGCGGACGCGCCCTGGCGGACAAATACGGGGCCCGCACCGTGGTCACCACCCCGGAGGAACTGGCACGCACCGACGTGGAGGCAGTATATGTGGCCAGTCCCAACGCTCTGCATACGGCGCAAAGCCGCCTGCTGCTGGAACAAGGCAAGCACGTGATCTGCGAAAAGCCTCTGTCGGCGGAGCCGGAGGAACTGGACGCACTGAACGATCTGGCCCGGAAAAAGCGGCTCGTTTATCTGGAAGCCATCATGATGCTTCACCTTCCCGCCCGGGCGGTGCTCCACAGAGCCCTTTCCCGTATAGGGCGCATCCATACGGCACGGCTGGACTTCTCTCAGCTCTCCTCCAAATATCCCCTTTACCTGGCGGGGAAAAATCCCAATATTTTTAACCCCGAGTTTGCCACCGGATGCCTGATGGATTTGGGAATCTACTGCGTATACGCGGCGTTGGATCTGTTCGGTCTACCTGATTCCCTGGAGGCCTCCGCCGGGTTTCTTCCTCCCCGGGGGCGTCCTGCCTCTTCCCTGCCGGCGGACGGTTGGGGCAGCGCTTTGTTCCGCTACCCTGACAAACTGGTCACCCTCACCTATTCCAAAACCGGGCAGAGCCGGCGCGGCTCCGAAATCATCGGGGATGAGGGCACACTGGTCATCGATTCCATCTCCCAGCTCACAGGAATGCGCCTTATCACGCCGGATGGAATGGCGGAGGAACTGGTGGGCGAAGTCTCCAAAGCGGAGTTGATGAGTGGAGAGGCCCGAGATTTTGTCCGGTATATCCGGGAACCGGAACACACCCGTGCCGCCTATGACGGCGACACCCGACTGGCCTCCCAGGTCTGCCGTATCCTTCGACAGATGCGGCAATCGGCGGGCATCCGCTTCCCCGCCGACAAATAACCGCCTATTTTTCTTTCGGTGGACAAACCCTCTTGCGTATCGCGGCCATTTTGGGTATCATGGAAGGGTAGCCGCGGCGGATCCGCGGCAATGGAAATTAGGAGGCGGATTATGGAACGGAAATGGTGGCAGAATGCCATTGCCTATCAGATTTATCCCCGCAGCTTTTACGACGCCAACGGCGACGGTGTGGGCGATCTGAGAGGGATTATCGAAAAGCTGGATTATCTACAGGAACTGGGCATCGACGTGGTGTGGATCTGTCCGGTTTACAAGTCCCCTATGGATGACAACGGCTACGATATCTCCGACTATTATCAGATCGATCCGCAGTTCGGCACCAACGAGGATATGGATGAGCTGCTGGCCAAAGCCAAGGAAAAGGGCATCAAAATCATCATGGACCTGGTGCTCAACCACTGCTCGGACGAGCATCCGTGGTTTCAGAAGGCGTTGGCCGACCCCGACTGCGAGGAAGCGGAGTATTTCTACTTCCGCCGGGGAGAAAACGGTCAGCTTCCCAACAACTGGCGCTCCATGTTCGGCGGTCCCGCATGGGAGCCGGTGGGCGACGGGCGGTATTACCTGCACATCTTCGGCAAAAAGCAGCCGGATCTCAATTGGGAAAATCCCAAGCTGCGCCGCAAGCTGTACGATATGATCAACTACTGGCAGGACAAAGGGGTGGCCGGCTTCCGCCTGGACGCCATCATTCATATCAAAAAAGATCCCACCCTGGCCAGCCGGGAGCCGGAGGCCGACGGCATGTGCGGTCTGCTGGAATGCTGCAAGAATTATCCCGGCATCGGTGATTTCCTTATGGAAATGCGGCACGAAACCTTTGACCGCACCGACTGCATGACGGTGGCGGAGGCTCCCGGCGTCCCCTATGAGCAGTACGGCGAGTATGTGGGTGAAAACGGCTACTTCTCCATGATGTTCGACTTCACCTATACTGAGATCTACGCCGGCTGGGCCAGCACCTGGAAGGACTATAAAAAGGTTGGCGAATGGACCGTTCCCGAATTCCGGGACATGCTGTTCCGCAGCCAGACAGAGATCCAGAAGGTGGGCTGGGGTGCCGTCTATCTAGAAAACCACGATTATCCCCGTGCCTTGGACAAATACATTCCCAAAGGGGATCACGGATACGCCAGCGCCACCATGCTGGCCACCCTGTATTTCCTGCTGCGCGGTACTCCCTTCATCTATCAGGGACAGGAACTGGGCATGGCCAACTGCCCGTGGAACAGCGCGGAGGAATTCAACGATATCTCTACCCTGAACCAGTACAATCTGGTGCAGCAGGCGGGCTGCACGCCGGAAGAAGCGGTACAGGTGGTCGGCGAATACAGCCGCGACAACGCCCGTACCCCCTTCCCGTGGGATGACGGCCCCAATGCCGGCTTTACCACTGGCAAGCCCTGGTTGAAGGTCAACCCCAGCTATACCACGGTGAATGCGGCTGCGGAGCGGCAAGATCCCCATTCCGTGCTGGCCTATTATAAAAAGCTGGTGGCCCTGCGCAAGGATCCGGCCACCAGTGGCCCGCTTGGCTATGGAACCATCACCCCCTGCCTGCTGGAATACGACGATGTCATCGCCTATGTGCGGGAGGAGCAGGGCCAGAAAATCCTGGTTGTCAACCATTTTACCTCCGGCGACCGGGAGGTCAAGCTGCCCTATACGGTACGCAAGGTTTTGTTGACCAACTACCCGGATGCGGATATCCGGGACGATGTACTGAACCTGAAACCCTACCAGTCGGTGGTAGCGGAAATCTAAACCGGTAAAGGATAGGAGCCCGGCCATATGGCCGGGCTCCTATCCTTTACTTTTCGCGATGCTCCTGTTCCGACTCGGACTGATGACGGTATTTCTCCCGGGTGGCAATGCCCCCTCGGATATGCCGCTGTGCCTTGTTGATATCCAATACCCCCCTAACCTGATGATACAGCTGGGGGTTGACAACCCGAAGGCGATCGGATACATCTTTATGTACGGTCGACTTGGATATATGAAACTTCTTAGCGGCGGCGCGCACCGTCGCGTTATTTTCAATGATGTACTCGCCCAGCTCGACGGCCCGCTCCTCGACTGCTCCCTTCACGCTATCACCTCTCGAATTTCTTCACTAGATGATATGCGGTGGAAAAATCGAATATGCGGCCAAAGTACAGCCGATCGAACCATTCCCGCCGTTTGGCGGGGATTCATCGGTTATCTTACCGCTTTTTCCCTATTTTTTGCAGCAAAGGATACAGAACTTCTTTTACCGTTTCCAGCAGATACCGAAACTCCTGCGTCCGTCCAAACAGCAACAGGTACACACCGTTGGGGATCACCAGGCAAAACGCTATTCGTCCGATAAAGGACAGCAGCGTTGTTTCAGGAAACAAAAAGGAACAGACCCCATAGGTGAGGGCGCCGCATACCGCCGTCGTCAGCGTATACAGCCCGTAACGCACAAAATAAGGGCGGACGGGCGATTGAAACGCATATTTGTAAAGGATATACGGTTCCACCCAAAAACAGGTGGTGAGGGTGCTGACGGCCGTTCCTATAAAGACACCGAAAATCCCCCACACAGAAGCTAAACCAATGGATACCACCAGATTGATCACGGATTCAAACAGCGGCTTGTACCGATCCTGCCAGTAAATGCCAAAGGCATCACGGAAAGTGAGAACCGCCTGCCGCATTCCGGTCAGATAGAAATTGAATACAATGATAAAGACCACGGCGGGATCAAAAAGGTAATCGGCCCCGAAGCTCAGCTCGATGAAGGGATTGAAAAGGACAAACAGGCAGATAGAGGAAAAACCGTACAGCCAGTTCCCCATCAGAAAAATGGAGCGGAAAACACGGATGGTTTTATCCCGGGACTCGGTAGCCCCCAAATTACCGATACTGGCAGTCATCGCCTGGAATATTTGTCCCATAATAGATTTCAGGGCATTGATGACCATCTGGTAGTTGGCATAGATTCCGACGGCACCGATACCGATCATTTTGGAAATGATCATGTTGTCCGTGGAATTGACCACCATTCCGCCGATTTTGTGAAACACCATGGCCGAGGTGTTGCGGACAATCTGCTGTTTGGTCTCCGGATCCAGCTTATCGTTGGTTTTCTCCTTCAGGAAAGGATACATTCGCTTGGCCTTCACCGAAATGATCACATTTTCCAATAGGGTGGACAACAGCTGGATGATCAGATAAAGAAAATAGTTTTTTGTCAAATATAAGCCGATTATTTGCCCCACGTTCATCAGGCTGTAGCATCCGTAGTGAACCAACGTATCGATATACCGTCGTTGATCGGCGATAATCAGGGACCGACGGTAGGAAAAGAAGTAAGAAACCGCCGTGTTTGCTACGAAAAACAGAAAAATCAAATGCACATGAGGAACTGAAGGGGTTTCCTTCATGAAAAATTCGATAAACGGGGTCAGCCCCCCGCCCAGCACCAGAATAATCACGCCGATCAGGATATACGCGGTGCGGAAGAGTTTCATCAGGACCTTGACCTTGGCGGTGTCATGTTCGGCAAGGGGCTTGTACAAACTGTAGACGATAGCCGGCCCGATGCCAATCTCCACCAGGGAAAGCATGGACAGTATATTGGTAAACAGGTTGTTTACACCCAAATAATCCGCATTGAGCACATCCAAAAAAACGCGGCGGGCAATATAGCTGACCACCAGCGCCAGCGACTGGCCGATGATACCCGCTCCCATGTTCATCATAGAACTCTTTGCACGTTTCAAAAGCAAAACCGCCTATCCCGGAGAGCGTCTCCGATTATCGTCAGCATTTCTCAATCAAACGAATCCATTGCTCCAGCACGGCTTCCCTGCGGAAGCGTCCAATTTTATCCCCCTGGTATTCCGCCATAGCCTGCCGCGTTTCCTCCGATTCGATCAGGCGGCACACAGCCTGTGCCATAGCTTCCTCGTCTCCATTGGGGATCAACAGCCCGTCCTTTCCGTCGGTGATAATCTCCGACGGTCCGGTGAGGCAGTCGAAACTCACCATAGGCAGATGGTGCTGCTTGGCCTCCAGCAAAACCAACGGAAGCCCCTCTCGATAGGACGGCAGGACATACATGGCGTAGTGCGGATACCGTTGGGGCATATCGTTTACTTGACCGGGGAAAAGCAGCTGATTGCCGATTCCACGACGCTGGGCTTCCTGCTGAATTTCCTCCCGGCATTCGCCATCACCGATGGCATGCCACTCCCAGTCCGGGTGGCGATGAAAAACTTTCTCGGCAATTCTTACGACGCGATCAAACCCTTTTTCCGGAGTGAACCGCCCCACCGTCACAATCTTCCGGGAACGAATATCATAGGGCTGCGGCTGTTCTTCCGGCTCCTCCATCCAGTTGGGGATACACTCAATACGATCCGCCGCGATATGCCACTTCTCCCGATAATCCCGGAGGGTGCGTTCCGTCAGCGTGACAATGTGATCGGCAAACCGCGTGGAAAGATAGCGCAGCATGGTCACCCGGCGGTTATCCAGCTGATTGGCCAAGGCGCCGTGATCACAGAAAATCAAGCGCGCCTTGGTATACCGGGGACAGAGAATGTATTTGCTGGCGTAATGGCCCATCAAAAACACCACGTCCGCCTTACGTCCTCGAAAAAAGGAACGGAGCTCCGGAAATCCCGTAATCAGCGCACGATTATAGGAATCGTCCGACCGGTTGATGTTGTGTACCTCCACCTGAGGAGACAGGTGCCAGGGAATGGTCTCCCGCAACACCATGCTGACGATATGGACATCATAGCCCCGGTCAGCGAGTGCGTTCGCCATTTTCACGATAACCCCTTGGATACCGCCCATTTCCGACATGTCATAGATTATGAAATAAAGGGATTTCATGCGGTTCGCCCTCTTCGCCTTATTATTTTAACGGCAGGCAATTACGCCGCTTACCTGCAGTCCGCTGTCCCGCAAAAGGGCCATAGTTTTTTCATAATGGGAGTACAGAGTATAACGGTAACGCTCCAGAAGATAGAGCTGGTCGGCTGTCCGCGCATACTCCAGGGCTTCGGAAAACAACATTACCGGCGGGATATCCAATACCACAGCATCGAATTGTGCCTTTTTTTCCTCCAGCAGTGCTTTCAGCTGTTCGGCTGGTACATTGGTCCCTGTCAGACAGCTTCCCTCTTCCTTCCAGCCGGAAGATTTTCCCTCCGCCGACAGCTCCAGCTTCACCAACAGGCATTTTTTTTGCCGGCTCAGACGCTCCGCTAATTTGACGGCCGCCGCCGACTGAATTCGTCTGGGAGTGCCGCTGGATGACAGGGCAATAACCGAGGGCTTTCCCTTCTCCAGACGCTCCCGTACCGCTCCGGCAATAAATCCAAAGGCCTGCTCCTGCTTTTCCTGCAGGCTCAACCGATATTCCTGGCTCATACTTTTCATCCTTTCCCTGTTAGCTTCGGCGTCAATGTTCGAACCCGGTCGGAATCTCTCCAATGACCGGCACACCGTATTCCTCGAAATCGGAACGGCGGTTCAGCGTGGGACGGAACAGCGCCACAAAGAAGACAACCACACAGTAAAGCGCAACCACCAGCACTCCCACAATCACCACCTGCTTTTTCAGGCTGGGGCTGGTGCTTTCGGCGGCCGCCTGATCCAGCACCGCACTCTCGCTGCTTTCTTCCAGTTCTATTTCTGCCGTCATTTTTTGAACTTTCTGCTCCACCCCGCCCACATAGGTAATCTGGGCAGGATCCAAATTCTTGGGAAGCTCCTCGGTGAAATATTTCTGAGCCGCTTGAATCATCACCTGTGTCAGTTGCTGATCATAGGTTTCCACATAAATATTTACCACCGCCGTGTCGCTGACCACGGCACTGCGCAAAAAGTTTTTTACCACCTTCACGTTCAGCATATCCGGAGTAATTTGGGGGTTCAGCTTTTTGATCCCCGACACCTCGATAAATTTTTCCGGGGTGTAGGCCTCCATGACGGCATCATAAACATACTGATAACAATAGTCCGTATTCACCATATCCTTATAGGTACTGGCAAGATAATGGGCCGTATTGAGCATATTGCCCGATTCTCCCAGTTCGTAACGGGAGCCATCCTCTGTGGGGGCGATGCTGTACGCCGCCGAGGAGGAATAGACCGGAGAATTTTCCTTGTCTGTGACATTTCCCGTACTTGCGGCGTCCCCGGCCGTTAAATAGTGAAGCCCCACGCAGGCGAGTTCAGCTACCACCAGAATGATCAAAAGATATTTCGCGTATTTCCAGAGGGCTGTAAACACATCGCGTATTCCAAAATGTTCAAACATAGTTCTCGCTCCTTTTATTCTATATCCGGCATCTGAAACGGTTCCCATACGAATCAGGGATCCACGATCATGTCAGCCTCTTCACCCGCAACGAGCGGGAAACCAAAGGCGTATAGGATTTAACGCAGAGCTGCGCCATTACATAAGAAAAAATCATGGCCAGCAGGAATTGGGCTGTGACAATGAAGACAATCCAGCTGGCGGCGGAAGCGCGGGGAACAAAAAAAAGTGAGGTCATCGTCGCCAGGGCAATCGTACCAGATACCCATCCTTTTTGGAACAACCGTACCAGCAGAATCGTCACAAAGCCGAAGATCAAAGCGCCCAGCACCACGCCAAGCCATCCGTAATCATAAAAAAGTTCCAGGATAAAGGAGGAACCATAGCCATGGCCCTCCAAGTAGGAATCCCCCAGCGCCGCGTAAGACATCGCGTGGGAAAAGCTGTGCCCCTGCGTGGCGGAAACCACATTGTTTCCAGTCCCCAAACTCGGCAGCCCCAGCAATCCCTCGACCAAATCGTTGTGCAAGAAATAATCGGTGAAATCACCAAAGGTGTAGTTTCCCGCACCGAAGCTCCTGACTTTCGGCATGCTGTCGTAAGCGATGCACAAGACGTTAAAGGACACCCCCTGCTTGCGCAGAAAATCGAGCACTAGGCCAATGACGCCCTCTACCGCCACGGCGGAGCCTTCCCGTATATAGTTGTACGCCCCCAGGAACAGAATCGCTGCCGGAGCCATGAGAATAATGAATACCTTTTCGCCGTACCCCAGCCATTTTTTGCTGTTCTCCCGCACATCGCGGAGAAAATAATACAGAAATATGAAAATGGCGTTGAGTACAATGGGATTGCGGATGCCGATAAGCAACGAAGGCACTGCTGACAAAAAATATAAGCACAGAGGAATAAAAGTCATAGACTTGGAAGGCATAGTGGCGAGGAAAATGCAAAGGAAATACTTCATCATGGTGTCAAAGGCGCGGATGACAGCCGGCATCTGCGTCTGGAAGGAGGTATAGTATTCCACATATTCCCTACCCGACATAAATACCAGTTTTTCCATCTCCACCATCATAAAGCAGACCATGGACAAGTAAAACATCACCAGGGAAACAATTCGCAGGCAATACAAGAATTGCTTCCTGCGCGCATCTCGCTGCAACCGGCTTAGCCCCGGCAGCGGGCGCTCTTTTCGGAGCCTCCCCTTCTTCTCATCGGAACGCCGGACATACCGTTCCGCCAACAGAGCGCCCGCAAAAAGGAACAGCAGCGTGAGATACAAAGCGGTCAGGGCAAACCAGACGCTTTCCGAGCTGAAATTCCGCCACCAAATATCCCCGCGGAACATATCGATCACGGGCCGGCAAATGAGAAAAACAAACGAGGTGCCATTGAAAAAAAGAAAAATGATCCGCCTGCGGATACTCTCAAAAGAAAACAGCACATTATGAAGAAAAAGCAGCAGTACGCCAATCAGGGTAATATTAAAAATTCCCCGGACGCCCCCGATAACAGCCACGGCCGCCGATATTACCAACAGCGAATACCGGATACATTTGATCATGCACTCACTCCCTTCTCCGCCTTTTGAGTGCGTCTGCCGGGAAGATCCCGAATGGCCTCATAGTTTCTCCGGCAGTTCTCCGTATCGTACAGTGGGAAAAACTCCTGAACACGGGATAGATAGGGTTCCCGCATCCGAAAACCGTCAGTACCATACATGTCCTTTAGAGCGGCTACCAACTCCGCCTGTTCGGTACATACGGGACCAAACCCATTGCGGTAATCAAAGTATCCCTGCGCATACTGTCCCCGCCGGAACTTTTCCTCGTCAAACTGGTAATACAGCGTAGGCTTTTTCATGTAGGCAAAATCAATGGCTACGCTGGAATAGTCTGTGATCATCACGGCGGATTCCTTCATAATCTGCTGAATATCATATTCCGTCCAGCTGGCCAGAACAACCCGCTCAGATCCCGCGTGGAAATATTTCAGATTGTCCTGTACGTTACGATGGGGATAGAACAGAAGCTCTAGGTCGTTTTCCTCCAGGAACGCATGAAGCGCGGGGGCGTTGAGAAATCCGTTCCACCGCAGGAAGTATTCCGTCTGTGTGAAATTATCTACATTATCCAGCTCATAAGAGGATTTCACCTTATGATTGAGCCACTGACGCCAGGAGGGCATCACTAGAACCTGCCGCGGCTTTACCAGGGCATTATGGAGAGTATCGAAACGGCAGAAGCCTAAATATTGCACATACCCTTCCGGATAACCAAAGCACTGCCGGATAAAATCGTATTCCGGCTGAGCGCCGCACACAAACAGCCTCATCTTTGTTTCCTCATAATACAGCCATTTCCCATCGTTAATCGTAATCCCATGCTGAAGAAACACACGGATATTTTTCAAAATACCATAGATCTCCAGCAGATAGCAGGCTGCAGCGTTGGGCTTGCCGTCCTTCTGCGTACTGATGTTTTTTTCCGCCGCCAGATAATAGATCCAATGGGTCAACCCGCCGTAAGGAACCACCTTCCCCAGCCGTTCCACCTTTTCAAAATCTGCCGAGGCCCGGTCAATAACAAAGGCGGTCTCCTGTTCCGGGTGATACTCCCGGATATATTTGAACAGCCAGTATCCGTTGTCCCGTGCTTCCCTTCCACTCTCGCACACGAGCCATAAATGCTTGTGCCGGCGCCGGAAGAGGAAAGAACACGGAAGGGCGATCAGGAACAAAAAAAGGGAGGCGATGTCGCGCGGATGGACATACTGCAGCTTATTCCAAAATCGTTTCATTCAACGCACCGGTCCTTCCCGGTATGACCCGGCCCATGGGTGAGCAGACAGGCTTTTACCTCCTGAATGGCGGGACACCCCCGATTCTCCCGCCGCCGGATCCAAAAAGGTAAGCGGCACAGCCCAACCAATGTCCCGGCGCCGTACCACAAATGAAACAGTAAAAAGATAACCGGCAGCAGCAGCCCCGCGGCGCAAAAGCCTTCGCCTTTGCCAAAGGCACGAACCGTCATCAATACCGCCAGCAGCGCGTATGCTGACCACATCAGGATTGCCAGAAGCGGATAACCCGCCAAAGCTATCACCACAGTTGCCAATACGGCCAGTACGAACACGAAAGGAATCAGATGATATAATGAAAAGCATCGGGGACAAATTCCCATGGTCAGCCCGATCCAATAGCCATTGAGATACTTTTGCCGCAGCAATTTCGGAAGCGTACTGCGCGCCTCACGCCATGAAGCAATTTTCGGATCCAGCAGCATGCGGTATCCTGCCTGCTTCATACGATAGTGCATTTCATTATCCTCTGTGCGGGCCAAGCGCTCATCGTATCCGCCCACCGTTTCAAACACCTGCCGGGAATAGGCGGCAAACGCCACGGTATCCACATATTCCCGTTTTGTGCTGCGCCGGAATTTGGCGGCTCCTCCGCCAAAGGGGGAGTTTTCCGCCAGAAGCAGCACGCGTTGCCACTGACTCTCCCCCGTCAGGATACTGGTCACTGTCCCGCCGCAGATGGCTTCCCCTTGCTCAATATTCTCCGCGTTGCGGCGCACAAAGTCCGGCGGTATCCTCGTATGGGCATCCACCCGCAAGATCGCTTCTCCCCTGGCCTCGCGCAACGCCACATTCCAGCCTCGCGGAAGGGTACGGCCGGGATTGTCCAACACACAGACTCTTTGGAATTCCCCTCCGTTTTTCTCCCGGAAACTCTCGAATCTCTTTTTGGTGTCATCGTCCGAGCGGCTGTCCACCAGCAGCACTTCCATCTGACTGTGATCGTAATCCTGGTTCTCCAAATCCTGGAAAAGGCCAGTCAGCACCGGTGCCGCATTGTAAGCCACAACGATAAAGGAAATAAGCATGGGTCTTCCTCCGCTTCGTTTTCACCTTTGGTCCGGCTGTCCGGCTCCGGAGAATGGTTGATCCCCTATAGCTGAGCGCAAACGTTCTCCAGCAGATACTCCACCATCTCATCCGTCAGGCAGGTATTCAGCGGCAGCGTCACTTCGTTTTCAAACAATGCCACAGCATGGGGATAATCCTCCGGCCGAAAGCCCAGCTTCCGGTACCCTGTATGGAGCGGGAGGGGCTTGTAATGAACGTTGGCGGCGATTTCCTTCTCCGCCAGACGGATAATGAAGTCATCCCGCTCTTTTCGTCCCTTGCCGTTCAGATTCATCAGATAAAGATGCCCACTGGAGGAAAAATCCGGACCATAGTGGCTGCGGACCGTCACCGGCTTGTCCGCCAAGGCTTCGTCATAGCGCTCGATCAGCTCCCGGCGCCGGCGCAGCATCCCGGGATAGCGCTTGAGCTGCGCCAGTCCCAGCGAGGCCATGATATCGGTCATGTTGCACTTGTAATACGGCGCCACGATATCGTATTCCCACGCCCCCAGCTGCGTCTTGGCCAGTGCGTCCTTGGACTGGCCGTGCAGGGACAGCAGCATATACTGCTGATACAGCTCATCGTCACTGATCCCGGGGATGGGCCGCCACGTCACCGCGCCGCCCTCGCCCGTGGTAAGATTTTTGACCGCGTGAAAGGAAAAGGTGGTAAAATCCGCGATTTCGCCGCATACCTTTTCGTGGCGAACTGCGCCAAAGGCATGGGCGGCATCGGCCACCACCGCCACCCGTCCCAGCGCCTCCTGCAACGGGGTGTTGGGATGGAACAGGGCTTTTTTCCGTTCCACCGCCGCAAAAATGCGGTCATAATCGCAGAGAATCCCCCCCAGATCCACCGGGATAATCGCCTTGGTCCGTTCGGTGATAGCCGCCTCCATGCGGTCGTAATCCATCTCATAGGAACCAGGGGCGGTATCCACCAGTACAGGGGTCGCCCCCACATGGCAGATCACACTGGCGGAGGCTGTGTAGGTATAGGCGCTGGTGATCACCTCATCCCCGGGTCCGATCCCCAGCACACGCAGGGTACATTCCGCCGCCGCAGTGGCGGAATTGAGGCACACTGCCCGGGAAGTATGGCACCACTGGGCGACCTCGGCTTCAAAGCGCTTGGTTTTGGGTCCGGTAGTGATCCAGCCGGAGCGAAGGGTATCCACTACCTCGGCCACTTCCAAATCCCCGATATCGGGGGGAGAAAACGGTATCTTCATCGCATATTCCTTCTTTGTATCGGATTATCATGCCCAAACCGTCGGCGAGTCTGTCCCGGAAACCGGTCCGGCGCCTGGACGAGATTGCAAAAATTCAGGCATAGCTCGACCATTATCAATTGTATTAGTATATCGGCTGACACAATATTTGTCAATATTGGGCGGCTCTCCCTTACAGTATGCCCCTATTCTTCCCCGCTCTATGCCTGGGTTTTCCGGCATAGCTGTCCATGGGCGGAATGCACCGCTACTATTGCGCGATTTCTGTACACAAAAGAGGGAAGCTCCCGGTTTGAGAGCTTCCCCTTTGATTCTACACCTATTTCAGGAGTGGCAGCGCCGCCTCCACATAATACCGGGCAATGAGCTTTGCCCCCGCCTGTGACGGATGAATACCGTCGGCCGCCCAATGAGCCGGCAGCTCATGCACGCTGGCCGCCGCCAGAAGGCCGTCCAACGGCAGATATTCGTCGGCAAACTCCCGGGCCAGCCGCCGGCAGGCTTCGATCTTTTCATCCAGATCCGGCCGCCAGGCGTCCTTTTCGGGGACATCGTGAAGCAGATACGGCTCGATCATCAGGATTTTTGCCTTGGTATGCCGGCGGACATCCTCCAACATGGAGCGATAATTGTCCTCGTATTCCCGCGCCGTGGTGGGGTTGTTCTGGTCAAAAGCACGCCACGTGTCGTTGACCCCGATCAAGATGGAGACAAAATCCGGCTGCAGGTCGATGCACTGCTCCTGCCACCGTTTTTTCATCTCCCAGGTACGGTCACCGCCGACGCCGCGGTTGATGAACTCCAGCTCCTTTTCGGGAAGCGCTTCCCGCAGGCCCTGGGCCGCATAATAAACATACCCATCGCCCAGGTCGTAAAAGTCCGCGGCCTTCCGGTTCATCTCCGTAATGCTGTCGCCCTGAAACAAGATCCGCATGGTTTTATCCCCTTTCCGGCCGGGAAGACGCGCGTTTCGTCTCCCTCGATCCGTCAAAATTCCAACTCACTGTCCGGTGAAAGGACCTACGCCTTGACGGTATACCATTTCCCATTAAGCAGCGTCGGCATATCGATCTTTTGCCGGTGCTGTTCGTTGGCCGGGCCGAACCAGTCGTATTTCCAGCCCTGATCGGTATTCACCATCCGCAACACATAATATTCCTGACTGACGCCGTCATCCAGCACATACATGACATAGACGGGGTTCTCCGAATCCAGGATTTCCACCTGTTCAAAGCCCTCGGCACCTTCCCAGTACCGCGGCGTACACCAGCTGCTCAACATAAATTTGACGGAAAGCGGCTGAACTCCGGCCTCGATTTCCAACTCTCCGGTTCCGTTCATCGTCTCATCGAAGGAGGACAACACCTGATCGGTGCCATTTTCCTCCACAAAAGCCCGGAACTCCTCCCGCGAGGTCTGTCCCAGCAAAAACTGGGCATGCTGCTGGGCGAAGCGTTCGGTGGCAATTTCGTACCGGTTGTGAATCGTGGCCTGGTAGCCGGCGTACAAAAACGTCCCGATGCCGATGCACAGCACCAGAATCACACAGAAACGGCTCGCCTTGAACTGGATCGGATCCGGCGGACGGCGCACCCAGATCTTCCGGATGTTGAACAGGATCAGGGGGACGATGCTCAGCACGCCCATGGCAATATAAATCATCAGTGCGGTTTTCATAGGGGCTGTCCTGCCTTTCCTCTATTGTCGCCGGGATCACAGAACCTTGGAAAGGAATTCCTTGGTCCGGGCGTTCTGGGGCTGCCGGAAAATCTGCTCCGGCGTTCCCTCTTCCGTCACGATGCCGCTGTCGATAAAGAAAATACGGTCAGCCACCTCCCGGGCAAAGCCCATCTCATGGGTGACCACCACCATAGTGGCGTGGTTGAGTGCCAAGCGCTTCATGACCTCCAGCACCTCGCCCACCATTTCGGGGTCCAGGGCGGAGGTGGGTTCGTCGAAAAGCAGCACATCCGGCTCCATGGCCAGGGCGCGGGCAATGGCTACCCGCTGCTTCTGGCCGCCGGAAAGGCGGTTGGGATATTCCTGTGCCTTGGCGGCTAGGCCCACTTGCCCCAGCAGCTCCATCGCCTTTTCCGCCGCCTGGGCCTTGGTGGCCTTTTTCAGCTTGACAGGGGCGAGCGTGATGTTTTCCATCACCGTCATATGGGGGAACAAATTGAACTGCTGGAAGACCATTCCCACTTTCTGGCGGAGCTTATCCAGCTGGCGCAGGTTCTGCATGGCGGAAACGCCCTCGATGAGGATATCCCCCTTGGTGGGAATCTCCAGCAGGTTGATGCAGCGCAGGAAAGTGGACTTGCCGCCGCCGGAGGGGCCGATGACACAGACACATTCCCCTTTTTCGATGGTGGCGTCGATGCCCTTGAGCACCTCCAGCTCCCCGAAATACTTGTGCAGGTTCTGTACCTCAATCACTCTTGTGCAGCCTCCTCTCCAGCGCGCCGATCCCGGTGGACAGCACCGTGGTCATGAGGAAATAGATGAAAGCGGCGCAGATCAGGGGAACGATGTAGTCATAGGTGATGCTTCCAACCGACTGGGCGCCCTTGGTCAGGTCGGCAATGCCGATATAGCCTGCCACCGAGGTCTCCTTGAGCAGCACGATAAATTCGTTGCCCAGAGCCGGCAGCACGTTCTTCACCGCCTGCGGGATCACAATAGAAAACATGGTGGCCCTACCCGACATCCCCAGGGAACGGCCGGCTTCGGTTTGTCCCTTGTCCACCGCCATAATTCCCGCGCGGATAATCTCCGCCACATAGGCGGCGGAATTGAGGCCGAAGGCCACACCCGCAATCTGGTAATCCTCCATCAGGCTGAAGGGGAAAATCCCCTTCAGCAGGCGGCCGAACACAATAAAGTAGATGATCATCAGCTGAACCACCGCCGGCGTGCCCCGTACCACGGAAATATAGCCGTTGGCAAATCCTGTCAGCCAGCGCCGTAGCCCCCGGGTGAACCGGTTGCCGGTCAGGTTGTTGACATCCTGCAACTTGGCAATAGCCAGCAACAGGCCCACCACCACCCCGATCACGGCTGCGATCAGGGTCAGCAGCAGGGAAATGCCCAAACCGCGCAGCAGATACTGGTATCGGTCCTCCTTGATCAGGGACTGAAAAACGGCGTCGGAGAAAGAGTTCACCATATTCTGAAAGAACGCGGCTACCCCTTCCACGCGCACCCCTCCTTTACTCTCCGGTCCATCCGGAGCTCATTGATGCTTTAACGGAAAAAGCCGGCCGCCACAGACAGCCGGCTTTTTTGGGCCCCCGGTGGAGGTCCCTTATTTGACGTATTCGTCGATGATCTTCTGGAGCTCGCCCTCGTCCTTCAGCTCCTGCAGCGCCTTATTGATAGCCTCTTGCAGGGCGGAACTGCCCTTGCGCACCGCGATGCAGTAATGCTCCTCGTCAAACTGGTCTTCCAGCAGCTTGATGGCGTCGCCGTGCTGATCTTTGTATTCGTTGGCCGGGTTGTTATCGATGATCACCGCGTCCACGTTGCCGTTGAGCAGTGCTTCCACCGCCAGAGAACCGTTGTTGTAGCCAATGATGTTGGCCTCCTCCGTCAGTTCGGGAGCCGCCGTAGTCATACCGGTGGTGCCGGTCTGGGCGCCGATCTTCAGGCCCTGACCCTTCATCTCCTCAATGGAGGTATAGGGACTATCGGCGCGCAGCAGCACGGTCTGCTTCGCCGTATAGTAACTGTCGGTGAAATCCATCTTTTCCTCGCGGTCGGGATCGATGGTAAAGCCGGCGGCAATGACATCGATATTTTTGCCGGACAGCGCTTCCGGCAGCGATTCGAACGCCATGTCCTTAATCTCCAGCTTGAGATCCAGTTTCTCGGCGACTTTCTCCATCAGCGCAGCGTCCACGCCCACCACGGCATCCCCTTCCTTGTACTCGAAGGGCGGGAACTCGGCGTTGGTGCCCATGATCAGGGTCCCCTCCGTTACCAGATCGTATTCGGACGCCGGGTTGCTGCTGCAGGCGGCGGCGGAAGCCAGCATCGTAACCGCAGCAGCGGTCAAGGCGATGCCTCTCAAAAACTTTTTCATTGATACCCCTCCACAAAATTCTCGTCGTTTCTCTATTTTTCCATTATAAAAGATCACGGCCGGATTATCAAGCCCCATTCTGTGCGAAAAGCAGGCCGCACGGAATCAATGCTGGAGACCGCCGGATAACAACAGGGTGGGCAGCTCCTCCGGCGAAGCCGCCAGGCAGTCAGCTCCGGCATCGCTCAGCTCCGCCTCCCCGCGGAATCCCCAGAGCACGCCCACGGCGCGCATTCCGGCGTTGTGAGCCGTTTCCATATCCACGCCGCTATCCCCCACAAAGGCGGCCTGATCGGACGAGAGCCCGGCCTCCTCCAAAAGAGAAAGGGTCAGGGAAGGGTCCGGCTTAACAGGGAAACGCCCAGTCTGCCCGCACACCCGCTCAAACAGCCCCTCTCCATACAGCGCCTTCATGATTTTCCGCGCCTGGGCGTCCGGCTTATTGGTGACAACGAACAGGCGGCACCCCTGCCGTTTCAGCTTCGCCACCGCCTCGGGCATCCCGGCATAGGGGCGGCTGTAGCGCAGGCAGTCCCGGTCGTAACGCTCCAAAAAACCTTCCAGCAGGCGTTTTGTCCGCTCCGGATTAGCCGACGGCCCCAGGGCCCGCTCCATCAGCTTCCGGGCGCCGTTGCCCACCATCAGTGGATATTCCTCCAACGGCCGGGGCGGATATCCTGCCGCCTGCAGGGAGGCATTGGTGGCTTCCGCCAGATCCCGGAGTGAATCCACCAGGGTCCCGTCCAAGTCAAAGACAACCGCCTGCAAGGCGTGACACGACATATATCTCGTCTCCTTAATAAACTGTTACGGTAAAGGCATATTCCGCCTTTTCCCCGGGAGCCAGCATACGCATCCCCTGCTTGTGCTCAAAGATATCGTCTTCGCTTTCCTGCGTGGCGGTGCCGGTCCAGGGCTCCAAGCAAATCAGCGGGGCATCGGCCAGCGAGGACCAGATGCCGAAGTAATCGAACCCCTCAAAATCCATCCGCAACCCGCGGCCGCTTTTGGGCGAATACACGCGGACGCTGCGGGATTTCAGGCGGTCAAAGATCAGGGCGTCGCCCCGGAACAGCACATGGTTGAGCCGGAAAGAACGCTCGTCGTTAAGCAAGCGGTTGCGCACGCTGTCGATGAGCAGGCCGTCAGCGGCATTGACCTGAGGGCAGTCCGCGGTTTCCGGGTACTCAAATTCCACCACATAATCCTCGAAGGAATCCCGGTCATCCAGCGGTACCCGGTAACCGGGGTGAGCTCCCACGCAGAAGGGCATGGGCACCGTGCCGGTATTGCGGATGTCATAGGCCGTGGTTACCGATGCCTCCTGGACAAAGTGCCGGATGCGCATTTCGAAGTCATAGGGATACCCCTTCCGCGTCTCCTCATCGGATGCGAGATAATAGGTCACCGAATGCCGGTCAGCGGATTCCACCTTCCATTCCCGGGTACGGGCCAGTCCATGGCGGGGCAGGGCGATTTCCCCTGCAGCCGACTGGGCCCGGTTGTTTCTCAGCCGCCCCACAAAGGGGAACAGCGTTGGGGCGCGCCCCTTCCAAAACCGGGAATCTCCGTTCCACAGGTACTCGATCCCCTCCTCGGAGGTGATGGCGCGCTGCTCGCCACCCATGCTGTCGCAAACCACCGTCAGCCGGTCGTTGCGGATCGTGGTTTCCATATTTCCGACTCCTCTCCCGCGGCGAAGCACTGACGCCGCCTGTTAAAAGTATATCATTCGTTTCCTACGGCTGGACGAAAAGCCCGCTCTTTCACAGCCGTTTGTATCATACCTCCCCTTTCCCCGACCGGTCAATACCTTTGATGAAAAAAGAGAGCCGGAGGTTAAAAAACCTCCGGCAGGGTATTACTTCTTCAGTTGGCGCCACAGGTTGTCTTGCAGCTCGTTGATCTCGTCGGGAAGCGTGATAAACACTTCCGTCTTGCTCAGCACCTCTTCGGGGGGATAGAAATCGGGATTTTCGCCGATCTCCGGATCCAGCTGCTTGCGTGCTTCCGTCTGAGGGGTGCTGTAGCCGATGTATTCCGCGTTGGCTTTGGCTACCTCCGTGCTGCACAGGAAGTTGATATACTGCTCCGCCTCCGTTTTATGCGGCGAATCTTTCAGCACGCACATGGCGTCCACAAACCGGTTGGTGCCCTCCTCCGGCACAAAGTAATCCAGCTTGTCGTTTTCCTCCAGCATGACGATGCCGTCGCCGGAATAGTAGGGAGCCAGCGCCGCTTCGTTATTGGCCATCTTATCGAAAATCTGATCCATAACATAGGCCTGTACCAACGGTTTTTGAGCCACCAGCTCCTCATAGGCCGCCTGCCAGTCGTCGGGATTGGTGCTGTTCATGGAGAGCCCCAGCTTCTTCTGCGCGATCCCAAAGGCGTCCCGGGGATTGTCAAACATCAGAATCTGGCCTTTGTATTTTTCATTCCAAAGAATGTTCCAGCCCTGCTGCAGATCTTCCTCGTCCACCATGTCGGTATTGTAGAAAATCCCCACCGTTCCCCAGGTATAGGGAACAGAGTATTCATTGGTGGGATCGTACACCGGATTCTTGAACTGCTCGTCGATGTACTGGAAATTCGGTATATTGTCAAAGTTCAGCTTCTCCAGCATGCCCTCGTTGATCATCTTTCCCACCATATAATCGGAGGGAAAAACCACGTCGTAATCGGCAGCACCGGAGCTGAGCAGAGCATACATGGATTCATTGTTTTCAAAGGTTTTGTAATTCACTTCGATGCCGGTAAGATGGGTGAACGCCTCATTGACGCGATAGGTTTCGTCGTCAATGTACTCGCCCCAGTTATAGACATTCAGCGTCACACCGGTTTTTTCGGCGGCGGGCTGATCCATCCAGGCGGGCTGATCTCCTTCGTTTGTCCCGGCGCATCCGGCCAGAGAGCCCGTGACCGCTACCGCGGCCAACCATACGGCGATCTTTCTTACAGCAGACAATTTTTTCAATGGAACCCCTCCTTTGTATTTCCCGTTTGGGATGGGGAGCATGCCATAAGGCATTCCTCCCTATGATTCAGACGGCTACCCGTCAAGAACCCATCAATACCGCGCTTTTTTCTTATCGCGGATTTGCCACACATTTACCAGGATCAAAAGCAGAAGCACCGCCCCAAACAACAGCGTTGAAAGGGCGTTGATCTCCGGTGTGATGCGGCGCTTGGTCATGGAATAAATGGTCACCGACAGATTTTGTGCCGAGGAACCGGATGTGAAATAGCTGATGACAAAATCGTCCAGAGACATGGTAAACGCCATGAGCATTCCGGTAACCACACCGGGCAGAATCTCCGGCAACACCACCTTGAAAAAAGCGGAAGACGGCCGACAACCCAGATCCAGGGCCGCCTCGTACATGTGCCGGTTCATCTGCCGCAGCTTGGGCATAACTTGCAGCACCACATAAGGGATGCAAAAGGTAATATGGGAAAGCAGCAGGGTAGTAAAGCCCGGTTTCAGCAGCCCCGTTGCCCGGAAGATGAACACGTACATCAGCATCAGGGCTACACCGGTCACGATTTCCGGGTTGACCATGGGGATGTTGTTCACCGCCAGGAGCGTCTGTTTGAGCTTGCGGTTCATCCCAAATATGCCCACGGCCGCCAGTGTCCCGATAACGGTAGCCACTACCGCCGCAACCACGGCCACGATCAGGGTGATTTTCAGCGAATCCAAAATCTCCGAATTGCTGAAAAGAGAGGAATACCACTTAGTGGTAAATCCGTGCCATACCACACGGCTCTTGGAGTCGTTGAAGGAAAAGATGATCAACACCACGATGGGCGCGTACAGAAAGAGGAATATCAGGGCGTTGTAAATCTTTGACAGGGTTTTCACGCCATCATCCCCCCTATCTCTTCCTCGTCCTTATCCACCAGGCTGGTGATCCCCATACAAATGAGGATCAGCACCATCAGAATCAGGGACAAAGCAGCGCCCACGTTGTAATTGGGGGCATTGCCTACAAACAGCATTTCGATCACGTCGCCGATCATCATTTCCTTACCGCCGCCCAGCAGCTTGGAAATCACAAAGGTGCTCACTGCCGGGACAAACACCATGGTGATGCCGGTGACGATCCCCGGCATGGATAAAGGAAGCAGTACCCGTCGCAGCACATTCCAGAAGCTGGCCCCCAAATCCTGAGCCGCCTCAATGACACTGGCATCGATCTTCACCATGACGGAATACAACGGCAGAACCATGAAAGGCAGGAAATTGTACACCATTCCCAGGACGATGGCACCCTTGGTGTTGATCATGTGCAGCGGGCCGATCCCCAACAGGCCCAGAAACTGGTTGATAAAGCCGTTGTTCTCCAGCAGAGACATCCAGGCATACGTACGCAGCAGGAAATTCATCCACATGGGCAGCATGATGATCATGACCATGGTCTGCTGTACCCGCTCGCTGGAGCGGGAAATGCTGTAGGCAAGGGGATAAGCCAGCACGAGGCAAATCAGCGTAGCCACCGCCCCCATGGCGATGGAGGACAGGAAGGTCTCGGCGTAATCCCCAATGGCCAGAATGTTGTCAAAGGTCCAGTTGCCTGAAGCATCGGTAAAGGCAAACCACACCACCATGGCCAGCGGGACAATGGTAAACAGCGCCATCCAGACGATGAAAGGGGCAGCGGAGCGTTTCCCCATCATTCCGCCTCACCTCCGCCCTCATGGAGCAGGTCGGCCTCCGGGTCCGCCAGCTCGTCGAACTCCTCGGAATAGGAGCTGTAGTCGCCAAACTGACCGGAATACTCCGACTTTTTCATAATATGGATATCCTCCGGATTGAGCACGATGCCGATAACACTCCCCGGCTCGCAGTAATCCGTGGTCTGGATCATCCACTTGAAGCCCTTGAAATCCACAATGGTCTCATAGTGCACGCCCTTGAAGGTTACCCGGGTCACGGTGCCAGTCAGGTGCCCCTTCTCCGGCTCCACGATATCGATATCCTCCGGCCGGATCACCACATCCACCGGCTCCTTAGGCGCAAAGCCCTTATCCAGGCAGCGGAATTTCCGACCGAACAGCTCCACCAAATAATCCTCGTGCATGATGCCGTCCAGTATGTTGCTTTCCCCGATAAAATCGGCAACAAATGCGTTTTGCGGCTCGTTATACACATCCTGAGGCGACCCGATCTGCTGGATGCGGCCACCGTCCATGACCACCACCGTGTCCGACATGGACAGGGCTTCTTCCTGGTCGTGGGTGACATAGAGGAACGTGATGCCCAGGCTCTGCTGGATATTTTTCAGCTCCCCCTGCATGTCCTTGCGCAGCTTCAGGTCCAGCGCGGAAAGCGGCTCGTCCAGCAGCAGCACCCGGGGGTTGTTGGCCAGGGCACGGGCGATGGCCACCCGCTGCTGCTGGCCGCCGGACAATGTCCCCACGCCCCGCTTCTCAAAGCCCTTCAGATTGACCAGCTCCAGCATCTGCTTAACCGTCTCGTGGACTTCGCTCCGGCTTTTTTTCTGGACCCGCATGCCGAAAGCCACGTTATCGTACACATTCAGATGAGGAAACAGCGCATACCGCTGAAAAATCGTATTGACGTTGCGTTTGTACGCCGGGAGTTTGGTGATGAGCTCCCCGTCAAAAAAAACATCACCCTCGTCCGGGGTCACGAAGCCGCCGATGATCCTCAGCGTCGTCGTCTTGCCGCAGCCCGAGGGCCCCAGCAGGGTGACGAATTCTCCGTTGCGGATGCTGAGACTGAAATCGTCCAGCACCTTTTCCCCGTCGAACGAAACGGCAATGTTTTGCAAACGAATGATTTCCTGATTTTCCATGAATGCATCCCCCTTTGCGGTAATGAGTCCCGTTCATAAGGACAGGACCGCGGTCTCTCTGACAGCGCCCTCCGCAAAGGGTTTTTCACAGCCGTCGGCCTCCGGCCCCGGCTGCGGCGCTGCGTTGATCCCGCTGGACGTTTGCTTAGATGCATGAACTTTCTTTGGGTATTATCCCCTCCTTGAAAGCAGCAATCTATACTATAGGGGCTTTGACGGCAAATGTCAATATATTTCCTGTTTTTTTCGAGAATTTCCTGATTTATTTTATTTTATCCCCCTTGTTGCCCCGGATTCCTCCCATATCCTCCCGGTTTCTCCGGTTTCCTCCGTTCCGTCTTTGACTATGAGATTCCCCATCCCCCAGCCGGGATCTTCCCTTCCGCTTGACAAAGACGCCCGCCCTTTTTACAATAGAAAAACAGGCTGAAAATGGAGGGAGACGCGCCGTATGAGACAATGTATGGATGCCGACAATCTGCACCGCCGGCTGAGGAAGATCATCGGTCAGGTTCAGGCCATTGACCGTATGGTGGATGAGGACGTCCCCTGCGAGGATGTGCTGTCCCAGATCAACGCTGCCAAATCCGCCCTTCACAGGGCCGGACAGGTGGTTCTGGAGGGTCATATCCGCCACTGTGTCCGCGACGGCATCGAACATGGAGACGCAGATAAAACCATCGAAAGCTTTACCAAGGCGGTGGAACGCTTCGCCAACATGACCTGATTTCCTCCCGCTTTTAATAGGACGAGAAGAGAGAGACACTTCACAGGAAGCTGTCTCTCTCTTTATTTAACCCATCTCTTTTACTTGATGAAATGAACCCAAGCCACGATGAAACCCGAAAGCCCCCTGTCTTTTAGGGGAAGGTGTCCCGCGAAGTGGGACGGATAAGGCGAAGACCCCGCTTCATACGCTTGACAATTAGAAGAAAGTCTTCGCTTATCCCGTGCATAATCGAAAAACGTTGCCATCCTCATTCGAAATGTATTTCAGTATTTCTCCAAAAGAACGGGCTCAACGGCAACTGCGGAAAAAAGGAAAGGCATAAACAAAAAGCAGTGAGCTTCACCCCGTACGCCGCCTTGACAACCTATACCCCTATGGGTATAATGCCTATATACCCATAGGGGTATAGCAAAGGAGGATTGCTCATGCAAAAGCTGGAACATTTTTTGGAATGGGGCGGAGTCAAAAAGGATATTGTCCTGCTGGTTCTTTCCGGCCTGTCCCTGGTGGCCAGCATGTTTCACTTGCTTCCTCTCCCCTTTGACGCGGCGTGGGTGGCGATCATACTGTGCGGCATTCCCATCGTGCTGGAGGCTGTCATCGGCCTGGTCACCGCGTTTGACATCAAGGCCGACGTGTTGGTTTCCCTGGCACTGATCGCGTCCATTCTGATCGGAGAGGATTTTGCCGCCGGCGAAGTGGCGTTCATCATGCAGCTGGGCGCTTTGCTGGAGGATCTGACAGTGGCCAAAGCCCGGGCAGGAATCGAAAAGCTTGTCCATCTGACGCCGCAGACCGCCCGTGTCCTGCAAAACGGCGGCGAATGCCTCCTCCCAGCCGAACAGGTGCAGGTCGGTGATCTTCTCCGGGTGCTACCGGGAGAAACCGTTCCGGTGGACGGCGTGATTCTGTCGGGGCAGACCTCCATCAATCAGGCGGTGATGACCGGCGAATCCCTCCCCGTGGACAAAGGCCCCGGAGAGGAGGTATCCAGCGGCACGGTCAATCAATTCGGCTCCTTTGACATGCGCGCCACCAAAGTAGGAGAGGACAGCTCCATCCAGCGGATGATCCGGCTGGTGCAGTCCGCCGATGCCGGAAAGGCCAAAATCGTCGGTCTGGCCGACCGCTGGGCCACCTGGATTGTGGTCATCGCTCTGACGGCAGCGGCGCTCACCTGGCTGATCACGGGAGAAATCATCCGCGCTGTGACCATCCTGGTGGTGTTCTGCCCCTGCGCCCTGGTGCTGGCTACTCCCACCGCCATCATGGCCGCTATCGGGAACGCCACCAAGCACGGCTTCCTGGTGCGGGAGGGCGATGCCCTGGAACGTCTGGCTTCCGTCTCCCGCATCGCCTTTGACAAGACCGGTACGCTTACATTCGGCACACCTCAGGTCACAGCCGTTCGAAGCCTGTGCCCCGATATACCGGAGGACCAGCTATACGCCCTCACCGCCGCTGCCGAAGGGCGTTCGGAGCACCCACTGGGAAAAGCGGTGGTGCGCGGTTATCAGCAAAAAACGGGACAGCCCGTCCCGCAGGCGGAGCATTTTCAGATGGTGCCCGGGCGGGGCGTTCTGGCCCGGGCGGAAAACCGGGAAGTGCTTGCCGGCAACCGGGAACTGCTGGCCGAACACGGTATATCCCCGGAGGATCCCGTGCAAAAGGAGGCAGAAGCCTTTCTGAATCAGGGATGCACGGTTATCTATGTCGCCGTAGACGGCCGGATGGCCGGCTATCTTGTACTCTCGGATACCCTTCGCCCGGAAAGCCGGGATATGATCGACCGCGTCTCCTCCCTGGGCATTCGGCCCGTCCTGCTGACTGGCGACCACGAAAGTGCCGCCCGCACCATCGCCGCCGCGCTTCATATCGATGAAGTCCATGCCGGCTGCCTGCCGGAGGATAAGCTGAAATGGATCGATTTCTATCAGGAGCAACAGCAGCCGGTCTGCATGATCGGCGACGGCGTCAACGACGCCCCGGCCCTCAAGCGCGCTCAGATAGGTATCGCTATGGGGGGAATCGGCAGCGACATCGCCGTCGATTCCGCCGATATTGCGTTGGTGGACGATGAGGTCAAGGAGCTTCCCCATCTGCTGGCGTTGTCCAGGCGCATGATGACCACCATCAAAATCAATCTGACCTTTTCCATGGTACTGAATTTCGCCGCCATTCTTCTGGCTATGACAGGTATCCTGAACCCGGTGGTGGGCGCCCTGGTCCACAACGCCGGCTCAGTGCTGGTCATCATCCATTCGGCTTTTCTGCTCAAATGGCGGGTTCGGCGGCTGAACTGACAAACTCCTTCCTCATAAATTTTCTAGCTCTACATCACAAAGGGGGCCGTACGCGAACTCGCGTACGGCCCCCTGTACCATTGTCGTCCTGATCCCTTTACAGCACCGGCTCCAGCGGCTTTCCTTCCTCCAGGCATCCCAGCAGCTGCTCACAGATCATCAGACAGCGGGGCAGATGATACGGGCCCTTCCAAAGGGAACCCTTCTGCGTATGGGATACGGTACCGTCGCGGTGGAGATAGCCGTACCACTCGCCGTATTCCTTATCGGGGAAATGGGAAAAGACATATTCGTGGATTTCCTCAAAACGGACCCAGTAGCTCTCTTCCCCGGTCAGGCCATAGGCCATCAGAAGGGCGATTAGAGCCTCATTGTGAACCCACCAGAGCTTCATATCCCATTCCAGTTGTTCACAGGGACGGCCGTTGACATCCACAAAATAGTAGATGCCGCCGTTCTCGCTGTCCCAACCCCGGCGCAGCGACCAGTTCAGGATGTTCAGCGCTTTCCGCAAAGTCTCCTGATCGCCGGAATACAGGGCCTCGTTCATCAGGAACCAGGAATTCTCGATGGAATGCCCCGGATTCACCGTCCGTCCCGCCGGGTTATCCAGGAAAGACCCGTCGGACAGCACGGTTTCCAGCACACATTCCTTGTCCGCCTTGTAATGATAGGTGAAGATATCCGACGCCATCTGGCGGGTGATCTCCGAATAATAGTCCGCTTTCTCCGGATCGCAACGGCGCAGCAGCTGGGCGCTGCTGACCAGCACCATAGGCACCGCCACCGCCCGCTCGCTCCGGGTAGAAGCGTAACTCTTGGGCGTGATCTTGTACGGATCGGAGGAGGGATCACGGTACAGGCGCAGCATGCTCTCAAAGCAGGCTTCCGCTTTTCGCAGCGCCTCCCGATCTCCGGTGGCAGCGGCATACTCCGCCATTCCCACCGTATAAAAGCTCTCAGAATACATATATCGCCGTTTGCGCAGCGGCCGTCCGTCCCGGGTCACGGTGAAGAACAGGCGTCCATCTGTATCCACACAGTATTTTTCCAGGAAATCCTTTCCCAGCCGGGCCGCCTCCAGCCATTCCTCCCGCGCGCCGTACCGATTGCACAGCGCGGAAAACGTCCACAGCCCTCTGCCCTGGAACCAAACGGATTTGTCGTCGTTGTAGCTCTTGCCCTGCCGGTCCACCGAGGTGATGTATCCGCCGTTTTCCCGGTCCAGCAGATCGCTCTTCATCCAGAACGGAATGCAGTCCTCCAGCAGCTGATCGCGGTAAAACTTCCGGTAGCGGGCCAATGCTTCGTTTTTCATTTTCGTCCCCCCTGTTTACTCCAGATGAGGCCGTCGGACAGCCTCCCTTACAGGTATTATATAGCACCTGCCGGCCGTGTCAATGGCTGGGTTCGCCTTTTTCTTTTTGCCGGAAGGGTCTCTCCCGTCCGGAATCCCTTCTGATTATTCCGAACGAAGGCTTTAAAACTTTGGCTTGACATCGCTTTTCTGATTGGATATAATATCAAAGCGCGTTACGTGCATGAGCCATTAGCTCAGCTGGCAGAGCATTTGACTTTTAATCAAAGGGTCCGGGGTTCGAATCCCCGATGGCTCACCAACACGCAGGACAGGCGGGTTTCTTCGGGAAACCTGCCTGTCCTTTTTGTTTTGTACTTTGCTCGCGCACGTCAGTGGGAGGAGGTTCTCTCCATTTCCTCCTCAATGAGCTTCATCATATCGCTGGCTTTGATGCCCAGGGCTTCGCTGAGACGGAAAAAGGTTTCCAGCGTCGGCTTGCGCTGTCCCCGCTCAATGGCGCTCAGATGGGTCCGCCCGATTTCCGCAAAGCTGCTGACCACCTCCTGGGAAAGCCCCTTTCTTTCCCGGCACCGTTGAAAAACCCTCCCCACCAATTCCGCATCCAGCATATGTTTTCTCCCCCTCAGTATTGACCATCTTCACTTCAATACTAGAGGAGTATGGGCCAAGCGTTGAATACATATGTTGT
This sequence comes from Candidatus Avimonas narfae, assembly GCA_904395335.1. Taxonomy (GTDB): domain Bacteria; phylum Bacillota; class Clostridia; order Oscillospirales; family Acutalibacteraceae; genus Avimonas_A; species Avimonas_A narfae. Next base: position 41,185 of record CAJFNR010000065.1, on the reverse strand, counting down.
CAATTGAATACAAATGTGTTATACTCAATAAAGTTGTTTCCAAACAGGAACCATCTCTTTTTCGGGGAGGCTCTCCATCAGGGAAAGGACTGTGCCTATGTTCGACCGTTTTCGACGTCATTCAACGCTGCCGGAGAACCGCACCGAAGGGAAGCGGGAAAAAGGAGGCCCCGGCATACGGAGGTGGCTCCGCTGCCGGGGCTTCAGCGCCGTAGGAATGCTGCTGGCGGTTTTCTCCCTGTGTTTTTCCTGGCTGTCTCTGTTCAATCTGTTTTTGATTTTGGCCACTATTTTCGCCTATACCGGCTTCGGCGGGAAAAAAAGCACCGACGCCGGTCTGCTGCCTCTGATCAATCTGGTACTGACGGCCGCCTCGTTTCTGTTGACAGCCTTTTTTACCGTATATTATCTGCAGTCTGTATAGGTTTTCGACGAAATACGTGACCGGATAGGCGGCAAGGAGGATCGATACCGATCCCCCCGCTGCTTCATAAACATAGGCCATGGCCAGATTCATCATCCATATATAGGGAACATATCCCGGTACTTTGGAGTGGTGATCTTCATTTTTCTTCATCCCTTCAAAATATGCCTGCCTCGAAGATTTTTTATGGGAAAAGCCCCCGGTTCTATCCGGGGGCTTTTCCCATTCTTTATGGCTTTTTCGGGCGTGTTCCACCGCCGGATCAGAAAGTCCGAACCTATTCCTGTCTCTCAGCCGAGCGGTTCTCCCAGCCTCAGAAGCCTGCCTTTCGCAGATTTTCCACACTGCGACGGGTCAAGGTCAGGGGATCCCCATCGGGATTGTCCATCTCCACCAGGGCCCAGTCGATTCCCTGCCGGTTGGCTTGTTCCAGCAGCCCCTGAATATCGATGATCCCCTCCAGAATGGCGGGATTGGGCGTGTCCGGAGTCAATTCGCCGGGAGCCATGTCCTTGATGTGCAGAAGGGTCAGGCGGTCTCCCAGCTCCTTCATTGTCTGCAGAGGGTCACGTCCCGCATATTTGGCCCAATAGGTATCCAGCTCCCACTGCATATGGGGGCAAAGCTCCAGCAGGGTTTCCATCCGGTTGTCCACCATTTCCACCCAGTGATTGTGGTAGGAGAATTCCAGTCCGCAGGCCTCGGCGCGTTTGTTCAGTTCGTTGAGCCTCCGGGCTGTTTCCGGAAGTGCCTCCGCCGCCAGCATTTCCTGCCGCATGGCGGGGATCGTGATCTTTTTGGCGCCCAGGCGTGATAAAAAGCCGCAAAGGCCCTCCATGTCCGCTTCCTGTTCCTCAAAGCTCAGATGCGCACCCGCCACCTGCAGGTTATTTTTATCCAGCAGCTCCTTCAGTTCCTGCTCCGAGCAATTGGGCATGCCGGCCAGTTCCAGGCCATCATACCCCATCTTGCCCACTTCATTAACCGTGCCGACAAAATCTTTTTCCGTCTCTCGCCAAAGGGTATAAATCTGCAGTCCGATCTTTACCATTTCCATCCGCCCTTCTCTTCCGCGCTTTTCCCGCGGATTATTTGGTTTTGTAACCGTTTGGTTGCCCGGTTCATGCCTGAACATTCCCGCGTTTCTTCCGGCTGCATTCCCTGCTTGCCCCAAGACACTTCTGCTCCGCAACATTCCCGTTAAACGCCGCCGCATAGGGCTCCACCCGCGGGGAAGTAGTCATAACCGATAAGGAGGGGCTTTCCCTGTTTTCCCCCTCCTCCTGACCACGGGAGGGCGCTCTCCTCGCAAGGGAAGAACACTGCTCCATCGTTTGCTCCAACAGGTAAAAACCACGGGCCTATTATACCAGCTGCTTCACAAAGGTACAAGGAGCAATTGGACTGTCCTGGCATGTTTTCCGCTTTCCGACATATGTATAATTGAATCCCTCTCCCGACGGAACCGGTACCGGAACTCCGTCAACACAGCAGGAAAGGCAGGTAGCGTATATGAGTACTCCATCCAATTCGGGTCGCGGCAGCCTCAACGACCTCATCCAACAGTATAACCAGGAACTGCTTCGCTATCATCAACGCAACCGGGTACGCGTTCCCCTGACGCCCCAGGCGGACAAAGCGGCGGAAGAGCCCAAGGAAGACCGTGCGGCCGCCGCATCGGCGGAAGCGGAATCCACAGCCGAAACAGCCTCCTCCGCTCCGGAGGAGGCCCAGGCGGTTTCCGCCCCACCTGCGGCGGACGCCGGCCTGTCGTGGGAGGAAATCCCCGCGTCAGCGGAAAGCGGCGTCCATTTTGTCCGTCCCGATCCCTCATTGGACGACTGGAGCAGAACCGCCGCCTCCATGGATACTCCGGCCGAAGACCGCATGGACGAAGCGGACCCCATGACACTGGTCTCCCCCGGAGCATCCCTGGAAAAAAGCCTGGCGGACGAGGAGGCGCTTCGGTTTGAAGAGCCCCCCGCCACCGATACCGGTTATCTCATCGTACAGGCATACACGGCCCGCCGGGCCCTTCCTGTAGAGGGGGCGCACGTAACGGTGAGCCGGACGCTTCCCGACGGCAGTACCCTGAAGGAAATCGCCGTCACCGACCAGAACGGCAAAACCCGGTCTATCCCGCTTCCGGCAGCCAATCCGGAGCTATCCCAAAAACCCGGAATCGAACATCCCTATATCACCTACAACATCCAAATCACCGCCGACGGATACATTCCCGTCCGGGATTTCAACGTTCCCCTGTTCGGCGGTATCACCGCCATCCAGCCGGTGGAGCTGATCCCCATACCGGAAGGCGGGGTCACCGACGACATTGCCATCGATGAAGGCGGCCCCCAGGATCTGTAAACCCGAGAAAGGAGTAATCCCCATGCCCACCATAGCCGCCCCCTATATCCCCTCCACCATTACGGTTCACCTGGGCCCCCCCGCCTCCAACGCCCAGAATGTTTCGGTGAGCTTTCCGGACTATATCAAAAATGTGGCCTCCAGCGAAATCTATCCCACCTGGCCGGAGAGCGCCCTGCGGGCCAACATCTACGCCCAGATCTCCTTTGCTCTGAACCGGATCTATACGGAGTTTTACCGCAATCAGGGATATGCGTTTGACATCACCAATTCCACCGCCTATGACCAATCCTATGTGCAGGGCCGGGACGTTTTTGAGAACATCAGCGTACTGGTGGATGAAATGTTCAACTCCTATGTCCGCCGGCAGGGGAGCGTCGAGCCCTATTTCACCCAGTACTGCAACGGCACCACCGTCACCTGTCCCGGCTTATCCCAGTGGGGAACCGTGGCCCTGGCCAACGCCGGCTACACGCCATACCAGATTCTCACCAACTATTACGGCAACGACATCGAAATCGTGCGCAATGCGCCGGTGCGCATCAATTCCCCCTCCTATCCCGGAAGGGTACTGCGCATGGGAGACGGAGGCAATGAGGTGCGCAGCCTTCAGATCCGCCTCAACCGCATCTCCCGCAACTATCCCAGCATTCCCAAAATCAACCCCGTTACCCCGGTTTTCAATCAGCAGACCGAGGATGCCGTGGCAGTGTTCCAAAGAGTGTTCAACCTCCCGGTTACCGGGGAGGTTGATGAGGCCACATGGTATAAAATCGGCTATCTTTACACGGGTGTCAAACGCCTGTCCGAGCTGGATTCCGAAGGCCTCTCTTTTGATGAAACGGCCCAGCAGTACCCCTCTATCCTTCAGCTGGGCGACACCGGCAATCCTGTCCGGGTGCTACAGTATTATCTGGCGGTCATCGGCATGTTTTATGAAACCGTCCCTCCCATCAACGTGGACGGCATCTTTGGGGAGGCCACCCGGCAGGCAGTCATCGCCTTTCAGAAAACGTACGGCCTGAACCCGGACGGTATCGTGGGCCGTCAGACATGGAACGAAATTCTCCGCGCCTACCGCGGCATTGTCGATTCCGGCGCCGTACTGGAAGGAGGGCAGCCCCTGTATCCCGGTGTGGAGCTCAGTGAAGGTTCCACAGGCCCCAATGTCCTGCTGATGCAGCAGTATCTCAACCGCATTGCCCAGGCGTATCCCTCCATCCCCATCTTGGCGGAGGACGGAGTATACGGCCCGGCGATGCGGGACGCGGTATACGCTTTCCAAAACCAGTTCGGTTTGGAAGAAACGGGAACCATCGGCCCCATTACCTGGGGCCTGATCGTCAGCCTGTATTCCGACCTGACACTGGGAGGCAACAACCAAATCGGGCAATACCCGGGATATGAACTTCAGGAGGCGGCCACATGAATGAGAATACCCACCATCTGGAACCCGACATGCAGAATCAGCGCCGGGATATTGAAAGCATCCAGCGCTCCCTGCGCACCCTGGCACAGGAAGACAAGCGCATCCCTTCCCTGAATGTCGACGGCCTGTTCGGGCCGGAAACCGCAGCGTCCGTAAAGGCGTTTCAGCGTATATCCGGTCTGCCGGTTACAGGAAGCGTCGATTTCGCCACCTGGGAGGCGCTGGCCGACGCCTATCAGACCGTCGTCTTTCGATACTCCGCCGCCCTGCCGGTCCCTCTGTTCCCTTCCCCCGACGCCGTGCTGATGTCGGGGGATACAGGGGACGCCGTATACACTGTACAGCTGATGATCAACGGTATCGGCCAGAATTTTCAAAACCTCCCCCATCTGGAAATCACCGGCCGCTATGACCGCGAGACGCTGAAGGCGGTGGAAAGCTTCCAGCAGCTGTTCCAGCTTCCCGTCACCGGACAGGTGGATAAGGTGACCTGGAATGCCTTGACGGTCAGCTATACCGCCCGGTAGGTCCATCACTGATCCAGCAGGGGAGTGTACCGATGAAAAAACATACCTTTCTTAAAAACGCGTTTATTCTCACCGCCACTTCCCTGTTGCTGCGGACGGTGGGCATGTTTTTCCGCGTCTATATGTCGGGAAAGATCGGGGCAGAAGGCATGGGCCTGTACCAGCTGATTTTTTCCATTTATGTACTGGCGTCCACCTTCGCCACCTCCGGCATCTCCACCGCCGTCACCCGTCTGGTGGCGGAGGAGGCCCCGGAGGGAGGCCGGCCGGCCTCCCGCATCCTGCGGCGGTCCCTGACGCTGAGTGCCACGGCGGGGCTGCTGTCCGGGCTGGCGGTGTTCTTTGCCGCCGAGCCCATCAGCCTCTACTGGCTCAAGGATATTCGGGCGGTTCCCGCGCTGAAAATCCTGTCCCCCAGCCTGCTGTTCATGGGCGTTTCCGCCTGCCTGCGCGGATATTTCATCGCCAGGCGCAAGGTTTCCAGTTCCTCCAACGCCCAGCTTTTTGAACAGGCAGTGCGCATGGCGGTGGTGTTCTTCCTCATCGATTATTTCGCCCCCAAAGGCATCAGTTATGCCTGTGCCGCCGTGCTGCTGGCCGATACCATAGCGGAAGGGGCCTCCTGTCTGTATCTGGGCCTGTCCTACCGCCGGGATCAGAAAAGGACCCGCACCACCTCCGGCCTCTCCTCCCCACCCCGCGGTGTGGTCCGGCGCCTGCTGTCCATCGCGGTGCCCATCTCCGCGGGCCGGTACCTCAACTCCATCCTGCGCACCATTGAAAACCTTCTGGTTCCCAGCTGCCTGGCGAAATACACCTCCTCACGGGAAACCGGGCTCGCGCAGTTCGGAATGCTCAAAGGGATGGCCATGCCCATCCTGTTTTTCCCCTCCTCCTTCCTCTCCTCCTTTTCTACGCTGCTAGTGCCGGAAGTCTCCGAATCCGCCGCCCGGCACCGCACGGATCAGGTGGAACGGGCGGTCAACCGCTCACTTCACCTGACCCTGATCGCCTCCATCCTGATCAGCGGCCTGTTCGCCGTGTACGCCAAGCCGCTGGGGCTGGCCATTTATCAAAGCGAGGAAATCGGCTTTCTCATCGGCGTGCTGGCCCCCGTCATGCCCTTCATGTATCTGGAAAACGTTGTGGACGGACTGCTGCGCGGCCTGGACCAGCAGGTGAGCAGCCTGCGGTACAGCATCCTGGATTCCGTGCTGCGCATCGCCCTGATCGTGGTACTGGTCCCTCTTCAGGGAATTCAGGGCTTCCTGTACGTCATGATCCTCAGCAACATTTTGACCTCCCTGCTCAACCTGCACCGTCTCTTAAAGGTCACGGGCCTGCATCTGCAGTGGGGAAAGTGGATTTTTCGTCCTGCCCTGGCCATGGCCGCCTCCGGCGCTTCTGTCTGGTTCCTCCAGCAGCACATCTGGAGCGGGCTCTCCCCGCTGCTGTCCCTGCTGGTGGGCATTCCGCTGGCCAGCCTGGGATACGGTTTCCTGCTGCTGCTGATGGGCTGCGTCACCCGCGAGGACGCCCGTATGGTCCGCAGTGTCTGAAAAAACAGGGGGATGGTTAGAAAACCATCCCCCTGTTTTTTGCGGATAAGAGTATCGTTTTTGAGGCAATACCCGGTACTCATAAACGGTCATGGGACGCTATATTATCTTCCATGCACCTGACGACCGCGCAAATGTCTGGATATAGGAGGCGAGGTATTGGGAGGAGAGACTGCTAATTGTCGGTTTTTTCTACATTTTCATTTTCTTCACTTTCCTTGTTCTCCGCGGAATCGTTTTCAAAATTTTCGGCAAATTCATATAGGGCTCTTTTGGCATACGTGAAAAAATGGCGGTTGATTTGATAATAAACCTCTGGCCCCTTCCTTTTGGAAACAAAGATGAACCAATTGCGAAACAGCCATAAGAGGTGGCGGTTCACCGTCTGGCGCGACAATATGAGCACATCTGTTAATTGAGTGGCTGTCGCCTCCGTATCCTTCAGATACATCAGAATGTCATACTTTATCGGATTTCCAAGAGCCTCGCACAATTCCCTGGAAGATATTTGAAAATCGATCATCGATTTATCCAGTTGGGCAGAACACTTGCCGCCAAATACAAATTTGTATCCCGTTTCATAGGTCCCTTTTTGAAGGATTATCGCAGCATTCAGGAGACTGATCGAATCCCTGTCTTTCTTGCTTTCGTGTTCATATTCAAATGCACCTAACATATGAAGGTTCATTAAAAAATTGTCCGTATCATAAATTTTTAAAAGTTTCTGAACGTGTGCTTTGTTTTGTACGTGTAGGTCTTCCACGAGTAAATAAGTTTTTTTCAGGAAGGAAAACAGGGTTTGCAGTACGCTTTCAAAAGAAGCTGACAGGTTAATCAGCTGCAAAATCAGCTCCCGGTCAGCATCCATCTTTAGAATTTGCTTGATCAGTTCCATATTATCCAACGTGGACGTCTCATTTAAGGGCCCCACATAATATTCAAATACCGACTGCCTCAATGATGGATCGATTTCAATTCTGGATAAAAAGGAAAGAAAATCCTCCTGCCCAAAGCGAAAATCATGATAATAACGGTTAGATAAGAAAGAAGGCCTCAATAAGTCCCAATAAAAGAAAGGATACAACTCCGGCGGAGGAGTGGATATCGATTCCTTAAGACGATAATAAAAGGAGAAGTCTTTTTCCGTTACACCGTAGTGCTCCTGATAATCTTTTTTTATTCTGTCAAAGTTAAAATAGAAAACGCTATAAAACAGTGTATCATAAGCAATTCCCATCCGACTATCGTACTTCAAAGCTCCCCCTCCTTTATCAATTCAATATGATATATATTTTTGTTTGATATTACCATTATAGTGAGTATATTTCCATTGTCAATAGGACATTTCTGGATATCTTATTCTGTCATTTTGTGAGAAGGGTAGAAGGCCAAAGCCATAGGCTTTTTCATAAGGTCTTTGATTGGTGGCTTTTATTCACAAATCACAAACAGCGGCACCGTCCTCTCATACCAGGTTTCGGCCCAGAAACTCCCCGCATACTTTGCCATCAAACAAAGACGCCCTGGCACAGTATTGCCCATAAGCGCAGAGGGAGAATTGGCGGTGCCGCAAAGCGGGAGGAGGTCGTTCCGACCGACAGCCAATTTCTCCGGGCCCAGGGACACATCACATGGTTTGTCCTCAAATATAGAGGCCCTGGGCTCAGTATACCATAAGCGTAGAGGGAGGATTGGCGGTGCCGCGAAGCGGGAGGAGGTCGTTCCGACCGACAGCCAATTTCTCCAGGCCCAGGGACACATCACATCGTTTGTCCTCAAACATAAAGGCCCTGGGCCAGAATTCCATGAACGCTGCCCCATGCAGTTCTCATCCTACGTTTATCGGCAGCGTTCCTGAGAAATGCTCTCGCATTTCTCCCAACCTTTATTATACCAAAAACAGAGAGAGCCGGGCTGGAGGAATAGCCTCCAGCCCGGTGACATCTCACATACTTTCGCTCAAAACAATAAGCGCTGCGCACATTCCATCGAGCGTCTTTGCCGGTGCTTTCACCGCACTCCACCAACCCTTGGCAAAGCCGCCACCGTGTCCACTCCCACGGCCAATCAGCACACCTCAAAAATCCGCGCTTCATAGGAACGCAACGCCGCAGTGGTGTCGGCGTCCTCATAGTTACTCAGCAGCAGCGCGGCGTTTTCCGGCACGCCGTCGGGCAGGGCGGCTTCACTGTCCGCGAAGCGGCAGGCAACCAGCGTTTTGCGGGCGCCCAGGGTATTCTGATACAGGACGGTTCCGTCCTCGTTGTGCAGCAGGGCAAATTCGCCGCGGCGCAGGCAGTCATTTTCCCGGCGCAGGGCCAGCAGCCGACGGTAAAAATGCAGCACCGAACGGGGATCCTTTTCTTCTGCCGCTACCGTACGGGCGGGGTCGACAGCGCATTGAATCCACGAGGTGCCGCTGGTGAAGCCCCCGTTGGCTTCCTCCGACCACGGCATCGGCACGCGGGAATTGTCCCGGCTGCCGAAATTCATCATGGGCAATAGCTCCTCTTCCGTGAACTCGGCGCGCATCTCATGGTAGGCATTGATCGTCTCAATGTCGCGGTACTCCGACAGTGAACGGAATACCGGGTTGGAAAGCCCCAGCTCCTGCCCCTGATAGATAAACGGCACGCCGCGCATACCATAGAGCAGAACCGCCAGCATGGTCGCGCTTTCGTAAGGATAGGCGCTGTCGCCGAAACGGGAAAGCGCGCGGGGCTGATCGTGGTTTTCCATGACCAGAACGGGATATCCATCGTCCTTGAGCCCTACCTCCCATTTGGCGAGGATGTTCACAAATTCCGTGCGGTCAACGGGACAGCGCCGGAATTTGTCACCGCCCACCCGTCCAAGCAGTAGGTGTTCAAACTGAAAGCTCATGGTCAGCTCACCGCGGGCTTCCCCCGTCAGAGCCAGGGTTTGCTGCGGCGTCAATCCCCAGGTCTCGCCGACGGTCAGCGCACCGTGTGGCTGAAAGGCCCGCTCATACAGCTCGTGCAGGTATTCATGCAGATGCGGACCGTAGCCGCAGCCCGGCGCGGACAGGTCCTTGGAGATGTTGTTGATGACATCGCAGCGGAACCCATCGACGCCCATATCCAGCCAGAAATTCACCATGTCGGCGATTTCCTGCCGTACAACGGGATTGTCCCAGTTGAGGTCGGGCTGCTTTTTGGAAAAAAGGTGCAGATAGTATTGCTGCGTTTTTTCGTCCCATTCCCACGCCGGGCCGCCAAAGGCCGCCTGCCAGCCGTTCGGCTCGTGCCCGTCCACCGGATCGCGCCAGATATAATAGTCGCGGTAGGGATTGTCGCGGCTTTGACGGCTTTCCTGGAACCACGCATGCTCGTCGGAGGTGTGGTTGACCACCAGATCCATCAGCAGACGGATGCCGTTTTCGTGCAGCTTCCCGAGCAGCTCCTTAAAATCGTCCAAGGTGCCGTATTCGGGTGCGATATCGCAATAGTCGGAAATGTCGTAACCGTTGTCGTCTCCCGGTGAGGGATAGCAGGGGGACAGCCAGACAGTGTTGATGCCCAGGGCCTTGAGATAGGGGATCTTGGAAATAATGCCGCGCAGATCGCCAATGCCGTCGCCATTGCTGTCGCAAAAGCTCTTGGGGTAAATCTGATAAACGACCGCGTCCTTTTGCCAATCCAGCATGAAAAAACCTCCTGTTCAGTCATGGAAAATACCGGCTCCCGGCATAATAGCAACCAGGCCCGGACAGATTATGATAAAGAGGCCGGGCCGGAACACAGTCATCCGGACCGGCCTCTCCCGCCTCTTATTGCGTCTTGGCCAAGCCTTCGCGGAAAGCGGTCAGCGTCTCCTCGCTTTCATCCAGAAGAAGCAGATGGGTCACGTTGCCGTCGGCATCGTAGTCGTTGCGGCTAAACCAGACAGCCGCCTTGATATTGGGATATTTTCCCGCCGCCAGGCTCGTGAACATATCCGTAATCCACTGAGGCTTGCGGGACGGCGTCTGGGTATCCGAACAGCCAAACTCCCCGATCATCCACGGCCAGTCGCGGAAGTACTTCCCGTAATAATCGTCGATACGGGTATACAGAGCCTCAAACGAATCCCACTGGTTTTCATCGCCGAAATTGTAATAGGTCACACCAATCATATCCACGTACTCCGGCCCAGGCATATAGGTACGCACCTCGTTCCAGTTTGCCTGCGGGGCGGACGTATCCCCCTGAGGATTCCATACCCAGATACAGTTGGCGTTGGCGCCCTCCTCCTCAAAAATGTCATGCATACGGATCCAGGTTTCCGTAAAAATCTCCGGGTCCAGCATAGCGTTGACCGCGGACCAGCAGGTCCAGTCGGAATTCATCTCATTGTTGAGCCGGAACAAGATCGGTTCGCCGTACTGGGCGATCTGCTTGGCCATACGCCGCAGGTCGTTATCCTTTTTCCCGCGGTATATGTTCAGGATCGGCGCTTCCTTACCCATGCCCACGGCATCGGTCCAGCGGGAAAAATGGTACGTGAAATGCAGAATCCGACCATCCTCGGTCAGTTCCCGAGCATCCTTCAGCGGAAAGTTCCAGTCCATTTCCGTGTAGGAGGTGACAATGGGGAACTTGTAATCGATTTTCTCTTCCATGCCGGGGATCTTGCTCTTGAGGGGATCGGTATCGATGTTATCGGCGAAAATCCCCCAGGAAATTTTATCGGAATCCTTCAGGGAATGATAATATTCCCGGGTTTTGTCATTCCAGCTGGCGTTGTCCTCGCAGGGGTAAGTAATGGTGTCCAGCGCGATCCCCTTAGCGGAAATCGGCCGGAAGCTGTTGTATACGGAGGAAAAATCCCGGTCGTCTACCGCCTTGAACATCAGCTGCACACACCGGTTGAGGCCATTGTAGTACACCACATAGGTGTAATAGCTTTTCACCGTTTCCTCACAGTTGAGCAGATGCATTTTCAGTACATAGGCCTTATAGCCGTCCGCCAGCTGCAACGTTTCCTCCGACAGCTTCTCCACCCGGTTCACCCGCATATATGTATCGGCAGTGATATACTGAAAGACGCTTTCAATGTAAGCTTCTGCGGAATCGTAAAGCGTGTATATCTGATCCTCGTTGGTGGCGATGAGCGTCACCTGATCCGTGGTATAGCGGACCCGCACCGTACTCATGGAGTAATCCGGCACCCAATCCTTCGGAATATCCAGGATGTAGCCATCGGGGTAATTGACCACCCGCTTGATGTCCCCGGAATAGTACAGCTTTTTGTTATCCTTTGCCTGAATATATTCGGAGCTGGCGGTGCGCACGCCGTTTTCATACAGCTCCATGGCGGTGATATCCCCGAGGCCTTCGGTTTCCGAGGTTCGGATAAGCTCTTCCCGCACGGCCGTCAGATCCGCTTCGGTTACGGCGTCCTCCTGTGGCGGCGCAGGCTCATCCTGTCCGCTGCAGCCAGTCAGACAAGCCGCCGCCAAAGCGGCGGCAGTAATGACGGACAATATCCGTCTAAGCGGTTTTACTTGCATGTCTTTTCACTTTCCCCTCCGGTAAATTTCATCGTCCCCGTGCCCGAGGGCATTTCAGACCAACAGACACAGTATATCCCTTTTCATGGGAGAACTCAACCACTTTATGACCGCTACTGTGTCCTGGCCAGTCCCTCCCGGAACTCCTTGCAGGTATCCTCGCTTTCATCCAGCAGCAGCAGATGCACGATGTTCCCGTCACTGTCGTAGTCGTTGCAGCTGAACCAAACAGCTGCTTTAATATTGGGATAATTCCCGGTCGCCAGGCTGTCGAACATCTCCGCAATCCACCGGGACTTGCGGGACGGCGTCTGCGTATCCGAACAGGCAAATTCCCCGATGATCCACGGCCAGTCACGGAAATAAGTGCCGTAATACCTGTCCATGGGACCATACAGCTGATCAAAAGAATCCCACAGGGTATCGCTGCCGAAATTGTAATAGGTCAAGCCGATGGCATGGACATATTCCGGGCCGGGCATATAGGTGCGGATCTCATTCCAGTTGGCGCGCGGAACAGAGAAATCCGCATTGGGGTTCCACTCCCAGATACAATTGGCGTTGGCGCCCTCTTCCTCAAAGATCCGATACATCCGGATCCAGGTATCCGTGAAAATCTCCGGATCCAGCATGGCGTTGTGGGCGGCCCAGCAGGTCCAATCGGAGTTCATTTCATTGTTCACCCGGAACAGCATGGGCTCACCGTACTGGGCGATTTGGCGCGCAATACGCCGCAGGTCGTCGTCCTTTTTCCCTCGGTAAATATCCAGGATCGGCGCCTCCTTGCCCATGCCCACCTCCTCTGTCCAGCGGGAGAAATGATGGGTATATTGAAGGATGCGCCCCTCCCGCGTCAGCTGCCGCGCTTCGTCCAACGGGAAATTCCAGTCCATCTCCGTATAGGACGATATCAGAGGAAACTTGTGGGCGATCTTTTTTTCCAGCGCAGGAATGGCCTCCTCCAAAGAACCGGTATCGAGATTGCCGGCGAAAATTCCCCAAAGGACTTTCTTTCTCTCCCGCAGCGAATGGTAAAATGCCCTGGTCTTGTCGTTCCAGCTGGGATTGTCCCGGCAAGGATAGGTGACCGTATCCACGCCTTTGCCCCGGACAGGGATCACCCGCAGGCTGCGGTATACCGGGGAAAAATCCCGGTTATCCACCGCCTTGAACATCAGCTGTACGCAGGGGCTGACCCCATTGTGCGCAATCACATAGGTGTAGAAGGATTTGACGGTATCGTCACACTCCATCAGGTGCATTTTTCTCACATGAACCTTGTATCCGTCCGCCTGCTCAAAGTTTTCCTCTCCCAGCACCTCCACGCGGTTGACCTTCCGGTAGGTTTCCGTGGTGATATACTGGAAGATGTTTTCAATATAAGCCTCCGCCGTTCCGTAATACCGGTAAATCTGTTCCTCCTTGGTAGCTACCAGCGTCACCCCATCGTTCCGGTACCGCGTCCATACGCTGCCCATGGTAAAGTCCGGTTCCCAGTCGCGGGGAATGTCCAGCAGGTACCCGTCGGGATAATTGACCACCCGTTTGATATCCCCGGAATAATACACCCTTTTGACATCCTGAGCCTGCAGATGGGGCACACTTACCCGCACCCCATTTTCATACAGTTCTTCGGCTGTGATTTCGCCCAGCCCGTCAGTTTCCAGCATCCAGTCCGCCTCCTTTTGGAGTTCTCTACGGAGTCCCCTCCGTCTTTTGCCCCATTATAAACGCGCTATAGAGGAAAGACAATAGAAATGCACAAAAAATACGGCAGGCAAATAAACAGGAAAAACCGGATCCCTTTACTCCGGGGAGACCGGTTCCAGCAGAAGATCTCCCATGGAAATCACCTGCAGGGCGGAGAGGGATTCCGCTATATATCTTCTGCTGTCCTCAGGAAACCGGTCGTCCGAGGTTAGGGAATTCAGCCATTCGATATACCGGACGTTCCGCGGAACGACGCTTGCCTGAGAAAAGCCGAATACGCGGTTTTCCCGAGCATTGCCCTTCCATAGGGAAAGGATCAAAAGAGAGGGCAGCAGAAAATCCTCCAGATAACGTTCCCGAAAGAAATCCGTTCCGTTAAGGGAATACCGGCCGAGCTGCATCTGTTTCCCTTGTGTAAAGCCGTGAAAGATTTCCAGAAGATTCAGGGGGACTCCCATACCGTCGGTCACATAGCTATTAAAGGACGGATCGAGCATCACCCACCGCTTTCTGTCGCAGAGATAGGCATGAACCACGCAATGGATCCACCCCTGTGCAAAAAAATCGCTGTGGGAATCCATCATATGGTTCGACAGCCATACAGGCATGGCAGGAATATGCGTTGCCACCAGCAGGTCGGACAGCACAATCGCCTTATTGGCACAGTTGATGGCTCCCTCAAATCCCTTGTCGTACGAATAACGGAGGATCTCCTCCGGCAGGCTGGGAGGCAGCGGGCTGCTGCCGTTGTATTCCGTATGGTCGCTCAGCCACTCCATCAGGTTCAAGGCCTTGTCGAAGGCCTCTCCCTTTCCGGCTATTTCGAGCAGGGGAAATCGCCTCTTGAGTTCATTGTAGAAGGGAAGGTCTTCCCAACGATACCGGAATTTCTGCGGAGCAGAAAGCTCATATCCGCCGGACAGCTTTACATTCTCCCGGAAAGCCTCCATGACCGGGGCATCGGCATTTTTTACCAACGTCTGACAGTACTCGGAAAAAGTCATTCAACATCCCCCTTGTTGTAACGAAACAGATTCGTTATTCTGCCGTTTTATGGCTACCCCGACCAGGCTCTGTTTCGGCAGTTGACCGGAAGAGCAAAGTCCCCCTCTCTGTATACCCCCACCCCTCCTTTGCCGCGGGCGCCGCTTAAGCTTCTTCCGCCGCGGCGCCTTCTCTCTCGGCGTCGAAAAGCTTTTCATATATGGCCATCGGCCCCCTCATACGCACCATATTCCAACAGTCGTTTGTTTTTTATAAACAAGGACAGACATAGTAAGACTACATCTGTGCCGAAACAAACGTATTCCGTTCAAACAAAGAGCAAGAAGAATTACCGTCATAGAATGACGGCGGATCAGATTGATAAAAAGCCGCAGAAAGAGGAATTCGATCAACGTCAAAAGGAACAGTCATTGTAACAAATCCCATCGTAATTTCTTTTTTGCTCTTTAGTCCATATTACAATGAGTCTATGCGTCTCGTCAAGAGGATTGCCGTGTTTTTGTATAAATATATTTTTCTTTTTGAAATATATTTATTATTATCCCATAAGCATCCGGCTTCCACTCTCATCTTTTCTACCGTATGCTCCGCTTAGAGTGGATTCTTCAAGGGAGGTCATTTTGAACCGCCCCTCCGTCCACCCAAAGGCACGGTTTCCCCTCAGCGGACGGTATCTCATTTTTTGAACTCACAGCATATAGTATCGATTGGAGGTCGAGCTGCCGTTCTCCCGAAAATGCGCTTCTTTGCGGATCAGCTCCGCTTTCTCCAGATCCTTGATGGTTCTCTTAACCGCGCTGCGGGATACCGACAGATCCGCTGCCATCCGATTGATTCTCGGTCATGCTTTGCTCTCTCGATCCTTCCGGTCAAATAGATAGAAATAGACGAGCTTTGCCCTATGGGGAAAACTCGTCGTTTTCATACAGCTTATAGGAATACGGCATACACACTTCCTGCGCATCCTGTCTGCAAAGGCCTGGCGGGTTTTGACCGCTCTATCACCCAATTCATTTCCTGATCCAATACCATTGAGCCGCTCGACGAGGCCGCCGCTTGAGGGCGCAGCCCCTTCTTCTATGCATATTGGTGGAGGATGTCGTCGACAAGTTCCTCAAGAGTTACGTAGTCTCCCCGTCTTGCGCCTCGATCCTCTACCCCGTAAACAACTGGAAATACAATATGGTTATACACACCTCTACTTTGAATGTACTAACTCTTTTATTTCTCCCAATGTCAAAAACCTCCGATGTTCCATAGTAATACAGTCGCAAAACCTTTTACTATTCTACATTCATAAGGTTTTTCGTTTTCTAAAATTTTTCTATCTCAGTTCTGCCGTGGGCTTTTATCGCTGTCCATTTGATATCTACTAAACCTATACAAACTTGTATTGACGGCGGATTTTATATATAATGAATATGCTTGGTCAAATATAGCGGGCACCATTCCTTTTTGCAAACAACTTAACTTGTTATAATTGAATAGTTAATTTTTAAACGAAAAGGAAGTGTATACAGCATGAGTGAGTTTGTTGAAAATTCTTTCAAAACAACTGTAGTCGAGAGCGATGCGGCACTTCCCTCTAACAAGTCGCTTGATTTCAATATCCGCTACAATTCTTTGGAAAAACTGACGTTTATCCAGCGTTTTACCGCTGCATATATGTTCCTGGAAGGCATTGACGGTTCCGGTGATATTTATTGTAAGGACGGTATCACACCGTGTTGTGGCTGCGGCGGCGGAAATTGTGATAAACTGACAGCTGTTAATAAACAAGCATCCTATTTCTTTTTATTCAATACCATGTCCGGAAACAGTGCCGTGCGCTGTCATTTTGACGGGCACCCAAGCGAAATGCAGAAATGGATCGGCGATACTGAAGAGGAAAGCTATGGCTGTGGTTCAGACCATATTGTGGATTTCCTATTCGGATATGTCGGGTACGAGTATCATATACGTACGGACGCAAATATGTTTAAAAAAGAAATCATGACATTCCTCACTGTCGGAAATCCCATTATTGTAAAAGTCAAATCGGGAGACCCCCGTTTTTATGTAATAACAGGATACAACGATAACGGCTTATTATGCCCCGATTATCGTTATGTTACATATCAACCGGGGAAAGGCAACGTGTTGGCCGATTCCCCCGAGAAACCTCCCGCATATTCTGAGATTGACACCTTGTATATCTTCGGTAATAAAACCGCCCGGCGCTATACGGTGAAGGATGGGCTTATGAATATTTGCCGGGTGACGGAATGCAATATTAATGAGGGTATCTGGGACGGTTATTTGAATAAAATAGGCGGTAATGGTAAATTCTTTTCTGATGATGGATTCGATAAAATTACGCCTATGGAAAGAACCAAGCGCTTAAAGCGTCTGGCGGAAACGAGCAGATATCTCTTTAACTTCGTAAGTTTCTGCAATTCTATCTGTGTTAATATCCCCGCAACAATGCGTGATGAGTATTTGTACAAGGAATTATTTGGTCCGAGTCTCTCTGCGTTTTGGGAAGAAGTTAAGGTTATTTCCTTGTTCGATGACATCGTTGGTGCCGGACATCAGATTAATGGATTCTGTTGCAGAGACTGGCCTAATGCTGATCCTTCAAAAATCCGTGAATGGAGCACGGAGATTTGCGAAACAATCACAAAAGCGAAAGCGGCCGATATAAAATTGCTCGGCATCATGAAACAGGCGATAAAAATATTAAACCGGACACCAAGCTAAAATGGCATAAAAAGAGATGCCTGCGAAAAACATTGAAATAAACTTGAAACCACAATCGGTTGGTAGGCGTTTACAACCGACCAGGTGAGCCGAGTGAGACCCTTTACGGAAGAGGAGGAGCAAGAGAGCGGGCGGATGGCTTATTTTTCTGCCGCAGGCAAAAAAATAAGCCGGAGCAAAGCGGACTTTGCTCCGACGTGGTGCGGGTAACAGGGGTCGAACCTGCACGCCATGTGGCACAGGATCCTAAATCCTGCGCGTCTGCCAATTCCGCCATACCCGCCTATATTCGCCGACACAATGCGCTGAAATACACCCTCCCGCTCGCAGTATGATACCTAAGCGCCCAAATGGGAACCGGAGAGGAGGTGTGATGCATGAACGCTGCACAGAACCAATTACCGCCGTCAACCGGCTGATAAAATAATCTGTTTCCGGCACGGTGGACCTTTGTCGATCCGGACGAGGCGCCTTTTCCATAAGAAATGCCGATACAGCTGCTGTCGGAAGCTGTACCCCAACTCCGGATCCTCCCGTGTCGTTTGCCCCGGAACACGATAGGATACCGTAAACATAGAGGAAGAAATGGCATCGTTCCGGCCGAAAGCCAAATTCTCCGGGCCCTAAGTACATTATACTATAAAATGACGGCTGGCGCAATCTCCATTCCTCTATGTTCTCCCACAAAAATTCCAACCGAATTAAATAGGGCATTTTTCACAAATTCTGATGGCTGTAAGAATTCATAAGTTGTACATCTTTTGTTTATGGTTCTTACATAAGCCTGGGGTATCATATACTCAAACGAACAGAAAGGAGGTACGAACACTTGAAAACGGAAAAACCGGCCAGCGTATTGGTATGTGTGACAGACCAGCCCTCCTGCCGGCGTCTCATCCTCGCCGGAGTGGAAATCGCCAAGACCTACGGCGCCAGCGTCCAGGTGGTTAGTATCCAGCCGGAAGGCCTGGTCTCTCCCCTCACCGCCAACGCCCTACAGAATCTGTATGATGTGTCCAGCTCTCTGGGCGCAGAAATGACCGTTTACTTCAACAACGAACCGGCTCTGACGGCTGCCGTTCACGCCAGCAAAACCGGAGCCATTCATCTGGTCAGCGGCACCCCCGGTGCCGACAGCAACCTGTTTATCGAGACCATCAAAAAGCTGCTGCCGGAATTGCCCCTGTCCATTGTGGACGCGGAAGGCCATATGGTGACATTTCCCGCCTTCCCCGCCGTTTCCCGTTCCGCTGTCAGCGGAACCGATCTCTCCTGATTTTTGCCCTTAACAGCCTAGGCTGTTTATGGAAATACATGCTCTCTCTTCTTTACATCCTCCTTCTTTAAAATACCGCCGGATTCCGTGCTGCCGTAGGGCGGCTCAGCGAATCCGGCGGTACTTTTTATTGTCCGCTGTTTTCCTGCTGCTCTTCCTTTTCCCATTCCCGGAAAAGTTCGGCGCGGTCGCGGGCGGCGATATAATGCACCGGATCCTCCTGCTCCCGCCCGCAAACGGCCCGGTAATCACAGTACGCACAGGCATCCGCTTCTCCGGAGGCCGGGACAGCCGCAATATCGCCGCTGCGAAGCGTTTCCGCCATCTGCATCAGCAGCTTCTCAATCCGTCTCTTGATAAGCCCAAACTGTCCCAAAGTCGCTAGGCTGGAATACCGGTCAAACTCCCCTTTGGCATTCTTTTTGGCCGGAATGAACAGACCAGCGGCCCCCGGCTCCATGGCCTCAATGACAGCGGGGTCGTCCAGCAGCAGGCCATTCATGCGCATGGCCCGCGTCTGCGCCTTCTCCAGCTCCTCCCCCTGCGTATCGCGCGGTACGGAAACCAGCGGCAGCCGGGCGGGAAGATAGAGCACCCCCGCTGGGGTGACCGGTCCGTACCGTTCTCCCCCGTTTTCCCAGATGGCCATTAGATAGATCAGCATCTGCAGGTTGAGCCCTTCCGCCACCTGGGACAGATCGAACTGTTTGGAACCGGTCTTGTAATCCACTACCCGAAGATAGGTCCTGCCGTTCTCCCGACAGACATCCACCCGGTCCACCTTGCCCTGCACGCTGATGCGCGCACCGTCGGGAAGGGTCAGGGTCAGCGGGCGAACCCCTTCCTCCGTTTCCCCGTCGGGGTGCCCAATGGGAAGCTCATAGTCCGCCGGACGGAACCGGCTCTGGCGCAACTCCCGCACCACCTGCCACAACAGGGCGGCACAGATGCGGTGCAGGCGGGTCAGCAGATAGCGGAAGCGGTTGCTCTTGTTTTCCACTCCGCCCATGCGCTCGTCCACATACCGGTCAATGGCCGCATAGGCATCCTTTTCCGTCCGATTCCGATCAACCCCGGTGAAATCCTCCCGCACATATACGGGGACGGTCTGTTCCATGACATAGTGGGCCAGTGTGCCGAATTCCAGAGCATCCAGATCCGCCGGACGCCGGGCACGGGCCCGCAGCCCGTAACGGCAAAAATAAGCATAGCGACAGAGATGATACGCCTCCACCCGGGAGGGAGAAAGCCGCATTTCCTTTCCGAAAAAGCGCCCCGCTATCTCCGACGAACGGAAAGCGGCAGGGCTGTCGTCCCCTGCCCGCTCCAGCACCCGTAGGCGGCTGGAAAAGACTTCTGTTTTTTCGCTGTCCTCCTCAAAAAGAGCCCGCAGCGACGCACCCTCTTCCGATTCCCGGCGCCATAACGAGGCGGCGGACTCAAAGGCCTCCGCCTCCGTTTCCACCTCTGCAGGGCGCTCTTCCGGGGGAAAACATCGCCGGCAGCAGGGAAGCAATACCGTCACCGTCTCCGCCAGCACGGAGGGCATCAGCCGCTGTCCGGCGGCATCCGCCGTCAGATAACTGACCACCAGCTTCTGGGAAGGGGCGGACAGGGCCATATAGGCAAAAAAGCGCTCCTCCGCCGTCTCCCGATCCGCCGTATTGGTGATGGGAAGTCCACACGCGATGAGCCGGCGGCGTTCCCGGTCGCTGATGAGTCCGCCTCCCGCCGGGGTGCGGGGAAAGACCCCCTCATTGGCCCCCAGCACCAGCACGGTTTTGGGTGAGGAAAAGCGGATATGGTCCGCTGCCCCCACCTGGACGGCGTCCAGTGTCTGAGGAATCTCCCCCAGATCGGCGGTATCCAGGCTCAACCGTAGCAGCTCGGCGAAACGTGACGCGGGAAAACGGCTGTCCCGCAGCGCCTCCGCTATCCGGTCCAGCAGGTCCATCAGTACATTCCACACCCGTCCCATTCGCCGGGCCAGGGGTCTCTCCCCCTGCTTTTCCAGCCGGGCCGCCTGCAGACGCACCAATCGTGCCGCCTGAACCTGCGTAAGATACCGATACACGGCCGTGGAAAAATCCCGGCCTCCGATCCGTCTGCTCCTCTCTTCCCGACGTCCCGGATACAAGGCGGAGCGCAGCCGTTCCAGCGGTTCCACCGCCCGGCGGCGCAGGCGGTTGAGATGATTCAGGCGCCGGGTGGTGGAAGCATTCTCCGGAGCGGACAGCCCATCCGGGTTGCCGGTCCATTCCTCCCGCCATCCGCTCCCCTTGATCCTCCAGAGGTACACGTAGTTTTCCAGCAGAGACAGAGACCGGGGCGAACACCCTGTCAGCCCGGTTTTCATCAGCCGGAGGATCTCCTCCGTATCCCAGCTCTCCGCCGCCCGCAGGGCGGACAGCACCAGCACCGGCAGGGCATCGGAAAGCAAGTCCTCCCGCCGGTCCATATAATAGGCGATACCCGCCTTTTCCAGAGCGGTGTCCAGTACACCCTCATACTCTGCAGTGGAACGCACCACCACGGCAAAATCTCGGAAATGCCCGCCCTCAGTTCTCAGAAGACGGTGGATTTCGCGGGCAGCGAAGGCACATTCCGCATAGATATCCGCGCACGCCGCCACCGTTACCGCCTCGGTGGGCTCCTCCATCCGTTTTTCCCCGGGGCGAAAGCATCCGGCCTCCACCAGACGCAGCGCCTCATTTTCACTGCGGCAATTGCGCTCTAGCACTTCCGCTTTGGCTACCGGCACCCCGTTTTTTTCTGCCAGATCCCGCAAGCGTTCCGCCGTTTCCGACACCGGGGCGAACAGTCCGAAACCGCCGGTGCAGTCGGAAGGGGAATCGGTACAAAGGGTCACCGTCACCTCCCGGGCACGGCGCAGAATCCCTTCCAGCACCCGCATCTCCTGTCCGGTAAAGCCCTTGAAGGAATCCACGAACACCCGAGCACCGCAGAATATCCGGCTTTCGGACAGCCGGTCCGCCAGCACCGACAGATCATCCAGCGGATCCACATAGGCGGAGGCGGTCAAGGCATCGTACGCCCCCAGAATCAGCGAAAGATCCTGCAGCTTCTGCCGGAGAGCTTCCTCCTCCACCGCCGCCGCTGCCTGCTCCAATTGGCGGGGGCCTACAGCGCATTGGCGGAATTCCGTCAGCGTGGACAGCATTTCCCGCACGTATTCCGGGTCCCCTGCCTGCCGCCGGTAAACGGTCAGCCGGTCGGACACCTGTTCCAACGCGGCGCTCATCAGCAGGGTGCGGGTGGCGTCATCCATCCGCCGTCCAGCTCGCCCTCCCAGCTCGCGGGACACGGCATCTGCCAACCTGGTGAAGCTCCATACCTTTACAGCCCTGGTCAGACGAGGGCCCAGGCGCTCCAGCAGCGCCCTCTCGCTTTCAAAGGAGAACTGCTCCGGCACCAGCAGGACCAGGAGGCCGGGTTCCGCTGTCCGGGCCAGCTCCTCCAGCCGGGCCAGCACCGTATGGGTTTTTCCAAAGCCGGAACGGCCCAGCAGTAGATGAAGCATTCCCCTTCTCCTTTCCCTTTTGCATAAAAGAAAAGCCGCCCTGTCCGGACGGCCTTTCCCTACATCTCTCGTTACTTCGCCACAACGTCCTTGAAGGACTTGCCGGCCTTAAAGACAGGCTGCTTGGAAGCGGGAATGACAATGGCTTCCTTGGTGCGGGGATTCCGGCCGGTTCTCTCACCGCGCTCGCGAACCTCGAAGGTACCGAAGCCGACCAGCTGAACCTTGTCGCCGCCGGCGACCGCGTTCACGATGGATTCCAACACGGCGGAAACGGCTTTTTCCGCATCTTTCTTAGCAAGGCCAGTCTTTTCGGCAACAGAAGCAACCAATTCTACTTTGTTCATGTTCTTTACCTCCACAGATTTTATACACCAGCGGGTAAAACCGCGCATGGATCAAGTTGTCGGCTCCGTGCCGGTCTGGGGCTGACGCTCTTCCTGCTTGGCCTGATTCCACAGCTTGTCCAGCTGCTCCGCCGAAGCGGAGGTCATATCCAAGCCCTGTTCCCCGGCCAGCCGTTCCACCACGGCAAACCGGCGAATGAATTTATCCGTGGCCCCGGTGAGGGCCTGTTCGGCGTCGGTATGCAAAAAGCGGGACACATTGACGACGGAGAACAACAGGTCGCCCAGCTCTTCCTCCACAGCGTCGGCATCTCCACCCGCCATAGCCTCCCGAAGCTCGGCCGTCTCGCTCTCCAGCGCCTGCATGGCGCCGTCCACATTGGGCCAGTCAAAGCCCACGCGCTTGGCGCGGGTCTGCACCTTGGCCGCCCGCATCAGGGCGGGCAGGCTGCGCGGCAGGCTGCGGAGCAGATCCGTCTGGGAGGCATCGCCTTTGGTTTCCCGTTTGATGGCATCCCAGTTTTTCAGCACCTGTTCGGCATCATCCGCTTGGGCGGAAGCAAACACATGGGGGTGACGAACCACCAGCTTGCGGCAGACGCCATCCACCACATCGCCGAAATCGAAGGAATTCTGCTCTTCCTCAATGCAGGTGTGAAACACCACCTGCATCAACACGTCGCCCAGCTCCTCCTTCAGCAGCTCGGGATCCTCCCGCTCGATGGCCTCCAGCGCTTCATGGGTCTCCTCCAGAAAATTGGAGCGAATGCTCTTGTGATCCTGTTCCCGGTCCCAGGGACAGCCCTCCGGGGAACGCAGCAGGCGCATGATCTCCAGCAAATCGTCCATGGAGTACCGGTCCTTGGGCTGAAAATCCACCATACACGTCCCCGCTCTCCACTAGATTTCCCGAAATTGTCTTTATCTTACCCTATCCAATGATGTTTTTCAAGTATTTCAGCGATTTTTTGTCCTTTTGGCAGCATCAAAACGTCCGTTTTGGTTAACGCACGCATCAAAAGCAGCGCCAGAACGTATACAACGACAGCAATCATCACTCCCAGCAGGGTGGCGACCTTGTCCGGAATCACCAGGGACAGCAGGCCGTCGGCGGACCACGCCGCCGCCCCGCAGCACAGGGAGGAAAGGAGCGGCTTGATAAACACGGTGCGCCAGCGCATCCGCACCCCCACCGCCCGGCGCAGGGCAATAAGGCTGATGACCACCATCACCAGGTAACACACCAGGGTGCTGTAGGCGGAACCCAGGATGTTGATTTCGGGATTGCGGATCAGCAGTAGGTTGAGCAGAAACTTGATGACCCCGCCCACCAGCACCACCTTCACCGGGATATCGGCCCGGCCTACCGCCTGTAGGATGGAGTTGATGGGGGCAATCAGGCAGATGAAAGCGGTGGAAAGCCCCAGCACCCGGAGGATGGGGCCGGCTACGGCGGCCTCAGCGGCACCGTAGATCATGTTCATCAGCGGTCCGGACAGCACTGTCAGCCCCACACCGGCGGGCAAAGCGATGAGCAAAGTGATGCGCAGCACCGATTCCACCGTGCTCTTGAGCTGGCGGCGGTTTTTGGAAACCCACGCCGCCGTAATCACAGGGAGCGCACTGATACCGAAGGTTTGTGTGAAGTTAGGCACCAGATTAACATAGGTCAGCGCCGTTCCCCGCATGCCCACCAGCCAGGACTGGAACTGGTCGGCCTGTAGTCCGGGATCAAACAGACCTTGGTATATCCCCCGCACCGTCTCCCCCGCGTCGGCAATGACCGTTTTCAGGCACCACTGCAGGGATACAGCGTCGATTAGATTGGTCACCTGAGTCGCCAGCGAACCCAAAGCCACCGGGATAGCGATGGCCATAAGGGCACGGAAA
This sequence comes from Candidatus Avimonas narfae, assembly GCA_904395335.1. Taxonomy (GTDB): domain Bacteria; phylum Bacillota; class Clostridia; order Oscillospirales; family Acutalibacteraceae; genus Avimonas_A; species Avimonas_A narfae. The sequence goes on along the minus strand of CAJFNR010000065.1, from coordinate 16,859 downwards.
ATCGCGCGGGAGGACCGTGGACGCGGGGCGGCGGCATATTCCTCCCGGCTCACCTGAAGGCCGGTTCCATGCCTCCGATGCCGGATCATCATGTAAATCAGCGCAAAGAAGGAACCCAGCGTCACCCCCAACATGGCGCCCGCCGCAACAAAGGGATAGGACAGCACGTCCGCATTGGCGGCGTCGGTGGCCATGGTGCCGAATACAGGTTTCCCCTGACTGAATTGCCAGCGGCCGTACAGCAGGGCCCCATAGGCGAAGGTCAAGCCCAGCACCAGCTTTCCCACCGCCTCAATCACCTGGGAGGTAGCAGTGGGCACCATGTTGCGGGTGCCCTCATACAGCCCTCGGTGGGCGGATACCAGACAGCAGAAAAATATGGTAGGGCTCATCACCAGCATGGAGTAAAGCGCGCCGGGGGCATTGATCATGCGGGTGTAGAAAAAGGACACCACGAACATGAGCAGGGCCCCCACACTACCGGTGATCAGGAAGGTTTTGACCGCTACCCGATACACCATGCGCACATCCCGGTACCGCTTGAGCGTGATGCTTTCCGAGACCATGCGAGATACTGCAATGGGAAGGCCCGCCATGGCGATGGTGGAAATGGGTACATAGATTTCGTAAGCCGTGTTGAAATAGCCAAAGGCCACCTGGCTCATCATCTGCAGCGGGATCTTGAACAGCGCCCCCACGATCTTGGAGATCATGACCGCCACGGATAAGATCAAAGCTCCCTGAACGTAGCTCTGTTTTTTCTGTTTCCCCAATCGGATTCCATCCTCTCCCGTGAACTTTCCAACGCCTATCGGCGGCATCTACAATGATCCGACGAACCTCCGCAGCAAACGGCGGAAACTGTCGGCCGCCAAAGCGGCTGTCTGCCGGACCTCCTCGTGTCCCAAAGTGTGCTCCGTCACCATGCCCGCCGCCATATTGGTCAGGCAGGAAATCGCGGCTACCTCCATCCCGCCCTGGGCACCGGCGATGGCTTCCGCTACCGTGGACATGCCCACGGCATCCCCTCCCAAAGAACGGACGGCGCGGATCTCCGCCGGTGTTTCATACTGGGGCCCCGGCATATAAAAATAGCAGCCCTCCCGCAGCGCAATCCCTTCCTCCCGGGCACAGCGAAGTGCCAGTTCCCGCAGCCGCAGAGCATACACCTGGGACATGTCGGGAAACATCGGACCGAATACAGCGGGAAGCTTTCCTCTGGCCGGGCTGTCCGCTGTCAGCTTGATGTGATCGGTAACGAGCATCAGCTCCCCCGGATGAAAAGAGGGATTCACCGCCCCAGCCGCATTGGTCAGGATCAGGGTGCGCACCCCCAGCAGAAGAAGCACTCGGACAGCGTACGCGGTCTCTTCCATGGTATAGCCTTCATAGGCATGAATGCGGCCGGACAGCACCGCCGTCTCCCGGCCGGAAAGGCGCCCGCAGGTCAGTGTGCCTGCGTGACCCAGTGCCGAGGGTTGGGGCATATGCGGAAGGTCTTCGTAGGAAAACACCGCCGCCTGTTCCATCTCCTCTTCCAGGCCGCCCAACCCGGACCCCAGCACCAAAGCAACCCGCGGAATAGGAGATCCGGCCTTTTCCAGGCCCTCCCGGATAACCAAGGCAGTTTCTTTATACCAGTTCAGCGGAATGGCCATGCATATCCCCCTTTTTACAACAGAACATCCTCAGAAAGATGGTGTTCGGCAGTTCCCGCAGGAACTATCCGTGATCCTTCGAATGGGAACATATCGAGGCTTCCCCTTACAGGGGAAACCGGCCACACCCCGTCTTTATGTTTCGCACACAGAGGCAGATGAGGTATTCCGTTTTTGTTAGAGGACAGAAAAACCGTGCTGTCCTCCTCATCCGTCCCACTTCCTGGGCCATCCTTCCTCGTAAGAGAAAGCACACCTCAAGGAGAAGGCTTTCGAGGGTGCTTCTCCATCTATGCTCTTATCTTGCCATATCCCACAACCAGCATATGAAAAGGGCCGGACCATACCCTGCCGTCCCGGCCCTTTACCGGGGATATCCGCTGTTAACGCTCCAGCCGCTCCCCGCACTTTTTGCAATAGGACGCATCCTCCGGATTGGCCGCACCGCATCGATGGCAGCGCACCGCCTTCTGAACCCGGCAGATCTGATCGCGCAGCTCATTAAGCCGGGCATTCAGCTCATCCGCCCGGCGGATCCCGTCCTCGATCTGCGTCGAACGATCCTCGCCCGTCTTCTTTTCATCGTATAGCAGCCGGCCCAGCCCTTCCATGGTATAGGCCAGTTCCTTTTCCACCTCGGCGGCGTCCACCTTCAGCCGGGTAGCCTCCAGAAAATCCGAGGTCTTTTTCCCCGCGGTTTCGGCGGCGCTTTTGGCTTTGTTCACCACATCCTCAAAAGTTGCCATCGTCATCACTCCTTCGGATCATTGGTCAAAGGGTGTATGGGCTTTCTCACACACAGACGGATTCCTCCGCAAAATCAACATATCCTTCTTTATATTATGCCCTATAAGCCTGAAAGGTCCGACAGCCAATGTCCCGGCCCCAGAGACTCTCAAATGGCTTGATCTCGGATAGAGGATAAGCTCACAGACTGATCGCTGGGAGGCTTCCCCTCGAATAGACGTTGTCAGAGCGCCGGACTTAAAGAAGGCCGGCAGCGATGACGGATGAGGTGGATACGTGAAGAACCGGCGCCCTTGGATGTCCCACATGAATTGACACAGCTCATCGAGAACCGGGTTCATTATACTCCAACGGACGGAGGAGTTCAACTGTCCACGCAAAATCCCCGCTAAACGGTCAGTCTCCCACGAATTCCCGCAACATGGACTGCTGCGGCAGCAGGGAAAGCGGCAGGGTCACAAAGGGCTCCATTGCCGCTTTCAGCTGGGACGCGGTCTCCCGGGCGGCGCTCCCCTCGGGCAGCGTCGCCTCCGCCACCGTCAGCGCCGGAATAATCTCCGGCGCAAACAGGCAGGGCTCACAGGCGTGGGTGGTATCGATGACATAATCCACCGTATCCACATAAGGGAAAATATAGCGGTTTTCACCCCGAATGACTTGGGGCCACATCAGCAGTGTGTTGGCCGCCGAACAGTCCCGGAACCGCTCGTCCCGCAGGATGCGCCGCACCAGCCGGAGACTGCGGCGGGCCAACAACTTGCGTTGTCCATCGTACACCGGCGTGATGGTGTTGACAAAAATTTTCGCCATGCGTTCCTGGGGCAGATGCTCCTCAAACAGCGGATTGATGGCGTGAATGCCCTCAAATATCACCAGTGAGCCGGCGCCCAACACCAGCTCCTCCCTCTCCGGGGCGGGGCGCCCGGTGACAAAATCAAAGCGGGGGATCCGGGTACGCCCGCAGTCGATCAGCTCCCGCAGACAGGTCTGCAGTTGATCCAGATTCAGCGCCTCCAGCGCCTCATAGTCGTAGCTGCCGTCCTCCAGACGGGGAGCCTGTTCCCGTCCCCGGTAAAAATCGTCCAGGGACACCACATGGGCTTCCATCCCGTATTCCCGCAGCAGGCGGCTCAGGTAGCCGGCCGAGGTGGTCTTTCCGGAGGAAGAGGGACCCGACAGCATCACTAGGCCCTGAGGACCCGGCTCCGCCATCAGCGACCGGGCCAGAGCCTCCAAATCGGCAAAATACCGTTGATGCTCCGCGGTGACAAAGGCCTCCGGATTTTGCCGGGCCAGCCGGTCAATTTCTTCCCGTTTCAGGTTCCGCTTGGGCAGGGTTTTCTTCATAAAAGGTTTTCACCCGCTCCTTCCGCGCGATCATTTGCTCAAAGCGCGCATTGTATTCGTATGGAAATTTATAGTTGAAAATGCGTTCGATATACTCGCCCCCCGGCTGCTTGAGCTTGGTCACTGCCCCCGCCCCGCAGGCCAGGATGGTGTGGGTTTCATCCATAATATAGACGTTGTACAGCCCCTCCTTGCCCGGCCGGCACCATCCGGTGTTTTCCTGATTGCCCGCACAGCGGCTCTGGCGGTAGAGGTAATACGGATGATACCCCGCCTCTGGCAGCTGCCGGGCGGAAAAAGCCACCATCCGCCGGGCGGTGTCGTAGGCCTCCGCTTCCGCCGCCACAGCCCGGCGCTGCACCACCAGGTTGGAAGCGCGCTTCATCGCCAAAGCGTGTACCGTTATGCTTTCCGGCTGAAGGGAAATTATGCCGTCCAGGCTGTGGAAAAAGCCGTCGGCGGTGTCACCGGGCAGCCCGGCGATGAGATCGGTGTTGATATGGTCAAAGCCGCACCGCCGCGCCAGATCAAAAGCCTCATAAAATTGCTCTGCCGTATGGCGGCGCCCAATGTTCCGGAGCACGCCGTCGTTCAGCGTCTGGGGATTGATGCTGATGCGGGAAACGCCGTGGCGGCGCAGTACGCGGAATTTTTCCTCCGTCACGGTGTCTGGTCGTCCCGCCTCCACCGTGTATTCCCTCACAGAGGATAGATCGAAATGCTCCTCCACCGCCCGCAGCAGTGTGTCCAACTGCTCTGCTGTCAGCGTGGTGGGCGTCCCCCCGCCGAAATACACGGTTTCGAGGCGCAGCCCCAGCTCCCGGGCCAGGACACCTGTCTGTGCCACCTCCTGCGCCAGCAGCCGAACATATTCCGGAATCAACTTCGCAGCCCGCACCACCGTCTGGGATACAAAAGAGCAGTAGTCACAGCGGGTGGGACAGAAGGGAATGGATAGATACAGGCTGAAGGAATCCGGACGGGATAAAGACAGCACCCGGTTTTCGTGGGCTAGGGTCTCCCGGCTCAGCTCCCGTTTGTTGTCCAGCACCAGCAGCTGATCCCGGAACCAGGCGTCCGCCGCCTCCGCTCCCCGCTCCTGGGTCAGGCGGCGCAGCAGCTTGATGGGCCGCACGCCGGTGACGATCCCCCAGTCATGGGCATACCCGAACAGCCGGACGAACAGCGAATAGAGCAGCTGCGCCATGCGGAGCTCACAACGGTCCTCCGTCTGCCCCGGCGCCGGTGTCACCCGATCCTCCGCCGCTTCCCGGAAATCCTCCAGGAACAGCTCACAGCGGATGCAGGCGGTCTCCCCCTCCCGGCGCAAGCGGGTCACCGCCGTGATCCCAGCCTCCTCAGGTGAACCCGATACAGGGGATGCGTCATCCGCTACGCGGACCACGATCTTTTCCCGCGGGACAAACAGCCGGCACAGGTTTTCCATCTCAAACCGGTAATCGTGACCGTCCAGCAGCAGCAACATGGGTTTCTGTCATCCTTCCCTGTAACCCTCAGTGGGCCTTGTTGATACTTTCCTGTACATAAGGATTAAAGCGGCGTTCCCGCTCCAGAGTGGTATCCGGACCGTGGCCGGGAAATACGCGGTAATCGCCGGGCAGCGCCGCCAGGGCCGCCAGCGAACGCTCCAACGCCGCCTCGGAGCCGCCGGGCAGATCCGTGCGGCCCACATCTCCGGCGAACAGGGTATCCCCGGAAAAAATCACCCCATCCCCGACATAGCAACAACTCCCCGCCGTATGGCCGGGGGTGGACATCACCCGGAAGGACAACTCCCCCACGCAGACCACATCCCCCTCATCCAGCAGGCGGTCGGCCTGCAGATCGGACACGGTCCCCAGCAGGCTCCGGGCCGGATTGCGGAAGGAGGGCTCCTCCAGTCGCGGCACCGCTAGTCCGGCACCGGTGGCTTCCTGGATGTCTTCCACTGCTCCGATGTGATCGTAATGCACATGAGTCAGCAGCACCAGCTCCACCTCTACGCCCTTCCGGCGGATCGTGGTCAGCAGACGCTCCCCCTCCGCGCCGGGGTCGATGATGAGTCCCTTTTTATTTTCGTCGTATATCAAATAGCAGTTGGTTCCCAGCATCCCTACCGGGAGAGTGCGAATAGTCATTGCCCTCTTCCTTTCCCCGCCGTTTTCCATTCCGCCGTATCCAACAGCAGCGTCACTGGGCCGTCCCCAGTCATGCTCACTTGCATGTCGGCGCCGAATTCCCCGGCGGCCACCTCCCGGATCCCCAATTCCCTTAGCTTTTGGATCACCCGCTCATACAGTGGCAGCGCCTCCTCCGGGCGCGCGGCGGCCAAGAATTCCGGACGGCGGCCGTGGCGGCAGCTGCCGCACAGGGTGAAATTGGATACCACCAACACCCCGCCTCCGATATCCAGAACGGACCGGTTCATTCTGCCATCCTCATCGGCAAAGACCCGCAGGCCGGCGATCTTATCCGCCAGCAGGTCCGCCTCCTCCGGCGTATCCTCCCGTTCCACTCCCAGCAGCACCAATGCGCCCGGACCGATGGATCCGGTCACCCTGCCTTCAGCCACGCGGACCGAGGCAGACAGCACCCGCTGAAACACCGCTTTCATAACGTCCCTCTCCGTTTCCGAATCTATTGATTTGCCCGCTGAATGCTCCGCACCCCGTCCACCTTGGACAGGCGGGTGATAACGGTCTTCAAATGATCCAGACCGTTGACCCCCACGGTAACGGTCATGCTGGCCGATCCGTCCTTGGGCTCCCGGGCGTTGATGGCGTGGATCATCACATGCATGGACGCCAGTTGGGTGGTGATATCCGCCAGCAGAGCCTGCCGGTCCACGGCGTCAATGTGCAGGGTGGCCTTGAATTCCTCCTTGACACTGTCCTCCCAGTGAACCCGGACCCAGCGCGCGGGTTCCTCCGCCTGGGAGATATCCCGCGGCACATTGACGCAGTCCCGCTTGTGGACGGACACACCGTAACCCCGGGTAATGAAGCCGATGATCTCATCCCCCGGTACGGGATTGCAGCACCGGGCGAATTTCACCAGACAATTTTCCATATCGTCGATGATGACGCCGCCGTTGTTGTAATGCTTCGGAGCGGCGGTGATTCCGGGCTGAAGGTTTTCCGCCTTGACCAGCCGCAGGTAATCCTCCTTGATGCGAGGCATGATGCGGGACAGCAGCACACCGCCGTAGCCGATGGCCGCGTAAAAATCTTCCAGGGATTCGCAGTGCTGCCTCTTGCTCTGGGACAGCAGGAATTCCTTCATTTTGTCATCAGGCAGACGGATGCCATTGCGGCTCAGCTCCCGCTCCAGTTCCAGACGGCCCTGCTGGATGTTTTCTTCCCGGCGCTCCTTTTTGAACCAGGAGCGGATTTTGTTGCGGGCCTCGCTGGTCTTGACGATGTTCAACCAGTCCCGGCTGGGGCCGTGGCCGGGCGCCGACGTGGTCAGCACGGTGACGATTTCCCCTGTCTTGACCACATAGTCCAGAGGAACAATACGGCCGTCCACCTTGGCCCCCACCATGCGATTGCCCACAGCGGAGTGGATGGCATAGGCGAAGTCGATGACTGTGCTGCCTGTGGGCAGAGAGATCACGTCCCCCTTGGGGGTCAGGACAAACACATCGTCGGAAGACAGGTCGGTCTTGATGGAGCGGACGATGTCTTCAGCGTCGTCCACATCCTTCTGATTTTCGATAAACTGCCGCACCCAGGCTAGGCGCTCCTCCAGCTTGTCGCGCCGCTGGATGCCCAGCTTGTATTTCCAGTGGGCGGCCACGCCGTACTCGGCGGTGTAGTGCATCTCCCAGGTGCGGATCTGCACCTCAAAGGGGATTTTCTCCTTGCTGATGACAGTGGTGTGCAGCGACTGGTACATGTTGGCCTTGGGGGTGGAGATATAGTCCTTGAACCGGTTGGGGATGGGACGGAACAGGTCGTGAATGATGCCCAATACGTTATAGCAATCCGTGACCGTGTCCACAATCACCCGGACGGCATACACGTCATAAATCTCATCGAAAGCCTTGCCGTGAACGTACATCTTGCGGTAAATCCCCGTGATGCTTTTGATGCGGCCCTCCACATACAGCTTCAGGCCGTATTCTGCCAGCCGTTCCCGGATGCGCTCCTTGATGCTCTCCAGAAAAGCCGTGCGCTCCCCTTCCCGCAGGGCCAGGGCCTCCTCGATCTCCTGATAGGCGATGGGATCCAGGATACGCAGGGACAGGTCCTCCAGTTCCTCCTTCACCGTGCGGATACCCAACCGGTGTGCCAGGGGGGCGTAGATGTCCAGCGTCTCCTTGGCCTTATCCCGGCGCTTCTGCTCCGGCCAGCCATAACTGGTGCGCATGTTGTGCAGCCGGTCCGCCAGCTTGATGATGATGACCCGGATGTCCTGGGACATGGCCAGCAGCATTTTGCGGACATTTTCCGCCTGCTCCTCCTCCCGGGAAGTGAAGGGCAGCTTACCGATCTTGGTAACGCCGTCCACCAGCGCCGCCACGCCCGGACCGAACTGCTTTTCCAGATCCCGCAGCGTCACCTCCGTATCCTCCACCACATCGTGGAGCAGAGCAGCCTCAATGGTCTCGCTGTCCATACCCAGATCCACCAGGATGGACGCCACCATCACGGGATGGCAGACATATTCTTCCCCGGAAGAGCGGCGCTGCCCCTCGTGAGCACGACATGCCGTCTCGATGGCGCGGTCGATAGCCGCCAGATCATATCCCTTCTCGCTGGCTGTCAGCTGGCCGCGGAGGCGGGCAATAACGCTTTCCTTATCGATTGTTTCCCGGCGGACATCCCCGCCCAAAAATTCATTGTTCATTGCTGTCACCTGCATTTGTGGAGCCGACCGCCTCATGCAGCCGGCGCATCACCGGCGTCTGATTCAGATCCGCCTTTCCCTGTGCGGGAAGCACCCGGAGCCGGAGGGTGTCGCCGTCCTCCTCCAAAGAGATCAGCCCGGCTTCTTCCAGCACCTCCAGCGCTACCCGGATCCGCACACCGCCCAGCGCCGGCGTTTTCACCTGGTGCACGAATTGCTCCAGGGTCCCTTTCCAGTCTTCCCGGCTGCGCACGAAGCGATACACCGTTGCCAGCCCTTCCCGGTCGGGAAGACGCTCCCGTGCCTGATCCGGCGTCATCGGATCACCGCGCCGCAGACTGTCCGCACAGCGCAGCGCCTCCAGGATCTCCTCCTGATCCGTATCGGCGTAGCGCAAGTCCCGGATGATGACCGAGGGCTGCACCGTGCCCTTGTACTCGTTGCGTTCCAGCGTCACCGCCAAATTGAGCAGCTCGCCGCATTCCACGGGAAAATTTTCGGGAGCGGTCTGAAACTTGACAGCGCTGACACGCACGCCGTCCCGGGAAAGGGAAAGCCGCAGGTGCTTTCCCGCCCCCACCGGTGTGATGTTGTCCAACCGCATTCGGTAAAGGCCGAACAGCGGCGCGGGATTTCCCGCTCCGCAGGGTTCCAGCGCCGTCAGGAGACTGAGCTTCTCCAGATCGATCTGCGAGGGACGCAGGCGGCAGTCCAGCCGCAGCTCCGGCGCCGGCATGGAGGGAAATTTTTCCGCGGCATACTGGTTGATGCGGCGGCGGAATTCCTCGATCCGGTCTGCCCGAAGCCCTACACCGGCCGCCAGCTCATGGCCGCCGAAGCGGTCCAGCATATCGGAGCAGGCAGCCAAAGCCTCGTAAAGGGAGAACCCCCGCAGACTGCGTCCCGAGCCTTTGGCGGTGCGTCCCTCCGCACCGTCTCCGACACTGAGGATCAGGCAGGGCTTTCCCGTCTGTTCCAAAATACGGGCAGCAATGATGCCGATGACCCCGGGATGCCAGTTTTCCCCTTCCACCACCAGCACCCGATCCTGGAGCAGCGACGGACAGGCGCGGAAACGCTCCCAGACCTCCTGCTGGATCGCCGCCTCCACGGTTTTGCGGTCGATATTGGCCTGATGAACAGCCTGGGCCAGAGGCTCGGCTTCCTCCTCTGTCTGCGCCATCAGCAGGCGGGCGGCAGCCTCCGGCGAGCCCATCCTGCCCGCCGCGTTGATCCGAGGCGCCAGGGTGAAGGCCACGGAGGTGGCGCTGGCCTCCTTTCCCCAGGTGCCGGCCACCTGAGCCAGGCATTTGATCCCGGGACGCGCGCCTTCCGTGATACGGCGCAGCCCTATCCGCACCAGCTTGCGGTTCTCCCCTGTCAGGGGCATGACATCCGCCAGGGTGCCCAGGGCCACCAGATCCCCGTATTCCTCCGCCACGGTATCGGCATCCCCTTCCAGGGCGCATACCAGCTTGAAGGCGACGCCTACCCCGGCGTAATCCTTGCAGCGACTGGCGCAATCAGCCCGGTGAGGATCCACTACCGCCACAGCGCGGGGCAGCGTGTCCGGGGGCATATGGTGGTCGGTCACCACCACATCCATTCCCTTTTGTGCGGCATAAGCCACCTCCTCCACGGCGGCTATGCCATTGTCCACCGTAATGATCAGGTTCACTCCCCGCTCAGATAGGGTATCCACACTGGAGCAGTGCATGCCGTAGCCCTCGCCCTCCCGCTCGGGGATATAATAGCAGACATCCGCCCCTTGCTTTTTCAGATAATCGTACAGAAGAGCGGTGGAGGTCACACCGTCACAATCGTAATCTCCGTATACCGCGATTTTTTCGCCGCTGTCCAGCGCTCTCTGTATACGCTCCACTGCCGCATCCATATCGGCAAAAGCATAGGGATCGTCGTCCAGATCGTTTCCCACCACATATTCCACTGCCTCTTCGGCGCTGTCAATCCCCCGCAGGTGAAGCATCAGGGCCAAAAAGGGGTGAATCTCGCATTCCTCCGCCAAAGCGGCCGCCTTGTCCTTATCCAGCGGAGGCAATATCCATCGTTTGAAGCTCATAGCTCTCCCCTTCCGGCATTTCCTGATCTGTTTTCGAAAAGTTTAATATCACTATATTCTACCATTTTCCTCCGGTTCCTGCAACCGCTATGAGAGAAAAGCATAAAAACAGGCGGAAGCGAATACATCCGCTCTCGCCTGTGGATTTGATCCGTTATCTAATTTGACCGTGAAACACGCCTATATGATATCGCCGCTGGGCCAGGGTTAGCCCCGAAGGCCTAAATCCGACACCGGAACAGCGGCTGATGAGGTGGAAAAAGAGGCTCTCTCCACTCCCAGCAGACATCGTATCGCAGCTTTCCACCTTATCCACCGCCTTTGGTGGTCCCACTTCTCCGTAAGAGGAAGTACATTCCGTGGGAAAGCCCGTTAGAGCCCGCATCATTCCATGTTTTATCCTACCATGAAGGCATCAAATGAGATCACCGTTTGGTTGCCCAAAGGCTTCCCCTCAAATGAAAACTTTCACTGAAATCGCTTCATTCATTGTCAAGTCCTGCGCGCCTTACGAAGATATCCGCAACGTTACGGGGAATCCGTCACGACTTCCCGTACCATAGTATACCCACACATCGTCAAATCCGGTTACTGTCACCCGCGCTTGGGCAGAATCTCCGTCCGCCACCGTTTCCCCTTTCAGGTCCACCAGAACCTGAAGATTGTTTTCCGTCAGCGCCTCCAGCGAATCCGCCGGCCCCACCAGAGGAATGCTGAGAATCGTGGATTCATCCACACTGAGCAGCTGATCCGAAGCGCTGTTGACGATCCGCACATTGGAACCGGTCAGCGGCAAATCCACATACCGGATTTCCAGATTCTGCATACGGATGGAAACCGCCACCTCGCTGATATTGCCGTCCACCTGTACGCCGGATTTTAGATGCAGCGGCATTTGAATCGTCGTATTTCCCGGACCGATGTTATCAAAATCCAGCGTCCCCAAATCCACCTGATAGTTTTCCAAGGATTCCTCAGGCCCCCACAGCGTCACCGAAGAGGGCTCCAGTGTGATGAAGGAGGTATCGTCCCTGTAGGCCGCCGGCAGGTTCTCCACAGTATAGGTAAGGGGAACCTCACGGGATACGGAGACAGGGACTGTCAGGTTCAGCGACTGGATCACATTGCCGTTTTTGTCAAGGAAATTGCACAGGGTGGTGTCCACGGCATTGCCGTTGGCATCCAGCGCCACCAGCTCCGCAGGAAATACCGTGGCCTTTTCAATGGTCTTCCCCTCCGAAATCCGTGCTACCACAGATTCGATGCGTTCCAGTACGGTCTGGGGGCCCTCAATCTCCAGAGTGCTGTCGTCATTGATCACGGAGGTGTCCAGCATGGCGGAGCCCAAACGGTACTCTCCCCCTTCCGGCACAGTGACCGCTGAAATATCGGTGGTGAGCAACAGGGTTTTGGACAGGATGTAATCCGCCACCACCGTGACCGAACTGGGATTGACCGCGTCAATGGTATAATCGGAAGCACCGGTGGCAGTCAGAGGAATCCGGTAGGTCCCGGGACGTACAATACTGCTCAGGTCGGCGGAAATACTGATTTCCGACTGAGCCTGATTGATACGGAAGCGGGGACCGCTGACCTCCACCTGCACATCCACCTCGGCGCCCTGAATAATGCTCAGCCCGGTTTCCTTGGCATAGGAATTGTCCGCAAAACTGAGGGTATAGGTTCCCAGATTGATGTTCCGTTTTTCGTTCGAGCCGGATCCATACACCACGCCGGCCCATAGAATAATGGCCAGCACCAGGGAAATTACAATCATCAGCCGGTTGTTGTGGAGGATCCGGTTTAACGAGAATCGTCCTTTCATTTCGTCTTCCTCCCCCGGAGGCGGCGCAGCTTGCCTTTCAGATCGCCGCCGTCCTCCCGCCGGGACCGATCCCACAGAATCCCGTTTTCCAACGCAACCCGGAGCGCCTCCGGACTAAAATTGCGCTTAAGTTCACCGCCCACCGCTGTGGACACAGTGCCGGTCTCTTCCGACACGATCACCACAATGGCGTCGGAGTTTTCACTCATTCCCACACCGGCACGGTGACGGGTCCCCAGCTCGCTGCTGATCTGATGGTTGTCAGTCAGCGGAAGGATACAGCCTGCCGCGTATACCTTGCCGTCGCGGATAATCATGGCCCCATCATGCAGCGGCGCCTTGTTGAAAAAGATATTTCCAATGAGCTCCGGGGTGGGATCTGCATCCACCACTGTTCCGGTATTGATGATCTCCCCCAGCTTGGTGGTGCGTTCGAACACAATGAGCGCGCCCATCTTCTGCTTCTGAAGCGTCTGAACAGCGGCGCAGGTGGCGGAGATCGCCTTTTGCCAGCGCTTGATCTCCGCCTCAGCATTCTCTTGATTCACCCCGAAAAGGTTAATCGCCCCCAACCGGGAGTGCCCTGCCTGTTCCAGCGCCCGGCGAATCTCCGGCTGAAAGATGACCACCAGCACCAGAATACTGTTGTCAAAGATGGTCTTAAGGATAAAATACATAGTTTTCAAATTGAGCAGCCAGGAAACAAAAAACGCCAGCCCCAGAATAACGATGCCTTTGAGCAGCTGCTCCGCCCGGGAATCCCGCACCAGCTTGATCACACTGTAAATGGCAAAAGCGACCAGCAGGATATCCAGCGGGTCGGTTATCCAGTTGATCGACCGGAAAAATACCAGGATACTGTCCCAGATTCCGGCAAAAAACTCCGCCATTTCCTTTCTTCCCTTCTGTGAATTCGCACGGTACGGATTTTCATAGACAGGTGCTTATTATTCCAAAAAATAAAGAGAAAATCTGCCCGAAGCAGTGGCCCCGAACAAGAAATTTCCCACGGTTATCCCAAGCCTTTTCCGCAGCGCCGCCCATTGCTTCCCGGCAGCCTGTTTCTCCCCTGCCTGCCCAATACATAATAAACTCACAATGTATAAGGCTCCCCCTAAAGGGGAAGCTGTCGGACGCGCGTCAAACACGGCGAGACGAATGCGCAAAAAGCATACAAAAAGGGGGCCTTCCGTTGTCCAATGACTGCGTTTCTCCCCGCCGTCTCATCCCCATTGCGGTGCAGCGCAGCTGTCTTTTCTCTGGATCCGAGGAACTTGCTGCGCTGTTTGAAGCCACAACGAAAAGTCCTGTATCCATTCTATCATATTTCCTTATGATTGCAACGACTTTTCTGAATTTTTCGCCAACTGTTCCAACACGTCCCCCACGCGGTCGATTTCCGCCTCCGTGGTGAAAAGAGAAGGAGCGAACCGAACCGTCCCTCCTGGGAGAGTCCCGTAATGCTGGTGAGCGCATGGAGCGCAGTGCAGCCCGGCCCTCACGGCAATCCCCTGACGGTTGAGCAGCGCCGCCGTTTTCTCACTGCCATAGCCCTCCACATTAAGAGACAGCACCGGGGCCGAACGCTCAAGCTCCGGCATCCCCGTATACAGCCGGATCCTGGGAACCTCCTTCACCCGGCGGTACAACCGGCACATCAGCGCCGACTCCTGGCGGGCAATACGCTGCGGGCTCCGGGAAAGCACCAGCTCCATCCCCGCCCGCAAACCGCAGATCCCCGGCGTGTTGGGGGTGCCGCTTTCCAACCGGTCGGGCAGGTCGGAGGGCTGTACAAGCTCCAGGGACCTGCTTCCCGTTCCACCTTCGATGAAAGGGGGCAGCCAATAGGAGCCCCGGCAGAGCAGCATACCGGTCCCCATGGGGCCATAAAGCCCTTTGTGGCCGGCCAGACATAAAAAATGGATATTGTCCTCCTCCATATCGATAGGCAGCACGCCGCCGGTCTGGGCGGCATCCACCACAAAGGGCAGGCCATATTCGCGCGCCAGCTGTCCCAGCCGCCGGATGGGCAGCCGGGTACCGAATACGTTGGAGGCATGGGTACAGACAATGACCCGGGTAGAGGGGCGGATACACCGGCGGAAAGCCTCCACTGTGGCGTCGTCATCCCCCTCCGCCACCCGGGCCACATCGTAAATGGGCCCCGATGTGGAAAGGGCGTTTAACGGCCGCATGACGGCATTGTGCTCCAGACTGGATACCACCGCTCTCCCGCCGGTCCTCAGCAGGCCTTTGAGTACCATGTTCAGCGCCATGGTACAATTCAAAGTAAAAATCACCCCGGACGGGTCGCTCAGATGGAACAGCCGGGCTGCCGTTTCACGGCAGCGGTATACCTCCTGAGAGGCGGCGAGGCCCATGCTGTGCCCTCCCCGTCCGGGGTTGGCGCCGTAGCGGCGCAATGCTTCGTCCATGGCCCGTACGACCGGAAGCGGCTTCGGCCAGGTCGTCGCCGCATTGTCCAAATAAATCATGGGGAACCAGCCTCCATCCGTTTGCCGCGGATGGGAATACGGATGGAACGAATCAGCTGTTCCGCACGGTCTGCCTGGGAATCAGGGACCCGCAGGCTGTATCCGCAGCCGTTGCTCCCGTCCTCCTCCATGGCGCGGCTGACCGTGGCGTGGATGCCGTTTTGCTCCAGCAGGTTTTTTCCCCGCATGGCATTGGTTATGGAACTGACATTCAATATCGTCATAGGTGACACCTCACTGTCACTACACTATATGCAGCTCCAGCAGGGACGGCCCCAAATTCAGCAACGTTCGATCAAACAGACGGCATGGGCCGCCATACCCTCCCCGGCCCCGGTAAAGCCCAGGGATTCCTCCGTGGTGGCCTTGACGTTGACTGCATCGGCCTCGATTCCGCAGGCGTCTGCCAGCCGGTCCCGCATGGCGGAAATGTACGGCTTCATTTTCGGGCTTTGGGCAATGACGGTGGCATCGATGTTGACGGGATGCCAGCCGTCCCGACTCAGCCGGGCCGTCACCTGACGCAGTAACTCCAAACTGTCCGCCCCCAGGGTGGCGGGGTCGTCGTCGGGGAACATCCCGCCGATATCCCCCAGCCCGGCCGCACCCAATAGGGCATCGGAAACCGCATGGGCCAGCACATCCGCATCCGAGTGCCCCAACAGCCCTTTATCAAAGGGAATAGCCACTCCCCCCACAATCAGCGGGCGGCCCTCCACCAGCCGGTGAACGTCGTATCCGTGTCCAATGCGCATCTTATGGCCCCTTCCCTTCATACCGGACTGCCCTTCGCGCTGGGACAGCCATTCCTCTGCCACGCGCAGATCCTCCGGCGTGGTGATTTTGATGTTGTCGTAATCGCCGGGAACAAGCTGTACTGCAGCGCCGATCCCCTCCGCCAACTGGCAGTCATCGGTGTAGTCCCGATGCTCCCGTTCCGCCTGGTCCAGTGCCTTACGATAAAGGGGGCGGGAGAAAACCTGAGGTGTCTGTATACTCCACAGAAAGCGGCGGTCGGGCGTCGACTGAACCTGTCCTTCCCTGTCGGCCAGCTTAATGGTGTCCTTTACCGGTACGGCCAGAGTCGCCGCCCCCGTTTTTACCGCTGCAGATATAGCCTCCTCTACCCTTTCCGGGCGGACCAACGGCCGGGCACCGTCGTGAACGGCTACATACTGTGCCTCATCGGAGATGTGGGCAAACCCCAAGGCGGCAGATTGCTGACGGGTGGCGCCGCCCGGAACGATAGCGGATACCTTGTCGATTTGATGTTCCCGGCACAATCTGCGGAAAGAAGGAATCTCTTCTTCCCGGGCCACGATTACGATCTCCTGTATATCGGGTACCTGCTGCAGCGCCACCAGCGTGCGCGCCAGCACCGGCATCCCCCGGAGCAGCATCAGCTGCTTGCATGTGCCCCCCATGCGGGTGGAAGCCCCTGCTGCAGTCACCACCGCTGATACAAAGGGGCGTTTATCCGTCTCTTTCCCTCGCTCCATCCTTGATGATCCTTTCTCTGCGTTTTTCTCTTTATATGCCTCCAACGGCCTGCTCCTGGTTTTGCAGGATTTCATTCGGTATGTGGACACTTGCCAAATGAAAGGCGCTTCGGGCGTGCAAAAGTTTCCCCTTTGATTCGGGCCACTTCTCCATTCATGGTTTTTATGATACCATGAACGCTGCCCCATGCGGTTCTCATCCTACGTTTATCGGCAGCGTTCCCGAGAAATGCTCTCGCATTTCTCCCGACCTTCATTGTATCATAGGACGCTGCCCCATGCGGTTCTCATCCTACGTCTACCGGCAGCGTTCCCGAGAAATGCTTTCGCATTTCTCCCGACCTTCATTGTATCATA
>CAJFNR010000064.1 GCA_904395335.1 Candidatus Avimonas narfae | reverse complement strand
CCGCTCAAACAACTTCCCCATGAGACCGCTCGGTTGGCTTTCTCCTCTTGAGTTCGCTGTCCAATATGTTTGACAAACCTACACAAATTCCCGCAATCTTTCTGAAGAAAGAGGAACACGATGAGTTTAGATTAGGAAGTCCTAGCCTTTCAATCACTGCTTAAAAAGCCCCGCATTTTCTCTACGATAAATTGTATATTAACTTCAACAGGTTCTCTCCCATCTATGCGTATAACAGGGCAAGTCAATGACTGCAACCATTCTTCCACGGTACTCTCTTTTCGGGATTCAACAAAATCAAAGAATCCTTTCTCCTGTTGGTATAAGTCACCTCCCGGCATCATTCGCTTTCCGAATTTCTGAAAGGAACGATGTTTAACTCGTTGTATCCGAATTTCTTTCGGAACATCCAACCATACAGCAAGCTGAAAAAAACAATCCGCGTCTTTATAATCCCCTTTGACGGAGGCCAAAACAAAATTTTTATATTCTTTGATCTCATCCAAAAGGAGTTTTTCGGCTTCTTCGTGGGTGCGCGGAGAAGAATAAAGATAGTACGGGTCTGTTTTAGGAAAATACAAATTCTCATTATCAATAAAATGAAAATTTAATTTTTCTGCCAAGGCTTTCCCCAACGTACTCTTTCCAGCACCATTTAGCCCACATATAATAATTCCTATGCCCATAATTGCACCCCATTTGTCACTTTGTTTAATGTAAATAACCCTCGACAGCTCAACAATAAGATTGCTCATTCCCTCCAAAATTTTTTTGGATTTGAATTTCATGTGCACTACTCTACTGGCAGGGAACAAAAGCCATCTTCGTTCCGTTTCCCGGCTGGCATGTGCCGGTCAAAACGATGCCATCGTCATCAACGGGGAAGCCTTTTTTACACGTGGAAGACAGGATCAGCGAATACGCCCTTCCGATGAGCTCCTAACAAAATGCAACTGGCCCCTGAACGGAGACAAAAGCCATCGGCTGAAAACGCCGCGCGATATCAAGAAATATCGCGCGGCGTCTCCTTGTTATTTTGCAATTTTCATGGAAATGTCCAGGGCCTTGACGGAATGGGTCAGCGCCCCGATGGAAATGATGTCCACGCCGGTTTCCGCCACCGCCCGCAGTGTTTCGTCCGTGATACCGCCGCTGGCCTCCAGCAGCGGACGGTGCCCCCCGTTGGCCCGGCCCGCCGCCCGGCACAGCTCCGCTGCCTGCTTCATGGCGGGGCAGTCCATGTTGTCCAGCATGATGACATCGGCTCCGGCCTTCAGGGCCTGCTCGACCTCCTCCAGATTGCGTGTCTCCACCTCCAGCTTGACCATATGGCCCAGCTTCTCCCGGATCATGGAAACGGCGGCAGGGATACCGCCCGCAGCGTCGATATGGTTGTCCTTAAGCATGGCGCCGTCCGACAAGTTGAACCGGTGGTTGCGCCCACCGCCCACAGTAACGGCATACTTCTGCATGGCCCGCAGGCCGGGCAGGGTCTTTCGTGTATCGGCAATGGAGGCGTCGGTGCCCTTCACGATGTCCACCGCCCGGCGGGTGGCCGTGGCCACGCCGGACAAATGCTGCAGCAGATTGAGGGCCGTCCTCTCCCCCTTGAGCAGGAAACGGGTGCGTCCCTCCAGTTCCGCCAGCAGCTCACCCGGGCGCACCGTATCCCCGTCCTTTACCAGCACCCGGGCCGAAAAGGTGTTGTCCAGCAGGGTAAACACACGCAGGGCAATCTCCAGTCCGCAGACCACCCCTTCCGCCTTAGCCATAAAACGGGCGGTGGTACGGGCCTCCTCCGGAATCATCAGGTCGGTGGTGGTATCCAGATAGTTGATATCCTCTTTCAGAGCGGTGCGGATCACGTCGTCCACGTAAAACTGGGGCAGTACCATGGCAGCTCCTCCTATATACAAAATGCAAATTTACAATCCATTTACACGATATGTTTATTCCCGCTCCTCGCTACGGCGGCGGCGTTCCTCCTCCACCTCCTGCAGGATGAGCACACAAACGGTGGCCAGGCTTTTGGCCTCCACATAATCCGTGGTGACGGCGTATCCGCCTCCCCGCAGATCCTCCAAGATCTCCCGGGCCTGTGCCAGCCCCTCCCGCACGGCATCGTAATCGGGGATGACGAACCATGCCTTCTGCATAATCTGACGGACAGCGGTGCGGTGGCCGGGAGGCAGCGGCTTTCCCCCGGAAGGCGCCGCGGGCGCAGGAACCGCAACACCACTGTCCTCGTGACGCATCCGGCGGCTGATATCATAGGTAGTGCGCCGGGCAAACACCAGCGCCTCCAACAAGGAGTTGCTGGCCAGCCGGTTGCGGCCGTGGACGCCGGTATGGGAGCATTCCCCCGCCGCGTACAGGCGGTCCACGGTGGTGTCCCCGTACACGCTGACATCGATGCCGCCCATCAGGTAATGCTGACAGGGGAAAACCGGAATCAGGTCGGTGGTGATGTCCACCCCTTCCTCCAGACAACGGGAATAGATCATGGGGAAGCGGTTTTTGATGAACTCCGGGCCGCGGAAGCGGATATCCAGATAAAAGCTCTCACTGCCGGTGCGTTTTGCCTCCTGCATGATACTGCGGGACACCACATCCCGGGGAGCCAGCTCGCCCCTCTCGTCGTACCGCTCCATAAACCGCTCCCGGTTACAGTTGAGCAGCAGTGCTCCCTCGCCCCGCACCGCCTCGGAGATGAGGAAGCGTTCCCGCCCCTGCTCGGCAGCGAAGGCGGTGGGGTGGAACTGCACCAGGCGCAGATTTTTGATGCGGGCGCCCAGCTCGTGGGCCAGCGTGATGCCGTCGCCGGTGGCGATGGCGGAATTGGTGGTGTAAGGATATACCCGGCCGATGCCGCCCGTACACAGGATGCAGTAGGAGCAGGTGAGTGAACGCCACCCCTCCGGCGTCAGCAGTCCGGCCCAGAATCCCCCCTCCTCCGGCGTCAAGGAGCAGAGCTGGGTATTCTCCAGCAGGGTGACGTTGGGAAGGGCCTGAACAGCGGCCAGTAGCTTCTCCGTGATCTCCCGGCCGGTGGAATCCTTGTGGTGCAGGATGCGGCGGCGGGAATGCCCGCCCTCCAGGGTCATGGAAATGTGCTGCGCCTCATCCCGGTCAAAATCCACCCCGATCTCCTTGGCCAGGCGGAGCACGTCCTCCGGCCCCTCATTGACCAAGATTTCCAGGGAGCGCAGATCGTTTTTGTACCCTCCGGCGATAAGGGTGTCTGCGATGTGCAGGCGGTAATCGTCGTTGGTCTTGTCCACCACGGCGGCTACCCCTCCCTGGGCGAGGAAGCTGTTGCACAGCGTCTGTTCCCGCTTGGACAGCACCAGCACCCGCACGTCGGGGGCAAAGTTGAGAGCCGCGTACAGCCCGGCCACGCCGCTGCCCGCAATCAGTACGTCGTATTCGTTCTTCATGTCGTCATCTCCCGTCCGATTCAGCCGCCGTAAGTCAACATGTTGTCAAGGCTGCGCCGCGCCGCCGCCAGCAGGGTGGGTTCCAGCTCGATTTCCTCGCCGCCAAGGCCGCGGAGGGCCGCCAACACCGCCTCAGCGGTGGTCAGCTTCATATCCGGGCAGGTCAGGCGGCAACTGCCATCCGCCTCCTCCCCCAGCTGGTGCAGCCGGCCGGGATACCGGAGCGACAGCTTGTCCGTGACACCACGCTCGGTGGCCACGATGATCTCGCCGCTCTCCTTCCCGATATATTCGATAATGGCAGCGGTGGAGCCCACCATGTCCGCCAGTGCCAGAGCCTCCGGCGGACACTCAGGATGCATGGCCACTTTGGCTCCGGGATACCGGAGCCGGGCGGCGCGGACCTCCTCCGCTGTCACGGTATTGTGGACGGGGCAATAGCCGTCCCAGGTGAGGATTTCCTTCTCCGGTACCTGACGGCGCACATAATCCCCCAGATTCTTATCCGGCAAAAACAGAAGCGTTTTCTGCGGTAGGGCCCGCACAATCTTCACCGCTGAGGAGGAGGTGACGCACACATCCGCCTGGGCCTTTAACTCCGCTGTGGTGTTGATGTAGGCCACCACCCCCACGTCGGGGTACTGACGGCGGAATTCTGCCACCCGTTCCGGCTCGATCTGCCGGGCCATAGGGCAATCCGCCTGGGGGGCTGCCAGGATCACGCGCTTATCCGGAGCCAGGATCTTGATCCCCTCGGCCATGAAGCGCACACCGCAGACCACCACGGTGGAAGCCGCTGCCTCCTTCGCTTTTTGGGCCAGCACGAAGCTGTCTCCCAAAATGTCAGCCACATCCTGAATCTCCGGGGGCTGATAGGTATGTGCCGCGATGATGGCGCCGGTCTCTTCCTTCAGCCGGCGGATCTGCTCCCACAGGGTCATGAGGCATCCTCCTCTTTGCTCCGATTGGTTCCCATTCCGATATGTATGCGTATTAGTATAACACGACTGGGAACCCTTGGGCAAACGGGAACGCGACGGGAGACGACAAACTTCGCGGGACAAAGCCGGGGTGAACTATGGACAATGCACAATGTGAAGGGTATAATGTGCCCAGGGCCTTTATGTTTAAAAGCAAACCATGTGCTGTGTCCCTGGGCCTGGAGCCGTCCCTCCGGGCCGGTTCCCTTTACCGTTGTGATGCTCTGTGCCTGGGCCTTTATGTTTAAAAGCAAACCATG
>CAJFNR010000063.1 GCA_904395335.1 Candidatus Avimonas narfae | reverse complement strand
TCTCCCTCCACATTTGTGGTATAATGTGCCCAGGGCCTTTATATTTGAGGACAAACGATGTGAGGAGTCCCTGGGCCTGGAGCCGTCCCTCCGGGCCGGTTCCCTTTACGCTTATAGTATAATAGGTTGGGAGAAATGCGTCAGCATTTCTCGGGAACGCTGCCGATAGATGTAGGATGAGAACCGCATGGGGCAGCGTCTATGATATAATAAAGCACATGACGTCGCAGAATTTGAAAAAGTCTTCCCCTGTAGGTGCGCTTTCCCTTACGGGAAAGGGGGACCACCGAAGGTGGTGGATGAGGTGGAAAAGCTACGATCCTCTGCTCACTGAGATTTGACAACCTTTTAAACACTTCATCAGGTACCTTGCGCGCCACTTGTCCGCAGGGCAGGAATCTTGTGAAAGGCACCGGTTATTTCCGTATCGAGAAAAAGCATTCGACTATTTCTCCAGATTTCTCAAAGGAGGATTTTTATGCCGGCAGAACATATCCTTGACTCCCGCTGCGTTCGGGAAACGGAACAGGCCGGTGCGCAACTGGCTCAACAGCTGGCGCAGCGGGGCGGCGGGGCGGTTGTGGCCCTATTCGGCGGCATGGGCATGGGCAAAACGGCCTTTGTCCGGGGAATGGCTGCCGGTTTTGGGCTGAAAGCGGAGGTCTCCAGCCCTACCTTTTCCCTGGTTAACGAATACGGCGGACACCCCCCTTTTGTCCACTTTGACATGTATCGGGTGTCGGGGTGGGACGATCTGATGACCACCGGTTTCTTTGATTATCTGGACAGTGGCGCCGTGATAGCTGTGGAATGGAGCGAACGGATAGAGACTGCCCTGCCGGCCGACTCTGTTCGGGTATATTTCGAACGACTGGGCGACGAGGAGCGCCGCCTCACGTTTTATCTTCCCTTTTAGTTTTTGCTGAGAGAAAGGCGGTATGATCCCGTGAAGTTGTTGGCTTTGGAAACCTCGGCCGGTCCGGCATCCTGTGCTGTGGCGGAAGATGGCCGCCTGTTGGCGGTGAGTTCGGTCAACGTCCCCCTTACCCACAGCCAGACGCTGCTGCCGATGACGGAAGCGCTGCTGAAAAACGCCGCGCTGACCATGGCGGATATCGATCTGCTGGCAGTATCCGCCGGCCCCGGCTCCTTCACCGGCATCCGGATCGGCGTCGCCGCCGTCAAGGGTCTGGCCTTCCCAAAGGACCTTCCCTGCGTCGGCGTTTCCACTCTGGCGGCTATTGCCCAGAATTTTCAGGGAATCCCCGGCCCCGCTGTGGTCTGCGCCGTGATGGATGCCCGCTGCCAACAGGTATATACAGCCCGCTTCACCTTGAATGCGGACGGTTCGCTGCAGCGTGAAAGCCCGGATCAGGCCATGACGATAGAAGATTTGGCGGCCGCCCTTTCTTGTATAAAAAAACCTGTTTTTTTGGTTGGAGATGGCGCCAATTTGTGCTATACTGCTTTACAGGAGCGAGAACTGGACCTGCGGCTGGCCCCCGAACATCTGCGTTTTCAGAACGCGGCGGGTGTCGCCGCTGAGGCATTCCGTCTGGCGGAAGAGGGAAAAACCATCCCTCCCGCCGAACTGCGCCCCGTTTATCTCCGTTTGCCGCAGGCCGAACGGGAGCGTCTGGCTGCACAAAAGCATCATAAATAAAGCGCCGTCTGGCGCTGGTGGGAGGTTACTTTATGAGCGAGAAACCGTTTATTGCCGATCATCCGCTGATCCAGCACAAGGTCACGCTGCTGCGGGACAAAAATACCGGGTCAAAGGAATTCCGGGAGCTGATCCAGGAGATTACGGAGCTGCTGTGCTACGAGGCCACCCGTGATCTCCCCACCTGTGAGGTGGAGGTGGAAACCCCCATTGCCATTACCCATTCCCGCGTGATCGCCGGCCGGAAACTGGCCTTTGTCCCCATTCTGCGCGCGGGCATTGGCATGGTGGACGGTGCCATTGAATTGGTTCCTGCCGCCAAGGTGGGCCATATCGGCCTGTTCCGTGATCCGGAGACTCTCAAACCGGTGGAATACTACTGCAAGATGCCCGGCGATATTCACGAACGGGACGTCATCGTTCTGGATCCTATGCTGGCCACCGGCGGCTCCGCCATCGACGCCATCAACCAGATCAGGGAATTCCATCCTAAAAGCATCAAATTCATGTGTATCATCGCCGCGCCGGAGGGCCTGAACGCCCTGCAGCAGGCGCATCCGGACGTACAGATTTACTGCGCTTCTTTGGATGAGCGGCTTAACGAGCATGGGTATATTGTTCCCGGCCTCGGCGACGCCGGCGACCGTATTTTCGGCACGAAATAATCTGCTTCAAATACAGCAAAATCCGTGAAGAGCGGCTCTTTTATCGCTCTTCACGGATTTTTTAATGGATGCTTCCCTTTGAAAACTGCTTCTCCCGCTATTTTCCTGTGCCCCATTTTCCTAACTGGGAGGCAGCTGTCGCATGGTGACGGATACGGATGGCTTCATAGGCCTTGGGTTCACCAGGGGGCTCATTGTAGTCCAGAATCCTCCCGTACCACTTGCCGCAGAACAAGATCCCCTAACTGCAGGAAACAGGTGTGCGTTTTGTTACGCCTTCACCATTCCCCCGGTGTACTCCATCCCACAGGGCAGCGGGCGGGGAAGTGCCAAGGCGTACAGATCCGCCGCCCGGCACTCCAATGCAAACAGCTCCTGTGCTTCCTCCGGCAAAGAGGCAAAATGGGACGCCCGGGACACCAGCGGGGGATAAATCCCCTCTCCCGCACCTTCCCTCGCCCTGCGGGCGGCGGACAGAATTTCCCATCCCCGGGTATTGGCCCCCAGGACCCGGATATAGGGGGGCTGCTGTTTTTCCCATCCCGATGGAATGCCCAAAAAGGCGGACCACACCAGCCGCCGGACCCGTGTCAGGGGATATCGTTTGGTCTTCACCAACCCATACAGCTCCTGAAGGCTTCCCGCCTGACGCGCAGCGTCGGCCAGCCGGTTTTCGATGCCCTCCGACACGCCGGGGAAGCGGGACAACTCCTCCCGGGACAACAGACGCAGCCGGGAAAGGACCGCTCGTTCCAGCAACCCCTCATCGGCGGGACAACGGCCCGCCTCCAGCGCCTCCTCCATCACCGGGCACACCGCCCGAGGCAGATATGCCGCTGCATCCAGCACCCGCCCGGCCCGGTACAGGGAGCGCAGATAGCTGGCAGAGGCCATGTCTCCCAAAGGCCGTTCGGCGTCATGCTCCGGTCCCAGCCGCCTGAGCGTAAAGGGCTGAATAGGCGAGGACAGGCGGCGTAATGCCTTGAGATATTCGATCCCCAGGATGTTGTTGGGGCTGTCTAGCAAGGAGGCTGTCCGGCTCCCCGCCAACTCCTCCACCGCTTTCCTCCTTGCCTCAGGAAAGGAAATGCCGTAATCCAGGTGATAACGCAGAAGGGATGAGAAACGAGGGCCCTCCATGACGGATACCGCCTTTTCCAGCGGCGCCACCTCGCCGCACTCGCTGCCGAAGCTGAGCAGGTCCACACATCCCAGCCCCGCCAGCACCGACACTGCCCCGTAGGCGAAGCCCTCCGCGGAGGACAACGCCCAAGGGAGGGGCAGCTCCAGCACCAAATCCACGCCGCCCGCCAGGGCTGCCCGCACCCGATCCACTTTGGGCAGCAGCGCCGGTTCCCCTCGCTGGACAAAGGAGCCGCTCATCACCGCGACGACATGGGAGGCTTCGCCACCTTCCGGGGCGCGGGTGCGCTCCACTTGATGGGCATGGCCGTTGTGAAAGGGATTGTATTCCGCAACGATTCCCGCAACCTTCACGTTCCTTCCTCCTTACGCTGTACGGCTGATTTTCACCTTCAGACCTCAGGGTACCTGACACATAAACTCCATCACCGGCTCTCTCATCCACAGGGTAGGGGTCACGCGCACCAGAAAACCTGCGCCGCTGTCAGCGGACCAGGCCTTCATATCTAGCCGCGGCAGAGCCAATGCCGCCATCAGCAGGGAGATCACCCCGCCGGGGGCACACAGAACTGCCTCGGTATCCCCCCCGCGCATCAGCGTCTCCACTATCCGGCCGAAGCCCTCCAGTACCCGCCTTTGAAATTGGGAAGCCTCCTCGCCGCCAGGAATTTCCCGGCTCTCCCCCGCCAGCCATCGCACAAACCGGGAATCGTTCTGCAGCGCGGCGGCGGATTTTCCCTCCCATTCGCCGAAATCACATTCCGTCAGTCCGGGGGCATCCTCGATCCGGCAACCCGGATACAGGACCGACAGCGTTTGGCGGCACCGGGCCAGAGGCGGGGCAAAAAAGCGCCGGGCAGGAGGATAGACGTTTTTTTCCTTCTGTTCCATCAGCCTGGCAAACCCCCGCGGAGAAAGCGGCAGGTCGGTGCGACCAATGTACAATCCCTCCTCGTTGGCCCGGGTCGTTCCGTGACGGATCAGACAGATTTTGTAGGTTTGCATCAAAATTTCCTCCCAAAACGCGCATTTTGACGATTTACAAATGGTAGCAAAACCGGTATAATAATTAACGCCCAGTATAGCCCGGGGACCGGGAGGTTCCCGGGATTGTGCTGTCATTTTTATTTGAGGGGTATTACGCTATGAACACCGCTTTTCCACGGATTCTCACCCTTTTGCGGAAAGAACGCGGCGTCAGTCAGAAACAGGTAGCCGCGGATCTGCAGGTCTCTCAGGCGCTGCTGTCTCATTACGAAAAGGGCATCCGGGAATGCGGTCTGGATTTCGTGGTACGGGCGGCCGATTATTACGGCGTATCCTGCGATTACCTTCTGGGGCGCACTGCCGATAAATCGGGAGCCGTCATCGCGGTGGATGAAATCCCGGACAACGACCCCTCCGCTCGGGAAAACCGCTTCCGCGGCAGCGTGCTGCCGGTGCTCAACAAAAAGCTGGTTATGAACTCCCTCAATATTATATTTGATCTTTTGCAGCGCTGCAATAACAAAATGCTCACGGGCGAGGTTTCCGCTTACCTGACGCTGTCCGTGTATACCGTTTTTCGTCTGCTGTACTCCGCCAACCCCAAAAATCCCGCCGCCATGTTTTCTGTGCCGGGATATTTGTTTGCACCGGCACTGTCCGGCGAGCTGGGCGTCACCGCCGCCCGTATCCAGCAGGTGGCCGCTGGCCAGACAGTAGACGGCGAAAAAGGTCTGGATGCCGCCGACGCCCCCATCATCGTGCCGGACAACATCTCCAAGGAATATCCTCTGTTTGCCTCCTCTCTGTTCAACCTGCTGCGCAATGCGGAAGCCCGTCTCAACCGTTGACTTCCGCCGCGCTGTTTTGCCCAAAATCAATCTAGGGCCGATCCGTATGGATCGGCCCTTTTTCTATAAAAAAGTCACTTCCGGGCCAGCAGCAGGGTGGTATTGCCCTGTCGGAAAAGCTTTTCTGTATGGGAAAAACCCGCCTCCCGCAACAGACGGTGCTGTGTCTCTTCCGCACAGGGGATGTCTAAATGCATCAGACATTCCGGCGCAATCCCCTGTTCCGCCCGCAGGCGGGCAGCATGGGCAAAGGCTTTCTTCTCCTCTTCCCGGCTGGCGGCCATGTAGTCCCCTTCCAAATACACGCCGCCCCGCTTCAGGGTGCGAAGCACCCGGGCATACAGGTCCCGCTTGCGGTCCGGCGAAAAGTGGTGCATGGTCTGAAAGGAGATGGCTGCGTCGTACTCTTCCTCTCCAAAATCCTGTTGCAGATAATCCCCTTGGAACAGCCGCAGGCGGCGCCCGGCAAATTTGCAGCAGGCCCTTTCCAGCATCTCAGCACTCACATCCCAGGCTGTCACCTCCGCCTGAGGGAACCGGGCGAACACGGCCTCCAGCTCCAGCCCGGTGCCGCAGCCCAGATCCAGCAGCCGGGAAAGTCCCAGAGGAAGTTGAGCGGCCAGCCGGCTATACCCTTCCCGGCAGCCCTCCACCTCCTCCAGCATATGCCGGTCATAGTCCTCCACCCGCCGCGCAAAAAAAGCCGCCATCTCTTCCACAGGTTCTGTCATACTGTCCCGCTCCTTTCTACAGCAAATCTTTTTCCGCAGGCACCAGTCCCTCCGGCATAAGACGGTAGACGGTGTCGCAGACCTCCGACAAAAAACGGCGGTCATGGGATACCGCGATCATACTACCGCCGAAGTCCTGCAGCACCCGGCGAACCACCGGCTGGGACAGAGGCGAAAAATTCCGCGTGGGCTCATCCAGCAGCAGCACGTCGTCCTTTTCCAGGATCAGTCGAAGCAGCAGCAACTTGGCCTTCTGTCCCCCCGACAGCTCCGACGCCGGATGCTCCATCTCCTCCGGGGTGTATTTGAGGCTGCCCAGAAAGGTGCGGGCCCTGGTAAGGCATTGATGGGCCGACTCCCCCGAGCCGCCCTGCTGTTGCAGACAAGCGGCCAGATATTCTGCCGGTGTGCAGTCCGCCTCCACCCATTCGGTGTAATCCTGGGGCATATAGCCGACCCGGATATCCCGCCGGGGCAACAGCATCCGGGCAATATGGCGGAGCAGAGTGGTTTTTCCCGCTCCGTTGGCCCCGGTCAGCCCTATCTTTTCCCCTCCCATGACACGCAGGCGGATATTCCGAGCCAGCTCACGGTCCCCGGCGGACAGGACAGGCAGGTCCAGTTCCAGCACCGCTTTGCCCGGAGGCAGTGTCACCGACGGATCAAAGCCAGCCAAAACGGCCTCTTCCACATCGGGTAGACGGGTACGCTGCTCATACTCCCGCTCCAGGCGGCGTCCCTGGGATAGCACGGCTTTCATCTTCTTTTTCAGCAACCGTCCGCCTCCCGGGTTGGCCCGGGTGATGACCCGCTGCTCGTGGTCCACCCGCTGATAGATTTGCTGGTATTTCTCCATCTGTTTCCGATGGTCCCGTTCCTCCTGTTCCGCCATCTGCACCTGATGCTCCAAGCTGGCCTGGCGCTGCGCCGTGTAGGCATCATAGCTTTGCCGGGCCACCGTGTACCTCGGCTCGGTTTTGCGGCGCACCAGCTCCAGATGGATCAGCACATTGGCGGTGCGGCTCAGCAGGGTCTCGTCATGGGACACGTAGAGCACCGGCACCGGGCTGTCCAGCAGGTAGTCCTCCAACGCTGCCAGCGCATCCGCATCCAGATCGTTGGAGGGCTCGTCCAACAGCAGCAGGGTGGGCCTCTGCAGATCCAACAGGGCCAGCTGCAGCCGGATTTTCTCTCCGCCGGACAGACCGCCCAACGGCCGGTCGTCGTACCACACGGCCGGATCCAGCCCCCGTTGCGCTGCCAAGGCCGCCAGCTCCCGAGGGGAGGCATCGTAAAACGCCGGAACCGCCGCGCAGAAAGCGGAAACCGGCAGGCGTTTTTCCTCTTCGGTGAGTTCCTGCGGAAGATAGCCGGGAATCTCCCCGTTTTTCAAAATAACGCCGCTGTATTCCACATACTCCTGTACCAGCTCTTCCCGGTACAGCAGGCGGAGCAGCGTGGATTTGCCGTTGCCCTCCTCCCCAATCAAGGCCGCCCGGTCCCCCGGGCGCAGGGCGAAGCTAAAGTCCTGCAGCAGCACCCGCAGGTCGCGGCGGTGGGTTATGGTCAAGTGCTGTATCTGTAACATGGGCATTCCCCCTTCATGCAAAAAGTCTGCTTCCGGCCAACCGAAAGCAGACTTGTGCAACACGGGAATAACCCCTTCTCCCCCTGAGGGAAAAGCAGCCAAGGCCGTCTGTCACTGTCTTTCGGTAGCGGAAACAGGGCCCGCCCGCAGGCGGACACGGTATTCCGTCGAAAAAACAGCTTACAGACGCATCCTTTCACCCTTCTCTTATGTTTATGATTGCCGGGACCACCGGCCTTTTCAGTATATCCCTTACAGGCGTTTTGTCAAGCCCGTTTCGAGGCTTTTTTGGGCGGCAGCTCTGTCACGGCCGTTTCCACATTGGAGGGGGCCCGCATGACGCAGGCCACCGCGATCAGTGCCACCAGACACAGGCACGCCAGCGCCCCCAGAGTATAAAACACGCCCTGTCCCACAGTATCGGAACCGATGACTCCGGATTTGACAGGATACGCCAGCATGGCCAGCGTCCCCAGCAGACCGATCAGGGAAAAAATCCGCAGGGATATGAGGTCGAATTTCTTCCGAGAGAGCGCATTGGTGGCAAACAGCGTCAGGGCCGCCAGCAGAGGGGTCAGGGCCAAAGTGGCAAAGCCCACCTGCACCATGTTAAAGATAACGGCCCATTCAAACTCTGTAAACAGCGCGATGTACTCGCCGGTAAGCATAGGGATAAAGGACAATCCCACCGCCACAGCCGGCAACAGCGACGCGACATAGGCCACCGTGCGGAAGACATTGGCGAAAACCCGCCCCTTTCCGAAAAGGTACCCGGACAGCAGGCACCCGCCCAGAGAAATCAGCACAATACCCACCAGCAGGGCCTGTACCATGGAATTGGCCAGCAGGTTGAGGACCACTACCAGCACCAGCTGCGCCGCCGCCAAAACGATGGCCGCACGGGGCAGCGCCTTGCTGCGGGAACGCCAGGCCGCCGGTTCCTTCTGATCCAGACGGGGCCGCGTCTCCGCCGGAGCTCCGGAGGATTTCCGCTCTTGTTTTTTCATACGATACCGCCTTTCCCGGTTCCGCAGGCCGGAACCGCGTTTACGCCCTGTGGAACCGCGACAGGAAGGCGCGGGTCCGCTCATTCTGAGGATGGTCGATCACCTGCCGGGGATCGCCCTGCTCCACAATAACACCGCCGTCCATGAAAATAAGGCGGTCGGACACATCCCGGGCAAATGCCATTTCATGGGTGACGATGACCATGGTCATATGTTCCTCCGCCAGCGAACGGATCACCTTAAGGATCTCGCCGGTGAGCTCCGGGTCCAGTGCGGAGGTGGGTTCGTCGAAAAACAGCAGCTCCGGCTGCATGGCCAGGGCGCGAGCGATGGCCACCCTCTGCTGCTGACCACCGGACAGCTCACAGGGATAGGCGTTCTCCCGTCCGCTCAGCCCCACCTTTTCCAGCAGGGCGCGGGCCCGGTCCTCCGCCTCCTTTTTGGGAACCTTCAGCACCCGCACCGGCGCTTCCGTCAGGTTGCGTAGCACGGAAAAGTGAGGAAACAGGTTGAAATTCTGAAAAACCAGGCCAAAGCGCCGCCGGATCTGCTGCAGCACGGGAGAGGGGCTGTATTCCGCCTTTCCATCGGCCCCTGTGTCTGCCATAACCAAATCATCGTAGGCGATACGTCCCGCGTCCGCCCGCTCCAGCAGCGTACAGCAGCGCAGCAGGGTGGATTTCCCCGATCCGGAAGGGCCGATGACGGACAGCACCTCTCCCTTGTTCACCTCAAAAGAGATGCCCCGGAGGACCTGCACCTCCCCAAACGCCTTATTCAGTTGGGATACAGATAAAATCGGCATGAACGGGCCCCCCTGTCAATGATAATAATTGAACCGCTTTTCCGCTATGCTGAAGCCCTTGGATACCAAGGCGTTCATGATCAGGTAAAACACCCCGGCGATGAAAATCGGCATAATGGTAAACTCGCGGGAAGTGATGCTGAACGCCAGCCGGAACAGCTCGGATACCCCGATCACCTGGGCCAAGGCCGTGTCCTTGACCAGCACCATGAACTCATTGCCCATGGGAGGCAGGATATTTTTCACCACCTGAGGCAACACAATGCGGAAAAAGGTCTGCACCTTGGTCAGGCCCAGCACCTGGGCCGCCTCCCACTGGCCTACCGGGATTCCCTCGATACCGCCGCGGTAGATTTCCGCGAAATAGGCGGCATAATTCAGGCTGAAAGTCAACACCGCCGCCGGAAACCGGGCGATGTCCCACGGGCCGAAGTAGAAGAAAATCAGCTGGAGCATCAAGGGCGTGCCGCGCATCACCAGCAGGTAAAACCGGATAGGCCACTGAATAAACCAGTGGCGGGACATGCGTCCGAAAGCCACCAGCAGTCCCAGGGGAAGAGCAAAAACAAGGGTGAGGGCGAACAGCAACAAGGTGGTGCCCGACGCCTCCACCATTTGCATCAGCATTTTTCCAAAAGCTTCCGGTGACATGTCCCGTCCTCCTGTACAGGGAAAAGGCCGGAGCGCATTCCGGCCTTTTCGTTTTGCTTTGTAAAAATCTCAGCCGGCAGGATTATTCCTGTCCGTCCTTTTCCAGCTGATCGGTGTGGCCGATGTAATAGCGGGCCACCACCTCGTCCATCAGAACGGCATCGGAGCCGCCCTTGCCCAGGTCATACATGGCCACGACGTTGTTCTTGACCTTGACCGCTTCCTTGAGGCCGTCCTTGATTTCCGGATGGGCCTCCAGCGCATCCTCCGCTGTGGAACCGCCCTGCAACACCAGAGTCTTGTCTTTCAGGTCATCCACGGTGTTGATAGCGGAATCCTTCAGCGTCACCACCACCTGGCGGTTTTTCATGTATGGCTGGGACATGGTCATTTCCGCTTCCCGCTCCGGGCTGGTGGTAAAGCCATTCCAGAGGCAATCCACCTTGCCGTCATTGAGCTCGCTGACCTTGCTGTCCCAGTCGATGGGCATCAGCTCCAGCTCGACTCCCATACGGCTGCACACCTCGCGGGCCACATCGATGTCAAATCCCACAATGTTGTTGTCCTCGTCGCGGAAACCCATGGGCGGGAAGGAATCGTCCAGCCCCAGTACAAAGGTACCCTTTTCCTTCACCTTAGCCAGAGAGTCGTCGGATGCGCCGGAAGGGGTGAATTCCTCCGGGACAGTGGTGTTGTCCGCCCCGAACCAGGTATTGCCGATCTCCGCTAGCTTGCCGTCCTTCTTCATCTCCACCAGGATCCTCTGTACCTCGTCCCGCAGCGTTTCATCGCCCTTGCGGAAACCGATAACGTATTCCTCGTCGGAGAACGCCTCGTCCAAAATCTTGTATTCCTTACTTTTTGCGCTGTTGCAGCCGCTCAGCAGCGCCGCCGTCATCAACACGGCCGTCATAACCGCCAAAACCCGCTTCATCTGTTCTTCCCTCCGTCTTCTCTCCATAAGGTAGTAAGGCAGGCAAACGCCTCTTCCATTGGAATTTTATGATACACTATCCTGCTATCAAAGTAAAGTCTTTCTTAAAAAAAGGAGCTTTCGGAAGAAAAAAGGCGTATGAAAGCGTCCGAGGAAGATTTCCCCATCCCCTTTCCCGACGGAGACCCCCCTGTCTTCTTTTCCGCTTTTTTGGAGATTGAGGTTCATATGACCGCGTGATAAGATACTATCGAACTCAAGATAAGGTCTCGCGATCATATTCTCAGCAGTTCCAATTTCTAGACCGGTTCACCCCCCCTTGAGAAGATACCTTGAGGAACGGGCAACATCAGGAGCACTTCGGAGGAATCCCAGATGCATCGCACCATGAACACGGTCCCACATGGCATTTACCAGCAAAATTTCTTTGTCGCTATCCACGGTCATCCCAATCAGAAAGGAGGATGCATATGAACTCTACGCTGCCCGGCACCGTCCTTCCCTTGCCGGAGGTACTCCCGGAACGCCCCTTTTCCCTTCTGGAGCCGGTCTTCGCCGTATCCGGTGGAGGGCTGCTGCTATCCCAGGTGACGGAGCTGACCGGACTGTCCCCCGCCACCGTCCAGAACTGGGTCAAGCGCGGCTGGGTATCCGCCCCGGTTAACAAAAGGTACGGAGAGCGTCAGGTGGCACGCATTCTGCTGATCAACCTGCTTCGTCCCGCCATGCGGCTGGACCAGATCGCCTCCCTGCTGCGCTATGTCAACGGCAGTGTGGACGACCGGACGGACGACATTCTTCCCGATGATCAGCTGTACAACTGGCTGTGCACGGCCACCCTGCGCCTGCGGGAGGAAAGCGCCTTAAACCACGAGTTCGTCACAACCCTCATTGAAGCGCTGCTTGAGGGTTATGAGGGACCCGTGCCGGACGCCAAGGAACGCCTGTCCCACGCCCTGACCATCATGCTGCTCAATGTGGCGGCCGCCGCACTGATGCAGGAAGCGGATGCGCTCATGGCGCGGGAAGTATCCCCTGACGAATCGCCGGTTCCCCGGAACCATGGTTCTTCCCCTGCGAAAAACAAACGAAAGGTGTGATTTCCCTATGATGGAATGGTGGAACGCCCTGCCCCTGATCGAGCAGGTATTTTACATCATCGCCATCCCGTCCACTCTCATCCTGTTGCTGCAGACCATTTTGCTGCTCTTCGGCGTAGGCGGCGGCCACGACGCCGACTATGACACAGACACCGGCGCGGATGTGGATGCCGGAGCGGAAACAGACCACGACCACGGCGCCGATCATGTGGCCGGCCTGCGCTTGCTCACCGTGCGCGGCATCGTCGCTTTTCTGGCCGTGTGCGGCTGGGTGGGTGTGGCCCTGACCGATCTGGGAGTTTCCGCCGTTCCCACCACTATTGCCGCTCTGGCAGGCGGCTTTGCCGCCATGCTGGTGGTGGCGCTGGTGCTCCGCTGGTCGCTAAAACTTCAGTCTTCCGGCAATCTGAATCTGCACAACGCCGTGGGATTGACGGGTGAGGTCTACGTCGCCATCCCTCAGGGCGGAAAAGGCAAGGTCACCCTGGTGGTTCAGGATCGCTTTCTGGAGCTGGACGCGGTTTGTCCCCAGCAGGCTTTGCGGGACGGCGAACGGATCCGGGTAACTGAAGTACTGGAAAACAACACCCTGGTTGTGGCCCCGTTGTCCTGATCTCTCCGCCATCCGGTGGAATCCCTACGAATCCTATATTTTAGTTAAAGGAGTGTTTTGTCATGCGCACATTTCTCGCGGCATCCCTGCCCCCCTCCGCCATCATCCTGGCGGTGGTCATCGTGGTATTGGTGTTCAGTCTGATCCTGGTTTTTCTGTCCCGGTACCGCCGTTGTCCCTCCGACAAGGTCATGGTTATCTACGGTAAGGTAAAGCCCAACAAGGACGGCTCTCCCCGTTCCGCCAACTGCATTCACGGTGGTGCGGCCTTCATCATGCCGGTGATCCAGGCCTATGAGTACCTGGACCTGACACCCATGTCCATCAGCGTGGACCTGAAAAACGCCCTATCCCGCCAGAATATCCGTATCGACGTGCCCGCCCGCTTCACCGTGGGTATTTCCACTGAGCCCGGCACCATGCAGAACGCCGCCGAGCGCCTTCTGGGGCTGAAGCTGACGGAAATTCAGGAACTGGCCAAGGACATCATCTTCGGTCAGATGCGCCTCATTATCGCCACCATGGACATCGAGGAGATCAACACCGACCGCGACAAATTCCTGTCCGCTGTCTCCTCCTGCGTGGAAAGCGAGCTGCGGAAAATCGGCCTGCGCTTGATCAACGTCAACGTCACCGATATCAGCGACGAATCCGGGTACATCGAGGCCCTGGGTAAAGAAGCGGCCGCTAAGGCCATCAACGAGGCCCGTATTCAGGTGGCGGAACGCAACCGGGAGGGCTCCATCGGGGAGGCCAACGCCATGCGCGACCAGCGTGTCTCCGTGGCGGCAGCCAATGCCACCGCTGTGGATGGTGAAAATAAATCCAAGGCCAACATCGCCCAGTCCGACGCCACCCGTCGCGAACAGGAAGCCGAGGCCCTTCGCCGGGCCGTCACCGCCGAGAAGTTGAACGAAGCCGAGGCGCAGAAGCAGGCCTACATCGCCCAGCAGGAGGCGGAAAAAGCCCGTGCCGCCCGTGAGCTAGCCACACAGCAGGCGGACATCATCGTGGACGCCCAGATTGAAAAAGAGAAAAAGGTGCTGGAAGCCGAAGCCGAGGCGGAACAAATCCGCCGGAAGGCTCAGGGTGAAGCGGATGCTATCTTTGCCAAGATGGAGGCACAGGGCCGCGGTATGCAGGAGATTCTGCAGAAACAGGCCCAGGGCTTCGCCGAGCTGGTTAAGGCGGCCGGAGGCAGCGCGGATTCCGCGGTGCAGTTGCTGCTGACCGACAAAATCGAAGAGCTGGTAAAAATCCAGGTGGAAGCGGTCAAGAACCTGAACATCGACAAGATCACGGTGTGGGACAGCATGAATGGCGAAGGAGGCACTCCCACCACCGCCAATTTCCTGTCCGGTATGATGAAATCCATCCCGCCTCTCAGCGAGACCTTCAAAATGGCTGGATTGAAAATCCCCGAATTTCTGGGCACCGAGGCGGACGCTCCCGCCGCACCCAAGGAATAATCCCGTTTCCCGCAAAAGGGTCCCGGAAGGCTGTGCCTTCCGGGACCCTTTTCGTTTGCGCCGACAGCATCACGCCGGATCGATCCCCTTCGCCGGTCATATTCCCCCGGCTCCGGGAATACACTGGTTGTACGAAAGGAGTGACGTTCATGGCGCTGTCGGAAACCCTTCCCACCGGCGGATTTCGGACGGGAACTTCCCGGCCCGCATACCCGCCGGGCTCCGGCGCCCCTCGGGAAGGGCTGACCCCGGCCCAGGTGGAACAGTCCCGGAAGCAGCACGGCTCCAACCAGTTGACCCAAAAGAAGCGCAACAGCTTTTTCCGCCAGTTCCTGTCCAGCTTCGGCGATCCCATCATCAAAATTCTGCTGATTGCCCTGGCCGTCAACGTCCTGTTTCTGTTCCGCCATTTTGACTGGTACGAATCGGCGGGAATTGCCCTGGCCATCTTCCTCGCCACCTTTGTTTCCACCCTGTCGGAATACGGCAGCGAATCGGCCTTTGAGAAGATGCAGGAGGACGCCGCCCGCATCACCTGCCGGGTGCGCCGCTCCGGCGGCGTGGTGCCGCTCCCCATTGGAGAGATCGTCCAGGGTGATCTGGTACTGCTCCAGGCCGGGGAAATGATCCCGGCGGACGGCCTGCTAATCTCCGGGCATCTCAGCGTGGATCAGTCAGCCCTCAACGGCGAGAGCAAGGAGGCGGACAAACGTCCCGGTGTGGACAGCGGTCAGGAAACGGACTTTCTGAATCCCGTCCAGCTGTTTCGCGGCAGCGTGGTCTGCTCCGGAGAAGGTGTCCTGCTGGTCAAACGGGTGGGCGACGCCACCTTTTACGGCCGCATGGCCCGGCAGGTACAGGAGGAAACCCGGGAAAGCCCGCTGAAAGTACGCCTGGCCGGGCTGGCTAAGGTCATCAGCCGTATCGGCTACGTGGCGGCGGCGTGCGTGGCTGTCGCAGACCTGTTCCACTCCCTAGTGCTGGACAACGGCATGAACAGCGCCGCCATCCTGTCGGAGCTCTCCCAGCCGGCCCTGCTGTTTGGACACGTACTTCATGCCCTGACCCTGGCCATTACGGTGGTGGTAGTGGCGGTACCGGAAGGCCTGCCCATGATGATCACGGTGGTGCTGTCCTCCAATATGCGGCGGATGCTGCGGGACAACGTGTTGGTGCGCAAGCTGGTGGGCATCGAAACCTCCGGCAGTCTCAACATCCTGTTCACTGACAAAACCGGCACCTTGACCAAGGGCCGGCTGGAGGTTCAACGCTTTCTCACCGGGGACGGCTCTGAATACCGACACGCTGGGGATCTGGCCCGTCACCGGCCCCTATGGGAGCTGGTGGAGCTTTCCTGCGTCTGCAACACTGCCAGTCTAATCTCGGGAGGCCGGGCCCTGGGCGGCAATGCCACCGACCGGGCTCTGCTGGAATACGTGCTTAAAAAGCGGCGGAAGAAAGATGTGTGCCGTACCGCCGACCGCATCCCCTTCGACAGCGCGCGGAAATACTCCGCCGTCCGGCTGGATGGTGGACCACGGGACGGACTGGTCCTGATCAAGGGGGCACCGGAACGCTTGCTGGCCCGCTGCACCCGGTATTACGATGAAAATGGCGTGGTGCGTCCCCTTACCGCCGTGTCCCTGCTCCATCAGAAAATGCAGGAGATGACCGGCCATGCCGTGCGCATGCTGGCGCTGGCAGTGTCGGAAACCCCGGTGGGGACTGGCGGCATTCCCGGCAACCTGATCCTGATCGGTCTGATGGGCATCCGGGATGAGGTTCGGCCGGAAGCGCGTAAGGCGGTTTCAGAAATCCGCGGCGCCGGCATCCAGGTGGTGATGATCACGGGAGACAGCCGGGAAACCGCCTCCGCCATTGCCCGGGAGGCCGGCCTGCTAAGCGGCCGGGACCGCGACGCCGTCATGACCAGCGAGGAACTGAACGCCCTGAGCGACGAACAACTGAAAAAGCGCCTGCCCTCCCTGCGGGTGGTGGCCCGCGCTCTGCCGGAGGACAAAAGCCGCCTGGTCCGCATCGCCCAGCAGATGGGCCTGGTGGCCGGCATGACCGGCGACGGCATCAACGACGCCCCGGCCCTCAAGCTGGCGGACGTGGGCTTTGCCATGGGCAGCGGTACTGAAGTGGCCAAGGAAGCCGGGGATATCGTTATCCTGGACGACAATATCGCCTCCATTTCCCGGGCTGTGCTGTATGGGCGCACTATTTTCAAGAGTATCCGGAAATTCATTGTGTTCCAGCTCACCATGAACCTCTGCGCGGTGGGCGTCTCCGTCATCGGTCCCTTTATCGGCATTGATACCCCTGTTACCGTCATCCAGATGCTGTGGATCAACATCATCATGGATACCCTGGCCGGGCTGGCTTTCGCGGGCGAGCCTCCACTGGCAGAATACATGCGGGAAACACCTAAGCGCCGGGATGAACCAGTGCTCAACCGGTATATGCTGCATCAAATCGTCTGTATGGGCCTGTTCACGGTTGTTCTCTGTCTGCTTTTCCTCAAACTGCCCATGATCCGGGACAGCTTCCGTTATGACCTCAATCCCATCTATTTTCAAACCGCATTTTTCGCCCTATTTGTTTTTACCGGCGTGTTCAACAGCTTCAACGCCCGGACACACCGCCTCAACCTACTGGCCCATCTGCGGGGAAATCCGCTGTTCGCCCTGATTATGGTTATGGTGGCAGTGGTCCAGCTGCTGTTGATTTATTTTGGAGGCAGCCTCTTCCGCACGGCAGGACTCACCTCAGGGGAGTTGCGCACCGTGCTGATGATCGCTTTCTGGGTGATCCCCGCCGATCTGCTGCGCAAGCTGGTGCTGCGTCTGTTCCGCCGCAAAGGCTCCATCTGACAGGACGGCAGCCGTCCCCTCCTTCGTCTCCACAGCTGTGCCATAAGCCGGCCGTCCGCGCCTCTCCGGATGGAGAAGCGCGGACATTTTTTTCGTAAAAAAGGAGCATCACGGAGACCGAAATGTATATTTATACACAGCTGCGTTTTTGGGAAACGGATATATAGCGGCGGAGACTCTCCGCTTTTCTTTCTACAATTCTATTTTATGCAGGAAGGCCTCCTCTTTCCGTTTGTAAAATATTCCGATTCCTTCCGTAAAATTTAAGGCATCAATCTGCGTGGTTCGTATTTCTACGGCGGAAAACCGCCTATCGATTAACAGGAAATTTTTTACCTTTCACGGACAATCCTCCCGTATTTATCTCCACGCTTCATGGATATAGCCTATATCCTGCTGCTTTTCGTCAAATATCCTCGTACAATCTGACCGTTTTCGTAAAAGATTACAAAACTGAAACTTGATTTTTACACAGGATGATAGTACAATGAGGCACGAACCTAGGGTAGGAGACTATCCCCGGGTGGTTTGCATGGTCAATTGAATATTGCATAAAGGAGGAAGTAAGATTATGCAGAATGCGCTGGTTCTGAACACTTACCGCGAACCTGCCAGAACCCAGACGGTTTATGCGTTTGTCAAGCGTTCTTTTGATATAATTTGCTCCCTGCTCCTGATTGTGCTCCTTATGCCTGTCCTTCTGGTGGTGGCGGTGATCTCCGCCGTGGATACCAAGAGCAATCCTTTGTTTATCCAGACCCGTATGGGCCGCAACAACCGGCCGTTCCGGATGATCAAGTTCCGCACCATGAGCCCTAAAGCGCCGTCCAATATGGCTACCCATCGTTTTACCGACGCGCTGGATTACATCTCGCCGGTGGGTGGGGCGTTGCGCAAGCTGAGCCTGGACGAATTGCCCCAGCTGTTCAATATCTTGATCGGCGACATGAGCTTTGTGGGTCCTCGTCCCGTGGTGCTGACCGAAACCGACCTGCTCCGTATGCGGGACCGCAATGGTTCTCTGCGCGTCCGTCCGGGACTCACCGGATGGGCTCAGGTCAATGGCCGGGATCTGGTTTCCGTCGCCGACAAGGCGGTTCTGGACGGTTACTACGTGGACAATATGTCGCTTTCCATGGACTGGCAGATTCTTCAGCGAACGGTGGGCTATGTGCTCCGCGCCCGCGATATCAGCGAGGGAGCCACAATCGGGGCAGTGACCGGCGAATACCGCCTGACGGCGTATCAGGAAAAAAGCGCATAACCTTTTCTCTTATACGAATACGGAACCAGGTGCCCGCTCCGGCGGGCGCCTGGTTTTCCTGTGAAAGGATGTTGGACAATGAGCGAAGCATGCAACCATCATTGCGAAGGCTGTGAACAGGACTGCTCACAGCGGGACATGCACGCGGCCCTCAACCAGTACAGCTCCATCCGCAAGGTGGTGGCGGTATCCAGCGGTAAGGGCGGCGTGGGCAAGTCCTCTGTGACCGCTATGCTGGCGGTCCTGATGGCGCGCCGCGGCTACAAGGTAGGGATACTGGATGCCGATATCACCGGCCCCTCTATCCCTAAAGCCTTCGGCCTGACCAAGAAGGCCCATGCCACCGATCTCGGCATCATGCCGGAGGAAACCCATATGGGCATCAAAGTGATGTCCATCAACCTGTTGCTGGAAAATGCCGATCAGCCGGTGGTTTGGCGCGGCCCGGTGCTCTCCGGCGCCGTCACTCAGTTCTGGACCGACGTGGCCTGGGGTGAGCTGGATGTCCTGTTCATCGACATGCCTCCCGGAACCGGTGACGTGCCGCTGACCATTTATCAGTCTCTCCCACTGGACGGCAACATCATCGTTTCCACACCGCAGACGCTGGTGCAAATGGTGGTGGGCAAAGCTCACAAAATGGCGGATATGCTGAACATCCCCATTCTGGGCATTGTAGAAAATATGAGCTGTGTCATCTGTCCCGACTGCGGCAAGCGCATCCCCCTCTTTGGCGATAGCGCTTCTCTGGAGGAGGCGGCGGACAACATGGGCATCCCGGTATTGGCTAAGCTGCCCATGAACGCCGATATTGCCCGCCTGTGCGACAGCGGTGAAATCGAACGTGTGGTGTGCGAGGAAATGGCTCCGGCCGTGGACGCTGTGGAAACGCTGCTGAAAAAATAGGAAAATTCGGCCTCCTGCTGCCGAAAAGGAACAACGAGCCTGCATCCATATGGATGCAGGCTCGTTGTTTTAAATACGGTTACCGTTTCTTCTTGTAAAATGCCAATGCACCGGCAGCCGTCCCCAGCAGAATCACGGAGACCACGGCGACAGCTATGCTTTCGCCTGTCGCCGGAGAAGCCACCTGAGGCGCCGTCGAGTATGCGGTGGTCGCCGTTGTTTCGGTTATCCCCTCTGTCCTGGAGGCTGTACTGAGGGAGACCGTCTCTTCGGTTTTCTCCACGATCGGTTGGGAGTCAGACGAGACGGTTGTTTCCGCAAAAGATGTTGCTTCTGTAGAAGATTCGGAAACAGGCGGATCGGTTCCCTCCACAGATGGCTCAGTTGCAGGCGGCTGTGTCTTCGTCGGGTCCGGCTCCTCTCCCAAAGTTACCTTCTTCACATTCGCAGGGACCAGATACTCCTCCGCCGCCCGGCAGCCGGCGGAGTATAGCATGGTAATGGGCTGCACCGTCCCGTCAAAACAGGCCCGCATATCCTCCACCGTCTCCGGAATTGTGACCTCCCCGGCCAACTGCATGGCTCCGGAGAAGGCTTCTTTCATATGGGTTACCTTATGGGGGATTACAGGGGCCCTCTCCAGGGAGAAACATCCCCAAAAGGTCCTGTCCATATGGGTAACGCCGTCCGGGATAGCCGGCGCTTCCTTCATTCGAATACAGCCCTGAAAGGTTTGCGTCATGTTTACCACGGGCTTCCCCCCGATTTCCGAAAGGATCAGGCCATAGGAGGTTTGGCAGTTATTTATCGCGCGGACACCCCAACCATTCTGTTCCGGATTCCTGACCCAGCCATTATCCCAGAAATAGTTGTACTTATAGCGATAGTCTCCGGTTTCATATACATCTCCCTCCTCGATCCCACCATCCTTGGGAGCAAAGGAGAGCTCCTCCAGGGTCAGCTCCGATCCGGCCTCCACCTTGATGGAAATGGACGTGATAGTCACTTTGCCGTCTTCCGGGACATTGTTGTTCCATTTCCAGGCAACATCCACCTGCATTTCCGTCAGGGTATTGTCATAATGACCTGCTGCAATCAACGAGCCATATTGATTCGGCGGCTTACCGCCCTTACCAAAAAGCTGTCCAAAATCCCAGGAAAAACCCGACAAAAGCGAACCGTTACGAGCTGTACTTTTCCACTGGATATCCCAGCCACCGGTGGCTGTTACATCGTAGTAGCAGTAAATTTCTCCGCCGATATCCAGCTCGGTATCCACCGAATAAGTAAAGGTGGCATCCCTGCTGCCGGCCCGAAAGACCAGCTTGTCTTCATCCGTGGTGACGATGCCGCCCTCCGTCGCTTTTATACCCAGCGGATACGAAGGCATCAGGTCGGCCGTGGCCGCCGACACGGGCCCGGCCAGGAAACACGCCAGTATTACCGCAGCGGCTGCCGCTCCCCCTGCTTTTCTGAACCCCCTCACATTGAATCTCCTCTCCTGTACATATCCGGCAAAATTTGTCTTATTTTTCCGGTTCACAGAATATATTCTATTATTTTGTTATGTATCCGTCAATAAGCAGGAATCGTTTTTTCACCAATCCGTTTGCAGAGAAAACCCGCGTTTCCCCCAAAACGATGGAAAACACGGGTGCAAAAACGAAGCTATTTGTTCAGCTGCAGCCCCTCATAGGTATCCTTCAATACCCGGCAGGAGGCATCGAACTTCCTTTGTTCCTCCGCTGTCAGCTTGAGATGAATCACGTCGCGGACACCGTCGCGTCCCACGATACAGGGAACGCCCGCATACACGTCCTGTTGCCCGTATTCACCGCGCAGCAAGGTTGAAACCGTCAGGACGCTGCTCTCATTGCCAAAAATCGCCCGGGTGATGCGCACCAGCGCCATACCAATGCCGTAATAGGTCGACCGCTTCGCCTCGATGATTTTCTGCGCGGCATCCCGCACCTCGCCGCTGATGGTCTCCATCTCCGCTGTACAATATTTCCCTCCTGATTCGGCGCAGATATCCAATACGGATTTGGTGGCCACCATGGCCTGAGACCAGGGGACGAATTCACTGTCCCCATGCTCGCCGATGACATAGGCATGGACGTTGCGCGGATCCACGCTGAAATAATCCCCCAACAGGTAGCGCAGCCGGGCGGTATCCAGCGCGGTGCCGCTGCCAATGACGCGGCGGGGATCCAGGCCGGACAGCTGCTGAGTGATCCGAGCCATGATGTCCACCGGATTGGTCGCCACCAGAAACAGGCCCTTAAAACCGGACGCCATCACCGGTCCGATAATGGAGCGGAAAACTTCCGTATTCCGCTGCAACAGATCCAAGCGGGATTCCCCCGGCTTCTGGGCAACGCCAGCGCAGATCACTACAATATCCGCGTCAGCACATTCCGCGTAATCCCCCGCCCGGATTTTCATGTGGGAACCGGAAAAGGCCAAGCCGTGGTTCAGATCCATGGCCTCGCCCTCTGCCCGCTTCCTGTCGATGTCCACCAGCACCAGCTCATCACAGGCATTCTGATTCAGCAGGGCATAGGCATAACTCATCCCCACCAGACCGGTTCCGATCAGCGCCACCCGGCGGCTGTCATCCTTATACATTCCACATGCCTCCTTTTCAGCAAGTTTAGTATAAACATCCTCACGCCGGATTATCAGCGAGAATCCGGACGCCAGTTGCACAAAAGCAAGGCAAGCCACAGTGCTTGCCTTGCTTTTGTTCTCCGTTCCTCTTCCCCACTCGGCTGCCATACTTGACGCCACCCGAGAAAGGGCTGTACCGGATTTTCCTCTGCACACCCAAAGCAAGCCGGCGGAAAATCTGTCCGTTACAGCTGATCTACAATGGCCTTGGTATCCCGTGCAATGACCAGCTCCTCATTGGTGGGGATGACAAAGGCACGCACCGAGGATTCCGGCGTGGTAATTTCCATTTCCTCGCCGTGCACCTTGTTCTTTTCCTCATCCAGCACCGCCCCGCGGTACTTCAGGGACTTGATCACCTCCGAGCGCACCATGGGCTGATTCTCCCCGATTCCAGCAGTGAACACGATAGCGTCCACACCGCCCAGGGCGGAAATAAAGCTGCCCACATATTTGACAATCTCGTAGGTGCGCATTTCCCACGCCAGCTTGGCCCGTTCATTACCCGCGGCAATGGCCTTTTCGATATCGCGGTCATCGCTGGATACGCCCGAGATGCCCAGCATACCCGACTTTTTGTTGAGCACATCGCTCATCTGCTGGGGCGTCAGGTTTTCCTTTTCCATGATAAACAGCACCACGGAGGGATCCACTGCACCCGACCGGGTCCCCATAATAAAGCCGTCCAAAGGCGTCAGGCCCATGGTGGTATCGATGACCTTGCCATCCTGGATAGCAGCGATGGAGGAACCATTGCCCAGATGGCAGG
Source organism: Candidatus Avimonas narfae (assembly GCA_904395335.1). GTDB lineage: Bacteria > Bacillota > Clostridia > Oscillospirales > Acutalibacteraceae > Avimonas_A > Avimonas_A narfae. Next base: position 73,250 of record CAJFNR010000063.1, on the reverse strand, counting down.
TGATGATCTTGGTGCCCTCGCCGCCCGGCTTGCCCAGCAGCTCATAGCAGCGGTTGCTCACATACCGGTGAGACGTGCCGTGAAAGCCGTACCGGCGCACGGCGTACTTCTTGTAATACTCATAGGGGACGCCGAACATATAGGCCTTGGGCGGCATGGTCTGATGGAAAGCGGTATCAAACACCACCACTTCGGGTACGTCGGGGCCAAAGGCCGCCATGGCGGCCCGGATGCCCTGCACATGGGCCTTGTTGTGAAGCGGAGCCAGCTCGGCGTAGTCGTCGATATCCTGAATCACCTGTTCGGTCACCAGCACGGAACGATCGTACTTGGAGCCGCCCTGCACAATGCGGTGGCCGATAGCCGCCACCTCGCTGAGGTCGTCGATAACCTTGCCTTCCCCTTCGGTCAAGGCCTGCTTGACCTGATGAAAGGCAGAGGTATGATCCGGCATGTTCACTTCCCGGGTTTCCACATAGCCGTCCTTGGTTTTGTGGGTGAATTTGCCGTCGATCCCGATGCGCTCACAGTTGCCCTTGGCCAGCATCACCTCGCCGTTCATATCGATGAGCTGATACTTCAGCGAAGAACTGCCCGCGTTGATGACCAGAATTTTCATATCTGCAACCCCTTTATTTTCCTTCTCAGTCTCAAGATATAATCATAATACGTTTTTCCCGATTACGCAAGAAAATTCTCACCGGAAGCGACAGACTTTCCGCCGTATAAATGCCACTGCTCCGGTTTCCAATAGGAGGGACAGAAAGGATCCAGTACCAGCTCGTCCATTCCTCCTCCGAACCGGAGCAGCAACTCCCGGCTAAGCGGGGTAAGATCGTCCCTTGCCAGCGCCTCCTCCCAGCCAAAGAAGGCCGCTTCACTGTTCTCCTTTTGATCCGACCGGGGCTCACCCCCACGGTAATCCAGCCGGAAAATGGCATACCAGTCGGCAGGGGAAAACCGCATCGCCAGCAGGGAGCGGATCTGCGCTTCCACGCCTGTTTCCTCCCACACCTCCCGGACAGCGGCCTGCTCAGGCATCTCGCCCTCCTGCAGATAGCCGCCGGGAATCAATAGCTTTCCCCGGGCGCGTCCGTAGGTGTGCCGCACCAGCAGTACCTCCCGGTTCCGCACCACCAGGCATCCCACCGAGTGATTAAAATTATCCGCCAACGCTGTCCCTCCTTTTCACGGTTCCTGGGTTCTTTTTTCTTGTCAATTCAAAACACATAAGTCCCTTCCAGAACGAATCCTGCAGAAATGGCGGAAGCCATAGATGCCGGATTGTCGCTGCCGCAGCTGTACACGTATCGGCTGAATGGATTAAGCGCCAGGGCCGCCCGGATCAAACGGACAGCGTAGCCTCGTTCACGATATTCCCGACAGACAAATACGTTATTCGCCGCGATTACTTTCCCTTGCCTCTTATTTGTTACGGAAATAACCCCTGCCAGACCGCCCTTCTGAAATAACCCCAGTATACGAATCGAGGTATCGCTTTGCATATGCAAAAATTCTTTGGAAATATTATCCAAAATAATTTTATCAATTTCCGCTTCTCCATCGGCGGTTTCCGCGAAGCAGCGCAGGCATTTGCCATCCTGTAAAGACAGCGGACGTATATCCCTATCGGTATAAGGTTCCCCCATGCGCGAATAGATCAGGCAATGCAGGCCTTCACATCTGCCTGTGTAAATGCGGATAATATCCAGGTTATCGGTATTGCTTTGTTTCAAATCCATCAGGGCAGCAGCCATATCGCAAAGGCCAGTATCACACAGATACCATATGTATCTCTCCGAACCATACCATACAGTCTTTATGATTACCGCTCCATGGGATTGAAAAGCACAGTCGCGTCCCTCTTTCAAATCACACAGAAGATCGGCATACAGCCCGGGAGCCGCTAAAGCCAAACACTTCACGGCGTTATTCCACTCTAGGACGACCATGTCACTCCCCCTATGTCCTTTTTCGTCCGCAGGGTCAGGAAAAAGGCCCCGTCACTTCCCTTTTCGGGGAAGGACAGGGCCTCTGCTGCCTCAGCTGCGGTTCAGCAAAGCGGAAAACGCTTTGTGCGCCATATAGACATCCGCCTTAGCCACGATTTCAAAGGGGGCGTGCATGGACAGCACCGGCACCCCCAGATCCACGGTATCCACATCCAGGTCGGCGATATATTTGGCCACGGTGCCGCCGCCGCCGATGTCCACCTTGCCCAGCTCACCGATCTGCCACACCACGTCCGCGCCGTCCATCAGGGAGCGGATCATGCCCATCAACTCGGCGGAGGCGTCGGAGGTATCCGATTTGCCGCGGGAGCCGGTGTATTTGGTAAGCACCACGCCACCGTTGATCCTGGCGCAGTTGCGGGCCTCCACCACCTCAGGGAAAATCGGGTCCAGCGCCACGTTGACATCGGCGGACAGGCACACCGACTGGGACAGCACGTGCCGTCCCTCCTCGCCGAAGGCGGCGGCGATATCGGCGATGAAATATTTCAAATACGCGGACTGCATGCCGGTATTTCCTTCGGAGCCGATCTCCTCCTTATCCGCCAAAATGGTCACGGCGGTGTAGGCGGGCCGCTCCGTCTCCAGAATAGCGGTCACAGCAGGGTAGGCGCACACGCGGTCGTCGTGGCCGTACCCGCCGATCATGCTGCGGTCAAAGCCCACGTCCCGGGACGGGAAGGCCGGTACCGCCTCCAGCTCCGCGGAAAGAAAATCGCTCTCCACAATGCCGTATTTCTCGTGGAGGATCTTGAGGATATTCAGCTTCACCAGCTCGCTGCCCTCATCATCGCGGAAAGGACGGGAGCCGATGAGGATGTTCAGATCCTCGCCCTTGACCCCCTCCACCATGGTGCGCTTCATCTGTTCCGTGGCCAGATGGGGCAGCAGGTCGGTGACGCAGAAAACCGGGTCATCCGGGTCCTCGCCTACACAAACGTTCACGCTGGTGCCGTCCCGGCGAACGATGACGCCGTGGAGCGCCAACGGCAGGGTAGGCCACTGATACTTCTTGATCCCGCCGTAATAATGCGTGTCAAAATACGCCAGGTCGTGATCCTCATACAGCGGATTGGGTTTCAGATCCAGACGGGGAGAATCGATATGGGCGGCGGCGATGGACACGCCGTCCGTAATGGGCCGCGTTCCGATCACGGCCAGCAGCAGAGCCTTTCCCCGGTTGTTGACATATACCTTGTCTCCGGCCTTTAGAGGGGCCTTACGGTCAAAGGGCCGGAAGCCCCTAGCCTCCGCCAGCTCCACGACGGACCGCACCGCCTCCCGCTCCGTCTTGGAACGGTCCAAGAAGGCCCGATACCCCTCGCAATACCGGTCGGCGGCGGCCAGCTCCTCATCGCTCAGCCGCACCGTGGCCGGCTTGGGATCATAAAAAAGCGTCTCCTTCAACATTTGAGATACGGATTTTTCTGCCATCTATGCTCATCCTTTCTTCGCCGCTTTCCCGCGGACGTTTCTATTTCCCGATCCTACCGGATTAGTGTGCCCGGACAAGGGCAGTTTACTTAAGATCGTACAGCTCGCGGTACATTTCCTGCGCATCCAGCACCTTGTCGATATAGTCCCGCGTTTCCGTATACGGTATCTCCTTGAGGGTAGCTCCGTCATCGGAACAGCGGGGATCCTTCAGCCATTGGCCCACCTTGCCCATGCCGGCATTGTACGCGGCCAACAGGGTGGGAATATGCGTGTATTTTTCCCGCATCAGGGATAAGGCATAAACGCCGTAGCGGATGCTGATCTCCGGGTCATACAGCTGATCGGCGGAAAGCAGATCGGTACGGCCGGCCCGGCGCTGCGCCCATTCAAAGGTCTCATCCGTCATCTGCATCAGCCCTCGGGCATCGGCGGAGGAACAGGCGTCGGGATCGAAATCGCTCTCCGTGCGGATCAGGGCATAAACCAGGGAGGGATCAAAGCCATATTCCGCCGCGCAGGCCTCCACCAGCTCGGTATAGGCCATAGGATACATGGTGCGCATATAATGCCGGTAACCCACCCGCAGCAACAGCCCCGCCGCCGCCAGCAGAAGAAGGGCGGCCAGCACTTCCGCCGCCCGTGGAAACCGCCTTTTTGAGGAACCCGCTTCCGTCATGGACATGCCTCCCTTATCTGCCGCAGCAATTCCTCCGTCTTCCCCCTCAGTGAATCCAAACCTCCGGTATTTTCGATGACTGCTCCGGCGCGTTGCCGGTAATACGCCTCATCCGGCTGAGCCTTCATGCGCCGCAGGGCCTCCTCCCGGGTCAGGCCGTCCCTCTCCCGGATACGGCGTAGGCGCAGCTCCTCGGGGGCCAGCACTGCCACCGTCAAAGAACACACAGCGTCCAGTCCGCTTTCAAACAGCAGCGGAGCATCGATAAGGGCAGCCCGGCGCCCCTCCCGCTCCCACCGGGCCAGCCGCTCCCTGGTCATGGCGATGACGGGGGGATGCACCAAAGCGTTGAGCCTCTCGGTGCTTTCCCGCGAGGAAAAGGCCCGCCGGGCCAGCTCCTTCCGGTTGAGGGAACCGTCGGGCAGGAGAATGTCCCGGCCGAACGACTCCGCCAGTTCCGCCAGGCAGGGTGTCCCCGGCTCCACCGCCTCCCGGCAAAGCCGGTCGGCGTCAATCAGCGAAAGCCCGCCTTTTTCCAGAAGGGCCGCCACCGCGCTTTTTCCCGCGCCGGTGGGGCCAGTCAGGCCAACCACATACAGCGGCATACAAGAATCCTCCTTTCCCGCATCAGGCATCCACGATGGTAAAGGCGGCCGCCCGCAGCAGACGGTTGTAAACCGCCAGCCCCACGCCGCCCTGCCCGGGGCAGGCGGCATAGGCTACATCGATACCGTCCGCATCCAGGCGGCGCATCGCATCGAACAGCCCCCGGGCTTGGGAGGAAGGATCGTCCCTTCTGCCGTACATCACACAGGGAACCTGCAGACGGGGCCGGTCCTCCTCAAAGCACAGGGCCGCCACGTGCCGGTCCGGCTCCTCCTGCGCCCGGCGGTTGACGTAAGCGGCATAGTGCTCCGGATCACCGCGAACGATAATCACCTGCGCCTGTGGGGCGTAATGTTTGTATTTCATTCCGGGCGACGAGGCTACAGCGCCCTCCGCCAGCCGGTCGGTGACAGCGGGATCGATGACAACGGTCCCTGCAGCCGCCTCCAGTTGGGGAACCGTGATTCCGCCGGGACGCAAAAGCCGTACCGGACCGCCCTGTAGGGTCGGCGTCAGATCCACCACAGTGGATTCCACCCCCACAGAACAGGGTCCGCCGTCCACCACCGCGGCAATCCGCCCCTCCATATCCGCCAGCACATGGGCGGCGGTGGTGGGGCTGGGGCTGCCCGAACGATTGGCGGAGGGCGCCGCCAGCGGCCGGTCGGCCGCTTCAATAATGGCACGCGCCACAGGGTGGGAGGGCATACGCACCGCCACCGTGGGCAAGCCGGCACTCACCGCCTCCGGTACGCGCCCGCTACGGGGCAGGATCATGGTCAGTGGCCCCGGCCAATAAGCCTCCGCCAGCCGTACCGCCTGAGCGGGCAGCTCCCGTACCAGCGGTTCCCATTCGCTGAGGGAAGCGATATGGACAATCAACGGATTGTCCTGGGGCCTGCCCTTGGCGGCAAAGATACGGGCCGCCGCCGTACCGTTCAGAGCATCCGCCGCCAGGCCATAAACGGTCTCGGTGGGGATTCCCACCAGCTCGCTTTCCCTCAGCAACCGGGCCGCCTGGGCAATCCCCTCGGCATCGCTGCCCAGCAGCAGCGTTTGTTTTCTTTCCTCCATATTGGTCCCTGACTTTCCCGGATAAGCAGTCACTCTTCCTGCTGTTCCCCCAGTTTTCGCGCGCGATCGGCCGTGATCAGCGCATCGATAATCTCATCCAGATCGCCGTTCATGATGCTTTCGATCCGGTACAGGGTCAAACCGATGCGGTGATCGGTGACGCGCCCCTGAGGAAAATTGTAGGTGCGGATGCGCTCACTGCGGTCGCCGGTGCCCACCTGGGACCGCCGGTCGGCGGCAATGGCGGACTGCTGCTCCTGCAATTTGCGCTCGTACAGGCGGGAGCGCAGCACCCGCATGGCCTTATCCTTATTCTTATACTGACTGCGCTCGTCCTGGCATTCCACCACTAGCCCGGTGGGCAGGTGGGTGATGCGGATGGCTGATTCTGTCTTGTTGACGTGCTGGCCCCCGGCGCCGCCGGAACGATAGGTATCGATCTGCAAATCGGCGGGATTGATCTCTACCTCCACGTCGTCTGCCTCCGGCAGCACCGCCACCGTAACGGTGGAGGTATGGATGCGGCCGCCCGCCTCCGTCTCCGGCACTCGCTGGACCCGGTGGACGCCGCTTTCAAATTTCAGCCGGCTGTAGGCCCCCTCGCCGGAGACGGCAAAACGGATTTCCTTATAGCCCCCCAGCTCAGTTTCGTTGGCGTCGATGACCTCCACCTTAAACCCCCTGGATTCCGCGTACATGGTGTACATACGGTACAGGGAACCAGCGAACAGTGCCGACTCTTCGCCTCCGGCGCCGCCGCGTATCTCAATGATGACGTTGCGGTCGTCGTTTTCGTCCCGTGGCAGCAGCAGAATCTTCAGTTCCTCGGCACAATGCTCCATGTCCCGGCGGCCCTGCTCCCACTCCTGTTCCGCCAGCTCCCGCAGCTCCTTATCCAGTCCGCCTTCGTCCAGCAGGGCCTTGGCCTCCGCCGCCGTCTGCTCCGCCTGCCGGTACTCCCGGTATTTCTCCACTACCGGCAGCAGGCTTTTGCTTTCCTTCATCAGCCGTGTGTATTCCTCCACATCGGAGACCACGCCGGGATCGCAGAGCCGCTGCTGAATCTCCTCGTACCGGCCCTCCACTTCCCGCAACTTATCGAACATTGTCCTTCGACCCCTTTTCCTCCGCCGGAGCGCCGTCCCGCAGGATGCGCTTGATCCGCTTCTCGATTTTCAGCCGGGGCACCATGACCTCATGACCGCACCCCTCGCACTTCAGGCGGAAATCCATCCCCACACGCAGCACAGAAAAACGCTGGCTGCCGCAGGGATGCGGCTTTTTCATCTCCAGCACATCGCCCACCTGTACATCCATAAACAGCCCTCCCGTCCTTCCTGCTCTTTCCTTATATAAGAGAACGGTAAATTTTTCCCGAGGATATAGTATAGCACACCCCGTCGGTTTTACGCAAGAAAATTGCCCCGGCTTCCCCGACCTATGATCTCCCGGCTTTTTATTTTTGTCTTGACAAGGATGCGGCCTGCGGCTATGATCAAGCAAACGGGAACCATTTCACGATATGTGAGAAAGGGGAGATTCCTTTTTATGGCGGAAAATATGATTGATTCCCTGTGGGAGGCCACCTATGCCGACGCGGCGCACGGCTTTGTGGGTCCGGAGGCGATCAAGCGCGCTTTTATGCTGCGCGACGGTGAAATCAGCAGCGATTACCAGGCGGAAACGGCTCAGCACGATGTCAAATACGTGTTTGAAAACGAGCACTCCACCCGCGTGGTGCATTTTGCCGACGGGTACTGCCTCACCCTGCCCTTTACCGGGGTGTCCATCGATGACGCACTGGGTGCTCTCAAAACCGTATACGCCGGCGATGGATACCGCCTCACGGTCAGCTACGAAGACCGGAGCACTTACGGCAACACCCCGGAGGGCTGGCACATCTATCTGACTGAGTGGCTCAACCGCTATATCCACGACGACGGCTTCCTGGAAAAGAACGGCCTGGAACGCCGCAGCCCGACGGTGGAACGCACCGATATTCTGCCCGGTTATACCGTGACAGTATACCATATCGCCATCGGCGGCGGAATACAGGTGGAGCTGCCCTGCTATCACATTGCTATCCTGCGCAAAACCAACTGTTACAATGCCTTTTACCTGCTGAACCTGAAAACTGCGGACGACGGCGCGGCGCTGTTCGATACGATCCTCAACTCCTTCCGCCCCATCACAAGGCAAGGGTGCGGCAAAAACACGGTGGGCACCTATCCTTTGTGTATCCCCGATGACTGGTCGGAAGAAACCCGGGCCTATTACGATTCCCTGTTTGACAAAATCGACAGGGGAAACATGGACTGGGGCGTGTTCACTGCTTCCCTTCCCGATCGAAATGAAGACGCATTTGCCGCGGTGCGCGAAAGGGTAATCGACACCCTGTCATGGATGCAGGGGGAAGAGGGGATGGGCTGTGCCATGCAGATCTTCCCCACTTATCTCCATCTGGGCTACATGGACAAGATGCTTTATTTTCCCATGGAATTGGCGACGGAATTCGCCGGCGGCAACGGTTTCAACGGAAAGCCAGTGCTACAGCTCTCCTATCAGTTTACCACTACCAACAACACCGGGCTGGAAGGGAAAACCCCCATTTACGACATTCTCCGGGGCGTTTACGACGAACACTTCCGGGAACTGGCGCGGGACATCCGGACTTACGGAAAGCCGGTCCTGTTCCGCCTCAACAACGAGATGAACACCGACTGGACCAGCTACTGCGGCATGGTCTCTCTGCTGGATCCCGAACTGTATATCGCCTCTTGGCGCCGGCTGTACGACATTTTCCGCCAGGAGGGTGTGGACAACACCATCTGGATTTTCAACCCCATGGCTAAATCCTGTCCCTACAGCCGGTGGGGCGATACCCTGTGCTATGTGCCCGGGCCCGAATATGTTCATGTGCTGGGACTGACCTATTACGAGTTCGGCAACGGCGACCTGAGATCTTTTTCGGATATGTATACGGAGCTGTATGAGATGAATATGCCGTATTTCCGCGGCTGGCCCATGATCGCCGGTGAATTCGGCTGCGGCGCTGGCGGAGAAAACAAGGGACTGGCGCTGGGGCGGAACCGGGAAAACCGCGTCCGGTGGCTCAAGGACATGTTCGATTGTCTGGCAAAGAAAACGGAGCCCGGATACGAATACTGCCGCCAGATCGCCGGGATGATTTGGTTCAACGTCAACGATTACGACGGGAAATTGATCAGCAACCTGCTGAAAATCGACCGGGAAGAATCCGACGCCTGGGCCAACATCCGCGAGGGCCTGGCCAAGCTGAATCCCCCCTCCGGCAAAGGCTGAGGGACTTGGCACTCGGGAAACCCCTTTCAACAGAGATAAAGGAGCCCCGGCAGGCGGATCCATCGCCTGCCGGGGCTCCTTCTTTTTTATTATAGGGCTGTTAGCTTCAGCTGTCCCTTACGGTCCTTTTCCACCCGGATCGCCGACAAAGGCGTATCGCAGTGATCCACGATCAGGGCCGCGGCCTTGTCCTCCACTTCGCGGCGGACGGCATTGCGCAGATCCCGGGCTCCCCGCTTGCCGCCGAAGGCCTTTTCCGCCAGGGCTTCCGCCGCGCCCGGTGTCCAGGAAAAGTCGATGCCCCGCTCCTTCATGGGTTCCACCAACTCACCCAGCATCAGCTGAGCAATATCGCGGAAGTTCTCCTGGGTAAGGGGGGTGAAATACACAATTTCGTCCACCCGGCTGATAAACTCCGGACGCAAGAACTCGGACAGAGCCTTTTCCGCCCGGTCACGGGAGGCCTGAGCGTCGCTGACACCGAAGCCCATGAGGTTTTCTCGGAACTGGCTGCCCGCATTAGAGGTCATGACGATAACGGTATTCTCGAAATTGACCGTCCGGCCGTGGGCGTCCGTAATCCGTCCCTCATCCAGAATCTGCAGTAGGATGTTAAGTACATCCGGGTGGGCCTTTTCGATTTCATCGAACAACAACACGGAATACGGCTTGCGCCGCACCTTTTCGGTGAGCTGGCCCGCCTCGTCGTAGCCCACATAGCCCGGAGGGGAACCGATGATGCGGGAAACAGCGTGCTTTTCCATAAATTCCGACATATCCAGACGGATCAGTGTCTCCGGCGTATCGAAAAGCTCAGCAGCCAGCACCTTAACCAGCTCGGTTTTACCTACGCCGGTGGGGCCCACGAAAATAAAGGACGCGGGACGGCGGCGGGGGCTGATCTGTACCCGGCTGCGCCGGATGGCGGCGGAAACCACGGCCACCGCCTCATCCTGGCCTACGATCTTTTCCTTCAGCCGGTCCTCCAAATGGGCCAACCGGGACAGCTCGCTTTCCTGCACCTTGGAAGCAGGGATGCCGGTCCACAGCTCGATGACCTTGGCCAGGTCTTCCTCGGTGACCGGAGCTTCAGTGGCGGCGGGGCGTAGCTCTTCCGCCTGGTTCTCCGCCTTGAGCAGCTCGGCGCGGGTGTTGGCCAGCTGCTCGTAATCCACATTTTCCTCACCCATCTGCTCCTCTTCCTGACGGCGGAGCGTCTCGGCTTCCTTCAACAGCTCTTGATAACGGTCAGCGCTTTTGTTGCGCAGGGCCGCCGCCGCACAGGCCTCATCCAGCAGATCGATGGCCTTATCCGGCAGAAAACGGTCGGTGATATACCGTTCGGACAGCTGCACCGCCCGTTTGAGCAGCGCATCCGATACCCTTACCCCGTGGTAATTTTCATAATAGGAACGGATCCCCTTGAGCATCTCCACCGTATCCGCCATGGAGGGCTCCTCCACCGTCACCGGCTGGAAGCGGCGCTCCAGAGCGGCATCCTTTTCGATATTCTTGCGGTATTCGTTGAAAGTAGTGGCGCCGATGACCTGAATCTCCCCACGAGACAGGGCGGGCTTCAGTATGTTGGCGGCGGACATGCTGCCCTCTGCGTCGCCAGTCCCCACCAGATTGTGCACCTCATCGATAAAGAGGATGATATTCCCCGCCGCCTTGACCTCGTCCACCAGGGCTTTGATCCGGCTCTCAAACTGGCCGCGGAACTGGGTCCCGGCTACCAAAGCCGTCAGATCCAGCAAATGGATTTCTTTCTCCATCAGGCGCGGAGGAACCTGGCCCGCCGCAATGCGCAGCGCCAGCCCCTCGGCAATGGCGGTCTTCCCTACACCCGGTTCGCCGATCAGGCAGGGGTTGTTCTTGGTGCGCCGGGAAAGGATCTGGATCACACGGTAGATTTCCCGATCCCGTCCCACGATGCAGTCGATCTGTCCATCCCGCGCCCGAGCAGTGAGATCCGTACAGTACTGGGCCAGCGCTTTGCGCTTTTTCTCCCGTCGCCGCGCCTCCTTATCCTGCTTGCCCGCCGCGTCCTTTGTTTCCCCAGCGGCAGCGTCACCGGCTGTTTCGCCCGGCTTCTGCCCGAACAGATTCTGCAGGAAAGGGAAGGTCGCCGCTCCACCCGGAGCAAAGCCCTCCTCCCCCTCTTCTTCGCCGCCGGAAAGGTTCATCAGCTCCCCCAGCTGCTCATCCATCTGCTCCACATCGTCATCGGTGATACCGAATTTTTCCATCATATCGCTCACCGGTTTGATGCCAAGTTCCTTGGCGCAAACCAGACAGAGACCGTCGTTATACGTTTTGTCCCCCTCCATCCGGGTGACAAAAACCACCGCCTGTCTTTTTTTGCAGCGCGAACACAGCATATACTCGTACCAAACCTTTCCGAAAGAGGTGCCGGAAACTCAGTGCCTCCGGTTTTACGGTTCCTTGTCCTGCTCCGGGGCCGGTTCCTCCCTAGAGGAGGCATCCCGTCCGGACGGAAGATCCTTTCGTATGGTGAAAAACACCTTGGCATAATTGTAAAAGGCAAACAGCATCAAAACAGCCACCAAGGTAATTAGGCCGATAAAAACACCCTGAGGCATGGGAACAAACAGGATCAGAGCCATCACGCCGTAAAACACAAAGGTGGAAACCTTTCCATACCATTTGGCTCCCCGTATCTGTTCACCCCGGCGCAGAAGAAATACTCCTCCCGCCGCCTGAGCCAGCTCCTTGAGCACGCAGATCACCAGCAGCGGGATCACTTCCTTGTGCCGGATAGCCAGGCTCAGCACCACCGCGATCTGGGTCAGCTTGTCGGCCAGTGGGTCCAGCAGCTTACCCATGTCGCTGATCTGATTGAAATGACGGGCAATTAGCCCGTCAAACAGATCGGTCAGACCGGACAGCACCAATACGCCCGCCGCCCAGTACAACAGCTCCGGTCGGGTGTCGCTCATCAGATACAGTACCACAAAAACCGGCAACAGCAGCAGTCGCAGTATGGACAGCAGATTCGGAATCGTCCATTCCCATTTAATTTGAAATATTGTCATCTTTTGACCTCTCATTCCTCCGGGAAATTACTTATAAGAACCGCCTTGCAGATGCTCCAGAGTATCCGCCGAGGGGGTTAACTGCCCAATAGCGCGCACAATCACGGTGTCGTTCACCTCTTTGGCCGTCAGCGGGGCATCGCTCCCTGCAGGGGGAACCACAATCTGCAGCACGGTAACCGCCGCAAAAATCACCAGCAAGCCTTCCGCCGCGCCCACCACCGCGCCCAAGGCTCCGTTGAGCTGCTTTAGCACAGGAAGCTGAAAGACCCGGTTGATTAGACCGATCAATATGCCGAACAGGATCATAAACAGGAGGAACAGCAGTAGGAAACAAACAGATCCCATCAAAGCCACCGCCGCCGGGCGGATCACCTGTTCCGTGATCGCCTGAGCCACTGTCTCGGGTGATTGTCCCAGCACATCCTGAACCGAAGACGCGATTTCCTCGGGAGATCCCAAGCCTCCAGCTGTCAGCGCACTTTCCACAAAGCCAGGGAGCTGATGAAGCGCTTCCTCCACCCCGGACGCCACGGAAGCCGCATCGGTTTCGGGCAGATGCTGGGCGATTATCTCTTGCGCAGATTCAGACAGGAAAGCGTCGAACAATCCGCCTGCCGCCACGGTGCTAAGCAGCAAAGCCAGCACCAGGGATACCACGCAGGATATTAGGCGCAACACGGAACGGACCAAGCCTCTCCGGCTGCCGACCCAGACAAACAGGATGAAAATTAGTATGACCGCACCATCCAACAGATATGCCATCGGGGACCTCCTCCCTGTCGTTATCCATTCCTTACCGGACAACCCGCTTTGCTTTACCTCAGAAAAAGCGCCGGAAAAGTGTGTTTGGCCCTTAATCGTTGTTATAGGACATGCCGATCCAATCGGCATAAGAATCGCGGAACCTATCCATAAGAAGCCTTGAGCCCATCCCGTGGATGGGAATGAGGTGGACAGAATCCGCACTCTTTATAATAACGTAGAGAGAACCGGCCCGCGAGGGCGGCCAACAATCCGGGCACATCTCACGTGATTTGATCCCACAGCATAGGGACTTTCGGTATAGTATACCACAATCCGGCGGTTAGCACAACCTTTCTGTCATCCATGGAACGGATTCAAGAGGTTCAGATAACGGCACAAATCCGTCTGTTCCATCAGCGAACGGGGAAAAACCAGGGAATCTGCCGGAGCATAAGGCAGGAACATCCCCAACGCCGCCGACAGGGTATAAACCAACACCAGCCCCGTCAGCGCTCCTAAAAAAGCGGATGCCAGCTTTCTCCACCGGGATTTTCTGGAGGGAGGCGGCAGATTTTGTTCCACCAATCGACGGCACAGCATCCGGACAAGCAGCATAAGCAATAAAAAAATCACGAGAAACACCGCACTGCGGGAAATGGCCAAGCTGATCCCGGAAGTAATAGCCAGCAGCACCGCCAGGGAGCCGTTGTCAGCCGCCGACAGTACCTCCGCCTCATCCGCTCCGTAGCGGCCAACCAAACGAGCGAAAGGGGCGGCATTCTGCCGCGCCATATCGGACAGCGGCAGCTCAGCCACTGTCTCCCGTCCGGATGAAAGATGGGGGGCGGACACCATATCCGCCAGCTCATTGGCCGCCGACTGCTCCACTAGGGGAGCCACCAGCGTTTCCGAAACCCAACTGCCTGCCGGAACACTGAGGAAAAACGCCCCGGTCAGTGCCACAGCCGCCGAAAACAGCGTCAGGCCCGAGGAGAGCGGCGAACGGCTCCAACCTACGGCAAAGCCTCCCACCAGAAGCAGCAGACATACGATATCCAAGACCAGGCTCATAGAGCTCTCCTTTCCTGTCCGTTGAACATTGGGCGGCCTGTCACGGCTGATAGGTGGTCAGGGAGGACAACCCCAGCACCACGGCCTTATCCCCCAGCACCGCCGCCTGCAGGCCGTCCTGAGGCACTTCCGCCGTCCCCGCCATACCGGTTTTCTCCGCCCGACATACCTGATTCGAGGTCAGCAGGTACAGGGTGTCACCGCTGCCGGCAATATCGCGGTAGTTGCCCTGGAAGGAAGTCGAAAACAGCTCCTGTCCGGTGCTGGAGACCGCCGTCAGCTCCCCCCCCGTATTGCTTCCATGGGGGCGATATACCACCCCGACATAAGTTTCGTCCACGGCATAGCCCAGGATCTGGCTGTCCTCATAGGTAAGCCGGACATCCATTTCTCCGCCGGGTTTCACCACCCAGAGCGCTGTGTCGCCCACCGCGCACAGTGAACCGTCCGCAAAGTATTTCACATCCATCAGCATCACCCCCACGCCCTCATAGGAGGCCTCTGGGTCGGTGCTGCTCAACTGGAAGGTGTTCAGCGTGGACTTGATCGCCCCATCCTGCGCCGTCAGCCCCGCCACCGCCAGATGTTTTCCGTCCGGGGAAAAGGCGGCCGCCACCACCATCTGGTCCGCAAAGCGCCGGCGGTAAAGCTTTTCCCCCTTTTTGTTGTACACACACACTTCGGAAAGATATCCCTGGGTGGATTTGGTCACCAGGGCAAAGGAGCCATCGCTTCCCACCGCCCCGGTGATGATCTTGTTTTCCGCCTCCATCTCCAGCACGGTAGAGCGCCGGGTCTCCAAACGCAGGCGCGTCCCCTCCTGCTCCATCACCAGCAGATAGGCCCCGCTCGTCTTGAGCAGCGGATCGGTATAGCCGTGGGAACGCCGAACCAGTTCACCGCCGTTGTCGTTATACAGCAACAGGGCCGTATCGGTGAGCACTGCTAGACGGCCGTCCACCTGTTCCATCTGCAGCACGCCGCTGCCGGTAATGGCGACGGGATAACCGTCCCCTTTTTTGCCGCCCAGCTGTTCGTCCACCCAGTCCAGCACCGCTTCCGGCGCCAGCGTGTCCCAGTTTCTCCACAGGAGAAACCCGGTTCCCAACACTGCGACGACGATCAGTAGCCGCACCGCCACCCTCAGAGCTGTCCGCTTTTTGCGCCGTTTTTGGGGCTGCCGCACCGATTCCTCCCCGGCAATGCCTTCCGCGCTCTCCGGTGCGTTATCCACAGGGACTGCGGACCGGGCTGGCCGCCGTTTTTTGATCCGGATGTCTTTTCGTCTGGCCATTGTCCGTTCCCCCCTGATTTTTTCAGCATAGCGTATTTTCGCGTAAAAATGAAGAGTAAAATTCTTAAATTTGTCAGAATTCCGCTTGTTTGGGCCAATAGTCGGTAGGTTTTTCTTCACCATTTAAAAAAAAGGGCTCCCGGGGATACCTCACCATGGTCAGGGAGAGTCCCTTTGCCGGAGCCGTAGCCCCCATCCGCTGCCGGTCTCGCGCGGACAGCGCCGCGGGAACGGCATCCCAGGGAAGTTTACCTGCCGCCATATCCAACAGGGTTCCTGCCATGATCCGCACCATGTTGTAAAGGAATCCGTCCGCTTCCACGGTGAACTCCACCAGCTGAGGTTCTTCCGGATGCCGGCGGACATGAGCCGCAGTCACGGTGCGCACCGTATCCTCCGCCCCCGGCCCCGAACGGTGCGGATCGGAGGCGCGGCAGGAAACAAAATCGTGCGTGCCCAGGAAATCCCGGGCACCAGCGTCCATTCGCTCCACCTCCAAGGGACGTCGCACCTGGCAGGCCCGCTCCTCCCAAAACGGGTTGCGCTCCGGTGCGTTCCAAAAGCGGTAAACATACCGCTTGCCGGAGGCGGCATAACGGGGATGAA
Organism: Candidatus Avimonas narfae; assembly: GCA_904395335.1. Classification (GTDB taxonomy): domain Bacteria; phylum Bacillota; class Clostridia; order Oscillospirales; family Acutalibacteraceae; genus Avimonas_A; species Avimonas_A narfae. The sequence goes on along the minus strand of CAJFNR010000063.1, from coordinate 57,350 downwards.
ACGTCTCCGGCACCTCCCGGCAGCCGTACACGGCGATATCCCGGGGCAAACGGGCGTTGAGCGCTTTGACCATCTCTCGTCCCCGCAGCCGGCTCTCCGTATCGAACGCACAGCAGTACATCTCGGCATGAACGCCGGCGTCGGTGCGGCTGCAGCCCGTCACGCCGGAACGCACACCGGTGACGCTCTCCACCGCGTCCTGTACCGTCTCCTGTATAGTAGGGGCGTTGGGCTGCACCTGCCAACCGTGGTAACGGGTGCCCAAATAACGCAGCGCCAGCAGCAGACGGGCCATGGTTTCTCTCCTTTCCCATTTACAGGGCGGCCGGAATCACAAAATTCAGCGCCACGATTCCTGCCGCCACCAAGGTCATCACGGCAATGCACCACCCATCCCGGGCCGCCATATGGAGCTGCTTCATCCGTGTACGGCCGTCGCCGCCCTGATAGCAGCGGCATTCCATGGCCGTGGCCAACTCATACGCCCGGTTGAAGGAGGACACGAACAGCGGTATCAGCACCGGCACCAGCGCCTTAATCCTCTGCATCAGGCCGCCGCTTTCCATATCCGCGCCTCGCGCCTTCTGGGCGGACATGATTTTGTCCGTCTCCTCGATCAGAGTGGGAATGAAACGCAGAGCGATGGTCATCATCATGGACAGCTCATGGACGTTGACGTGGAGCACCTTGAGCGGCTTGAGCAGCCGTTCCATGGCGTCGGTCAGCGTTGTGGGCGAGGTGGTATAGGTCAGCAGGGAGCTGCCCGCGATCAGGCAAAGGATACGGATAGCGATGAACGCCGCCGTAGTCAGGCCGCCGGTGGTCAGGCGGAAAAAGCCCCAATGCACCAGCTCCACGCCCTTGTCCACATAGAAAATATTCAGCGCTGAGGTCAGTATGATCAAGGGAATGATGGGCTTGACACTTTTCCAGACCAGACGCAAGGGTAGGCGGGAACAGGCCACAGCAAACACCAGAAAGGCCACCGCGATCCCCAACCCCACCCAATTCTGAGGGATAAACACCAGGATGATATAGGCAAAAATCAACACCAGCTTGACCCGGGGATCCATGCGGTGTAGCAGGGAGTCCCCGGGGAAATACTGCCCGATGGTGATGTCACTGAGCATGATCCGGTTCCTCCTTCCTGAGCAGTGGCAACAGAATGTGTTTGGCCTGTTCTACCGTATATACGCTGTCCCCGCCGACCAGCCCCTGCTGCTTGAGCATCTGAAAAATCCGCGTAACGGCGGGGACGGACAAGCCGATGGCGGTCAGCTCCTCCGCGCGGGAAAACACCTCGTCGGTGCCGGCATACATAGCCACCTGTCCTTTGTTCATCACCAGGACCTTCCGCGCCGTTCGGGCCACATCCTCCATGCTGTGAGATACCAACAATACGGTGGTGCCGTTTTCCCGCTGATACGCGCTGATCTGGGACAGGATCATTTCCCGGCCCTTGGGATCCAGTCCGGCGGTGGGCTCGTCCAGAATGAGCACCTCCGGCTCCATGGCCATGACCCCGGCGATGGCGGTACGGCGTTTTTCCCCGCCGGACAGCTCAAAGGGGGATTTCTCCATCAGCTCGTCCCGCAGCCCGGTAAACCGCGCCGCCCGTCTGACCCTCTGATCAATCTCCTCTTCGGACAGCCCCATGTTTTTGGGCCCAAAAGCGATGTCCTTGTATACGGTCTCCTCAAAGAGCTGATGCTCCGGATACTGGAAAACCAGTCCCACCCGGAAACGGACATCCCGGATCTTTTTTGGTTCCTCCCAGATGTCCCGGCCGTCCAGCTTCACCGTGCCGGAGGTAGGGCGCAGCAAGCCGTTTAGATGCTGCACCAGGGTGGATTTCCCGGAGCCGGTATGGCCGATCACTCCGACAAAATCCCCTTTTTCGACCGTGAGGGATACCCCCTCCATCGCCGTTTTTTCATAAGGGGTACCGGGCGAATACCGGTAGGTCAAATCGTGGAGTTCCAAAATGGGCATAACGTCTTATCAAACCTTTCGGAGGAGATTTTATACCAAAAGCGTAGAGGGAACCGGCCCGAGGGACGGCTCCAGGCCCAGGGACTTCTTGCATCGTTTGTCCTCAAACATAGAGGCCCTGAGCACAGGATACCATACAGAAAAACATCACGGCCGCTTTAGCAGCTGGGCCAGAGCGGCGGCGCATTCCTCCGCCGTGAGCACATCGTCGGGGAGCGGGACCCCCTCCTGCCGCAGTTCAAAACACAGCTCGGTAGGCTGAGGCACATCCAGTTCCACCCGCCGCAGGGCCTCCACCTGGGAAAACACCTGCCGCGGGGTGCCGTCCATCAGCACCCGGCCGTCGTCCATGACCACCACGCGGCCCGCTCCGGCGGCCTCCTCCATATAATGGGTGATAAGCACCACTGTGATTCCCCGCTCCCGGTTGAGGCGGTGGACGGTATCCAGCACCTCCCGCCTTCCCTGAGGATCCAGCATAGCGGTGGGCTCGTCCAGCACAATACAGGACGGCTCCATGGCCAGAATCCCCGCGATGGCCACTCTCTGCTTTTGCCCGCCGGACAGCTTATCGGGGGCATGGAGACGGTAATCATACATTCCCACTGCCTTCAGGGCGTTGTCCACCCGCTGGCGGATCTCCTCCGAGGGAATCCCCAGGTTCTCCGGACCAAAGGCTACGTCCTCCTCCACAATGGAGGAGACCAGCTGGTTGTCCGGGTTCTGCAGCACCATTCCCACCAGCCGGCGCACCGGATACTTGTTTTCCTCCTCCGAGGTGTCTTTACCGTCCACCCACACCTTTCCGCCGGTGGGCAGCAGCATGGCATTGAAATGCTTGGCCAGGGTGGATTTCCCGCAGCCGTTGTGACCAAGCAACGCCACAAATTCCCCCGGCTGAATGGTCAGGCGGATATCGTCCAGCACCAGGTCGGCGTTCTCGTTTTCATTGCCATACCGGAAAGACACGCCGTCCACATTGATAAATTCCATACTCACTCTCCATCCCCGCGCCATACCGCCGTCGCCCCGCAGGGCAGCACCTGTCCCGCTCCAACGCCCGCCGTGACAGGAAGCCCGATTTCATCGGCGGTGACGGCTCCCCCGGCCCGGGGAACCACCACGGCATTCAGAATATACTTCATCACCGACGGGGACAGCCCCGCCGTGTACGAATTCACCAGAAAGAACAGCGGCCGGTCGGACAACAGGGCCGCGCACTGCTCCACCAAGGGGTAGATCTGTTCCTCCAGCTTCCACACCTCGCCCCCCGGTCCCCGCCCATAGGAAGGGGGATCCATCAAAATGCCATCGTACACATTGCCCCGGCGCTGCTCCCGCTGCACAAACTTGCCACAGTCATCGGTGAGCCAGCGCACCGGCCGGTCCGCCATCCCGGACAACACGGCATTTTCCTTTCCCCAAGCCACCATGCCCTTGGAGGCATCCACATGGGTGACGTGAGCTCCCGCCGCCAGGCAGGCCAAGGTGGCGGCCCCTGTGTAGCCGAACAGGTTCAGCACCCTCACCGGGCGTCCCGCCCTGCGGATCATGTCCGCCATCAGATCCCAGTTCACCGCCTGCTCCGGAAACAGGCCCGTATGCTTAAAGCCCATGGGCTTCAGACGGAAGCGCAGCCCCCCATAGCCGATCTGCCATACGTCGGGCATGGGGCGGAGCCGTTCCCAGCGGCCTCCACCGGAGGCGGACCGGTGATACCGGGCATGGGCTTTATTCCATAAAGGGTGGGTCCGGGGCGTCTGCCAAATCACTTGGGGGTCGGGGCGGATGAGCAGTACATCCCCCCACCGTTCCAGGCGTTCCCCCCCGGAGGTATCAATCAATTCGTAGTCCTGCCAGCCGTCGGCTGCCCGCATATCTGTTCCTCCCGTTACGCTTGCGTTTCCGATACGGGGATCGCTTCCCCGTCTATCGCCGGTTCCTCCGCCGGAGCCACGGAAGCCCCGATCTCCTTGGCCAGCGCCACCGCCAGGCGGTTGACCTCCTCAAAATCGCGCCCTTCAGCGCTGACAAAAATCAGCGGCTCCGCATCGGCTACCCAGGCGCGGACACGGCCTTCATGACCCAACTGCTCTCCCGCCTCCCGTACCGCCTGCTGCAGCCGGGAATCGATCATAAAGCGGGCCTTGCCCTCCTCGCCGGTGCGAATGCTGACCGTCACCTGGGGAAAGCGCTCCATAAGCGCCCCCGCCCGGGACAACTTCCAGCCCCGCTCCCGGCACAGTGTCAGCAGACGCAGCGCCGTCAGCTGACCGTCGAAGGCTGTGGCATAGGGGATTTCCAGAATATGGCCCCCCGGACTGCCTCCCAGCGCACCGCCGCTGCGGCGCAGCTCGGCGGGAATTCCCGCCGGCTCCGTTACGGTGACGGCGCTGACCCCCAGGCTTTCGCAAAACCGGGACAGCCCCATGTTGGAGGCGGCATCCACCGCCACCATACCGCCGGGCAGGTCGTCCTTTTCCTTCCGGTCATAAATCAGGGCCGCCAGCATTTTGTCGCCGTCCAGCAGGTTGCCCTTCTCGTCCACCAGCACGCACCGATCGGCGTCACCGTCCAGGGCGATGCCGGCGAAATATTTGTGGCGCACCACCTCATCGGCTAGTTTTTCCGTATGCAGCGGGCCGCCCTCCCGATTGATGCGGGAACCGTCCGGCTCCGCATTCATCATGTAGCACTCGGCCCCCAGCGAGGTGAACAGCCGTTCAGCTGTCGCGGCCGCGGCCCCATCCGCACAGTCGACAGCCAGCCGCATCCCTTGCAGACTCACATCCGCCGCCCCCAGCAGGTGGGTGACATAGTCCTCTGCCGCGCTGCGGCGCGCAAGCACCCGTCCGGGGAGATCCGACTCTTCCAGGGAAGACAGCGGACCGTACAGCCATTCCATCGGCACCGGCTGAAAAAAGCCGTCCTTGTCAAACAGCTTGATCCCGTTGACGGCGGGTTCCCGGTGGGAGCCGGTGACCATGACCCCCGCCTGCGCACCGTATTTTTGTGTCAGGAACGCCACCGCCGGGGTGGGAACGGTTCCCAGCGGCTGCACATCCGCCCCGGCCGAACACAGCCCCGCCGTCAGGGCGGAGAGAAGCATATCGGTGGAGGGCCGTGGATCGCCGCCCACGACAACCATCGGCTTCGCTTCCGTTCCCTGCCGCAGCGAGGCTGCCAGCTCCCGTCCCAGGGACAGCAGCCGTTCACAGGTCAGGCAGAGCCCCTCCCCGCGACGCTGATTTTCTTCGGAAAATGCCACAAGACACACCGCCTTTCTCCATCTGTATGCCGCCTATAGCATGAGCTGGCCGGAATATTCGATGCCCAAATGCTCATAGGCCGCCGGCAGCACCACCCGTCCCCGGGGAGTCCGGCTCAAAAAACCAATCTGCATCAGATACGGCTCGTACACGTCCTCGATGGTGACTGCTTCCTCGCCGATCACGGCCGCCAGGGTATCCAGTCCCACCGGGCCGCCGTTGTAGTGGCGAATCATGGCCTCCAGCATCCGGCGATCCACCATGTCCAGCCCCAGCTCGTCCACCTCCAGCCGATCCAAAGCCTCCCGGGCCGCATCGCAGGTGATGACGCCGTCGCTGATCACCTGGGCGAAGTCCCTAACCCGTTTGAGCAGCCGGTTGGCAATCCGAGGCGTGCCCCGGGAACGGGAGGCGATTTCCAGCGCACCGTCCGGCTCGCAGGGAATGCCCAGGATCCGGGCACTGCGGGATACGATCTGCGCCAGTTCTTCCGGAGTGTACAGCTCGAGGCGCATCACCATACCGAATCGGTCCCGCAACGGCGCAGACAGCTGCCCCGCCCGGGTGGTGGCACCGATAAGGGTGAACCGGGGCAGCGGCAGATGGATGGACGCCGCCCCCTGCCCCTTGCCGTTGATAATGTCGATGGCAAAATCCTCCATGGCCGGATACAGGATCTCCTCCACCGTCCGGGGCAACCGGTGAATTTCGTCGATGAACAACACATCCCCGGGATCCAGATTGGTGAGCAATGCCGCCAGATCCCCGGCCCGTTCCAACGCAGGCCCTGCCGTAATGCGCAGGTTGACCCCCATTTCGTTGGCGATAATGCCAGCCAGAGTGGTTTTCCCCAAGCCGGGAGGCCCGTACAGCAGCACATGATCCAGCGCCTCTCCCCGCAGCTTGGCCGCATTGATAAAGACGGAGAGGTTTTCCTTGACCTTGGTCTGGCCGATATAATCCGACAGCTCCTGCGGACGCAGGGGATTGTCCCCCTCATCCTCCGGCAGATAGTCGGCGGATACCATACGGTTTTCGTAATCCATTTCCATGAACGGCTTCTCCTTTTATAGAGCGGTTATCCCTTGCGGCCCAGCGCTTTCAGGGAAAGGCGCACCAGCTCCTCCACCGGCAGGGAGCTGTCCAGCTTTCCCACGGCGGCGCTGGCCTCGCCGGGTGTAAATCCCAGCATGGTCAGGGCGGAAACCGCCTCCGCGGCCGCTCCCGCCGCAGAAACCGGGCCAGCGGGAAGCGTTCCGCTTTCGCTGACGGCCAGATTCCCCACCTTGTCCTTCATCTCCAACACGATTCGCTGCGCCAGCTTGGGACCGACGCCCTGCGCCCTGGTAATAGTCTTGTAATCCCCGGAGGCCACAGCCAGAGCCACCTTTTCCGGCGACAGCTCCGACAGCACGGCGGCCGCGGCCTTGGGCCCCACGCCGGAAACTGCCGTCAGCTGCCTGAAACAGTTCAGTTCCGCCTGATCGGCAAAGCCGAACAGCTCCAGGGCATCTTCCCGCACCGACAGCATGGTGTACAGCAGCACCTCTTCCCCCACAGCGGGCAGCTGCCGGGCCGTGTTCATCGTGATATGACAGCGGAAGCCCACGCCGCCGCATTCCACGACGGCCATACGGGCTTCCGCATGAATCAGCTCTCCTCTGACACTGTAAAACAAGGCCATTCCCCTTTCGCATGGATGATTTTCCTCAACGTCCGGACACCAGCCGGCGCTTGAGCGCCGTTCCTCCCATCTGTCCATGACAGATGGTCAGCGCCAGCGCATCGGCGGTATCGTCGGGCTTGGGAACCTCTCGCAGCCCCAGCAAGCGCCGGGTCATCTCCATGACCTGAGGCTTTTCCGCCTTGCCGTAGCCTGTTACCGCGCTTTTGACCTGAAGGGGCGTGTATTCAAATAGCGGCAGCCTCTGTTTTTGCGCCGCCAGGAGGATAACGCCCCGCGCCTCCGCCACATCGATAGCGGTTTTCTGATTGTTCTTAAAATAGAGCTTTTCCACTGAAAGGGCATCTGGCTGAAAACGGACGAACAGTGCGGTCAGCTCATCGTAAATCAACTCCAACCGGCGGGAAAAGTCCATCCCCGCGGGAGTGAGCACCGCCCCGAAATCCAGGGGAAGAAAGCGGCCCCTTTCATAACGGACGCAGCCCCAGCCCACAATGGCATACCCGGGATCAATTCCAAATATGATCATGCTCTCCTCCTCGTCCGGTACCGGTAAAGGGCTGTTTTTCCGGCCTTTTGCCGGTGGATATGGTTTAGGAAAAAGGTCGCCGGCTGCCTTCCTCGACTGTTCAACGGCCCCTACCCATAGAAAATGGGGAGGAAGGGGGTTGTCCCTCTTTGGGCCAGGTACAAACACGCCCTTTGATAGTATCGCCCGGCCGTGCAAAGGCTTTCCCTTGAGGAGGAAACTGCCGGCGAACCGGGCTTGGAAAAAGGTTGGCAGCGGCGACTGGTGAGGTGAAAAAGGAATCTTCCCAATCCCAGAAGCAATCGTATTATAGCTTTCCGCCCCATCCCCGTCCAGGGGATAGGCGCTTCCCACGTAAGAGGAAGGTCACCTTAATGGGAAAGCTTCTCCCACACCGATTGCACCCGCATATATAGGATCTACCCGATTATATCATATCTTACCACACGGAGCAATGTCAGGGCAAGAAAATCGAACACTTTTTCGGCTTCGTCTGCCCCGGCTCCTTTCCGGGGAAAAACAGCTTATCTCTTTTTTCCTTGGCAAAAAAGAGGCGACTGACTTATCGGTTCATTCAGGGCCGGTTCTTTTGTGAAAATGTGCTCTGTACGATTGACAACCCTCAAAAAATCTCCTAGAATGAGGGATATCCCAAAAGGATCTTTTTCATAAAGTTTTCAATTTGTCATTGACGGAAAGGCAGTGGATTTTCATGGGCGTGGACGTGCTGAACGTCTATGATCTCCGGGATAAGAGCGGAACCACCCTGCTGAGCCTAGGCGTCCACCGGCTGACCGGGCCGCACACGGCGGAAATGCATTCGCACCATGAGCTGGAGCTTTCCTGGGTCCGCAGCGGACACGGGGTCTACCATATCGGCGACCGGCAATACGATGTGGCACCGGGGGATGTTTTTCTGCTCAACAACACGGAATCCCACGGGCTGTTTCTTCCTGAGAGCGGAAAGTTGGATCAACTGGTCATCCATTTCCGCCCGTCGTTCATCTGGAACTCCCTCTCCAACGACATCGATTACAACTTCCTACTGATCTTTTTTGAACGGAGCGAGCATTTCTCCAACCGACTGGACCGCGAGAATCCCGCCACCGCCCATATCGGCGAGCTGATCCACGATATGGCGCGGGAATTCGAGGAACAAAAGATCTGTTACGAGCTGCTGATCAAAATCAAGTTGCAGACGATTTTTGCGGAGATCATCCGCAATTACGACTATATCGACAACAAAAAGGCGGTAAAGCCGCTGCCGGAAAGCGATATCAACCAGCTCAACGAGGTGCTGCGCTATATTGACGCCCATCTGGACGGCGAGCTGCGCCTAGCCCGTCTGGCGGAGATCGCCCATGTCAGCCCTGCCTATTTTTCCACCCTGTTCAAACGCTTCAACGGACAATCCCCGGTGGAGTATATCGTATATAAACGGGTGCAGCGCGCCATCGAATACATCCGCACCACCAACCGCAGCCTGACAGAAATTTCCCTCTCCTGCGGATTCAACAACAGCACCAATTTCTATAAGGCTTTCCATAAGGTGACCGGGCACACCCCCGCCTATTATCGCCAGAAGGAATTCACTTCTTCCGGAGAGCCACCGGTTTCCTAAGGCGAAATATCGAAAGATTGTTGAATAACGGCATAAAAAATAGGATTGAAAAATGTCATTCCCGCGCTATTATGTAGGTAACTTATTAAATGTATTCTCTCCTTATTCAAACGGAAAGAAAGGCGGATGAAAAATGAAACTGGGAGTATTGACCGTCCCGCTGCAGAATATCCCGGCGGAAGAGGCTTTCGCTTATCTAAGCGGCCTGGGCGTTCAGGCGTTGGAGCTGGGCACCGGCGGATACACTTGCGCCTGCCATCTGGATGTAGAGGGCTGTCTGGCGGATGATAACAAGGTGGCTCAGGTCAAGGCGCTGCTGGAAAAATATCATCTGGAAATCGCTGCCCTGTCCTGCCACGGCAATCCCGTCCATCCGGACAAGGACAAAGCCGCGGAATACCACCGCGTATATGTCAACACCTGCAAGCTGGCGCAAAAGCTGGGAGTGGAAACCGTGGTCACCTTCTCCGGCTGCCCCGGCGACTGCCCGGAATCCAAGCGGCCCAACTGGGTCACCTGCGCCTGGCCGGGGGATTACTCCGAAATCCTGGAATGGCAGTGGAATGAGGTGCTCATCCCCTATTGGAAGGAAGCCGCCGCCATCGCCCAGTCCTATGGCGTGAAAAAAATCGCTTTTGAGATGCATCCCGGCTTCTGCGTATACAACCCGGAATCCCTGCTCCGCCTGCGGGAAGCGGTGGGCGATATCATCGGCGCCAACTTCGACCCCAGTCATCTGATCTGGCAGGGAATCGATCCGGTGGCCGCTATCCGCGCGCTCAAAGGCGCTATCTATCACTTCCATGCAAAGGATACCAAGATCGACCCGTACAACGCGGCGGTCAACGGCGTGCTGGATCCCAAGACCTTCAACGATATCTCCGTGAGGAGCTGGGCGTTCCGCACAGTGGGCTACGGCAACGACATGAACTATTGGAAGGACATGATCTCCAACCTGAAAATGACCGGATATGACGGCGTCATCAGCATCGAGCACGAGGACGGTCTCATGTCCGTGAAGGAGGGCCTGGAAAAGGCCGTGTCCTTCCTGAAGGAAATTCTCATCACGGAGGATCCCACCGCCGCCTGGTGGGCCTAAGCGCCGCCACTTTATTTTTGTCAATATGGCCGGGCCTTCCCGCCCGGCCAAATAATTGTCATTGGGAAGGCTTGATACAAATGAAGCAGTACAAAGCAGCGATCGTGGGCTACGGCGGCATGGGCCGCTGGCATGTCCAGGGCATCCACAAAACCGACCGGGTGGTCTTCAAGGGCACCTACGACCTGAACCCCGAGCGCATGAAGCTGGCCGTGGAGGATGGACTCAGCGTATGCTACGACTCCTATGAGGCCCTCTTAGCCGATAAGGAAATCGACATCGTGGTAGTCGCCACTCCCAACAACTTCCACATGCCGCTGGTCTGCCAGGCGCTGGAGGCGGGCAAAGCCGTGCTGTGCGAAAAGCCTGTATCCATGTCCAGCGAAGAAACCCAGAAAATGATCGACTGCGCCAAGCGCACCGGCAGCGTGTTCACGGTCCATCAAAACCGCCGCCACGATCCCGACTATCTCCATGTGCGGGAGGCCATTGAAACCGGCCTGCTGGGCGACGTATTTCAGATTGAATCCCGCGTTACCGGCGCCCGGGGCATCCCGGAGGGCTGGCGGCTGTATGCCGTAGCCGGCGGCGGTATGATGCTGGATTGGGGCGTCCACCTCATCGACCAGATGACCAATATGTTCCCCGGCCACAAAGTCACTTCCATTTACTGCAACATGTACCATGTGGTGTACAAGGAATGCGACGACGGCTTCAAGCTGACCATGAAGTTTGATAACGGCGCCGTCTGCCACGTGGAGGTGGGCACCAGCCATTACATCGACGCGCCCCGCTGGTACGTGTGCGGCAACCGCGGCACCCTGTCCATCCCCACCTGGGACTGCAACGGGCATATCGTGCGGGCCAAGGAATATGAGATCACCTGGGGCGAAGATATCGTGTATACCAAAGCCGGCCCCACGCGGACCATGGCTCCCCGCGCTAAGGACACCACGGAGGAAATCACCCTGGATCCCAACAAATACGCGGGCGACTACGACATCACCTACCGCAATTTGGCGGCGGTGCTGGACGGCACCGAGGAGCTGCTGGTCAAACCGGAAGAAACCCTGCGGGTAATGAAGATTATGGAGGCCTGCTTCGAATCCGACCGCACCGGTCAGGCGATTCTGTGCGACCTGTAAACCGGATGAGAAAGGAGCGATTCCCTTGATTCGCGTAACCGTATGGAATGAAAACCGTTCCGAACAGTTGATTCCCGAAATGAAGGAGGTCTATCCCGACGGACTGCACGGAGCGCTGGCCTCCTTCCTGGGCAAGGAAGCGGATTTCGAGGTCCGCGTGGCCACGCTGGATCAGCCGGATCACGGACTACCGGACGAGGTACTGAATACCACCGATGTCATGTTATGGTGGGGTCACGGCGCACATGGGGAGGTTCCGGATGAGCTGGCCCGCAAGGTGGCCGACCGGGTTCTCTGTGGCATGGGCATCATCTTCCTGCATTCCGCCCATTATTCCAAGCCCTTCAAACTGCTCATGGGCACCAGCTGCTCCCTGCGCTGGCGGGAAGGCGAATTTGAGCGGGTATGGTGCGTCAATCCCGGCCATCCCATCGCCAAAGGCATCCCCCCCTATTTCGAGCTGGAAAAGGAAGAGATGTACGGCGAATTCTTCGACATCCCTCAGCCGGATGAGCTGGTGTTCAACGGCTGGTTCCGCGGCGGCGAACTGTTCCGCTCCGGCTGTTGCTGGCACCGCGGACTGGGCAAGGTGTTTTATTTTCAGCCCGGCCACGAGACCAACCCCACCTTCCACAACCCGTATGTCCAGCGTGTGCTGGTCAACGCGGTTCGGTGGGCGGAGCCGGTCAACTGGCGGAATCAGCTGGACGCCCCCTGCCAAGAAAAACCGGTAGAAGCCATGCACGCCGACGGTGAAACCCTGACTGAATATTGACTTCGACAATAAAAAGCCCACGGACAAATTTGTGTATTGTCCGTGGGCTTTTTATTGTCGGATGGCTTTTTTGAATTGAATCTTTAAAAAATAGCCTGGATTTGCTCAAAAATGGTCACAACATCCTCATATCGCAGATAGAAGCTGTCGGTCTGGCCGCCGCCGGCCCAATGCCACATCGAAAGATGCAGCGGAGAAACCCCCTCTTGATTGCTGACCAAAACACGATCCGTATATGTCCAATAAGGCAAGTCATACAACGGCTGATTTACCGTTGTTTCGTCATACCATAGAAAGGTTTTTGAAACGATGCCCCCGTTCTCTTTCGAGGAAACTGTAAGGGAAATCCCCTGCAAAATCGAGGGCTCTTTATCGCCGCTGTTCAAAAATTGCTCCATGACCTGCAGATTGGAGAAATCATATTGGAGTCCGCCGCCATATATTTCCGCCAAAACAGGCAATTCCTCCGGAATAATGTAGCACTCGTCATTGTGTTTGATTCCACGAATCCAGGTTTTGTTGGGAAGCCGGATTTCGGAAAGTATATGGGAGTAACGGGAATCCCCATCCGATTTCGGTTTGTCATAAGGTGATGGAACCGGGTTTAAAGGCCAATCGATAGGAGCCCATACGATCTCCTTCCCGGTCTTCTGTGTAACAGATGCGGTACTACCTGTCGTCTCAGCCACAGTAGAAGAGCTCGATGTGGCTTGTGTGACAGAAGAAGCCGTTGTTTGTCTGGTGGTAGTTGATCCAGTTGATGATTCCGCAGACAAGGATGCTTCCGTTGTTGTATTCTCATCTGTCTGCTGGGATACTGTGGTCACACACGTACTGCTTTGTTGAGTCGTAACAGTAAAACAAGTCGTAGTCGTATTGGAAATCGACTCCCGTGTATCATCTGCTCTATTTACTGAAACAATCTCCGCAGACGCCGCACCAAAAAACGGCAGGGACAAACAGCAGATACAAAACACAGAAATCATCCGGACCGGTAGAACAGATATTTTCATCCAAACACCCCTCATCCCTGTTTGATATCAAAAATATAAAATCCGCAAATACAGTATAGTATATGCCGCATAAAATATCAATTAAATTAAAAATGTTATCTTCCTTTTTTAATCTATTTCCCCCAGCGCTATCGCTTTTGCCTCAGCCTTTCCTCCAAACGCCTCACCCGCTCCCGCCGGCGGGCGGTCTCTTCGGGATCCGGGACAAATCCCTTGTCCGTCTGCCGCAGCACATCCCCCTGCCGGATATCCTGGGGCAGACGGCTCCGTTCAACATTGTGGGACTGCCCTTCGTCGTCCTGAAGTACAGCCCATTCCCCTTCAAAGCGGTCCACTGCATACCACATGCTCTGCACCTCCTGCTCCTATCGCTCCGTAGCGACGGCAATCGACGACCCGTCACTGCTGAGCTTGACGGTACCGTTGAGATCGCTGCGGGCGTAGGTAATCTGCAGCTCCTCCAGCGTCTGCAGCGTTTCCGTGTGGGGATGGCCGTAGGAATTGCCGGTGCCGCAGGTGATAGCGGCATAGGTGGGCGACACCGCCTCCAGAAACTCCTTTTGCGAGGAGGAATTGCTGCCGTGATGGCCCAGCTTGATGAACTCCGCTCTCAAATCCGCTCCCGAAGCCAGCAGAGAGTCCTCCTCCTCCTTTTCCGCGTCGCCCATAAACAGGAACCGCTGGGAACCGAAGGTTACCTTGCACACCACGGAGTTGTTGTTGGTATCCTCCGACGGCTCCACCGGGCCCAGAATATCCAGCCGGGCGTCGCCCAGTGCATAGGTCTGCCCTGGTTCCGCCTCCGTGACGGCCACTCCCTTGCTGTCCAGCGCTTCCAGCATGTCCAAATAAGTTTTGGTGGTGGGCGTGGCCCCCTCCGGCATAAAGGACATCAAAAAGGTGCCGATCTCCATATTCTCCACCACCACATCCATGCCGCCGATGTGATCGGCGTCGGGATGGGTGGCGATGACGTAATCCAGCCGGGAAATACTGCGGGAACGCAGCTCCTGTACCACCAGATCGCCGTCGTTGTTTTCCCCGGCGTCGATGAGCAGATTGACCCCCTGGTTGCGCACCAGAATAGCATCGGCGTTGCCCACATCCAGAATATCCACCTGCAGTCGACTGTCCATGGGCTGGTCGGTCATGCCCGCCATACCGAAAATCTCGTCCCAGGTGGGCAGGAAGGGCTTGTCCAGCGTTTCGCTGTAAGTGATAAGTCCGCAGGCCAACGCCACCAAGGCAATCAGAGCCGAGGTGATGGAGAAAGCAATTTTTTCCCCCAGTTTCCGAGATTTCCAGGACCCGCGCCCTTGTCTTCGACCCGCCATTGCCCGTCTCCTTTCTTATCCGTCAATCCTCATACGCCGCGTCCGCGGCGAGACCCCTGTCCCCGGGCCGGGGCTCCTCTTCCGTGCTTTCCGCCCGACCGATGGGAATTCCGGCCGCTGTTCTTACCGGAAGCGGGCGTCCTGCCCTTCGCCATCCCGGGCTCTGCCGGCACCAGGCAACGGGGCCCGGAGCCAATAAGATCCGCCCTCCCCGCCGCGCGCAGGGCCGCGCGCACCAACGCATGGTTTTCCGGCCGGAAATACTGCAGCATAGCCCTCTGCGCCGCTTTTTCCTTCGGCGTTCGTGGGACATAGACCGGCTGCAGGGTATAAGGGTCCAGCCCGGTATAGAACATACAGGTGGATATGGTACCCGGGGTGGGATAAAAATCCTGCACCTGCTCCGGGTGCAGCCCCTCCTCCTTAAGAAAGAGGGCCAGATTGATGGCGTCCCTCATAGTGCTGCCCGGATGGGAGGACATGAGGTACGGCACCAGGTATTGCTTTTTCCCTACGCTTTTGGTCAGTTCATAGAACCGCTTCTGAAAGCGCTTGTACGTCTCGATGGGAGGTTTCCCCATGCACTGCAGCACCGGGGCGGAGCAGTGTTCCGGCGCCACCTTAAGCTGGCCGCTGATATGGTGCTGCACCAGCTCTTTAAAGAACGTCTCATCCGGGTCGGCCATCAGGTAATCGAACCGGATACCGGAACGAATAAACACCTTTTTCACCCCGGGCAGACGGCGCAGCCGCCGGAGCAGGTGGAGGTATTCGCTGTGATCCGCCTTCATGGCCGGACAGGGGGCGGGCGCCAGGCACTTTTTCCCCTTGCACAGCCCCTTCTTCAGCTGACCGGGGCAGGAAGGACGGCGAAAATTGGCGGTGGGGCCGCCCACGTCGTGTATGTACCCCTTGAATCCGGGCATTTTTGTAAGCCGCTCCGCTTCCCGCACCACGGAATCCTCGCTGCGGCACGTGATCTGCCGCCCCTGGTGATAGGCCAGGGAACAGAAATTGCAGGCCCCGAAGCAGCCGCGGTTGTGCACCAGGGAAAAGCGCACCTCCTCGATACCGGGTACCCCGCCCAGCGCCGCATAGGAAGGATGAGGCTCCCGCATGTAGGGCAGCTCGTAAACGGCATCGAATTCTTCCGTGGTCAGGGGCGGCTGGGGCGGATTCTGGATCACCATCCAGTCGCCGTGGCGCTGGATGACCGTCTTGCCCCGCACCGCATCGTGCTCGTCCTGCTGGATGCGGCAGGAGATCGCGTACTGCTTTTTCCCCGCCTCGTCGGGAACCAGAACCCGCTCGAAGGAGGGACACTCTGCACAAGGGCCGGGACGGTAGTCCTTCACCGGCACCTTCCAGCACACACCCCGGATGTCGGTTAAGGCCTCCACCGGTTCCCCGGCATCCAGGCGGCGGGCGATTTCCACGTTCTGCCGCTCACCCATGCCGAAAACCAGCAAGTCGGCGCCGCTGTCCATGAGGATGGAGGGCCGCACCCGGTCATCCCAGTAATCGTAGTGGGCAAACCGGCGCAAAGAGGCCTCCAGGCCGCCGATGACCACCGGTACGCCGGGGAAAGCCTCCCGTGCCTGGCGGCTGTAGACGATCACGGCCCGGTCGGGGCGGGCTCCTGCCTTCCCTCCCGCCGTGTAGGCGTCATCGCTGCGCCGGCGCTTGGCCGCGGTGTAGTGAGCCACCATGGAGTCGATGTTGCCGCTGCCCACAAAGAAGGCCAGCCGCGGGCGGCCGAAGCGGGCAAAATCCTCCGCCCGCTGGGGCTGGGACAGGATACAGACCCGAAAACCGGCGTCCTCCAGCACCCGGCCGATGATGGCGGTTCCAAAGCTGGGATGGTCCACGTAGGCGTCGCCGGTCACCACCACGATGTCCGGCCGGTCCCAGCCCCGGTCCTCCATTTCCTGTTTCGTCAAAGGCAAAAAAGGCATAGCGATTCTCCTGATGATTTTTACAATAGAATGCGGCGGCCGTCAGCTTCTCCGGTACAGACGGTTGATCTCCCGGTAATAGGCGCCGTCGATCTGATCCAGCGTCTCCACCGTGGTGCGGAAGCGCCAGTTATCCTGAGGTACGCCGGGGATGTTCATCCGCGCATCGCTGCCGAAGCCGCACAGATCCGGAAAATGAATCACCGCCATCCGGGCAGAGGAACGCCACACCGTCTCGATGACGGCCCGGCAGGAAGGACTGTGGTAGCCGCCCTCCCCCCAGTTCTCACCGGTAAAACCGCAGTAGCGCAAGGCAAACGCCCGCTCCTGCGGCGAGGCCTCCCACAGCCAGCCCAGCAGGGTGTTGTTGTCGTGAGTACCGGTGTAGGCCACGGCATTCAACGGATAATGATGGGGCAGATGGGTGCTGTCCCCCTGGGGATCAAAGCCGAACTGGATCACCCGCATCCCGGGGAACCCCGTCTCCTCCAACAGCCGGACCACATCCTCGCCGAAAACGCCCAGATCCTCCGCCAAAATGGCGGGATGGGGACAGACGGCCTCCACCGCCCGGAAAAGGCCCGCGCCCGGTCCCGGCTCCCATTGCCCCTCCCGGGCGGAGGCCGCCCCGGCGGGTACCGCCCAGTAAGAGGCAAAGGCGCGGAAGTGGTCGATGCGCACGATATCGTAAAGCGAAAGCGCCTCCCGGATCCGACTCACCCACCAGGCATAGCCGTCCCGCTCCATCGCTTCCCAATTGTACAGGGGATTGCCCCACAGCTGGCCTTCGGCGGAAAAATAGTCCGGTGGAACCCCCGCCACCCGGCAGGGCCGGCGGGTTTCCGGATCCAGCTGAAACAGCTCCGGTCGGCTCCACACGTCGGCGCTGTCCAGGGAAAGGTAAATGGGCATGTCGCCGATGACGGCCACTCCTCTTTCCCGGACATAGCCGTGCAGCTCCTCCCACTGACGGAAAAACAGGTACTGGACAAAGCGCCAAAATTCCGCCCGATACCGGATGTCCGGCTCTTCCATAAGGGCCTGGGCATCTTTATAGTACCGGCGGTCTTCCGGCCACTCCCACCACGGGCGGCCATCCTGCCGCTCCTTGATGGCCCGGTAAAGACAGTACGCTGTCAGCCAGTCCTTCCCGGCGGCAAACGTCTCCGCCTCCCGCCTCAGGGCGGCGCCGGAGCGCTCATACGCCCGGTGGAGCAGCTGCATCCGGGTGCGCCGGGCAAAGGCGTAGTCCGCGGTATAAGGACTGCCGGCGTACCGGCAGATCGCTTCCTCCTCCTGCGTCACCAGCCCCTGCCGGAGCAACAAGCCGGGATCGATGTACAGATAATTTCCTGCAAAGGCGCTGTCTCCGGCGTAGGGCGAGCCGGCGGCATCCAGCGGCCCCAGCGGCAACACCTGCCACCGGGAAAAATCCATAGCCGCCAGCCGGTCCACAAACTCCCGGGCCTCCACCCCAAAGCCGCCGACACCGTAAGGCCCCGGCAAGGAGGAGATGTTCAACAGCACGCCTGCGCTGCGCTGTTCCAGTAATTCCCGCTGTTCGATGGGGACCACCGTCCTTCCGTATGGTCTCCTTACCAGCTTATTCCTCCGGCTGGTTCAGGTTCATCTCGATCATCTGCTGACGGGTGATGAGCACCTGCCGCGGCTTGCTCCCCTCATGGGGGCCGATAATCCCGCGCTGCTCCAGCTCGTCGATGATACGGCCCGCCCGGGCATAGCCCAAACGGAGACGGCGCTGCAGCAGGGAGGTGGACGCCTGCCCAGCCTCCACCACCACCTCGATGGCCTGGGGCAGCATGTCGTCCCCCTCTCCATCAAAGTCGTCGTCCCCCTTCTTGGAGGCGTTCTTCCCGCTATTCTCCGCCAGCTCGTTGATCTTCTCCGCCACCTCTTCGTCATAGGCACTTTCCTGACCCCCGGATTTGAGGAAGTCCACCACCGACTCCACCTCCCGGTTGCTGACAAAGCAGCCCTGGATACGCATAGGCTTGCTCACGCCCACCGGCATAAAGAGCATGTCGCCCCGGCCCAACAGCTTTTCCGCGCCGCCGGCGTCCAGGATGGTGCGCGAATCCACCTGGGAAGCCACGGTCAGCGCCAAGCGGCTGGGGATGTTGGCCTTGATCAGGCCGGTGATGACATCCACCGACGGACGCTGGGTGGCGATGACCAGGTGCATGCCCGCGGCACGGGCCATCTGAGCCAGCCGGATGATGGCATCCTCCACCTCGTTTGCCGCCGCTATCATCAGGTCGGACAGCTCGTCGATGACGATGAGGATCAGAGGCATGGGCTTCAGCGTATCGCTGCGCCGCGCCAGCTCGTTATAGGATTCCAGATCCCGCACGTTATTATCCGCAAAGGTCTTATAGCGGTTGAGCATCTCCGTCACCGCCCAGCCCAGGGCGCCCGCCGCCTTGCGGGGATCGGTAACCACCGGCACCAGCAGGTGGGGGATACCGTTGTAGATGCCGAATTCCACCTGCTTGGGATCGATGAGCAGAATGCGCACCTCATCCGGGGTGGCCCGGAACAGCACGCTTTGGATCATGGAATTGGTGCAGACGGATTTACCGGAACCGGTGGTGCCCGCGATGAGCAGATGGGGCATCTTCGCCAGATCCGCCAACACAATACGCCCGCTGATATCCTTACCCAGGGCCACCGTCAGCTTGCTCTTGGCACTGCGGAATTCCGGGGAATCCACCAGCTCCCGCAGACACACCGGGCTGGACACCTTGTTGGGCACCTCAATGCCCACCGCCGCTTTGCCGGGAATGGGGGCCTCGATGCGCACCCCCGTAGCCGCCAGCCGCAGAGCGATATCGTCTGCCAATCCGGTGATCCGGCTGATCTTCACCCCTGCGTTGGGTTGCAGTTCATACCGCGTCACCGACGGTCCGTGGGACACGCCTACCAGGGAGGTCTGCACGCCGAATTCCTTCAGGGTGTTGACCAGCAGCTCCGCGGTCTGCTGCTGATCCTTCCGGGAGGCGGCCTGTCCGCCCTCCTTCACCTCATCCAAAAGGGACACCGGCGGATAGAGATAATGTTTCCCTTCCGCATCCGCCTCCGGGGAGGCTGCGGCGGAGGCGAAAGGATTATCGATGACGGTTTTGCTGTCCACAGGGACAGCGTCCTCCCGCGTTTTTTCCTCCCGCGGCTCCTCCAGGGAGTTCAACGCCTCCTCCACTCGGCTGAGGCGTTTTCCATCCCTGGACGGCTCCTCCCCGAGACGGGTCAGCCGGCCCGGCGCCAGCTCGATGTCCGGCGCGGGCTCCTCCTTCTTTTTGCCCATGAGGATCGCCTTTTCCGCTTCCTCTTCCGCCTTCATCTCCCGGGCCGCCTTGGCAAAGGCCTGCAGCTTGGGGGACGGCTCGTTTTTCTCCGACTGAACGGGGTGCTGGGGCATCTCCATATAGCCGTCGCCCATATCGATGTCGATCATGGGCGCGTCGGAGGCCGCTTGCCGCTTCTCCTCCCCGGCGATCATGGCGTTTTCAATGGTTTCCTTGGTCTTCTTCACCGGCTTCCAGATGGCGTGGAACAGGGTCAGGATGGTGGTGCCCGTCATCAGCATCAGGAACACGAAAATCAGCAGCAGCAGGATAATTTTCGCCCCGATGTCGGTGAAAAAATATTCCATGGGATAACCGATCATGGCGCCGAATACCCCGCCGCCGCTGGAACGGCCTCCGGCGGCGTAGCTATCCATCAGGGCGGCGAAAAAGCTCCCTGTGACATCTGCGGAAAAGACCTGCACCGCTGCCGTGCCCAGCACCATCAGCACACCGCACTGCCAGAGCTTGGAGCCAACGCTGCCGGCCGGCTTGTCCGCCGCCGTGGCCACCGCAATGTAGATCAGCAGCACCGGCAGGATATAGGCGCACAGGCCGAACATACCCAGTATCAGGTTGTGCAGCATCCCCCACAGGCTAGCCCCTGGAATCAGCGCCAGGCACAGCAGCAGCACCGCCGCCGCAAACAGGATCACCGCCGCCGCCTGCCGCTTGGCGCGGGAACGGGCCGCGTTCTCCTCCCGTTTGGGCGCGGGGCGGCTGCCTGTCTTACTGCGGGAGGCCGCTTGGGATTTGGAAGCAGGCTTTTTCGCCGCCGGCTTTTTCTTTGCCGCCATAGGGTCTTTTCACGCCTTTCTATCGTCAAGACTGCCGAATAATCGTTCGTCTCCTCTATCATACAACAGATCGGGGCCAATGTCACGCCCGAACCGGGAATTCGTTTTATTCCTGAACTGAATCGGACAGGGACGCCCCGGAAAAGCGGCGCTTTTCCGGGGCGCGTATCGTAACTTTTGGGATAAGAGCTACAGCTGCCGCAAGCTCTCGTCCAGCAGGCGGAGCTTCTCCTCCAGCCGGGCGGCATTGTCCCGGGCGGTCTGCACCACGTTGGCCGGCGCCTTGGAGGTAAAGGCCTCGTTGTTCAGCCGGGCCCGAGCGCTGTCCAGCTGCTTTTGAACCGCCGCCTTCTCCTTCGTCAGACGGGCGCGTTCCGCCTCCAGGTCCACCAGTTCGGCCATGGGGATCTTCACCGTGGCGTCGGGGGTGACGATGCTCACCGCACCGGGAAGGTCGAACCGCTCACCTACCTTCACCTCGGAGGCAGAGGCCAGGCGCTGAATGAAGGGCGCCCCGTGGACAAAGGCATCGGCAAAGGCTGTCTCCACATACACCTGAGCCTTTCGGGAGGGCGGCACGTTCATCTCCGCCCGGCGGTTGCGGATGCCGCGGATGGCTTCCATCACCCGCTCCATCTCCCGCTCTTCCTCCGGGAAGCTCAGCGACGCGTCGTACTGCGGCCAGGCCGCGATCATCAGTGCCTCGCCCTCATGGGGAAGGGACTGCCAGATTTCCTCGGTGACAAAGGGCATGAAGGGATGTAGCAGCCGAAGGATGCCGGTCATCACGAAGGTCAGCACCTGACGGGCCGCCCCGGCGCCTTCGCCCTGCAGGCGGGACTTGCTCAGTTCGATATACCAGTCGCAGAAGCTGTCCCAGGTGAAATCGTACAGCTTCTGGATGGCGATGCCCAGCTCGTATTTCTCCAGATTCTCGGTCACGGCCCGCGTAAGGTCGTTAAAACGGGAAAGAATCCACTTGTCCTCCAGCGTCAGGGTATCCGGCAGGCACAGCGGCACCTCGCTATCGCCGATGTTCATCAGGATGAACCGGGCGGCGTTCCACAGCTTGTTGGCGAAATTCCGGGCAGACTCCACCTTCTCGTCGGTGAAGCGCATATCGTTGCCTGGGCTGTTGCCCGTCACCAGGGCAAAGCGCAGCGCGTCGGCGCCGTACTGCCCGATCACCTCCAGCGGGTCGATGCCGTTACCCAGGGATTTGGACATCTTGCGCCCCTGAGCATCCCGCACCAGGCCGTGCATGAATACGGTCTTAAAGGGGGTCTTCCCCATGTGCTCCAATCCGGAGAAAATCATGCGGGCCACCCAGAAAAAGATGATGTCGTAGCCCGTCACCAGGGTGTCGGTGGGATAGAAATAGTCCAGCTCCGGCGTCTTATCCGGCCAACCCAGGGTCGAGAAGGGCCACAGCGCGGAGGAGAACCAGGTGTCCAGCGTGTCCTCGTCCTGATGGAGGTGGGTGCCGCCGCACTTCGGGCAGACGGACGGGTCCTCCCGCTCCACAATCACCTGGCCACAGTCCGCGCAGTACCAGGCCGGAATGCGGTGCCCCCACCACAGCTGGCGGGAAATGCACCAATCCTTGACGTTCTCCATCCAATGGAAATAAGTCTTTTCAAACCGCTCGGGCACGATGCGGGTGTCCCCGGAGCGCACCGCCTCAATCGCCGGACCGGCCAGCGGGCCCATCTTCACGAACCACTGGAGAGATACCCGGGGCTCGATAACGGTGTGGCAGCGGTAGCAGGTGCCCACGTTGTGCTTCATGGGCTCAATCTTCAGCAGATACCCCTGTTCCTCCAATTCCTTGACGATGGCCTTGCGGCATTCCATGATGGTCATGCCCTGATATTTGCCCGCTTGTTCGTTCATCACGCCACCCTCGTCGGTGACGGTGATCACCGGCAGGTTATGGCGCAGCCCCACCTCAAAGTCGTTGGGGTCGTGGGCGGGGGTGATCTTCACCACGCCGGTGCCGAAGTCCGGTTCCACATAGGTGTCGGCCACCACGGGGATCTCCCGCCCCACTAAGGGCAGGATCAGATTTTTGCCCACCAGCGCTTTGTACCGTTCGTCGTCGGGATGTACCGCCACAGCGGTGTCACCCAGCATGGTCTCCGGCCGGGTGGTAGCCAGTTCCAGCCAGCCGCTGCCGTCGGCGAAGGGATAGCGCAGGTGATAGAAAGCGGCGTCCTTTTCCTCAAATTCCACCTCTGCGTCGGAGATGGAGGTGCGGCAGTGGGGGCACCAGTTGATGATGCGCTCCCCGCGGTAAATCAGCCCCTTTTCATACAGGCGTACGAATACCTCGCGCACCGCTTTGGAGCAGCCCTCGTCCAGGGTGAAGCGCTCCCGTTCCCAGTCGCAGGAGGAACCCAGCTTTTTCAGCTGCTGCACGATACGCCCGCCGTAGGTCTCCTTCCACTTCCAGGCGCGTTCCAAAAAGCCCTCCCGGCCCAGGTCCTCCTTGGTAAGGCCCTCCTCGGCCATGGCCGCCACGATTTTCGCTTCGGTGGCGATGGAGGCGTGGTCAGTGCCGGGCATCCACAACGTCTCATACCCCTGCATGCGGCGCCAGCGGATCAGAATGTCCTGCAGCGTTTCGTCCAGGGCGTGGCCCATGTGCAGCTGTCCCGTGATGTTGGGAGGCGGGATAACGATGGTGTAGGGCTTTTTCTCCGGATTGACCTCGGCATGGAAATAGTTCCCATCCAGCCAGAACTGATAGATCCGATCCTCCACCTCGCCCGGCTCATACGCCTTGGCCAGCTGTTTTTTCTCCGCCATGGTGCTTCACTCCCGTTTCTTTTCCTCATCTGCACCGCCGGACATTTTCAGCCGGCGATATTTTGTTATTTTATCATACCGCACGGTATTGCACAAGGCCCCGAATACGAAAAGCCATCCCCCTTGAGATGAAATAGGGCTTAGATCTCTCAGAATCTGAGCAGTCTTTTCCTGAGGGAATGAGGGAAAAAGCCGCCTCCTCTGGTTTTCACCAGATCAGTCCCCATTCCGAAGCCACCTGTCCGCAGGACAGCACATCCCCTTGAGGGGCGATGAAGCTGTGATCCCACACTGTGTGTTCACGGTATACTTTCTCTTCTATTCACGGTGTAAGTCACACCCCGGCATCCAGCCCATTCCCTTCAAAGGCGGCCGGGGGAACCGGCACTGTCCGGGACAGGGCAAAGGAATACAGCAGGCATTCCCTGACCGGAAGGCCCAGTGTTTGAGCCAGGGCATAGGCGTAAATCCCCAGCTGATCCCGGTAGCGGCCCACCAGTTCCTCTCCGGTTTTCACCCGGTCGGTCTTGTAATCCACGATGACCAGCTGTCCGTCCTCTTCAAACACGCAGTCCGCGATCCCTTGGACAATGACGCTTTCGCCTTCCAGCTCCTCCGCCTCATCGGTGAGAAGATGCGGGGACACCGCCACAGTAAAGGGCACCTCCCTCCACAGGCGGGAAGCCCCCTCCATCCGGCGGTACAGGCTCCCGCCAAAAAAGGCCCGGATTTTGGCGAAGGGAAGCGCCTCTCCCTGCTGAACGGTAAGGAAGCCCTCCCGCACCAGCCGGTTCCGTTCCCCCTCCGGCGAGTCCGCCGCCGCATCGTAACGGGCGAACTGCATAAAGGTGTGCAGGGCCGTGCCCCGCTCCGCCGGGGTCAGCCCACTCTCGCTGAGGAAGGCGGGACGGCGCACCGCCATGTAGGCGCTGTCCGTCTCGCCCCGGGACAGCTCGGACGCCGCCAGCTTGGACGGGATGCGGGTCAGCGCCTGATGGGGATAGCTCCATCGGAGCCGTTCCCGCAGTGTCTTCACCAGCACCGGATCGGGCAGGGCCGGAAGCCGTTCCTCCTCCCCTGCTTCCTCCGGCGCGGGTGAACGGAGCACCCGGATATCCCAAGGAACCACATCCCCGCCGCCTGCGGGCATGCGGAACAGTGGCAGATCCTCCGCCCCGGCCAGGGAGCGGAGCTGACCGCCAGAAGGATGGCGCAGCGCCGCCGCCAGCAACCAGTCTCCCATGCTGCGGCAGGCAAGCACCATCCGCTCCGGAAGCGGGCCGTCCCCATCGATGGAAGCCGCCAGCCGGGTCAGATCCGCCACGGGATCCTTCCGGGTCATAACCAGGCATAGCTTCTCCTTGGCCCTGGTCATAGCCACATACAGCACGCGCAGCTCTTCCGCCCGTTCGCTCCGCCGGATGGACAGGGCCACCCCCTGTCGGGGCAGCGTGTTATACTGCTTACCCGTATCCGGTTCCCGGCGGACCATGCCTGCCCCGGCCTCGGGGTGGAGCAGCAGGTCGCCCCGGGTGGATTCGTCGTTAAACTGGCCGCCCAGACCGGCCAGAAACACCACGGGAAATTCCAATCCTTTGGAGTTATGGATGCTCATGACCTGCACCGCATCCGCTCCTCCCGTGGTCACAGCCGGGGCCAGTTCCATATCCTGCTGTTCCAGCCGGTCCAGATACCGGACAAAGGAGGACAACCCACGGAAGCCTCCTTGTTCAAACCGGCGGGCATAGTCGTGCAGCAACCGCAGGTTGGCCAGCCGCCGCTGGCCATGCCTCCCGGCGCGGGCGGCGGCGGTGAGCCCGGTCTCCTCATATAGACGGTAGATCAGCCGGTCGGCCGGCATGGTCACCGCCAAGGTGCGGGCCCGGTCCAGCAGAATCAGAAATTCCCGGCAGCGCTGCTGCAGTGGCCCGCCCTGTTCTTTATCCATAGCATATCGGCGCAGGGCAGCATACAGGCTGCTTTTCCGGTCGTACAGCCGAATCTCCGCCAGCTCATCGGGCAGGAACCCCGCCACCGGGGAAACCAGGGCAGACAGCAGGGGGATATCCTGGTCGGGATTGTCCACCACACGCAGCAGGGACACCGCGGAGGCCACCTCCGGCGCGGTAAAAAAGCCGCCGGCAGCCGAGGTCCAGGCGGGTATTCCGCAACGGTTCAGCTCATCCACATACGCCTGGGCGTGAGCGGATTTGCTCCGCAGCAGCAGGCACACATCCCCATAGCGCAGGGGACGCATCTGTCCCCGCTCCCGATCAAAGACGGACAGTTGCTCTTTCATCTCCCGCAGGCGCAGGGCAACGGCCCGCGCCTCCGCTGCGTCCCTGTCGTCCGTCTCCTCCCGGGTGGACCCGTCCACCAGCAACAGCTCGGCTGCATAGTCCGCCCCGGGGGGATAGGATGCGGAAGGCACCAGCGCCTCTCGTTCGTCGTAATCCACTCCCCCGGCGTCCCGGGTCATAATCTGACGGAAGACAAAATTCACCGCACCGGTTACCTCGGGACGGCTGCGGAAATTGTTGCCCAGGATGATGGAAGCCGCCCCCTCCTCCCCAAAGGCGCCGCTGTACCGGGGGTACCGGTCCCGGCGGCGGATGAAAATCTCCGGCATGGCTTGGCGGAATCCGTAAATGCTCTGCTTGACGTCGCCCACCAGAAACAGGTTCTTCTCCTCCTGCGACAGAGCGCTGAACAAAGCATCCTGGGCGGCATTGGTATCCTGATATTCGTCCACCAACACCTCTTCGAACTGCTCCGCCAGCTGCCGGGCCAAAGGTGTGCGGACCATCCGGCCCTCTCCGTCCCGCTCCACCAACAGGGAGAGGGTCAGATGCTCCAGATCGTTAAAATCCACCAAGCGCCGTGCCCGTTTCTTCTCCTCAAAGCAGGCGGCGTACCGGCGCACCACGCCGAACAGGGAACGGATCAGAGCCCCGGTGACAGCGATGTCCTCCCGGCATTGGGCCTGGGTTCCACAGAACAGCTCGGGCAGGCCCTTGACCCGTTTTTTCGCCTCGGTGCGCAGGGCGTTCACCCGGTCCTTCCGGTCGGGTTCTCCGTACTGGCGCAGGGTTCCCAGCCGGCCGAAAGCGCCGGGCAGCTGCGACAGCCGCAGAAGCAGCGGATCCCAATCCTCGTTTGGGGCCGCCTTCGCCGCCGTAGTCACCGCCTCCCGGTCCGCCCGTAAAACCGGGCCATAGGCTTCGGCCATTTTTTCCTCGCCCTCCGCCAGCTCCAACGCCTTATCCAGCAGCGCCAGAGAAGCCAGCAGACGCTGCTCCGCTTCCCGCCGTACCATCCGGCCCCAAGGGGAATCTCCTATCGGTCCGTTGCACTCGAACTGCGCCTGCTTTTCCTCCAGCCACAGATCGGGGTAGGGATGAGACTGGATAAAATCGTACAGCCGCCGCACCGCCGCCGTCAGGCGGCGGTCGTCCCGTCCGGTACCCATCAGCTCCGCCAGCTGAAGAAACGCAGGATCCTTTTCCCCGTAAAGCGTTTCCAGCACCTCGGAAACCGCCTCTTCCCGCAGTAGGGCGATCTCCGCCTCCTCCCCCACCCGGAAACGGGAAGGCAGGTCCAGCTCCTGGAAATATTCCCGCAGCAGCCCGGCACAAAAGCCGTGAACCGTGCTGATATGCGCCCGGGGCAGCAACATCTGCTGGCGCTGCAGCCGCCGACTTTCCGGATGCCGGGCGATGAGGCGGGTCAGCTCGGCGGAAATTCTCTGCTTCATCTCTGCCGCTGCCGCCTTGGTAAAGGTCACCACCAGCAACCGGTCCACATCCACCGGATGCTCCGGGTCGGTGATCCGGCCCACCAGGCGCTGCACCAGCACGGAGGTCTTGCCGGACCCCGCCGCCGCCGACACCAAGACAGTGCCCCCGCGTGCTTCAATGCATTGCTTTTGTTCCGGCGTCCATTTCCGCTCCGCCATATCCGGCCTCCTTAGTTTTATACCAACCCACGGCAGCGCTTCCTTCTCGTAAGGAAGGCTGTGGGAGATTGGTTGCATCCCAAACCTATTCTATCACAACGGTCCCAAAGGGACGGCTTACCCGCACAGTTTGCTCCATCGCATAGTGGTTCCGGGCACAGTATACCATGAACGCTGCCCAACGCTGTTCTCCACCTATGGTTCTTCGGCAGCGTTCCCGAGACATGCTGACGCATTTCTCCCGCCCGTCATTATACCATAAGCGTGGAGGGAGAATTGGCGGTGCCGCGACGCGGGAGGAGGCCGCACTGGCCGACAGCCAATTTCTCCAGGCCCAGGGACTTCCTACACCGCTTACCATCAAACATATAGGCCCTGGGCACAGTATACCATAAACATACCAGTTGAGATCAAGGGTTGGTTGTCCAAAAAGCTTCCCCTTAAGGGGAAGCTGGCGAGGTGCGCGTACCAACGCGCACCGAAACTGATGAGGTGAAGGAACGGTTTTTCCTTTTCCCAGCGAGCATAATCCACCTCATCCCTCACTTTCTCCCCCTCTTTCCTGTAGGGGGAAGCACACCTCAAGGGAGAGGTGTATGAGGTCGAATTTCCATCCATAATTTTTTACCAAAAAAGGAAAGGGGGCCATCCTGGTGGGACGCGCCTCCCTTTCCTTTGTGCTCCATTCCCTTACGGCAGCTGGATTTTCCAGGTTTCGTGTGAGTCGAGGCTCTCTCGCCTGTGGACAATCGCCAGCCGCATCATTCTGACCAGATAACGGCGCTCTCCTTCATCCAGCTCGGCGAGCTCCTCCAGCATGATTTTCTCTTCGGCAACCACTGGTTCTCCATCCCATGCCGAGGACCATATTCCCGGCGTGATTAAGCGTGATATCGAGATGCCCAGGCCGTTGGAGAGCGCCATCAGCACTCCCAAACTGGGGACTATCTTTTTCCGCTCCAACCCACCGATTTCATTGACGCTCAGCCCGGTGATCTCCGCCAGTTTCGCCTGTGCCCATTTCTTTTTCTTGCGAATGGCGCGCAGGTTTTCACCCAGGGCGTCCCTTGCAACCTTAGCATGCCGTTTTCTTTCCGCCAGCTTCTTCTCATCATCGGCTTTCACGCGCTATTACCTCCTTTTGTCTCTTTTCAACACAAAAGCTCTTCCAGCCAAGTGTATCTAAGCGCGTGAAATTTAACCACTCATCTTTATGTGTTTTCCAACACAATTATGTTGTTTTCCTCTAAAAAGATACCTTTTTTCATTTGAATAGTCAGAAGTGACCATTTCATAGGAGTTTGCAGGATTTCATTTAATTCCCATTATCTCCCATTTGTTTTTTATTTTTTCTGCCTCTCTCGGTGGAATCGACCTCCAAAGGCCGATTAGGCATCCCTGTTCGTGGTGTTCCGCCACATCCCTTGTTACACTCATTTTTATAGACAGGTTTGTCAAAACTAAGTCCAAGGGAGGTTGCATCATGGAAAAAAGCAAAAATGAACGGAATGAAGGAGCCCGGGAACTGTGCGCGATTCTGGCGCACAACGTCAAAGAGTTGAGGAAAAGGAAAACGCTGTCTCAGGAAAAATTGTCAGAGATCACCGGCCTGAGCGTCAATGAAATCGGCCGTATTGAACGAAACAAGACCATCACTGGTTTGGGGGTACTGCACGCCCTCGCCAAGGGACTGGATATTTCTCCTGAACGGCTGTTGGACCCCCGATTGGATCCGGCGGCCGTTCTTTTATCCGCCTCTTCGCGCCGGTTCCCACTGGAGGCAATGCTCGAGGACCTGCCGGAGGAGGAACGGCAGTTTATTCTGCAGGTAGCTGGTTATCTGGCCGCCCATTACCGGCAGCAGCAGCGAAATCCGGATAAGCTGTATATTGACTGAATCCAAAAAGGAAGGGGAATGACATTCATCATTCCCCTTCCTTTTTGGACCGATTGCGTTTTACTGTTTGTGCCACACCGTCTCGTTGACAATCTTTGCATAGCTTTGGATCAGTTTGACCACCTTAATGCTGACGTTTGTATCGGTATAATCCTCCGCCAGTACCCGGGGCTCCCCGTTTTCTCTCATGGCCACGGCCATCTCCAGGGCCTGTTCCACGTCCCGGCTCTTCACCCCCCCGATCACCAGGCTGCCCTTGTCCAGCACCTCCGGCCGCTCCGTGCTGGTGCGGATCAGGACAGCGGCAAACCCCAGCATGGCACTCTCCTCGCTGAGGGTTCCCGAATCGGACAGTACGCAGTACGCGCTTTGCTGAAGCCGGTTGTAATCATGAAAGCCGAAGGGTGTCAGTTCCCTCACCAGGGGATGGAAGGCAAAGCGGCGCTCTTCGATCCTCTTGCGCGAACGGGGATGGCAGGAATAGATCACTGGCATCCGGTATTTTTCCGCCATATCGTTGACCGCGTTCATCAGGCTGAAAAAATGTTCCTCGCTGTCGACGTTTTCTTCCCGGTGGGCGGACAGCAGCAGATAGCCCCGCTCTTTGAGCCCCAGCCGTTCCAGCACATCGCTGTCCTTAATCTTTTCCCGGTGGACGGACAGCACCTCCCCCATGGGACTGCCGGTGACGAAGAGCGTCTTACCGTCGATCCCTTCACTGAGCAGATACCGGCGGGAATGCTCGGTATAGGGGAGATTGATGTCGCTGATATGATCCACGATCTTGCGGTTGATCATTTCGCTGACATTCCAGTCCCAGCACCGGTTCCCTGCCTCCATATGAAAAATCGGGATCTTCAGCCGTTTGGCGGAGATGGCTGACAGGGCGGAATTGGTATCCCCCAGCACCAACAGCGCCTCCGGCCTTTCCCGTTCCATCAGGTCATAGCTTTTGGCAAGGATGTTGCCCATGGTCTCGCCCAGGTTCTTGCCCGCGCAGTCCAGGTAATAATCCGGCTGACGCAGCTCCAGATCCCGGAAAAAGACATCGCTCAGCGCCGGATCCCAGTTCTGGCCCGTGTGCACCAGGATATGGTGGAAATAGCGGTCGCAGCACTTGATGACCTCGGACAGGCGGATGATCTCCGGGCGGGTGCCCAGAATGGTCATGACCTTCATTTTTTCACTCATAGCCTACACCTTTTCAAAGAAAGTATCGGGGCGGTCGGGATCAAAGGGCTCGTTGGCCCACATCACCGTCACCAGCTCCGTGTCCGCCACATTTTCGATATGGTGGGTATACCCCGCGGGGATGTCCACCACCTCCAGCTTCTCTCCCGACACCGGATATTCGATCACGCGGTCTGTCCCCACTCTCCGGAACCGGATTACGGCCTGCCCCTTCACCACCAGGAACTTCTCGTTCTTCGTGTGGTGCCAATGGTTGCCCTTGACGATCCCGGGCTTTGCTATGTTCACCGACACCTGCCCCCGTTCCGGCGTCCTTAGAAACTCCGTAAAGCTCCCGCGCTCGTCTGTATGCATGGTCAGAGGATACGCAAACCCTTCCTCCGGCAGATAGCTCAGATAGGTGGCATACAGCTTGCGTTCCAGCCCGCTGCCCATATCCGGCACCGTCAGCGTCTCCCGGCTGCTCCGGAATCCCTGCAACAGCTCCGCCAGACGGCCCAGCGTCACCTCATACACCTCCCCGGTCAGGCGGCAATAGCCCGGCTGACCTCGGTCCCGCACCGCCCGGCCGTCCATGGCCTGCAGGAAGCTCTCCACCACATCGTCGATATACACCAGCGGCAGGGAATACGCCGCATCCCTCACCTGGATGGGCAGGCCGCGGGCGATGTTGTGGCAGAAGGTGGCCACCACGCTGTTGTACGACGGACGGCACCACTTGCCAAACACCCCCGGCAGACGGTATACCAGCGCCGGTGCCCCGGTCTCCCGCTCATGGGAAAACACCAGCTCCTCCGCCTCCCGCTTGGATTTGCCGTAATCGTTGTCCTGCTCCGCCTGGACCGAACTGGTCACCAGCACCGGGCAGCGGTTCCCCGCTTCCCTGAGCAGATACAGCACCTGTTCGGTAAATCCGCGGTTCCCCTCGTAGAACTCCCGCGGGTCCTGCGGGCGGTTGATCCCCGCCAGGTGAAACACAAATCGCGCCTGTCCCGCATATACCGGGAGCCTCTCCTTCGGCGTGTCCACGTCAAAGCACAGCACCCGGGTATACCCCTGCGCCTTCAGCGTCGCCGTCAGGTTCCTGCCGATGAAGCCCTCGGCTCCCGTCACCAGGATCGGTGCATCCTTCTCCATGCTCATTTCGCCTCTTTTCCCCGCTCCAGCGCCTCCCGGATAGAGGACAGGCTCAACAGCTTGTCCACCACGCCGTCCACATCCAACCGTTCCGTGTTGTGGCTGGTATAGCTCTCGTCCGCCTGGGTTTCCACCGTTCCGCTGACCATGTATTTGTCATAGTTCAGATCCCGGGCATCCGCCGCCACCCGGAAGTATCCCCCCATATCCGTCGCCTTGAGCCGCTCTTCCCGCGTCATCAGCGTCTCGTACAGCTTTTCCCCGTGCCGCGTGCCGATTACGCGGGTTCCCGTGTCCCCGAACAGGCGCTGCACTGCTTTGGCCAGGTCCCCGATGGTGCATGCCGGCGCCTTCTGGATAAACAGGTCGCCCGGCTGAGCGTGCTCGAAGGCAAACAGCACCAGGTCCACCGCCTCCTCCAGGCTCATCAGAAATCGGGTCATCTCCGGATCGGTGATAGTGACGGGCTTGCCGCTGCGGATCTGCTCGATGAACAGCGGGATCACGCTGCCGCGGCTGCACATCACGTTGCCGTACCGGGTGCAGCAGATGGTGGTCTGCTCCGCCGGGATGTTTCGCGCCTTTGCCTGGATCACCTTCTCCATCAGCGCCTTGGAAATGCCCATGGCGTTGATGGGATACGCCGCCTTGTCCGTGGACAGGCAGACGATGCGCCGCACCCCGGCTCCGATAGCGGCGGTCAGCACATTGTCCGTCCCCTCCACGTTGGTGCGCACCGCCTCCATGGGGAAAAATTCGCAGGAGGGCACTTGCTTGAGCGCCGCGGCGTGAAAGACGAAATCCACCCCGTGCATGGCCCCCTGCAGCGAATCCGGCGACCGCACATCCCCGATATAGAATTTCAGCTTGGACGCCGCCTCCGGATCCCTCAGCTGATATTCGTGCCGCATGTCGTCCTGTTTTTTCTCGTCCCGGGAAAAAATACGGATCTCCCCGATGTCTGTTTGCAGAAACCGGTCCAGCACCGCGTTGCCGAAGGATCCCGTCCCCCCTGTGATCAACAGGGTTTTATGTGTAAAGGCTGACATAACCCCATCCCTCTCTTTATCCCGGCGCACTGCCGCCGGCCATCCGGTTGCCTCTGTATTCCCTTTATTAGAGTGTACACAATTCCGGGCGCTGCGTCAAATAAAAACCCGGGGGCATTCCGGCCCATTATCGTCGGGCGATTTGTCATCGTCGTGCGATCTTTTCCTTCAGTTCGGTGGTGGATATGCCGTGGGTATAGGGAAGGTATTCGATGCGGGCACCCACCCGGGCAAACTGGCGCTCCGTTTTCCGGTACCGTTCGCTCCCCTTCCAGTCGTCGCCGGAAAACAGCACGTCAAAGCGGTACTTTTCCCAGCACAGCAGCTTGTTCTCCACCTCCGCGACCGTAATGGGCACCACCCGGTCCACACATTTCAGATTGCCGATGATACGCATACGATCCTCCTGAGTCATCACCGGCTCCTTGTGCTTGACCGAGCGGACATAGTCGTCATCGCACACCGCCACGATCAGCTGGTCGCAACGTTCCTTGCAGCGCTCCAGGAGATTCAGGTGCCCCACATGGAACAGGTCGAACACACCGGTGGTAAACCCCGTGCCATAAGCTTTCATTTTTCTCCCTCTCTTTCTATTTTCGATAGGCCTGGTTCCGGTGGTGGGTCACCTGCTGTTCTTTGGGAGGGAGCCGGTGGTAATCGCCGTACAGCCGGGTCAGAATGGCGCCGTATCCCACCGGCGCCTGCAGCCGGTGCCCCTCGAATTCCACTGCCACACCGGAAGAAAACCACTCCCGGGGAAACCGGTTGCTGATGGAATTGTAAAGGCTACTGGTAGAGCCCACAAAGCGGCTGCTTTCATAGGGATAGGCCCTGTTCATCCTGTCAGCGCGCGCCAAAAACCAGTTTTTCGGCAGGCAGCCAAATGCCATCGCCGCCAGCCGCGCCGCCGGCCGTCCCGATCCCGCGTCTCGGACAGCCAGATGATAACCGGCCAGCCAGCGGCGCTTGCGCCGGTAAAAGCGGCGGTATGCCTCCTCGCTATCCGGCTCCCCGTCCAGGGGGAAAATGTCAATCCCCACTCCGGGAGGCGTCCCTTCATAACGGATGCCCCGTTCCACCTGAACGGTGGTCTGATCCACCACCTTGACGTGGGGATGGCGGGCCGCCGCCTCATATGGCGATACCGCTCGATAATGTCTGTTTAGCTTTTCCCGGTTATACCGCTGGATAAACTGCTCATAATCCGGGCGGGGCATGTGCAGGTCGATGTCGTCATCCCAGGGGATGTACCCCCGGTGCCTCACCGCGCCGATCAGGGTGCCATACGCCAGATAACAGATCAGCCCCCTCTCTTCACAGAACGCCGCCACATCCAGCAGTAGCCGGAGCCCTATCTGCTTGATTTCCTCCTGCGTAAGTTCCCTCATTTCATCCCCTTCTCCTTCTCCGTCACGGCAGATCTGTTCCCGGCTTCCGAACCCTTTCCGCTGAAAACTCCCGGCGGTATTTCCAGCAAAAGCCTCCCCGCAGGAAGCACATCAGCGCTTCGGTTCCACCCCGCAGCAGCGCAATGGACACCACCTCAAACCGTCCGGCCGCCAGCAGAAGCGCCAACCCGATGAGTTGGACGGCGGCTGTGATCAGGGTGGTCAGGGTGGTTTCCTTCACCCGGTCGATGGCCCCCAGGGTGGGCCATCCGAACAGCATGCCGGGAAAACTGAAAAACAACACCGGAATCAGCGCCCGCAGAATGGGCTCCGCCGCTCCGTATTTTTCCCCGCCAATCAGCAGCAGGGCCCCCTTGGCAAAAAAGAAGGTGACCACGCACCCGGCGGAGATCAGCGGTAGGAACCACAGTAAAATCCGCCGGATAAGCCCCAGGTCCCGCCTTCGGATCATCTCCGGATACACCCCGCTGGTTACCGGAGTGTAGAGCGACTGAACCGCCGTGACGATCTGCATGCACACGCTCCAGTACGCCACATCGGCGCTGTCGATAAAAATCCCGATCAGCAGGGTGTTCAGCGCCCCCAGGGCGGTAGTGGCCATATCGGAAACAAAGTACACCGCCGAGCTTTTTAGCATTTTCAGCGCGCCGCGCATCCCGGAAAAGCGGAGGGGAATGCCCAGGCGCCGGACCCGCAGCCACACCAGCGCCACAGCGGCCAGTGATCCCAGCACATCTAGGACCGGGATCCAGAGGATATCCTCGTCGCCGTGCACAAAGACAAAAGTCAGCACCGTGGAAATCAGCTTCATCACCACGAAACGCAGGGTGATCACCTGCATCTGTTCCAGACCGCGGAACAAAAAATCCACCAGAAAGCTGGACAAAAACACCACGGCGAAGGAGAGCAGGGTATACGCCATGTTCGCCCGCAAAAGGGGGATGGCCGCCGTCATCCCCAGCAGCACCGCCAGGGCGGCGGCGGACAGCAACATTTTGGCAGCCAAGGTGTCCCCCACCACCTGGCCGATTCGCGTCGGGTCATTCCGGGCCTTGACAATCTCCTTTGTGGAGGAGAGCAAAAAGCCGAAATCCACCGTGAGCTGCATATACGTGATACAGCTTTTGACATAGGCCACCACGCCGTAACAATCCACCGACAGCACCCGGGTCAAATACGGAAGGGTGAACAAGGGCAGGATCATTTTCACAATGTTCATCACGTAAAGCATTGTGGTGTTTCGCACCACGGAACCGGACCCTCTCACAGCGCCACTCCCTCACACGTATCCTCTCATCGAGCTCCCGGCGCCCTGACCGGCATTCCCGCCGTCCCCGGCAAACGGGGACGGCGCTTTTCCTTTTCCACCAGCATCCGGCTAGCCGCGGCAAGCACCATATACAGGAAGGCGGTCTGCTGCGTGAAGATGATGTTGTCCTGGGAAAAAGAGGTCACCCAAAAGCACAGAACCGTCAGCAGCAGGGTATAGGAGAGGAACCCGTTGCGGCACCGGTAAATGATCCGAAGAATATACGCAAAAAACACCAGAAAAACCGCGGTGCCGATATAGCCGAAAGAAAAGAGAATATACACGAAGGAATTGTGGGAAAGCAGGTCCAGCCCCGAGGCTGCCGGCGTGGACACCAGATCCACCCCGAACAGACGGCGCCCCCACGGCGCCTCAAAAAAGTATCCCAGCACATTGCGCCAGATCTGGTTGCGCCCCTGGGTATTGCTGCCGGTCAAAATACCGTCCTCAAAGTTCAGCCCGATCCAATGTAGCTGAGGGAACCACTTGGGGATAAAGGTCAGCAGAACCATGCCTAAAATTCCCAGAGCCAGCAGGGCAGCCACATACCGCAGGCGAAACAGTTTCTGCACCGGGAGGTCCCGGTATTCGCACAACAGCAGAAAATAGTAAATCAGGAGCAACGGCAGGTAAATGCGGGAATTGGTAAAAACGATCAGCCCGCTGGAAAAAAGGATCAGCGCCAGCGGATACGGCTGGATCCGGTTCTTTTCCAGGCCCGCACCGGTAAATTTCAGCCGGCACAGCATCATGAACTGAAACAGGAAGGCCGCGTAATCTGTTTTATAAAAATACGCACCCCGCAGCGTCAGGGTGTTTCCCCACACGATACGGCCCGGCCCCAGCAGGATCATCAGCAGGGAAATATAAAAAAGGATATGATACGTCTTCCAGATCACTTCAAAAAAATCCCGGGTCTTCTTTTCCTCCCCCAGTTCCACGGAAACCAGAAAGAAAATGAGCACACAGCTGAGATACTTGCCAACAATCCGCAGGGAATCAAAACCGGCATTCTGAAAAAAGCTCCACCCAAAGCAGACCAGTGTCGCCAGCAACAGCAAAAAGGTCGTTTTATGAACACGGGCGGTGGAATGGACCTTCCCCCAAAAGCTGTACAGGGTGTATCCCGCCAAAACAGCCACCAGCAGGTATTCCGCCAGGGCGCTGTTGACAATTTCCAACAGGGCCTTGAGCCCGTAAAGATACCCCATCGCCGCACTCGCCCCCTCCTCCGTCAGCTGGGCGGTCTTTTGGTCAGCTGATAGTACAGGAATTTCGTGTTGGTAGTCAGATAGCGCCCGAACAGCCTCCCCGGTTCCCGGGACAGCCGGTACAACCATTCCAAACCGCTGTTCTGCATCCATTCCGGAGCCTCCGGGATCAGGCCGGCCAGCACGTTGAAAGCGCCCCCCACTCCGATCATCAGGGCGGGGATACGCCCCTTCATAGCGGCGCAAAAGCGCTCCTGCCGGGGCGCTCCCAGTCCCACCCACAGGAAATCGGGAGCCGCCGCCGTCACCCGCCGGATGAGCTCTTCCTCCTCCTGAGTCGACAAAGCACGGAAGACCGAGGGCTCATAGCCGACAATGTTCAGATGGGGATACCGGCTTCGTAGCTTCGTTACCAGCAGTTCCAGGTTTTCCGGCGTATTTCCGTAAAAATAGTGCCGGTATCCCTTCCGGCGGGATTCCTCAAATAGGCGGCGCATCAGCTCCGGGCCGGTGACCCGCCCCATTTGGGGATACTGCCTTCGGCCGATAACGGACAGCGGTTTCCCGTCCGGAACCGACAAAAAGGACTCCGCCTGCACCCGAAAATAGTCCGGCTCATCGTGGGCTATGACGGTGGTATGCACATTGGATACACAGATATACTGTCCCTTGACTTCATTCAGGTGCTTTTCAATCTGACGGACGCAGCTGTCCAGATTCACCGCTGATATGGGCACGCCGATAATGGATACGCGCGGGATCTCGTTATTTTCCACAGGCCCCCAGCCTCCTATAAATGTCCATGAGCAACGCATAATTTTTCTCCGGTGTATAGTTCCGCTCATAGTGTTCCCTGCAATTTTGTTTTAATCGGGGGTTTTCCCGCCGAATTTTTTCCAGCTTTTCCGCGAACTCCCGGGCATCCTCCGGCGCATAGCGGTAGCCCGTGACCCCCTCCTCGATAATGGCGGCCTGATTGCCCCTGTCGCAGGCGAGCACCGGCACCGCCAGCGCCAGGCTTTCGATCAGCGTCATGGGGAAACCTTCGTAGCTTATGCTGGGAAACACCTGGGCGCAGGCGGTCCGCCAGTCGGCAAAAATTTCCTCCTGCGGCCGGAAACCCATGGGCCGGATGCGGGGATCCTTCTCCGCTTGTTCCCGAACCAAGCCTTCCAGCGGCCCGGTTCCATAAAGATGAAGACGGTAAGCCTCAGGTACCTGCTTCCAGTATTCCAGCAGACAGCGAATCCCTTTGTTTTCCTCCAGCCGTCCCACATAGATCACCTTGAAAGGATCAATCTCCCGTTCCGGTGCCGGCTGTGCGTGAATCTCTTCAAAATTGGGCTTGATATAGATATGAGGCGTTCCCTCCGGCAGCAGCGCCCGGTATTTTTCCCGGTTGAACGGGGTCAGAAAAATGTAGCCGGTCCTCCGGTAGGTTCCCAATAACCGGTGAAGCTTCAGCATAGCCACCACCACCGCTGTCTGCAGCCGGGACCCCCGGTAGCAGGCGTGGCTCATCGCGGGACGGAAACTCCCAGACAGGCACTCCTCGCACACATGGCCGTCCCGAAACAGCAGGGCATTGGCACAGATCAAGCGGAAATTGTGGATCGTCTGCACCACCGGCACCCCTTCCCTTCGGGCAGCGTAATACACGGAGGGGGAAATAAGGGGAAAGGTGTTATGGCAATGAACCACGTCAATGCGTTCCCGGCGGATGAGGCGACGCACCTCTCGGTAGGTTTTCAGCGAAAACAGCGTCTGAAAAGGCAACAGGGCCTTCTTTACAGAAGACCCTTTGAGTTCGTCATTATGCCGGGTATACGCCGTCACCGGATGACCGTGACGACGAAGCAGCTCCGCCTCCTGTTCAAAGACGGTATGCTCCCCTCCGCCGATCTGATAGTAATTGTGTACCATCAAAATATTGGGACGCATCTCATACCCCTTCCCCGTTGGCCACAGCCAGCGCCGTATCCAGCAGAATACGAATATCGGTGCCCATGCCGCGTTCACGGATGTATTTCAAATCCAGCGCCAGCCACTGATCAAAGGTCAGCTCGTTGCGCCGGGGCGTCGCCTGCCAGTAACAGGTCAGCCCGGGAGTAACCGTCAGACGCCGCATCTGCTGCGGCGTATACTGCTCCACCTCGCGGGGAAGCGGAGGCCGGGGGCCCACCAGGCTCATATCCCCCCGGATCACATTGATCAGCTGGGGCAACTCGTCCAGGCTGGTTTTCCGGATGAATTTCCCCACGCGGGTGATCCGCGGGTCGTCCTTGATCTTAAAGGCCGGTCCTTCCATCTCGTTGCGGTCCTTCAGCTGCTCCAACAGCTCTTCCGCATTGGTGACCATGCTGCGGAATTTATAGAATCGGAAGGTTTTGCCGTCCTTGCCTACGCGGAGCTGGCTGAAAATAGGACTGCCATGAGGGTCGTCCCCAAAAATCACCAGCGCCAGTATCAAAAACAGAGGGCTGAGCAAAATCAGAGCCAGCAGCGCAGCCGTCACATCAAACAGGCGTTTTCCCGCCAGATACAGGCGGGTTTCCCCCGCCGGATTCCGGAGTTCTGTTGTCGCCCGAACGGATTCTCTGTTTGAAATATTTGCCACGAATTCACTCATGGTGTTTCTCACTCCTTTACGAGTCCCAAACGGGCTTCCCGTCAGGGAAGCTCCAAGAT
Organism: Candidatus Avimonas narfae; assembly: GCA_904395335.1. Classification (GTDB taxonomy): domain Bacteria; phylum Bacillota; class Clostridia; order Oscillospirales; family Acutalibacteraceae; genus Avimonas_A; species Avimonas_A narfae. Next base: position 18,121 of record CAJFNR010000063.1, on the reverse strand, counting down.
AGCCCCTCCCCGTCTCTCCCTCAGCTTTCCCTTCGTTTGATAGGTCACTCAACAACGGGGGACAGAAAACGATCCTGGCTTCGGACAGGGAGCCGCCACGGAAAACCGCGCGGCAACCATCCTCATCAGGGCGAGCCTATTTTATCGTAAAAGAGTCATGAAGACAAGAATTTATGGTTATTTTTAACTATATATATTCTTCTTATTCCGGATATTTTTATATTTTTTACCAATTATTAGGCAAATGAATATCCGTATTTTCCCAATATAACGATTTGATTCTCCTATTTTGTCAGCTATCACCTTTTCCCCCATACATTCCCTTGTTTTCCCGCATCATCCTTTGTCATTGTTTCCCTTCTCTGATGCCTTTATTCCCGAAAACACCGGTTATTCATCTCACTTGTCTTCTCACAGATCCGGCCGGATGGGCCCCGCCACTGCTTCTGCCCGGCGGAGGATCTGTTCCGTGCCGTTTACCCCCTTCCCCCTTTCTGCTTTTTAAGCCTGAGCGGCTCTTTTTTGAATTTCTCCGAACCCACCCAATCGTGTGTGGTTTTTTCTCAATCTGCCTGATATATTCATTTTTAGGACCATCTCTATGGGTATATGTCCCAGAATGGAGATGAAAAAATGAGCGGAGTCAACCGGGAAAAAGAATCAAACTATCTGCTGCACGTTTTGGCTTACAACCTGCTGAGTATCCGCAGTCAGCGCAATCTGTCACAAGAAGATTTGGAGGATTTGACCGGCGTCAGCGTCAATGAGATCAGTAAAATTGAACGGGAGCTCACCAAACCGAGACTGGATATACTGGCAGCCTTGGCGAAAGGGCTCGAAATTGATGCCAAGCAGCTGCTGGATCCTCACTGGGATACGGCGGCTGCTTCCCTTTATCCGGGCAGTGATCTTGTGGAACAGGTCCGTTCCGCCTTGACAGGCCTTCCAGAAGAGGAGCAAAAATATCTGGTCCGGCTGTTGGTCTGGCAGGCAGCGCATTACCGCAACTATCACCCCGAAAATATCTGAATACCGAAATGACGAGATGGTCCTAAAAAAGGGAACTGCACCGGAGGGTGCAGTTCCCTTTACCTATTGGATTTGTGAAGCGGGTTTTCCGGATATCCACCAAAATCGGTCCAGCACGGAGCTATCGCTCCTCCGATGCCGTTCATATCGGCTGCGGGGAAATAAGCGGCAGGGAGCTCTGCGGGACGCGAAACGATAACTCCGCCGCGGGAAAGAAGATTTCCGACAAATCAACGGACGTCTTCCCACTGATTACAACAGCGCCTCCCTGACCCGTTTTAGATTTTCGCGGATGGGGATATGCTGCGGACAGACAGCTTCGCATTTTCCGCATCGGATACACTGATCCGCCCGATTTTTCCCATGTCCACCCACAAGCCAGCCCTCCTGATGGACGGCGGCGGGCTTGTCGCCGTACAACGTCAGGTAATTGAGCGCCGTAAAGGACCCGGATATGCCGATGTCCTTTGGACAAACCTTAGCGCAGTAGTTGCAGGTGGTGCACGGAATCAGCGGGATTTTGGACAGCTCCTCCTGTGCCCGGCGGAGCGTGGCTCGCTGCCCCTCAGTGAGGCCCCGGAAATCCTGCATATAGGACAGGTTGTCCCTCATCTGCTCCACAGTGCTCATGCCGGACAGCACGGTAATGATGCCCTCCAGATCGGCGGCAAACCGGATGCCCCAGGAAGCCGCCGAGGATTCCGGCTCGGCCTGTTTGAGCACGTCCAGAACCGCCTGCGGCGGCGTGGCCAGCATTCCGCCCTTGACCGGCTCCATAATGATTACTGGTTTTCCGTGCTTGCGCGCCACTTCATAACACTTTCTCGACTGAACCGCCGGGTTTTCCCAGTCGGCATAATTGATTTGAAGCTGGACAAACTCCATCTCCGGATGGGCCGTCAGGATTTCCTCCAGCTCTTCCGGTGTCGAGTGGAAAGAGAATCCGACGTGCTTGACCAGCCCCTCCTGCTTCTTTTCCTGAACCCAGCTCCACAGATCAAAATCGTCGAAATACCGGGTACGGCTTTCCCCCAAATTGTGCAGCAGATAAAAGTCAAAATACCCGGCACCCGTCTGCTTCAGGGAGGTGTCCAACTGTGCTGTGGCCTCCTCCCGTGTTTTGCAGTTGATCCAGGCGGCGTTCTTCGTCGCCAGCTGATAGCTATCCCGGGGATACCGCTCCACCAGCGCCCGGCGGATTGCGTCCTCACTGCCGGCATAGGCCCACGCCGTGTCGAAATAGGTGAACCCCGCCCCCAGGAACAGATCCACCATCTCCTTCGTCTGTTCGATGTCGATGGCCCCGTCCTTCTGCGGCAGACGCATCAGTCCAAAGCCCAGCTTTTTTATGGTTTCACCCAAATAGGCCATTTCCCATTCCTCCTTTACCCCTGCGCGGCAAACTCCTTAAGCTCCCGTTCCGACACCCGGTTCAGCATTTTCCCCGGAAGCCATTTTGCCGTCGGATCACAGAGGGGTTTCAGCACTTCCACCGTTTTTCCCAGTCCGCTGCCGCCGGAAGTGGCAAAGGGAATGATGGTTTTTCCCGCGAAGTCATAGCTCTCCAGAAAGGTATTGATGATAGTGGGAGCCACATACCACCAGATGGGGAACCCTAAAAACACGGTGTCGTATTCCTCCAGGCTGTCCAGCCTCCGGGCGATCTCCGGACGGGAGGATGGATCGTTCATCTCCACCGAGCTGCGGCTTTTCTTGTTCGTCCAGTCCAGATCGGCGACAGTATAGGGCACGGCCGGCTCGATTTCAAACAAATCCGCCCCGGCAGCGGCCGCCAGCCTTTCAGCAACTTTTTTGGTGACGCCGCCGGCAGAAAAATAGGCGACGAGCTTCTTCGGCATCGTTTCTTCCCCCTTATAATTGACGATATGCTTCGTCGGTTACTGGCTCCAGCCATTCGTTGGCGGTTTCTTCTCCAGGAACCTCCACGGCGATATGACTGAACCAGGAGTCGGCTTTGGCGCCGTGCCAATGCTTGACATTCGCCGGGATGGTAATGACCGTGCCGGGCGTCAAGCTCACAGCCGCCTTTCCTTCCTCCTGATACCAGCCTTCTCCCGCTGTGCAGATCAGCAGCTGACCTCCGCCCTTTCGGGCGTGGTGAATGTGCCAGTTGTTGCGGCAACACGGTTCAAAGGTCACATTGGCAAGGGAAACCGCCGAAGCCCCTGGCTGTGTCAGCGGATTCAAAAAGGACTGTCCGGTAAAATACTGGGCATAGGCATCGTTTGGCGCCCCCATGCCGAAAACATTGACCTTCTCGAACTCTTCCCTGTTGGAAATTTTCATGTTCTGTACCTCCTTAAAATAACGTGCGCTTTGCCGGCGCTTTTCTCCTCTCAAGTCATCCTTTTTTCTCTTTATTCTTCTGTATCTCATAGCGCAGATAGTCCAGGCGGTCCAGCTGCTTTTCCTTAAAATGAATCTCATCCAATGAGTCCGACCGCCTTCTGTTGAGCATGGCCAGCCTTTCCTGCTCCGTGTTCCGTTCGGATAGGTACAGGCGCATATATTCAAACGTTTCTTCCTTGGTAAAACCAATGTCGTGCAACGTCATGATCAGGCTGAGCCGCTCGATGTCCCGATCATCATACTGCCAGGCATCCATGACCTGTCCCACGGAATCGCATAGATTCCAGCCAGCGTATTCCTCCAGAATGGCGGCCGGGATCTGGAAGCGTTCCTCGATTTCTTTCTTTGTCATATGATCTGCTCCTTAAGGCCCTTTTTGGAATGCCTGAAAAACGCCTCTTGCCCCGACGCTTCCCAGCTACTCCGGGGGGCCTCCGTCTTACGAAAAGCTCTCTTTATTCGTAAAAAATATAGGCATCCTTTTCAGGGCACCTATAGTATACGGCCGGTTATAAGAAATGTAAAATGCTTATATTTTATCATCAGAGATACCGTGTATGTATTTCCTTGCAAAGCTGACAAACGCACTTGCCACAGGCGACATGGTCTGATTCTTTTTCCAGGCCAGCACCGTATGGCTCTCCAATTTGGGGAACAACGGGATATACCGCATGCCGTCGTACTGACAGTCCAGCTTCAGGTTCAGGAAAACCCCCATTTCCCGCTTCCCAAGAGCCGCCAGATTATACGGCAGATTCCCGCTGGCGACAATCTGAAGCCGGTCGGCGTATTCTCCAAACCAATGGATGATTTCTTTTTTGATCAGATCCCTGCGGGCGAAAATCAGCGGCCTGTCTGCCAGATCCTCTGGAGCGACACGTTCCTTGCCCGCCAGATCGGAATGCTCCGATACTAAAATCCCCCATTCCTCCTTGAGCGGACTGCGGACAAACTCGTATTTTCCCACATCCACCGGCTCCAGCAGAAAGCCGACATCTAGGGTTCCTCTTTCGATGCGTTCCTTGATATCGTCGGAATTTCCTCCGTACACTTCGAACTGAACAGCGGAATGGCTTTCATGAAACGCGGCCAGGATTTCCGCCAGCAACCGGCTGTTTTGGTACTCCCCGCTGCCAATGGAAAGCTCACCGCTCAGCTGTTCCCGCTGCCCTAGCTCCTGCTTGGTTTTTTCAGCAAGCGAAACCAGCTCTTGAGCCCGCCGTTTCAGAAGCATCCCCTGTTCCGTCAGCACGATGCTGTGGTTGCTTCTCCGAAACAGCTTTACCCCCAGCTCCTCCTCCAGCTGCATCAGCTGGCGAGACAACGTGGGCTGCGTGATATGAAGCAGGGCTGCCGCTTTCGTGATATTTTCCTCCCGGGCCACTGTCAGAAAGTAGCCCAAAACGCGAAGTTCCATAACGACACCTCGGCCTCAGCATAGCATATTTCCCTTTCAGCTTCAATAGGACCCACACCAAAACACACCGGCAGAAAAGTCCATTTGTTATACGCAGCGGTTGAGCCGGGGAAAAAGATTGGCCGGGCTGATTGGGGGAACTCGAGCAGACAGAATTGACGGCCGCTTATCCTTTTCCCCTCACCGATTGTACAAGCGCAACTAGTGCAACGTCGTGCTTTCCCTCTTTCCTACATATCGCTTATGGGGATTCGCTGGATTTTCCTCCCCAAATAGGACTTGGAGGGGCTAGGAAGTATCAACAATTCGCCAGCAGCCAGCAAGGAGTTTTGCCGAAAGTCTTACTTTATACTAAAGTATAAAGTAAGACCTCTTTAAAGAGATTACTCCACAAATTGCGGCTTTTTCCGAGGTACTCCGGGTTTTCCTCCTTCTCATCCCATACAATTTGCGCAAGATGGTCACCCAACTCATCCCAAACAACGAAGGGCTCCTTCTTCCAAGAATAAAGCCCCGCGCTCTCATCCACTTGGATCAAGGCCCGGAAAGCACCGACCACAGGATAAAGAATCCCCTTGGGGACAAGGTATCTAAGGTCTGCCTGATAAAGCATACTTTGCCCTACTACCTCATTATCGTTGTATTTTGAATACTTCTTTACGCCGTATTGCCGCTTATTATTTTTTACCTTTTGAGGGAATTCCCGCTCAACAGCTTCCCACAGCCGGAAAATATCCCCTATGACAGGCTGCATATTTTTCAGGATATTCTCTCGCGTCTCCTTACCCTGATTTAAAAAACGCTTCAGGCTGACCTCTTTACCGGTATAACTCTGGATAGGTTGCCCCTCTCCAGATAATCCCTGTTGGCCCAGAATGGGGTAGAGATTTTGGTTAAACATATTCAGGATCGTAATGATTTCGCGGATATCTATAATTTGAATTTTTTCATCGTAATGCTGGTTCATCCGGTAGGCAATGCGTTTTTCAAAGGGGAATGGTCTGAGAATTTCTTTCAGAACGTCGAAACTCCGTTTTAGCTCCTCTTGGGACTTCAAATCGACTGCAACCGATGTATTTCTTGCTGCGGCAAGTTCCACGGGAGAGGTGAGCCCCACAAAGAACTCCGCAAATACATACCGGGACTCGGGAAGATTACCACGTTTTTGGGCATCAAAAATAGCACGGAGCGTATGTCCACCGTCAATATTTCCATGGATGTCGTCGTTGAGCATTTCGATTGTCAGGGTCTCGTCTCTATTGTCGTATTTTACAGATTCAACCGAAAAGAGCAAGCCACGGTTGAGCTCGTGGAAATCGTCGTTCTCCAAAAGGCTTGTTCCAATAGCTCTTGCGGCGTCCGTGGTCATTTTCTGATCGCGGGGGTTTGTTTTGCTCCAATTTTGGAGTTCCTGCGGAATAGTGGCTGTGTCTAAGTAGCAGATGTATTTGGTGTGCCCGTCAGGCTTGCGGTTGGGGTCGCGCATGGTTTTGAATTCTCTTGCGTGCATTGTGAATTTTGGCATAATGATCTCCTTTCAAAATAAAAAACACCTTCGCACGCAAGATACGAAGATGCAGCCACCCAAAAATACAGCAAAAAATAGATCGGCGAATACCCATCCACTTTTTATCTGTCAATTTAGTTGTGCCCACAAATTCATATCTCGCATATGAATATTGGATGCCTCAATGGCGCTTGCCATTAGGACTTGATGTTATTATAACAGGCGCGGATAATACTGGCAAGTGCAAAATGCAACTTTTGGATCTGCTAAAACAGCAGGGGGAAGCCCTATAAGGACTCCCCCCTTTTAAAGACGGCATATGAAAGGCCGTGCAAAGCCTTTAACTCTCGTATAAATAATGTGTTTCAATTCTTTGTTTTCACATTGACCGAAATCCACACTTCGGAAATATCATCGGGATATTCCCCGTCACCACAGGGATATACCTCTGCCTGATAATCAGATGGTTCATAGTCGGAAGCTGGAAAAAATTCGGAATAAATTTTTCTCCACAAATCACTATCTGCCGTGTCCTTTGCACCTAAGCTAAGGCAGCGAAATTTAATCCACAGCCGCTCCGGGATCTCTTTGACAATATACCCCTCCGGAATTTCATCGCCTTCAAATGGCGTAACAATATAATACATATAGCTTTCTCCATCACAAGAAGAACCATCCGCGATGCCGATATGCTCCTTATTGGCAGAGGTAGAATATTCTGTCAATGTTTTTAATGTGCCATCCTCCCTACATTGCTTCCAGAATACGTTCGCGGTTACATTGTCGAGCATCTCTTTTTCTACTTTTCCTAGCACTTTGAACGCAGGCATCTTTTCTACACGGTAGTCCACGACGTTTCCTCCTAACTTGAGTTTTTATGAAATTGGTGCAATTGAACTTTTAAAAACGCCCACAGCCCAGTTTCATACGGGCCATCGGGTTTGCTTCACTACTGCAAACGGGGGAAAGTCCCCTTGTACAATGCGATCTTGTTGAAATTGGCAAATATCCGTAGATAAAAGTAAAAAATCGACCAAAACCTGTCGATTTTGGTCGATTTGGTCGGAGTGACGGGACTTGAACCCATGGCCTCTTGGTCCCGAACCAAGCGCTCTACCAAACTGAGCTACACCCCGAAATGGTTGGCGGTATCTTTTTTGTTTGCGCCATCAAACAGAGGCTGCCCTCTCAAGCGTTTCTTGAAATAGGCAACGGCGTTATTATACTTCATCCGTTGGAGTTTGTCAACGGCTTTTCCCTGAAAATCCGCAAAGCGGGAGGAACCCCATCAGGCGATTCCTCCCGCTTGCGCACATGTTATCGTCCCGCTGTTGTTTTCTCCTCCAACAGTGCGGAACCCCTTTTGGTTTTGATGATATACCGGGGCCGTCCCTTGACCTCATCGTATATCTTGGCAATGTACAAACCGATGATGCTCAGGCTGATCATGATCGCGCTTCCGATAAATAGCAAAAGCAGAATAACCGTTGAAAAGCCCGTTTCCGCGTTATGGCTGAAATACATATACAGGGTCTGTACCGCCATTACTACCGCTGCAATTCCCATCAATATGCCCAGCCAAAAAACGATAAACAATGGAGCAGAGGTATAGGCTGTGATGGAATTCACCGCCAATCGGGTGAGGCTTTTAAACGTCCACTTGGTCTCTCCCCCTGCACGGGGAGCTACCTCAAACGGCATAGCATAGCGCTTGTATCCCACCCAGGCGGATAAGCCGCGGAAAAAGGTGTTGCGTTCAGGGAGCTGCTTCCACGCCTCCACCACCGAACGGTCCAACAGCTTAAAGTCTGAGGCCACCCCGATGTCAATGCCCGTTGTCTTGCGAAACGCCCGGTAGAAGAAAAGTGCCGCCAGTTTGCTTCCCAGGGATTCCTTTCCCCGGTCTGCCTTGACCCCCTCTACCACGTCGTAGCCTTCCTCTTTCCACAGACGGACCATCTCCGGGATATATTTGGGAGGATGCTGCAGATCGGAATCCATCACCAGTACTGCATCGCCTCCGGCATTTTCCAATGCAGCACACAGCGCCGCCTCCTTGCCGAAGTTGCGTGAGAGGCGTATGACAGAAACACAGGGGCGGTCATCCGCCAAGCGGCACATTTCTTTATAGGATTGATCCTTGGACCCGTCATCCACCAGTAAAAACTGATGCTCGATGTCCTGCTGGTTCAAAAAATCATCCACTGTGACGACATTCTGATAAATATAGTCGCCCTCATTGTACACCGGCATAATTACTGTGATCATCGCAGATCCCTCCCGGATCAGTTTCCTTGCCCGGCAGGTTTTTCTTCCTCCGGTGGTACATCAGGATGCTCATCAGGCGCCTGTGTTGAAGGAGAAGACGTGGACTCCGCCGCCGGAAGCGGTTCCGATGGCTGGGCATACGGACCCGGCTGAGGGGTATACGGGCCATTAGGAACCGTCACGGTTGCCGGTACCCTGCCCCTTTTGCTGCGGCGAATGTATAGCATCAGAGCGACCAACGCCGCCAAAGAAATCAGGCTGATGATGATTCCCGGAACCAGTCCGCGTGGGAAGAAGCTGATTTCAACCGAATGAGTGCCGGATCCCACATGGAACGCCAGCATGGCATTGCCGCCGGCGAAGGTCTCCACCTTTTGACCGTCGACGGTCACGCTCCATCCCTTATCATAGGGAATGGAGGTATAGATAACACCGTCGGAAGGCGCGGTCACCGTACCGGTAAGACGGCTCTCCGTAAATTCAGTTACCTCCATGCCGTGGGCAGACAGGGTCGCCATATTCTGCTCAAAGACAGAATCATTGAGTTTCGCCACATAGATATTGCCGGAAGCGGTGGAGTCCGCGGTAACCGCCACAGTAATCTGTGTCCCCGCTGCTAGGACCCCGGCATCGATCATATAGGGTTCGCTCTTGTTTACCGACCAAGTCTTTTTCTCCGCTCCGGATACCGAAATACTCTTGGCGGCTCCGCAGTCCACATAGATGTAGTACTGCCCCTCCTCCACGATATCGGCCACAAATTTCGCCGTCTTGTTGTTGTCCAGCGGCGTCACTGTAAAGGAGGTAGTGCCGGAGGCCCGGCCAGTCGCACTGCTCCCGCTCTCAACATTAATGGGGAGAGTGGTATACATGTCTTCCCCATTTCCGGTCAAGGCGGAAAACAACGTGTTCAGCGAAGCAATGGGGTTATATTTGGTATATTCCCAGCTTTCAATCCCCGGCTGTACAAAATAGGCGACGGGAAGGGCATAGGGATTCTCATAAATCGTGTAAGTGGCGCTTCCCTCCGTAATGGTTTCCAGCTTTTTCAGCTTGGTTCCCGGCATGGCATCATCCTTTAGCATCACGTACCGGATCCCCAGCAGCGAATCGGATGCCACCACAAAATCCCGGTACAGATGGCTATTGACTCCGTTGACGGCATATCCGATGCCGCCCATGTATTTGGTCAGATTGTAAGGGTTACTGGAAGCAAACACCGTCATGCCGCGGTAATCGAACAGGGCGGTATCCACACAGGTGCGGCGCGGCAAAAACTCCATCCGGTAAAAGGCACCGTCGGCTGCGGCATCTCCCAGCTCTTTCATGCGGTCCACACCTTTTTGGATCGCCCGTGTGTTGTCATTGTCTACATAGTCAGCGCGCTTGGTAAAATATTCCTCATTGTTAAGTGTCTGAAACACCGCGCCGCCATTGAATACCATCTCCGCCGTGACGACGAGCAGCAACAGACACGTGGCCGGACGCCAGTACAGCTTTCCACGGGAAACCAGGACGGCAATCACGGCATAAATCAGCGCCAGCAAAAGGCTGATGTAGATGGAATCAAATCCATAGGCATCGTCCCCGAAGCGTTCCTCAATCACCAGATACGTCAGGATCGCCACAAAGGATACCACAATGCTTTTCAGGGAAAGCCATTGCAGGTGGGTCAAGGTTTCATAAGCGATCAGAATCAGGACGAAGGAATAAAGGAACGAGAAACGGTAGGGCAGATCGTTGGGGGAATGCAAGCCATGCCACAACAGATCGAACTGATTGAGAACAAAGCTGAACCCCACCACCGCCAGCAACGCTGTAAAGGCCAACCGACGGCGAAGCGGTATGCTCTTCTGGGTGATAAAAACAGGAAGAAGGAAAAGCGGCAGGATTCCGCAGTAGATATTGGGCAGGTTTCCTGAGCGGATGGTGGGTGTCACATCGTACAGATGACGTCCCAGAAGATTGAACATATCGAAGTTATTGGTCATCTCCGGCATGCTGCCACCGGCCGCCGATGTATCCCCCAGCGCAGAGGCAACAGGAAGCAGCAGGAACATCACCAATCCCCCGCCAATGAGGGACCCCACTGCAAAGCGCAGAAAGCTTTTGCCAACACGATCCAGGGTACGGCGCCGACGCAGCAGGTAAAAGAGAAAATACAGCACCATGAACAGGCAGAGCATGAATCCAATATAATAATTGGCATATAAGGCATAGGCCAGGGTAAGAATATAAGGCAGATATTTGCCTTCGCGCATGAGCTTCTCAAAGCACATGACCACCAGCGGCAGAATCATGACCACATCCAGCCACATGATGTTCCAGAAATACGCCAACATATACATCATCATGGCATACATCAGCGAGCACGCCACGACGGACAAATCTCTGCGATGGTAAATATACTGTAGGCACGCCGCAAAGAAAGCGGCTGCCAACCCCACCTTGATCAGCGTGATCACCAATATTCCGTCAGTGAGCATGCTGTCGGGGAACAGGCACAGCAACAGGTTAAGCGGACTGGACAGATAATACCCAAACAAGGGCAAAAAGCTAACGCCCAGCCCCACCTCAAAATCATACAGGAAACCGCCCCCGTGAAGGATGCGATCCTTCAGGTGCGAAAGCAGCGGGGCATACTGATGATGCATGTCCACAATCATGGTGCTCTTTTCCCCTACCGGGTACACCCCCATGTAGGATAGCGCCAGGAACATACACACCACAGCCAGCACACCGGAAAACACCGGGTAGAACAGCGGCCCTTTTTTCGCCACTTCCTTACGGTCGTCCAGCTGTATGTAAAACAGCAGCGTCACCAAACCGGAAAGCAGAAGACTGATCCCCAGTGGGAATACAATCTTTTGCAGAGATGTGGTCAGGGCCTTGTCCGTACGGAAACCCAAAAAAAGTAGCAGGGTCAGCGCCAGAAAAATCAGTGCCAAAAAACCGTACTGCGCGGCCTTCAGCCTGGATTCGGGCTTTTTCTCTTCCATTCCATTCATCCTTTTGCTTTAGTTTCGTAGACCAATCCGGCCGTTTATCCCCGTGCGTTTCTGCCGCCCTTTTTACCAGTGGCTTTGGATTTACATTTCCTTCCATTCTATAGAGGCACGACTTCAGTCCCGGGGATAAACCTTACGCCGCTTGCCTAAAAGCAAAACAGCGCCTGGCACATTATAGCATACAACAGACGCAGGAGCAAGCCATCCTATACGCTTTATCGGGTGTATTCACTAAAAACCACATGAGTTGTCTTATTTTCTGCATATACTTTTCCAGTTATCGCGAAATCCCATTCTTTTTTACGCCCGGCATGTTTCCTATTGGATAACCCCACCTCATTCGGTTTCCAATCGGTCCATTTTTCTTTGTAAAATATTCTTTTTCAGGCAGCGTCAGTTCAAGCAATAATCTCTTTCTTTTTAACAATATTATACATTTTTTGATGAAATTCGCTCCGATTACAAGCGGGATAAAAGCGCTTTATTGATCATATTTCTAAAAAGTCTGGGCGTTATTGTAACAAAAACTTTGCATTTGTTTCCGCTTGACTTATCAAAATCCCTATAGTAGTCTTCTACTTGTATAGAGTGAAGTGAGTACTTGTACAAAGTGGATTGATTAAAAAAATCCAACACCTTTCCCGTCCGCAGCGGCCTTTTGTCCGGTCCGGCGGAAAGATATTTTACTGAAAGAGAGGGAAAATTATGGAATGCAATATGTTGGGAGACAAACTGAGATGGCTGCGCCAGTATGCCGGTTATCCTCAGTGGCGCGTAGCGGAAATCATCGGAAAGGACCGCTCAACCTATGCTTATTATGAAACGGGGCGGGTCAGCCCCTCGTATCCTACCCTCCTGAAGCTGTCCGAACTTTTTGACGTTTCCTGCGATTATCTGATCGACGACCGCATCCCGGTAAAGGAATTCCCGGCATGGCCGCGGAAAAGCGTCGCCACCCGTATCCCGTCCCTGGATTAATTGCGGATAGATACAAGCCGTCGGAGAATCTCCGACGGCTTGTTCTTTTTGTATTACTGCGTAACGTGCAGTCCCAATACCATCCGGTTGATTTCCAGAAGCTTTGCCAGCTCCGCTTCCGTGCAACCGTTGGTCAGCTCAGCAAGTTGACGATTCAGTTGAGGCAGCTTTTCTTCCGCCGCTCCTGCAACCAGAATTTCTATGGGGACATCCAAGATTTCCCCAATTCTGCTCAGGTGGTCTAAACTGATCTTTTTCATTCCGCGCTCCATCTTCCCGTAATATCCCGGGCTGAGATTCAGCCATTGCGCCATTTGCTGCTGTGTAATCCCCCTTTCCTTGCGCAGCTTACGAATGTTTTGACCAATTTTGGAATACGAGACACCCATGACACCCTGTTCCTCCTCTTGAATCATTTTGCTGAATTCCATTTTAGTGAATTTTTTTCATTCGTAAAGACATAAGAGGGGTCTCACACCCCTACTGATAGGGATAAAGAGTATTTTTATGCATTTTGCTGAATTTTAACACCGCCCATGCCTCACAAATTTCTACTTGTTTACTGCCACACCTCCTAATTTTTAAGCTGTTCGGCCGTATAAAAAGCAGGAACGTATTTTTCGTCCCTGCTTTTTATACATTTAAAGGGTTCAGCCTTCCCGGGAATCACGCATCAGATACTCTTCCGCCATGTAAGCGGCCACAGCGCCGTCTGCCGCCGCCGTCAACACCTGGCGCAGGGGCTTCCGGCGAGCATCGCCCACGGCAAACACACCAGAAAGGTTTGTGCGGGTATCCTCTCCCGCGGAAAGATAGCCGGCCTCATCCATATCCAATATTCCGCGGAACAGCTGAGTATTGGGTACTGTCCCTACGGCGATAAACACCCCGTCACAAGGAATAGCTTGGGTGGAGCCATCTATACGGCTGCGCACGGTAATTCCCTCGATTCTATCCCCCGCCGTCAAAGCCGTTACCTCGCTGTTCCAGACAAACTCCACGTTTTCCGCCGCCTCCAAACGCTGGCGATAGGCTTTGGCAGCCCGCATCTCCCCCCGCCGGTGAACCAAAATCACCTGCCGGCAAATCCGGGATAAAAACAGTGCGTCCACGGCAGCTGTGTCGCCGCCGCCGACCACTGCCACACGCTTGCCGCGGTAAAACGCCCCGTCACAGGTGGCACAATAGGAAACCCCTCTGCCCCGGAACTCCGCCTCCTTCGGCAACCCTAGCTCACGTGGGGAAGCGCCCGGCGCGACAATGACCGTCCGTGCTTTGAGCAGCGTTCCGTCGGCGATTTCCACCGTCTTTACTTTTCCCTCCAAGGAAACCCCGACGGCCTCTCCCACTGTTATTTGTGCGCCGAACTGCACTGCCTGCTGCTCCATGCGGGAGCCCAAGGCATATCCTTCGATGCCTTCGGGGAATCCGGGGTAATTGTCGATATGATCGGTGGTAGCCATCTGCCCCCCGGGGGCCAGCTTTTCCAGTATCCGTGTTTTCAGCGCAGAACGTGCGGCATAGAGCGCGGCGGTACAGCCGGCAGGGCCGCCGCCCAAAATCAACACATCGTCCATGGTTTCCATCGCCACATCTCCTTTTCCATAAGCGGAGGGCTTACAGCCCCTTTTCCGCCAAGTATTCCTCCAAGGTGATTCCCCGGCTCATAATCTCCTGGGCGGCTTCCACGCCCACATACCGGTAATGCCACGGCTCATAGGTCACGCCGGTCTGGTCCTCGCCGTCCTTGGGGAACCGTAGGATAAAGCCGTAATCCGCACAATTTTCAATCAGCCAGCGGAAGGCCGGCGTTTCCTCGAAATCCACGTTGAGGTTTCCATTTCCACTTCCTCCAAGATCCATGGCCAATCCGAGATTGTGTTCGCTGTGCCCCGGCTGCTTGACAACTGTGGCGGCCTTGATCCGTGCTTCCTCTTCCGACAGTCCGGTATTCCGCCACTTTTGCACCTCATTGTTGTAAAGACGCTCCTGCGTCGAACGCGGACGGTAGCCAGACACCACATAGATATTGTAAGCCGATCCCGCATCCAGCAGCTGACGAACCGCCTCTTCGATGCGCTTATCCAGCTGCTGATTATTGATGGTAAACATTTCTGTCTCCGTCTCATAGGAAGCCGGCACCTCGTTCCAGTCATTGACCAGCACCAGATTCCAATCCGCCCCCTCAGGCTGCACGTAGCTGTTCCCCGCACCGATGCCGTTGGATGTGGTCGGCTTGGTGGTAGTGGCTGTCGTACGGGTGGTGTCGGCGGTATCCGACGGCTGCGTCGCCGTCACTGACGTAGGGGAAAAAGTCGTGGTAGTACCTGCCGGTCCCGTGGGCGAAGGAATATCCCCTGAGGAAACCGATACCTTTCCCAGCAAACGCACCAGCAGCACAATGACCAAGACAACCGCCGCTAAGAGAAGAACGCCGACGGCCATCCGCCGTCTACGGCGCTTTCGCCGCCGCCTCTGCGTGCTGCGTGTATTTTTTTCCGGTGCACTCGCCATACTTTTTCTACGTCCTTTCCCTTTTATAAAAAATGCGTTGGATCTATCGGTTTGGTCGAGCATCGTCAACCGTATTTTTCCGTGCATTTCATTGTGGCATACCCCTGCCCGTTTGTCAAATCTTTCTTTCCTCCCATACGCCATAGGAAGCTCCCACCGCGTCGAAAAGCCACCCCGCCTTTTTTACTTTTTAGCGAAAAATGAGAATTTTCATCCGCCCCCATAATTTCCTTTTGTCTTTACGCATTTTGTGTTATACTGGCGCAGGATAATATTTATGAGTGAACACTTCACAACGCCAACCGGAAAAGGAGGAAGCGGCCATGCGCAAAACCAAAATCATCTGCACTCTGGGGCCCTCTACCGACGATCCCCATGTTCTTCGGGAGCTGATGCTCTCCGGTATGGACGTGGCGCGTATCAACATGTCTCACCAAACCCATGAGAGCCATCTGCAGCGCATCAACATGGTCAAAGCGCTCCGGGAAGAACTGGGATTGCCGGTGGCAATTCTGATCGATACCAAGGGGCCGGAAATCCGGCTGGGCTCCTTCCGGGAAAACAAGGTGATGCTGGAACCCGGCAGTCCTTTCACCCTGACCACACGCACTGTGGATGGAGACGCCTCTATCGCCTCCATCAGCTTTACCGGTCTTCCCCATGATGTCCATCCGGGCAGCCGCATTCTCATTGACGACGGCCTCATCGAACTGACGGTTGTGGAGACCACCGATACCGATATTCACTGTACCGTTGTCAACGGCGGGCCTGTGTCCGCCAACAAGGGAATCAACGTTCCGGACGTCAGCCTGTCCCTTCCCTTTATGAGCGACCGAGACCGGGAGGATATCCGTTTCGCCTGTGAGGTGGAAGCGGATTTCATCGCCGCCTCCTTTACCCGGCAGGCAGAAGACATTGTGGAAATGCGCCAGGAGCTGGAGCGCAACGGCAACCACAGCATCCGACTGATCGCCAAAATTGAAAACGCCGAGGGCGTGGACAATATCGACAGCATTCTCAAGGTCTCCGACGGCATCATGGTGGCCCGGGGCGATATGGGGGTGGAAATTGCCCTGGAAGAGATCCCCAGTATTCAGAAAAAACTGATCCACAAGGGATACAATGCCGGCCTGCAGGTCATCACCGCCACGCAGATGCTGGATTCCATGATGAAAAATCCCCGTCCCACCCGTGCCGAAACCACCGACGTGGCCAACGCCATATACGACGGTACCAGCGCCATCATGCTGTCCGGGGAAACCGCCGCGGGCGCGTATCCCATCGAGGCGCTGCGTACCATGGCGCGCATTGCGGAGCGCACTGAGCAGGATATCAACTACAAAAAGCGCTTTGCAACCCGGGAGATGAACACCTCCCCCAGCGTCACCAACGCCATTTCCCACGCAACGGTGACCACTGCTCACGATTTGGATGCCGCAGCTATCCTGACCGTGACCAAATCCGGAACCACTGCCCGGATGATCTGCAAATTCCGTCCGGCCTGCCCCATCATCTGCTGCACCACCGACCCGGTCACCCGGCGGCAGATGAGCCTTTCCTGGGGTGTGATCCCCCTTATGGCGGACGAAAAAGACAATGTGGACGACCTCTTCGACCATGCTGTTCAGTGCGCAACAGAAGCCGGGCTGCTGAAAAGCGGGGACCTGGTGGTCATCACCGCCGGAGTTCCTCTGGGTGTTTCCGGCACTACCAACCTGCTCAAGGTGCATCTGGTGGGCAATATCCTGGTGCAGGGGGAGGGCGCCAATCGTTATACCGCCTGCGGCAATTTGTGCGTGGCGCGTACCGAAGAGGAAGCACTGCAGAATTTCCGCACCGGCGACATTCTGGTCATTCATCAGACCAGTAACCGGCTTCTTCCGCTGCTCAAAGGATGCTCCGGCATCATCACCGAGAGCCCGGGTCTCAACAGCCATGCTGCCATCGTGGGCATGGCGCTGGAAAAGCCGGTGCTGGTGGGGGCCTCCGGCGCCACCAGGCTGCTGAAGAGCGGCATTACCGTCACGCTGGATGCCGAACACGGCATCGTAATGTACGGCCCGTGTAAAAATACGGAAAAAACAGCAAAGTAAAAGAACCGGCGCGTGACCACGCGCCGGTTCTTTTTGAATCTACTCAGGCAATAATTCCTCGGGCACGGCACTGGAAACCGAAATCCTCCAACGCCTGCTCAATGAGGGTATAGCCCTTTTCATTGGGATGGATTCCGTCAGCGCATAGCCTATCTTCGTAATGCCGTTCCTCTAGAAACGCGCTGCGCACATCCGCCACCAGGCAGCCCGCCTCTGTCGCCATGCGGACCACGCTGTTGTTATAGCGCTCATGCCAGCGATAAATAAACTGGACATCCCCCAAAAAGGACAGGATCCGATCCCGGTTCAGCCCTTCCCGATCCCTGGAAGGGCGGCAAATAAAGGTGAGATAGCGCTCCGCGTGAACAGGGGGGAGCGTGACCAGCACCGGGCGCATGCCGTGGCTGCGCACCAGCCGGATCATCTCCTCCAAATGGACGGAAAAACGATCCAGTGGGGTCCGGGGCTGGTGTCTCGCCTCGGGATCGGCAGCCACCTGCCCCCAATTGAAATCGCAGTCGTTGCCGCCGAACTCCAACAGCGCCGCTTCTATCCCCTCTCCCTCTTCTTTTTCCGTTTTCAGATCCTTTTGAATCAGCGTCAGCCCTTTGTCCACTGTACATCCCATCCTAGCCCGATTGCGCAGCGGAATTCCCAGTACGCGCGAAGCGGCTTCCGCCCCGTTAGGGGATGCCAGTGAATATTTTTGTTTTGCTTCGTCATAAACGACGCCCCGCATGATGCTGTCTCCCCACAACACGATCTCGCGTAGCCTTTCCATTGCCGTTTTTGACGCCTCCCATATCTTATTTATGTAAATATTATAAGCGGTTTCTATAACCATGTCAAACAGCTGCTTTAACAGGGATTTCTTGATTTCCCTGCTTTCCTATGATATAATGTGCCCAGGGCCTTTATGTTTGAGGACAAACCATGT
>CAJFNR010000062.1 GCA_904395335.1 Candidatus Avimonas narfae | reverse complement strand
GTGAAGCGGCAGGAGGCCACACCGGCCGACAGCCGATTTCTCCAGGCCCAGGGACTCCCCACACAGTTTGCCATCAAACATAGAGGCCCTGGGCACGGTATAGAAAGCCCAACGGAAAAAGCTTTTTGGCATGAAAACCATCAAAAATTCGAGGTCGTACTTTTCGGGACAAGCGATGGAATCAACGCCATCAAGGCATCCTTGTCATTGGAGCAGCGGCCTTCTATCACGGCGTCCAGCAGCAGCCGGAGCAGGCGGCCCATTTCGGGACCGGGGGAGATTCCGGCGGCGATTAGATCCTTCCCATTCACCGCCAGTTCGCGTAGGGTAAAACAGGGCTTTCGTGCCAGAAGATTTTCCAGCGATTCTTCCAGCCGGTCGATTTCCTGCTGCCTGTCCCGGTAATCCGGGTGCTGAGCCAAATTGTCCGCCCGCTTGACCTGAAGCAGCTGACGCAGCCCGTCTTCTGTCAGGCGGTTCAGCCACCGGCGCAGACAGGCGTCCGTGGGGACCAGGTCGGCATCGTGCCAGCGGATCAGGGCGAGGATCCGTTGGGCGGAGACATGATCGAATTTCAGACGTTCCATAATCTGCCGTGCCAGCCTTTCGCTGATTGCCTGATGGCCGTAAAAATGGCCGATCCCCTCTTCATCCATGGTGAAGCTGGCGGGCTTGCCGCTGTCGTGGAGCAACATGGTCATTCTCAACACCGGCTGGGGGGCGATGGCTTCGAGGGCATGCAGCGTGTGTTCGTAAACGTCGTACAGATGATGGGGATTGCACTGATCAAATCCCACCATGGGCAGGATTTCAGGGAGCACCGTCCCGATGACATCGGGGTATCCGCGCAGCACGAAGGCGGCGTACCGGCCGCAGATCAGACGAAGCAGCTCTTCGCGTACCCGTTCGGTGGAAAGGGATCGGAGCAGCTCTTTCCGCCGGTGCAGTGCCGCTGCGGTTCGATCCTCAATGGAAAAGCCGAGAACGGAGGAGAAGCGAAGTGCCCGCAGCAGGCGTAGGGCATCCTCTTCAAATCGGCGGTTTGGCTCACCCACACAGCGCAAAAGCCCTGACGCCAGATCCCGCTGTCCGCCAAAGGGGTCCACAATCCCACTCTCCGGTGAATAGGCTATGGCGTTGACGGTAAAATCCCGGCGCGCCAGATCCTCACGGAGGGAAGGGGTAAAGTGCACCTCATCGGGATGACGGTGGTCGTGTCCTCCACTGTCCACCCGATAGGTGGTGATTTCCAGCGGCATTTCCCCGATCCAGACGGTAACGGTGCCGTGGCGGAGACCTGTTTCCACACAGCGGCAGGCAGAAAAGATCTCCAGGGTTTGTTCCGGCAGGGCGGAGGTGGCGATATCCCAGTCGGCGGGTTCGGCGCCGCGCAGCCGGTCCCGGACGCAGCCCCCCACCACATATGCCTCATGGCCGCCGGCTTTCAACATGGCTAGGGCCTGTGTTACCGAAGAGGGCAGCTGCATGGGAATACCTCCTTTTCTGGATCGTGTTATCCACCGCAATCCTTGTATTTACCAGTATAGCATAAAAACACCGATTCCCACAGGAATCTTGTGTGAAAAGAAGGGGTTGCTATTTGCTTCCGGTTTATAGTATAATCATTTTTGGGCCCAAATCCTGGATGGACCGTCCGATGACGGCAGGAGGCCCCCTTAACAGGATAACCAACGGGACGGATTCAGACCCCGTCCCGTCCCAAATAAGGAGAGGATCGGAATGTCTATACGTAAAATTGCAGTTTTGACCAGCGGAGGGGATGCCCCCGGCATGAATGCCGCCATTCGTTCCGTGGTGCGCACGGCCCTGAGCAAGGGCGTGGAGGCGTTTGGCGTTTACCGTGGATATAACGGCCTGATCAATGGGGATATCGAGCCCATGAATCTGCGCAGTGTTTCGGATATCATCCACCGCGGCGGTACCATGCTGTATACGGCCCGCAGCCCTGAATTCCGCACGGAGGAGGGCATGCAGAAGGCCATCGCCAACTGTCGGAAAATGGGGATCGACGGCGTGGTGGTCATCGGTGGCGACGGCTCCTTCCGCGGCGCTCAGGATCTGACCCGTCGTGGGTTGCCCTGTATCGGCATTCCGGGGACCATTGACAACGATATTTCCTGCTGTGAGTATACCATCGGCTTTGATACGGCCATGAATACCTGCGTGGAGATGGTGGACAAGCTGCGTGACACCGCCCAGTCCCACGATCGCTGCAGCGTGGTGGAGGTCATGGGACGCCGGGCAGGCTATCTGGCGCTCAACGTCGGTATTGCGGTGGGAGCCACCAGCATCATTGTGCCCGAGGTTCCCTATGATTTTGAGCGGGACATTGTTCAGCGGATGGAGACCACTTTCTCCACCGGTAAAAAGCACTTTATTGTGGTGGTTGCCGAGGGTGTGGGCCATGTCATTGAAATGGCCAAAGAGATCGAAGAACGCACGGGCATCGAATCCCGCGCCACCATTCTGGGCCATGTGCAGCGCGGCGGTTCGCCCACCCTGCGGGACCGTCTGCTGGCCAGCGAGATGGGTTACAACGCGGTAGAGCTCCTTCTGCAGGGTAAGAGCAACCGTGTGGTGGCCGTTCAGAGCGGCAGCATTGTGGATTTCGATATTGAAGAGGCGCTCCAGATGAAAAAGCCCTTTGATTTCGATCTGTATAAGATGGCTCACGAAATTTCCATTTGACAAAGCGCTCAGCACAGTTAGAAAAAGGCAGGTTTTCCTTTGAGGAAAACCTGCCTTTTTCTGTAGATTTACGGCAAGCCGTGGTTCGGCGCCGGAAAAGCAAAATGCCGCATACCGCGGAAACAGTGGGGAGGAAAGGGGCCGGATCAAAAAAGGAGTGGCTGCAAGGCGTTTCCAGCTGCGGAATTCCAAAAACAGAACGACGGTTCAGATCCGGAGGCTTTGTCATAAAAAAGAACCATCCCGCTGATGCGGGATGGTTCTTTTTTGGAGGCGCCACCCAGATTTGAACTGGGGAATCAGGGTTTTGCAGACCCATGCCTTACCACTTGGCTATGGCGCCGGGTAAAAAAAGACGCCAGCAGCAAACCGATGACGTCTTTTGTAATGGAGCGGCCTACGAGGCTCGAACTCGCTACCTCCACCTTGGCAAGGTGGCGCTCTACCAGATGAGCTAAGGCCGCGGGAATGGTGCCTCCGGGCGGAATCGAACCACCGACACGGGGATTTTCAGTCCCCTGCTCTACCGACTGAGCTACAGAGGCAAATATGGC
>CAJFNR010000061.1 GCA_904395335.1 Candidatus Avimonas narfae | reverse complement strand
GGGCCTGGAGAAATTGGCTGTCGGTCGGAACGACCTCCTCCCGCTTCGCGGCACCGCCAATTCTCCCTCCACATTTGTGGTATAATGCACCCAGGGCCTTTATATTTGAGGACAAACGATGTGAGGAGTCCCTGGGCCTGGAGCTGTCCCCGCGGGCCGGTTCCCTCTACGTCTGTGGTATAATAAAGGGCGGGAGAAATGCGGCCGCATTTCTCGGGAACGCTGCCGGTAGACGTAGGATGAGAACCGCAGGGGGCAGCGTTCATGATAGAATAAAGGTTGGGAAAAATGCCGTGGCCTGTTTCGGGAGCTCTGTCGGAGACAGAATCGAGGCGGATTTCCGGCTGAGGAAAACGTCCTCCCTTTCCGTAAGAAGGGATGACTCTTTTCGCACACAGTCCAAGCGCGGCCGGGAGAGCCCGGCGCTTAAACAGGAAAGGAGAAAACGGCATGTCGACGGCGTATCGCCTGCTGGTGGTGGAGGATGAGGAGCCCATTGCGGAGCTGCTGGAATACGGACTGCGGCAGGAGGGCTACACGGTTCGTGTGGCGCTGACCGGCGGGGACGCTATGCGCCTGGCGGCCCAGGAGCCGCCTGACCTGATCCTGCTGGACTGGATGCTTCCCGACTGCAGCGGGCTGGATTTGTGCCGCTTCTTTACAGAAAAATACAACCGCCCTCTCATCCTGCTCACCGCCCGCTCTCACATGGACGACAAGGTCCAGGGGCTGGAATCGGGCGCGGACGATTATGTCACCAAGCCGTTCGAAATGCGGGAGCTGCTGGCGCGTGTTCACTCCGTGCTGCGCCGTGCGGAAAAATATTCCCGCACGGAGCCGCCGCTCCAGCTGCCAGGCGGGCTGTCGGTGTCAACCCAGGAGCGCACCGTGCTGCTGGGAGGGAAGCCGCTGGAGCTGACGCCGCGGGAATTTGACCTGCTGGTGTTTTTGCTGCGCCATCCCCATCGTGTTTTTACCCGGGAGGAGCTGCTGGACCGGCTATGGGAATACCCCTGTCCGGTGGATACCCGGACAGTGGATACCCATATCCAGCGCCTGCGCAAAAAGCTGGCCGGGGCGGTGACCATCGAAACCGTTTTCTCAGTGGGGTACAAATATGTCCCGGAAGGATAGAAAACCCAAACATCAGGGGAAAAAGAGGGGGCCCGGCCTTCAGCTTCGGCTGACGGTGGGGCTTATCCTGCTGTTTGCTGCAGCGCTGGTCCTCACCAACGTGGTGGTGTCCGGCCAGATCGAGCGCCAGTGCCAGGAGCAGATCCAGGGGAATTTGCGGGATCTGAAAAGCACGGCGGAAATCTATACCCGTCAGCTTCTGGTGACCAACCGCCTGAACAACGAGGAGGAGGGCTTCCGGGAGGCGGCCGAGGAGGTGCTGGATCAGCTGATTTCCTCCGGTCAGGAGCGCGTCGCCGCCTATACGCCTGCCGGGGAGCTGATTACTTCAACGCAGAGCGGATTGTTTGAGGACGGCTATGACGAGGATTATCGGATCGCCCTGGGGGGACAGTCCGCCTTCACCCTGATCCACGGCAGAGGCAGTACCCTGACCGTGCGTTTCTCCTGTCCCATGGTCATCGAGGGCAAGACTGTGGGCATGCTGCGCTTTGATCAGGACTACAGCCAGTGGTGGCGCCAGTGGGAAGGCATCAGCCGGCTGGTGCTGCTGGTGACGCTGATCGTATTCGCCCTGACCCTGCTGATTATGCTGGGGATCGCGTGGGCCCTGCTGCGGCCGGTGCTGCTGCTCTCCCGCCATTCCACCCGGGTTTCCCGGGAAATTGAGCAGGGAGACTGGTCCGCCCAGGCCGAGGTGCTGGCGCCGCCCCGCAACCTGCAGGCGGCGGCGGGGCGGCGCGACGAGCTGGGACAGCTGGCGGACAACTATCTCCGCATGCTGGAGGCGCTGCGCCGCCAGCTGGAACGCATCGGCGAGGACCGGGACCGCATCCGCGACCAGTACCGGGAAAAGCAGGACTTCTTTAACAACGCCACCCATGAGCTGAAAACCCCGCTGACCACCATTTCCGGCTACGCGGAGCTCATTGGGAAGAACGGAGGCCGGGATCCGGAGCTGCTGCAGAAGGGAGCCCGCCATATCGAGGAGGAGAGCCGCCGCCTGCACGCCCTAGTGGTCAACCTGCTGGAGATGTCTGACCGCACGGAAAAGGAGGCGCCGAAGTCCTGCGATTTTTCCGCCCTGGTGCGCAGCGCCGCCGAGGGGATGGAACCCAAGGCCCGGCGTTACGGCTGCCGGTTTGAGCTGCGGATCGAGGACAACGTATGCCTGACCGGCCGCCCCGACCGGCTCAGGGAGCTGGCGGTCAACCTGTTGGACAACGCCATCAAATACGGGGAGCCGAGCGGCGCCATCGGTGTCCAGTTGAACCGGGAACCGGACGGTTTCCTGTGCTTTGCGGTGACCAACGGCGGCCCGGGGATGACGGAACAGCAGCTGGAGCAGGTGTTTTCCCCCTTTTACCGGGCGGCCTCCTCAAGGGAGCGGGGCAGCGCCGGCCTGGGCTTGTCCATCTGCCGCAAAATTACGGAGGAACACGGCGGCACGATCACTGCACAAAGCGTGCCGGGGGTCTCTACTGTGTTTACCGTGCGCCTACCGCTTACGGATAACGGGATGGAAGGAAAGGAGGAACACCGGTGAAAAAAGGGATGGGAAAACGGATAATATCCCTGGGTGCGGCCTTCTGCCTGTGTGCCGGGCTATGCGCCTGCTCCGGCAGCGGCGCCAGCACCTTCCTGCTGGAGGAGGCGGAGTCCTCCCCTGCCCCCGAAGAGGAGGGCGAGCTGCGGTACGAATTGGGGAAAATATACATCCAGACGGAGGAGATCCTCCCGGCCTGGCTGACGGGGCCTACCGTGCAGTGGACCTCCGCCGGGGACAACCGCCTGGTGCGCCTCTGCTACGATGAGGAAAGCAACCGGATAATGGTGCGGTGGGAAAACTACGTGTTCGGCTTTTACGAGGTGATCCGCTATCAGGCGGGATATCTGCTCAGCTCCTCTCTCTCCCCCGGCGGGCGGTACTGGACGTTCGACAGGGTATTGACGGACGGATCCACGAACCGGTATACTGCCAGCCTTTCCACCCCCAACCTCCCCGCCCCCGGGGACAGCCTGAACAGTTCCGCCGACTATTTGTGCGCCGACGAGATTGTGTGGTCGGAAAACGGGCTGTACCGGGCTAGGCTCCCCTTCGAAACATCTTATTATAAAGATAGTGAAGTTCTTCTTTTGACGGTGGAGGACATGACCACCGGCAAAATCAGAAATGTTCCGGTAGGCCTGCCCTTCCTGGGGTACAGCGGCGGCGTGTCTAATGACGGCAACTTCTGCCATTTGTGGGCCGGTCAATACGACAACAATCCCAGTTATGTCCTGATCAGCCTTCAGGGAGGAAATACCTATACCTGGGAAGCGCCGTTGGACGAGCCTGTCCGCTCGGCCGCCTTTTTCACCTATGAGGGCGCCCCGGCCGTCCTGTTTACCACCGACGGCATGATCGGTCTGATTACGGGCCTTTCGGAGGGCAAGCCCCAGATCTTGCGGCTGAAGGCGGTGACACGCCCGGGAAATCTGGCGGTGACACAGGACGGCTCCGCCGTGGCCTACCTTCGGGAGACCGGCGGCGGGATGGCGGATCTCTATCTCTGTCGGCTGCACAACGGAAGCCTGACGGAGGAAACGCTGCTGTACCGCGGGATTGACTCCTCCGCCACCCTGTCCTTCAACGCCACCGGACGGTGCCTGCTGCTGGAATATTTTACCTATGAAAGTGGCTATTTTCCCTGGTCGGAGGATCCGCCTAAAATGGAAGAAGGCGACGAAAAGTATCCCGCCCTTTACGAGGGCCGGGTATCCCATTCCATGGTTATCGAGCTGAAATAAGTCCTTGCCGCAAGGAGTAAAGGGGGAAAGCCCACATGAACCTTGTTTTTCGTGAAGCGACCCAGCCGGATCTGCCGGCGATTGTCCGGCTCCTAGCGGACGATGAAATCGGCTGCCGGAGAGAGGCGTACGCCGACCCCCTGCCCGAATGCTACCAGGCCGCCTTTGAGCGGATACAGGCGGACGCAAACAGCCGGCTGATCCTCGCCTGTATGGGGGAAGAAATTGTCGGATTTTTCCAGATAACCTTCACACAGTGTTTATCTCACCGGGGAGCGATGCGCGCCACTATGGAAAACGTGAGGGTGGCCGGAGACAAACGGAACCAGGGGATCGGGACCCAGCTGATCCGGCATGCGGTATCCCTGGCCCGGAAGGAGGAAGCGGTGCTCCTCCAGCTCATGACGGATAAGCGGCGGCCGGACGCCCGGCGGTTTTACGAGAAAAACGGCTTTACCGCCACACACGAGGGGATGAAACAGGTGCTGTAGAATATCCCCTGACATTCGGAGGGAAAAGCCGGGTTCCCGCAGTTTTCTGCTAGAGCGGAGAGGTTCGCCAGGTATAGACGCCGTTAGCGTGTCCCCCGGCGGCGATGAGATAGACCGTTTACACTTCATCAGTTGCCGTTTCGGCGCACCTATCCGCAGGGCAGGTACTGCCCCCAGGGGAAAACTTTTGTACACCCTATGACGGCCTATCTCTTTTCTTGTAAAATCGTATCGCCGCTTCCCTCCCCCAACAGCCAATGGATAGATACCTTCAATACTTTGGAAATGGCTATCAGCTCCAGATTGGTGATATAACGGTCTTTATTTTCGATGCGGGACATCATTCCTCTGCGGGGCTCTATTCCGTATTGCACCTGTAATTTGGCAATCAGCTGTTCCTGGGTAAGCGGAGGATTCTGTATGACTCTTGCCATGTGAATCCGATAGCCGCTGGCGTTTTTTGGCCGGCATTTTTACAACGGATTTTCATTGACCCCCAATGAACATCCAGATTCCTCCCATATTCTAAAACGCTTCGGATTTCATAACTGTGATTTTTGGTCATGGTCCCCCATAGGGTGAAAAGGAAATGGGTTCTGTATATCGACTATATAAATGGAAAGGATTCCGTTTCTCTATTAGAGAAGCGGAATCCTTTCTCATGCGCGCCTATATATGGGTTTGAAATTGCGTCAATAAAAGGTCCTTGGAACATAAGCATCCGCAAAATGTACGCGATCCCCCCGCGAAAAGACGGTCCACAAGCCGGCCAACGACCATTTATTATGCCTTTTCGGCTTGTCTGCGAGTTTCTCTACGTAAAGGGAGAATTTCAGCGAAATTCTCCGGCCCACAAGCCGGACAACAAACATTTTTTATGCCTTTTCGGCTTGTCTGTACGTTTCTCTACGTAAAGGGAGAATTTCAGCGAAATTCTCCGGCC
>CAJFNR010000060.1 GCA_904395335.1 Candidatus Avimonas narfae | reverse complement strand
GGGAGGAGGTCGTTCCGACCGACAGCCAATTTCTCCAGGCCCAGGGACTTCTTACATGGTTTGTCCTCAAACATAAAGGCCCTGGGCCATTATACCATGAACGCAAGAAAAAGCCATTGATTTTCTGGTAAAGCATTCTTATAGTATACATATAGGCGTATTGCCTCGGGAAATGCTGAGGGAAAGAAAAGCGCAAAAAAGCAGAAAGCGTTCAGCTTTCTGCTTTCAAACAAGGATAAAGATATCGGACCCGACGTATCGGGATTACGAATCCTTGTGCTTTTTATTGGGACGGGCGATATCCACGGCCATCTGGAAAAGACGTTCCTTGGCGTTTTCGTTCAACTGGCGGAATAAAAGGATCAAAGCCTGTTCATCCTCCGAAAGACGGGCCAATTCCATCCTCTCGGTATTCACCCGCTCCGTCTTGGGATCATTTAGACCGGGAATGGATTTGTAGACCGAACGGGAAGGAGAGTCGTCCATTCCCAGCAGGTAGTCAGTGCTGACCCCAAACATTTTGGCGATACGGGTCAAGGTTTCAAAGTCAGGATGCGTTTTGCCGGTTTCGTAATAAGCATAGGTGGAACGGTCAATGCTCAGGCTCTGAGCGATTTGGCGTTGCGTTAAATTGTGATATCCCCGCAGGGCACGCAGCCGATTACAAAACATAAGGCTACCTCGCTTTCAACATGTTACTTTGCTGAGTATAACACTCTCAGGCGTGGAGTTCTTACATAAGTGCCCAAACATCACTAAAAGTGATATAAAACCAGCACTAAACTCCAATATGACGGAATAGCAGGTATGGCTTCCACGTTCGTTGTCCATTAAAGAGATTTTCTGGTAAAAAAGTAAAAGAAAATTCTCATTGGCTTATTCAGACAGTTTTCGAATGAGACCATAGAAGTAGAAGTGCCCTCAGCAGCCTTTCCTATACGGGAAAGGGGGCCCACCGCCTGAGATGGAGTACTTCGAATCTATACCAAAGGAAGTGGAAAGCGCTCTTTTTACACCTCAACAGCTTGAGGGGAAACCTTTTCACGACCAGTCTGTGATCTTTTGCTATGTCTTTATGATATAAATAGAAGGTTGGGAGAAATGCGTTAGCATTTCTCGGGAACGCTGCCGATAGACGCAGGCTGAGAACCGCATGGGGCAGCGTTCATGGTACAATGAAAGCCTAAAATGCAGCAGTAGCTTAGAAGCCCCGCTCCTATGTTTTATCATACAAGGAAGCTTTTTCGCCCTCATCCGTGCCGCCTCGGTACCGGGCACAAGTCGCAAGGCTGCCGGCACTAGTATTTCCCAGGAAACCTACAATAATACGATTTTTCCAAACAGTTGATTTTATGGAGAAGGAGGGAGAATGACATGCCGGATACGACGAAATACCGCGCCCTTCTTGCCACCGTTCTGGAAGAGGAAGGGCTAACCCTTCACGGCCTGACTCCCTTTGCCCCGCTGGAGGATCATCTGCTTCCCTGCCGTGCGGCCTCCCGCCTCCCGGAGAAGCCCTGCGCGGCAGTGATGATCCTGTTTCCCTACCGGTTCCCGGAACAGGGCCAACGCAATCTGTCCCGCTATGCTTGTGTCCCCGATTATCACGAGGCAGCAGGCACGGTGCTGGAGCATACGGCTCGACGGTTAGGACAGGAGTTCCCTGGTTTTTCTTTTGTCCCCTTTATCGACAATTCGCCTTTGCCGGAGGTGGAGGCGGCGGCCAGGGCGGGGTTGGGGGTTATCGGAGACAACGGCCTGCTTATCCATCCGCTCTACGGCTCTTATGTCTTCATCGGGGAGATCGTCACCGATCTCCCTCTTGACCCTGTGGGGCGAGAACCGGAAGGATGCCTGCATTGCGGCCGGTGCGCGCGGGCCTGTCCGGGAGACTGCCTTACCTCTCCCGGCGGAGACAGGACCCACTGCCTGTCCGCCCTCTCCCAAAAAAAGGGGGAGCTGACGCCGCAGGAGGAACGGCTGCTTCTGGAAGGGGGGCTGGTTTGGGGCTGCGACCGCTGTCAGGAGGTCTGCCCCCTCAATGCGGAAACCCGCTGTGCTCCTCACCCGTGCTTTGGCGGCCGATATCGGCCGGTACTTACCAGGGAGGATTTGGAGGATCTGGAGGGAAAGGCTTACGGTTGGCGGGGAAGAAAGGTTCCGGAGCGCAATCTGCGGCTGTTTGAGGAGGGAAATCACGTTTCCCAATAAAGCAGCGGATTTGACGATATCCTGGATGGGATGATATACTGTGCCCAGGGCCTATATGTTTGATGGTAAGCGGTGTAGGAAGTCCCTGGGCTTGGAGAAATTGGCTGTCGGTCGGTACGACCTCCTCCCGCTTCGCGGCACCGCCAATTCTCCCCCGACCTTTATGGTATACTGGCCCAGGGCCCCTATATTTGAGGACAAACGATGTGAGAAGTCCCTGGGCCTGGGGCCGTCCCTGCGGGCTGGTTCCCTTTATGCTAATAGTATTATAGTAAGGGTTGGGAGAAATGCGGCAGCATTTCTCGGGAACGCTGCCGGTAGACGCAGGATGAGAACCGCATGGGGCAGCGTTCATGGTATACTGTACCCAGGGTTTCTATGCTTGAAGGCAAGCGATGTGAAAGCCTTGGGCGACATTCCTGGTATACGCAAAGCACTAATGTAAAGAGTCTTTTGGCCTTAACATCGTCAAAGAAAGGATGGTTCGCATGAACCTGCTGGTCCAGTCCGACCGGATACTCGACAATTTTCGCATTCTGCAGAAGCAGGCGGGCCGCACGCCTCTGCTGCCGCTTCTGGAGGCCAATGCCTACGGCTTCGGGGATGCGGAGACGGCCCGGCTGCTGGCGGGCGAGGGCGTGGGGGCGCTGGCCGTGTCCCGGCTTGAGGAGGGGATCCGTGTGGCGGAGGCGGTCCGCGGCGTGGATATCCTGTTGATGACCCCCTATGCCGGGGAGGAGGACTGCCTGACCATCCTGAAATACGGCCTCATTGCGGCCGTGGGCTCCAACGACAGCGCTGTGTTGCTCAGCTCCCTGGGACGCCAGCATCGGATGCGGGTGCGCATTCAGCTTTGTTTTGATTTCGGTATGGGGCGTTTCGGCTTTGAGCCTCAGGAGGCAGCCAAGGCCGCCCAGACCATCAAGCACCTGGAAAATGTGGAGCTCTGCGGTGTGTTTACCGTGTTGCCCTCCGGCGACTGCGGCAAGGCGCGGCGCCAGCAGCAGGTCCGGGATTTCCGCCGGGTGCTGGCCGCCCTGGAGCGGGAGGGGCTCAAGCCCGGCATCACCCACATGGCTGACGTACAGCAGGCGGCGGAATCGCCGGAAATGGCCTGCGGCGCCGTGCGGGTGGGCCCCGATTTGTTTGGCCGCGGTCCACAGAAGGACCATCGGGGACTTAAACGGGTGGGCCGTGCGGTATCGGAGGTGTGCGATCTCAAATGGCTCACCCCCGGCTGCACTGCCGGAGACGACGGCCGGTGCCGCATCCGGCGGGCGACGCGGGTGGCTGTGGTGCCCGCCGGTCTGGCCGACGGGCTGTTTACCGACTTGCCGGAGGAAAAGGGTTTCCTCTTTTTCCGCCGGCGGCGCTGGTGCGATATCGGCGGAAAAAAAGCGGCCGTCATCGGCCGGGTGGGCCTGACTGCCCTGACGGTGGATGTCACCGACATCGACTGTGCGCCGGGAGATATCGTGTCCTTTGAAGCGGACCCGGTGGGGATCAGCGCCTTTATTCCCCGGGATTATGTGTAATCCCGTCGGGGAGGCGCCCCTCTCCTCCACACCGCTGCTGGAGGCGCTGCTGCGCCATCGGGAGAAGGGCCGGGTGTCTTTCCACACGCCGGGGCACAAGGGGAAGGACAGTCTGCTGGCCCCCCTGCTTTCCCTGGAGCTGGATCTGACTGAGCTGCCCGATACCGGCAGCCTCTACGACGGCGGGGATGCCATCGAGCAGAGCGAGCGCCGGGCGGCCTCCGCCTTTGGCGCGGCCCGGACACTGTACAGTGCCGGCGGCTGTACCCTGTGCATCCAGACGATGCTGCTGTTGGGGGCCGGGCCGGGAAGCCGGGTGCTCATGGCCCGCAATTCCCACCGCAGCGCGGTAAACGCCGCGGCGCTGCTGGATCTGGACCCGGTATGGATCTGGCCGGAACAGGGGCGGATTTCTCCACAGCAAGTTGACGCAATGTTGAAAAATGATCGAGATATTCGTTCGGTATATATTACTAGCCCGGATTACCGGGGGATTCTCTGTGATATTCCGGCGCTGGCCGCAGTCTGCCGAAAATATGGTGTTCATTTGCTGGTGGACAATGCTCACGGCAGCCATTTGGGGGCCTTCGGACGGCATCCATTGACGCTGGGGGCGGATATGACGGCGGATTCCGCTCACAAGACCCTGCCGGTTCTTACCGGCGGGGCAATGCTGCATTTGTCGGAGCGGACTCTTTCCTATGCGCCGGATCCCAAGGGCGCCATGGCGCTGTTTGGCTCCACCTCGCCGTCCTTTCCGGTGCTGGCGTCGCTGGATTTGGCTCAGGCCTGGTGGAGCCGGGAGGGGGTGGCGGCCTGCCGGAAAGCCGCCGGGCGTACCGAAGCCCTCCGTCAGACGGCCCGGCAGCAGGGATTGTCCTGTGGCGCAGCGGACGGCCCTCTTGCCGACCCGCTCCGCCTAACTCTGGAGCTGCCGGAGGGGATGGACGGACGTGCTGCCGCCGAATATTTCCGGCAGCAGGGGTGCGAGCCGGAATACGCCGACCGCCGCTGTGTGATTTTTCTCCTTTCCCCCCTTCATACCGAGGAGGATTTTGAACGTTTGGAAAACGCTTTGCGGCGGCTGCCCGCCGCCGGGCTACCGCATGGGAAGGGCCGGGGCTGCGGGAGGCCGGAGTTGTCCCTGGCTGATGCCGTGGATCGCCCGCCTCCGGAGCGGGTCCTGTCCCCCCGCCAGGCCATGCTCTGTCCGGCGGAGACGGTGCCGGTGCGCCGGGCAGCGGGACGTGTCGCAGCCCGGGCTGTGTGTCCCTGTCCGCCGGGGGTGGCGGCCGTTGTCCCAGGCGAACGGCTGGATGAGGGGACGATCGGCCTTTTGGAGGCCGGGGGATACGATACGCTGACGGTGGTTCGCCGGGAAGGATGATGATATACCGGGTGGGACTGGAAAGAAAGCGCTTTACCAGTCAAACAACCCTTGTATCCCCTAAAAAAATACCGTATAATAAACGTATCCCACACGGCGCCGCTGTGCCCGGGGAAAACCCGCTTTTGCGGGAAAGGGAGGATGCATGGCTATGAAAATGATCTTCGCCATTGTCAATAAGGACGACAGCAATACCGTTCAGTCCGCGCTGACGCGGGAAGGCTATTCCGCCACCAAGCTGGCCACCACCGGAGGCTTTCTGATGTCGGGCAACGCCACCTTTCTGGTGGGCACCGAGGACAACCGGGTGGACGATGTCATTGCCATCATCGAAAAGCATTCCAAAAAGCGCACCCAGATGGTGCCCAGCACCACTTACGGCGATTCGGAATACGCCTCCTATCCGGTGGAGGTGACGGTGGGCGGCGCCACTATTTTCGTGCTGGATATCGAGCGGTTCGAAAAGGTCTGACGCGCTTTCGCGGCGCGCCGCGTCGGGGAAAGGAGGGCGGGCCTGTTGAATTTTGAATCCTTTGCGGGCAATCCGGAGGCCAAGGCCCAGCTGTCCGCCGCGGTGGACGGCGGTCATTTTCCCCACGCCCTGCTGCTGGAGGGGCCGGCGGGCAGCGGAAAGCGGATGCTGGCCGCACTGCTGGCTAAGGCGGCGGTGTGCGTGGCGCCGGCGGGTGAGAAGCCCTGCGGCGCCTGCTCCGGCTGTCTCAAGGCCGCGGCGGGGGCGCACCCCGACATCCGCACGGAGGGCGGCGACGGAGCAGCCCGGTCCTTCCACATCGACACGGTGCGGGAGCTGCGGGACAGCGCCTATGTGCTGCCCAACGAGGCACCCCGGCGGGTGATGATCCTGGCGGGGGCTCAGGGGATGACCGAACAGGCGCAGAACGCCCTGCTCAAAATCCTGGAGGAGCCCCCGGCCCATGCCGTTTTCCTGCTAACATGCGAAAACCGGGCCTCCATGCTGCCCACCATTCTGTCCCGGGTGCAGTGTGTGTCACTGGGGCCCGTGCCGGAAGAGGAGGCCCTGCCGATCCTGAAACAGCGGTTGCCCGATCAGGGAGAGGAAGCGCTGCGGCGGAGCTTCCGCTTGTTCGGCGGGATCATCGGCCGTACGCTGCAGGGGCTGGAGGACGGTACGTTCCAGCGGGTGCTGGAGCTGGCCCCGCGATTGGCGGAGGCGGTGTGCGCCCCGGATGAGCTGACCCTGCTGCGGGCCACGGCGCCGCTGGAAAAGGATAAGGCAGCAGTGGACGGCGTGCTGGGCGCGGTGCGCCTGATTTTCCGCGATGCCCTGATGCGCCGGTGCGCCGGAGATGCGCCGGAGGGTGCGGTGGCGTCGTTGTCGGTCAGCCCGGAGACAGCGGACAAGCTGGCCGCCGCCCTGACCCGCAGCCAGCTGATGGCGTTGATGCGGGAGGCGGAAGGACTGCAGGCCGCCCTGCTGCGCAACATGAACCACACCCTGCTGCTGACCCTCATCTGCGCCCGGTTCCGGGCGGCGGCCGGCCGGTAAGGGAAGAACGTTTTTCAACCAAGATGGGAGGCAATCCATGGCTGTCATAATCGGCGTCCGTTTTAAAAATAAAGGCAAAGTCTACTATTTCGATCCCGGAGAGCATAAATTGGAAAAGGGGAGCCGGGTGGTGGTGGAAACCACCCGCGGCCTGGAGTGCGGGGAGGTCATGATCGGCAATACCGAGGTGGATGACAGCACCGTGGTCAGCCCCCTCAAGCCGGTGGTGCGCCCCGCCACCAAGGAGGATCTCAAGCGCAGCCGGGACAATGAGGAGAAGGAAAAGCGCGCTTTCGGTATCTGTCAGGAAAAGATCGCCGCCCACAAGCTGGAGATGAAGCTGGTGGACGTGGAATACGCCTTCGACAATTCCAAGATTCTCTTTTACTTCACCGCCGACGGCCGGGTGGATTTCCGGGAGCTGGTGAAGGACCTGGCTTCGGTGTTCCGCACCCGCATCGAACTGCGGCAGATCGGCGTGCGGGATGAGGCGAAGATGCTGGGGGGCTTGGGGATCTGCGGACGTCCCTTCTGCTGCTCCCAGTTTCTGGGCGATTTCCAGCCTGTCTCCATCAAAATGGCCAAGGAGCAGGGGCTGTCCCTCAATCCCACCAAGATTTCCGGCTCCTGTGGCCGGCTTATGTGCTGCCTGAAATACGAGCAGGAGGCGTACGAGTCCCTGCTGCGCATCACGCCCAAAAACGGCGCAGTGGTCACCACCAAGGAAGGCAAGGGCGTGGTGACGGATGTGAGCCTGCTCACCGGCGTGGTAAAGGTGCGCCTGGACAAGAGCCCGGACTCCCCTCCGGTTTCCTTCCGGCGGGAGGAGATCAAGGTCATCCGTGACAACCGGATCAAGGTGGCCAAGGAGGAGCAGGAAAAGCTACGGGAGCTGGAGGAGGAAAAATAAACCGCTCCCATAAGGAAAACTTTCTGCGAATTTTCAGACGAAAATGGTTGATTTTTCGTCCCGTTATTGGTATGATGAAGCTGAACTCAAAAGGAGGTGCTTCCAATGGCCTACAAAATCAGTGATGAGTGCATCGCCTGTGGCGCCTGCGAGGCGGAATGCCCCGTTTCCGCGATTTCCGAGGGCGACGGCAAGTACGAGATCAATCCCGATCTTTGCACCGAGTGCGGCTCCTGCGCGGATGTCTGCCCGGTCGGCGCCCCTCAGGCGGAATAATCGAGACGACACAGTTGCCGGGCGGTTCCTGCAAGGGAACGCCCGGCAATTTGTTTGAGGAGAGATAACCGATATGGCGGACGATTGCCGAGCGTCGGCGGCCCCGGAGGAAGGGATATGGGAGCCCCTGGGAGAACCCGTGGGGCCGGCGGGCAGCTCTCCGTTGGGGGTGTACCGCCTGCCCGGATGCGCTTTCGGCGAGGACGCACTGCTGCTGGCCCGGTTTTCCGCCCCCCGCCCGGGGGAGCGGGTGTGTGATCTGGGTACGGGAACCGGTATTTTGCCCCTGTACTGGCACTGGCTGCGTACCGATGCGGCAGACGGCGTTTTTTTCGTGGATGCAGTGGAACGGGAACCTGTGGCCGCCTCCCTGGCCCGGCGGGCGGTGGAGGAAAGCGGACTATCCCCCTACATTCGGGTATGGCAGGCCGATCTGCGGGCGCTGGACGGGGTGCTCCCGGCCGGGGCCTACGACCGTGTCACCTGCAATCCCCCTTACTTTCCGGCGGGGAGCGGGCCGGCGTCCTTTCCCGGTACGCCGGAGGCGGCCAGACGCCGTATGGCCCGGCAGGAGGGCGCGCACAGCTGCACTCTGGATCAGGTGCTGGCGGCGGCGTCCCGCCTGTTGAAAAACGGCGGCCGGTTCTGTATTTGCCATCGGCCGGAACGCCTGGCCGATCTGTTGAGCGGGCTGCGCGCCTGCTCCCTGGAGCCAAAACGGCTGCGGCTGCTGCTCGCCGCACCGGGGGATGCCGTCCCCTGGCTGGTTCTCTGCGAGGCGAAAAAGGGCGCCGGGCCGGGGCTGCAGACGGAGGTATTCATGAAAGGAGAGGAAGCGCCATGAGCGGCCGCCTGACGCTGGTGGGAACCCCTATCGGCAATCTGTCCGACCTGTCCCCGCGGGCAGTGGAGGCCCTGCGGGCGTGTGATTTTATCGCCGCGGAGGATACCCGCGTCACTCTGAAACTGTTGAACCATTTCGGCATTCAGAAGCCCTTGGTCAGCTACTTTGAGCACAACAAACGTGAGCGCGGGGAGGTCATCTGCGCCCGGTTGCTGCAGGGGGAGAACGCAGTGCTGGTTACCGACGCGGGCATGCCCGCCATCTCTGACCCCGGCCAAGAGCTGGTGGACTTGTGCCATGAACGGCAGATCCCGGTGGGGGTGGTCCCCGGCCCCACGGCAGTGACCACGGCGCTGGCTCTGGCGGGACTGCCCACCGGCCGTTTCTGCTTTGAGGGCTTTCTCAGCGTGGACAAGCGCCGCCGACGCCAGCACCTGGAATCCCTGGAGCGGGATCCCCGCACACTGGTGTTTTACGAGGCCCCGCACAAGCTTGCCTCCACCCTGCAGGATCTGCTGGCAGCGTTGGGGGACCGGCCCCTGGCCCTGGTGCGGGAGCTGACCAAAATACATGAAGAAGTGATCCGCACCACCCTGGCGGAGGCGGCGGCCCGATACCGGGAAGAGACGCCCCGGGGCGAATTCGTCCTGGTGGTGGGGGGCGCACCGCCGGAGGAAAAGCAGAACCTGAGCCCGGAGCAGGCGGCGGAATGGGCACGCCGCTATCTGGAAGAGGGGCTTTCGGCCCCGGAGGCGGCCAAGCGAGCCGCCCGGGAAGCCGGTGTGAAAAAAGGAGAGGTTTACCGTCTGCTGGTGGAGGAAGGCTCCCGCGGCGGAGAAGGATAACCGTATTCTAGCAACATGGAGGAGAGGAAGTCATGGCAGAACAGGATCTGAGCAAGGTCGACACCAATTTTCAGCCGGCGGCAGTGGAGGGCGAGGCGTTTGCCTGGACCGACGCCCGGCAGGCACCCATTGAAGTGACCGGCGTGTGGTATGAGGAGAGCGACGACGCCTATGTGCGCTTCGATCTGCCCACCCGGGAGGCCACCGGCGAGGACGTGGCCTATTTGGGGCAACACAACGCAGGAGGACAGCTGCGTTTCCGCACCAATTCGCCGGAGATCGCCCTGCGGGTGGAGCTGCGCCGGGCGGAATTCCTGCCCCATATGCCGTTGACCGGGGTATCCGGCATGGATGTGTATGCGGGCACCGGCGCGGCCTCCCGCTTTATCGGCAGCGTCAAGCCGGCGGGCGCCCAAGATATTCGGTACGAGGGCGTGCTGGCCCTGCGGGGAGGCGGCCCCTCCCCCGAGATCGCGTCGGTGGTCTATCCCCTGCCCGACAGGGAAGGGCTGACGGATATCACGGTGAACTTCCCCCTGTACAACGGGGTGCGCCGGGTGGAGGTGGGCGTGAAGCCCGGCTCCCTGCTGGGGGTGCCGACACCCCATACCGTGCCCCTGCCGCTGGGGGTATACGGTTCCTCCATCACCCAGGGGGCATGCGCTTCCCGGCCGGGGCTGTGCTACGCGGCCCATTTGGCCCGCTGGATCGACGCCCCTATGATCAACACTGGGTGCAGCGGCAACGGCATGGGGCAGCCCGCCATGGCGGATTTCCTCGGCTCCCGGCCCATGAGTGTGCTGGTGATGGACTACGACTACAACGCTCTGTCGGTGGACTGGCTTCGGGACACCCATGAGCCCTTCTTCCGGCGTATCCGGGAAAAGCAGCCCCTACTGCCCGTGATCTTTGTCTCCAACCCCAACCCTGAGCGGGAGGGTGTCAACCGTTTTGCCCGCACCGGTGTGATTTTTGAGACGTATCAGAACGCCCGCGCCCGCGGTGACCGTCACGTGTATTTTGTGGATGGGGCGGAGCTGTACGGCGACAGCGACCGGGACAGCTGCACTGTAGATTTCCTGCACCCCAACGACCTGGGCTTCTACCGTATGGCGGAGCGCCTGCGCCCGGTGGTGGAGCAGGCGCTGCGGGAAGCGGAGTAAGGAGGCGGTCGTATGATGACGGTGATATGGGAAGCGCTGCCGGCGGATTCCATCCTGGCCGGTGACCGATCGGTGACGGTGTGGCTGCTGCTGATCCTGCTGGCGGCAGTGATCGGCGCCTATCTGTGGGGGCTCAACCGCAGGGAGAAAAAGGGGCATGCCGATCAGCTGACGGCCCGCTATAAAAGCCTGGATGAGTCCGCGCTGGCCGAGATTCCGGACGACCGGCTGGTGGATGCGGTGGCGGCCAATGTGATTGCCAAGCTGGATCCGCGCCGGCCCGATGCCTATCATCTGGTTCCCACGCTGTCCCAAGGTCGGTGCTCCGTATACTGTGTGTGGCTGGTGTGCCACGAATGTGCACAAGGCGGTCTGGCCGGTTTTTACGCCGGTCCCTCAGCGGTGTTTGCGGAGCTGGCCGCTGACGGACTGGAACTGGTAGGAGCGGTGGAGTGCGCGGCGGCAGTGCGCGCGGCCATGAGGGAAGGGGCGGATCTTTCCGCGCTGTCAGCTTCCTTTGACGACGCGGCCAAGCGGGAACTGCCGCTGGAGAAATGCGTCGCCTATATTCGGGACAACCCCGGGGAATTTGTGGATGCGCCAAGCGATTCCCACACGTCTCCATAACATTGGTCACCGGCAATGAAAAACAGAGGGCTGGTTCATTCCAGGGCCCTCTGTTTTCGTGCGTCTGCGGTTCCCACCCGGGCAACGAATTTTTAGGGGAACGGTGTCGAATAGGACATGCCGCCTGCTTTGACCGCATAGGAATTCCCAATGGGAGACGGCTCACCCACAAAGAAACCGGCCAAAGGAAGAAACTTTCTGTAAAAATCAGACGGTTGTGCTTTACAACTGTCGAGAAAACAGGTATGATAATTTAAAGCGGTAAAATTTCCTCCGGCAGGAACGAACCGCTGCCGCGCCCCCTTCGCAGGCGGGACACCGCCTCCGCGGCCGGGGCGGTTTCTTTTGCGGCTATTTTTAAAATCAAAGGACTGGATGAACGACATGGAAAAGGGAATCTGGAACCCGGAACGGGAATGTATGCGCCGCGCCGACCTGGAGCGGCTTCAGCTGGAACGTCTGCGTTCGCTGGTGGACTACTGTGACCGGAACGTGGCGTTTTACCATCAGCGCCTGTCGGCGGCCGGGGTGACGGCGGAACGGATCAAAACCCTGTCCGATATCCAGTATATCCCCTATACCACCAAGGAGGACCTGCGGGACAACTATCCCTTCGGACTGCTCAGCGTGCCGATGAAGGATATCGTGCGGGTCCACGCCTCCTCCGGCACCACCGGAAACCCCACGGTGGTGGCCTATACCCGGGACGATCTGGACGCCTGGTCCGAGCAGGTGGCCCGGCTGGCCGTGGCCGCCGGGGCGGATGAGAATACTTTGGTGCAGATCTGCTTCGGGTACGGCATGTTTACCGGTGCTCTGGGGCTGCACTATGGCCTGGAAAAGATCGGCGCCACCGTGGTGCCCACTTCTGCCGGCAACACGGAAAAGCAGTTGAAATTCATGCGGGATTTCGGCACCAACACCATCGTGGCCACCCCCTCTTACTGCATGTATCTGGCGGAAGCCGCCCGGGAGCGGGCGGATCAGTTCCCCATGGATCAGTATAAGCTGAAGCTGGGGTTGCTGGGCAGCGAAGGAAGTACCCCGGAAATGCGCCGGCAGATTGAGGAGCATTGGGGCGGCGGCTTTTTTGCCACCGACAACTACGGCATGTCCGAGCTCAACGGCCCCGGAATGTCCGGGGAGTGCCGGGAGCGGGACGGCCTGCACATCAACGAGGACCACTTCCTCTGTGAAATCATCGATACCAAGACAGGCAGGGCGGCGGCTCCCGGAGAGACCGGGGAGTTGGTGGTGACCAACCTGACCAAGCGGGGACTGCCCATGCTGCGCTACCGCACCAAGGACATCACCAGTATCAACTATGAGCCCTGTGCGTGCGGCCGCACCTCCGCCCGGATGCACAAGATCATCGGCCGCACCGACGACATGCTGAAAATCCGCGGCGTCAACGTCTTCCCCACCCAGGTGGAGAGCGCCCTCATCGGTCTGACCGAGATCAGCCCCCACTATCAGCTGGTGGTGCGCCGCAAGAATTATTCCGATACGCTGGAGGTACGGGTGGAGCTCATCGACGGGTCCCTGCTGGACCGGTACGGCGAGTTGGAAGCCCTGCAGCGGCGCATCCACGACCGGATCAAGTCGGTGTTGGGCATCGAGATTACCGTCAGCTTGGTGGAACCCAAAACTATCGAGCGCTTCACGGGGAAGGCCAAGCGCATCGTGGATCTGCGCGGGGAATAAACCCGCGAAGAGGGGGATGAAGTGGATTGCCGCGATACGAAGGTTGATGAAATTGGGAAGATTTTTCCCCTCATCAGTTTCGCCGTCCACTGACGTGTTCGGCCCTCCATTCCCCTCAAGAGGAAGCCTTTGCGCAGCCAACCAGTGGTCCTGTGCCCAGGGTCTTTATATTTGAGGACAAACGATGTGAGGAGTCCCTGGGCCTGGAGAAATTGGCTGTCGGTCGGAACGACCT
>CAJFNR010000059.1 GCA_904395335.1 Candidatus Avimonas narfae | reverse complement strand
CCGCTTCGCGGTACCGCCAATTCTCCCTTTACATTTGTGGTATAATCTGCCCAGGGCCTTCATGTCGTAGGCACAAACGATGTGATATGTCCCTGGGCCTGGAGCCGTCCCTCCGGTCCGGTTCCCTCCACGCTTATGGTATAATGTATGCGGGCAAACCATATGGGAATCCCTGGGCTTGAAGCCAGCCCTGCAGTTGGTTCCTTATACTTTTTCGGACGCTGCCTTTGTCATCTCTACCAGCCCTTTTAAGGTGGCCCGGAAACCGCAGCGTACGTCCCACATTACAACAGGCCGGAAACGCAATAAAAATACAGGGATACATAAGGAGTCCGATATGAAGCTGCTGCATTTGGCCGATCTCCACCTGGGAAAAACCGTGCTGGAAGCTCCCATGCTGGAGGAACAGGAGGCCTTTTTAAAAAAAATACTGGAACTGGTGGATGAGCGGGGCGTAGACGCCGTATTGATGGCGGGGGATCTGTATGACCGTTCCGTCCCGCCCGCCGAAGCGGTGGAGTTGCTGGACGGTTTCCTCAGCGCCCTGAGCGGCCGGGGGATACCGGTGCTGGCCGCCGCGGGCAACCACGATTCCCCGGAACGTTTGGATTTCGGAAGCCGTATTTTTACCCGGGGCGGGCTGTATATCGCGGGGCGTTACCGGCCGGAGCTAACCCGTGTGCGGTTGGCCGACGCCCATGGTCCGGTGGACGTGACGTTGCTCCCCTTCCTGCGCCCGGTGACGGTGCGGGCGGCCCTGAGCACGGCACCACAGGAGCAGGATGGGGAAAAAGGAGAGGCGGGCATCCGTACCACAGAGGACGCGGTGCGGGCGGCACTGGCGGCCTGCCCGCCGGAGCCGGGTGTGCGGCAGGTGCTGGTGGCCCATCAGTTCGTGTGCGCCGGGGGAATGCCGCCGGCCACCTGCGATTCCGAAACGCCCTATGCCGGCGGAGTGGAGGCAGTGGATGTCTCCTGTTTCGACGGCTACGACTATGTGGCACTGGGCCATCTGCATCGCCCTCAAAGGGTAGGGCGGGACACGGTGCGTTACGCGGGCTCGCCGCTGAAATATTCCCTGTCCGAAGCGGGACATGTCAAAAGCTGCCCGCTGGTAACCCTGGGGCTCACCGGCGTGGAGGACATCGAGCTGATCCCCCTCCGGCCGCTCCATGACCTTCGCCGGGTGAAGGGAGAGTTGGAGGAACTGTTGCAAATGGGCCGGGGGCGCGAGGAGGCAGGGGATTACCTCTGGGCTGTCCTCACCGGCGAACGGGTGCCCGACCCGGCGGAACGGCTACGCACCGTATATCCCCGTCTGCTCCACGTAGAGTACCAGCAGTATACCGCCGGTGGCAGTGTCGAAGAGGAGATCCAGGCCGAAAAAGCCTTGTCTCCCGGCGAGCTGTTTGAGCGCTTTTATCACACCATGACCGGCGGGGAACCCACCGCCCGGCAGCGGGAGTTGCTGACTGCCGCTCTGGACCGCGCCGCCCGGAAGGAGGAGAAAGCCGTATGAAACCGCTTCTGCTCACACTCAGCGCCTTTGGTCCCTATGCCGGGGAATGCACCGTGGACTTTACCCGGTTCGGGGGCAGCGGGCTGTTCCTGATCACGGGGGATACGGGCGCGGGCAAAACAACCCTGTTCGACGGTATCACTTATGCCCTGTACGGCGAGGCCAGCGGGGAGATCCGGGGCGGGGATGGCCTCCGCAGCGATTTTGCCTCCCCGGAGACCGAGACCTTTGTCACCCTGGAATTCGAGCACCGGGGCAAGAGGTACACGGTCACCCGCCGCCCGGAATATACCCGTCCTAAGCGCCGGGGGGAAGGCAGCACCCGCCAGCCCGCCTCGGCGGAGCTGTGGCTTCCGGACGGTTCCACTGTGAGCCGGCTCATGGAGGTGACGGCCCGGATCACGGAGATTCTCCGTCTCAACTACAAGCAATTCAAGCAGCTATGTATGTTGGCACAGGGGGAATTCCGCCGTCTGTTGTTGGCGGGCAGCGACGAACGCACCGAGATCCTCCGCCGCCTCTTTGATACCGGTCTGTACCGCACGGTGCAGCAGGAGCTGGCGGATGCCGCCCGGGCGGTATCCGAGCACCGGGAAGCGCTGAGGTTGCGGGCGGCGGAGGCATGCCGCCGGGTGATCCCTGAGGATAAAACGGATGCCCTCCCCGCCGGGGAGGAAGCGCTGGGCCGCCTGCCCGAGACGGCGGAGGCACTGGAAGAGCAGAACGAGCGGGACGGCCAGCGGCTGCAGGAGCTGACCGCCCGGGGACAAGAAGCGGACCGACGCCGGGAGCAGGCCGCCGTGGATTTGGAGGGCGCCCGGGTGCGGGAGGAGAAAAAGCGCCGCCTGGAGCAGGTGGGCGAAGAGCTCCGGCTGCTGGCGCAACGGGAACCGGAGCTCCGGGAGCAGGCCCGCCGGCTGGAACGGGCGGAAAAGGCCTCCCAGCTGGAAGCGGAACTCGCCCTTCTGGGACAGGCCCGCACCCAAGAGGAGGCGGTGCGCCAGGAAGCCTCCCAGTTGGAGGAATCTCTGCCCGCTCTCCGTCGGTCGGAGGAGGAGGCAGCGCGTCGGGAACGCGCCGCCCGGGAAGAGGGCGGCCAGCGGGAGGCGCTTCGTTCCCGGCGGGCGGAGTTGGAAGCGCTGCTTCCCCGCTATGAGCGGCGGGAACAGCTGGAGCACCGGCGTCAGGAGGCCCAGACCAGTCAGCAGGAACGGGAGCAAATGTGCGCCCGCACCGCGAAGGAGGAAGAGGCCGCACGCGCCGCCCTGGCTGAAACGGAGGCTCTCTGCGCCTCGCTGGAGGGCGCGGAAACGGACCGCGCCGCGGCAGCGGAGCAGGAACAGGCCCTGGAACGGAAGAGGCGGGAACTGAGGGATTTGCTGGATACCGCCACCCGTACCGCACAACAGGAGGCCGAATACGCCAGCGCTCGGGAAGCCCTCGCCTCCCTGCTGGAGGATTACCGGGGGAAAAAGGCGGTATTTGACCGCCGGGAAGCCCTGTTTTACCGCGCCCAGGCGGGACTGCTGGCCGCGCGGCTGCAAGAAGGGGCGCCCTGTCCGGTCTGCGGCTCTCTCGAGCATCCCTGCCCGGCTCCGGTGCCGGAGGAGGCTCCTACGCGGGAGGAGCTGGATGCACTCAAGGCGCAGCGGGACGAGGCGGAATCGCGCTGCACCAAGGCCGGGGCCGAAACCGAGGGCCTGCGTGCCGCCGCTGCCCAGCTCCGTCTTGAGCAGGAGAACCGGGCCGCCGCCCTGAAAATAACTGGGGGGCCGGAGGAATGGACGGAACTGGCCCACCATTGGGAAGACCGGGCCGGTGAGCTGGCAGCGGCGCGCCGGAGACAGGAGGAACGCTGCACGCAGCTGCGGGAAGCCTCTGCCCGCAGGGAAGAGCTGCGCGCCCGGTCGGAACAGGCCCGGCAGCGGGCCGCCGAAGCACAGAAAGAGCAGGCCTCCGCGCAGGCGGCGCAGGAAGCGCTGACCGAGGCATTGGCCAGAGAACAGGCTGCCCTGCCGGCGGAGCTGCCCTCCCTGTCCGCCGCCCGGGAGGAGGTCCACCGTCTGCAGGAGCGGGAAAACGTTCTGTACCGGGAGGAGGAGGCCTCCCGCCAGGCACTGCAGGAAGCCCGACTCCGCCGGGAGAGGGCGGAGGAACGGGAAAAAACGGTCCGGCAGCGGGAAAAGGACAGCGAGGAGGAACGGCAAACCCGGGAAGAGCATCTGCTGCGGGAGGCCCGGCTCCGCGGTTTCGCGGACGAGGCGGAGCTGACGGCCGCCCGGCTGTCGCTTCAGGAGCGGCAGGCCCTGGAAGAGGAACGGGAAAAGCATGACCGCCTCCTCCGGGAGCGGCAGGCGGAGGAGCTCCGCCTGAGAGAGGAAACCTCCGGGGAAAACATCGGCCGGGACGAAGCGGAACAGCGCCTGGCCACTGTTCAGGCGGAGGCCGCTGCCCTGCGGGAGCAGGAAGCCAGGGTCCGCTCCCGTCTGGAGCAGAACCGGGCCCTGGCGGAGGAGCTGCGGACCCTGCTGCCCCTGCTGGAAGAGGCGGACCGGGAGCTTGAAGCCGCCCGGGAACTGGCCGACGCTGCCAACGGGCGGCTGGCGGGGCGGAAAAAAATCGCTTTCGAGGCCTACGTCCAGGCCGCCTATTTTGATGAGATCCTGCGGGCGGCCAATCTGCGCCTGCGGCGCATGACCGGTGGGCGGTATGAGCTGGTTCGTAACGATTTCCAAACCTCCCTCAACGACCGTGGGCTGGAGCTGGGAGTGGTAGACCACTACACCGGAAAGCCACGCTCCGCGAAAACTTTGTCCGGCGGCGAGAGTTTCAAGGCCTCCCTGGCCCTGGCCCTGGGGTTGTCCGATGTGGTGCAGCGGCGTTCCGGCGGGGTATCCGTGGACACGCTGTTCGTGGACGAGGGCTTTGGCTCCCTGGACAGCGAAAGCCTTTCCGCCGCGGTGGGAACGTTGCTGTCCCTGGCCGGGAACAACCGGCTGGTGGGGGTCATCTCCCATGTGGACGAACTGAAGGCCGGTATCGACCGCCGCATCGTCGTGCATAAAACCAGCCGGGGCAGCACCGTCACGGTGGAAGCC
Source organism: Candidatus Avimonas narfae (assembly GCA_904395335.1). GTDB lineage: Bacteria > Bacillota > Clostridia > Oscillospirales > Acutalibacteraceae > Avimonas_A > Avimonas_A narfae. Next base: position 6,382 of record CAJFNR010000059.1, on the reverse strand, counting down.
TAGCCCGGTTGCGACCCCATAGATTCGGTGAATGACAGAGGTGTTTACCGGAATACGGCACACCGCTGATTATTTAGCAGCAAAAAACTATACTATAGGAAAAGCACAATGGAGGGATCGTTATGTTGACCTGGCTTCGCTTGCGGAAAGAACGGCAATAAAAAATCGGATTCTGTCCGGGGCTTTATTGTCATGTTCACCTGAGTGAAACCCACCGACGGCGGGGCAGTCTGCCTGTCTTTGCCGGTGCTTTCTGATGGTCGGACGACGGGAGAGGCTGCCCTGCGGGCAACACTCCCGTATTTTTTATTGCCCAAAACGAGCGCAGTAAAAAATACGGGAGGAGACCGGTATATCTAAATGCCAAAAATATACAGGCACATAGAAGCGCCCGCTGTCCGTTTCCCAAAATTTTCTCACCAGCCGCCGGGTCCTAGAGCGAATCGTAGCGCTCAGTACCATCACCCAAAGCGACACTGTGCTGGAAACCGGCTTCGGCAAGGGGCATCTGACCCAGGTGTTGTGCCGGAAAAGCGGATTTCTCTATGCCGTGGAGCTGGACGATGACCTGTTTGAAAAAACAAGCCGGGCCCTGTCCTCAGTTCCCAATCTACGGCTGATCGGCGGCGATTTTTTGCAGATGTCCCTGCCGAAAGAGACCTCCTACCAGGTGTTCGCCAACATTCCCTTTTTCATTGCCAGCCCTATTGTGAAAAAGCTGACGAGAGCTGCTCACCCGCCGGAGGAAATCTGGCTGGTGGTGGAAAGAGGGGCGGCCCGGCGGCTGATGGGACTTTCGCGGGAGACAATGGCCTCCCTGCTCCTGAAAGCCGGATGGGAGGCCGAGATTGTCTACGCTTTCCGGCGGGAGGATTTTCATCCCACACGGTGCTGCTTCATCTGTCCCGCAAAGCGGCCCCGGATGTGGTTCCCGCCGCCCTCCGCCTGGCTCACCTACCGCCCTTGAGCCGGGACGGGAACACGCTGTACGTCCAGCGGCTGTGCCTTTTCTGATGTTACCTCCGGTTTCACTGAGACCTAATGCAACAGAATCTTATTCAAAATCCCCGGTTCCCTAAGGAACCGGGGATTTTGAACCGTTTACTTCAGCATCCAGCCGGGATTTCCGATGGAAACATTGTCGCAGATAATGCCGTCCCCGGCATCCCCGCAGGTGATGAGGATTTTTTCCGCGCCCTCCGGCACCGGCAGGTCGATTACCAGCTTTTCACCGTAAACAAAGACCGGAGTGGTATACGGAAGGCTGTTCCCCTCCAGCCCTCCGCCGCTAAAGGAAACCGAAACCGTAGCGCTGGCCAGGGTGTAGTTTCCGTCCGACCGGATTCCGTCGTCGATGCCGCAAACCGCCACAAAGCGGTCTGCATTCTCCGGTACCGCGTATTCAAAGGTGCCTATGGCGTTGGTACCCAGCCCGCGGGAATAGCGGGTGCCGGCGATGGCAATGGTTCGTCCCTTGGTATTCCGGTCCTTGGTGGCCGGATCCCCGGCATAGCCGGTAGTAGCGCTCAGCCATTCGGCATCGGTGAGTGCGAGCTCCGGATTCACCTCGATGGCCGGGGCGGATTCGATATACTGGCTCATCCGGAAGGGCGTATCCCCCGTCTCAGCATACAGTTGGAGCAATCCGCTGTGCTCCATGAGGAAGGGCCCCTCATATACCGGCGACCCGGCATCGGGCAGAGACCCGTCAGTGGTGTAATGCAGGGGGGCGTCAAAATTGGGCTTTAACGTCACTGTAGCCGTGCCGCCCTCGTCCTGCTCGGAGACGACGCGTATCCGAGGGGTGGCGATCCGGTTGAAGCGGTAGGACTGCACACGGCCCTTACCGGGTCCGTCCAGGATTTTCACCGTCAGAACAGCGCTGTCGGTCAGTTCTATCGCGGTCCCGTTTTCCACTCGGGGAGAGGAAGCATCCGGCTCGCTGCCGTCCAGGGTGTAGGCCGCTACCGTCGCCGGATCGGGTACCTCCACGGTGACAGGCGTGCCAAACAGGATCTCTCCGCCGTACTGGGACAGCGCAACCCGGTCAAATCGGGCGATAAAGCCGGACAGCTTATCAAAAGGCACCTCCACCGTATCCTCACGGGTAACGGTGCGGGTCTGCTTTTCCAGGCCGTCCTTCCCGTCGGTCCACAGCTCCATACGGTAAGAGCCCTCCCCCAGGAAACGCGACAGCTCCAGCATCGTGGCGCTGTCCGGCGACCGATAATTGATGCCGCCCACAAACCAGCTGCCGCCAGCGCTTTCCCGGGCGTATACGGCGGCCTCCCCGATAGCGCTCTGGGGCAGAACCACCGTGCGGTCCCAGACGGTGGGCACGCTTTTAATCATCTCTAACGAGGGCAGGGACAGCAGTGTTTCTGTAGAGGTGCCGATGGCCTGCAGCGGTGCGTCGGTGAGCACCAGCTGGGCCATATGGAAGGCGGTGTCCACCGCCGGCGTATAATCGGCATGCCCCGCCAGATTGCGGGTAAATACCTGGGTGGTGAACATTTGGGCCTGTGCGTTCCGGTTGGTGACCTGGGTGGATTCCAGCCCTAAAATGGCTTCCCGGTTGAGCTCGTTGGGCCAGGTAGCGTCCAGGCCGGTGGGCTTGTTGCAGCCGTGGAAATTGATCAGCAGCTGCTTTTCCGCCGCATACTGGAGGATTTCCCGGTAAATATCGACCCCCATTTCCACTGAGGTCTCGGTGGTGAAGAAATCGATTTTCCCCCCCTTCATCCCCGTATCGGACAGGAAATCCAGATATCGCCTGGCATCGGCAAAGTCCTTTATGCCGTTGCCGTATCCCGCCCCGGCGGTGACGCCAGTCCATAGGATCTGTCCGACGCCGTAGGGCGCCCCCTGATCCGCCAGAGAGCGGAGGACGGACTCATAGTCCTCCCAGTGGACCCACCCTTCGTCGATCAGGTTGTATTCGAATCCCAACACGGCTGCATCCTCGGTATAGGCTTCCATGATTTCCGGTGTGACGCGGTCGGAGGTACGGCCGGTGATCCAGGACCAGACCGCCCGGCCGGGCTTGATCCATCCGCCGTCAAACAGGGATTCCTCCGGAGCGTCGCATACCTGGTAGACGATGGTGTTGTTTACCAGCTGATCCAGGTCATCTGCCACTGCGACGATTCTCCAGGGGGTGACTATTTCCCCGGACAACACGAAGGTGGCGGCATTCCCGTGGGTGAAATCCGCACCGTACTGGTTTTCGCCGCGCCAGGCCAGAGACATGCCGGCATAATTTCCCAGGTTCCCCTCCAGTATGGCAGCGTACCCGCCGTCAGGAAGCTGTACAGTGGCCGGAGTGGCCAGGGTCTGATCGCTCTCCTTGGAGGGATCCCTTTTTTCCACCTTGCTTTCGTAATATACATGGGTATCCGAAGCCCACAGCATACTCCCCGCAGGCAGGGCAAAGCTGGTCTGCTCACTTTTTACCACCCGGTTCCCCTCCCCAGGCAGGCGGTAGCGGAAGGCGGCGCCGTTGTCGAATACCCGTACCTCCAGGGTAAATTCCTTGCCCTGTGTATTTACGGGGACGACAGCGGAAACGCAGGGCTCCGCCGCCTCTTTCATCCGGCCGTTTATGGTGCGCTTGTCTGTGCGGACCTCTCCCGTAATCTTTCCCAGCTGCTCCACGGAATCCGCCGCTCCGTAAGCCACGCTGTCCACTGTAACCCCTAATGCACCCGCCTCGGTGAACGGACGGCCGTCCCGCTCCACCTGATAGCGGAGCTGTCCGTCCGCAGTGGTTAGCACCAGCACGGTGTTTCCCCCGGGGGAAGCAATGCGGACCGAGGATTCCTCCCGGACGACATAGTCCCCGATCCCCTTGTCCCGAGTCAGAAAATAGGCTGCAAAACCGGCCGCCGCCAGCAGAACAACGGCCAGAACCGCTACCAGAATCCCCAGACGCCTGCGGGAACGTGCTTTCACCGGCGTTTCCTCTTCGGATAACGTAAACAAAAGAACCCCTCCTCACCCCAACAAATAATAGACATAGTATATATTTTTCAAGGGTTTATGTCCACTATTTTTTCCAAGTTGCACCATCCTATGAACGGGGATGCCGGACGGGTATCGGTTACCCCTGATGAGTGAGGACGACGGGAGCGGAATCGGGAACCTTGACTTCGTTGAAGCTGGTGGCCCCTTCCAGTACCACTGTGTTGCGGTACCCGTAATACCGCAGCCGGTTCTGCAGGAAATAGGCACGCTTGGCCCGCACGCACACCAGCAGCAGCTTTTCCTCCTTGCCGATGCCGGGTATTTCTCCTTGGACGGAGGAGAGATCCACGAAAGTAGCACCCGGAATGGCGGGGCGGGGCGCCACATCGATGATCCGGTAACCCTGTGCTGCGCCGGCGGCGTACTCCGCAGGTGTCATGCTGACCAACGTGCCGTCCAGCTTATTGAGCAGGAGATAGACTGCTTGGACAAAGGGGTGGATGGCCGTGGAAAAGGGCGGGGCATAGGCGTAATCCGCATTCTCGAAATCCTCTAGCCGGGCCTTCAGGTTCAGGCCGGTCACTGCGATATCCACCATTTTATCCACAGCGCCGGGCCCCAGCACCTGCATTCCCAGCAGCTGATGGGTCTTCCGGTCCGCAATCAGCTTGGTGATGAAGAAGGCGGCATCGGGGTAGTAGTGGGCTTTATCATCGGTTACGGCCAGAATGGTCGCCACATCGTATCCGGCCTCTTTGGCCTGCGCCTCTGTCAGTCCTGTACGGCCGCAGTTCAGCCCCGGCAGCTTGACCACGCCAGTCCCCAGGACGCCGGGATAGGTCTTTTTACGGCCGGCCAGCCCCTGGGCCAGAGTACGCCCCTCCAAATTGGCGGAGGACCCCATGGGAGACCACTGCCGCTGTCCGGTGAGGCGGTTGGTCACTAGGGCGCAGTCCCCTGCCGCGTAAACGTCGGGGAGGTTGGTTTCCATTTGAGGACCGGTAACGATGGCCCCCCGGATCATCTCGATCCCGCTGCCCTGTAAAAATGCCGTGTTGGGACGGATCCCGGCCGACAGAATCACCAGTTCCGCCGGGAAAAGGCCGGCAGAGGTTTTGATTCCGGTAACACGGTCCAGGCCCTGGATTTGCTCCGCTTTGGCGCCGGTGACGATGCGGATGCCCCGGCGGGTTAGGTACCGCTGTACATAGTTTGCCATCTCCGAATCCAGCACCCCCGGCAGGATCTGTCCGGCAACATCTAGCACTGCAACCGAAAGCCCCAGCCGCTGCAGATTCTCCGCAGCCTCCAGGCCGATAAAGCCGCCGCCCACCACCACGGCGTTCCGAACGGTATGTTCCTTGACGTAATCGCGAATACCGATGGCGTCGGCAGGCGTCCGCATGGTGTAGACCCCCGCTTTCCCCACGCCCTCAATGGGTGGAATCGCTGGAGAAGCACCCGTGGCGATCACCAGCCGGTCATAGGAATGGATTTCTTCTTCCCCAGTGTCCGTACAACGGACCACGACGGTTTTGGCCTCGCTGTCCACGGATATGGCCTCCCGACCGGTGAGCACCTCCACGCCGGTCAGCGCGGCATAGGATTCCGGTGTGTTGACAATCAGCTCCTCCCGGTTCTCAATGAGGCTGCCCACATAATAGGGTAAGCCGCATCCAGCGTAGGAAATGTCCTTGTCCTTGGTCAGGATCGTAACGTTCAGGCTCCGGTCCTCGCGTTTGAGCTTGGCGGCGGTTTTGGTGCCGGCGGCCACGCCGCCGAGGATAAGGATATTCATCTTATTACCTCCTTTTGTTGTCCATGACGGTCGAATGCTTTTTTCGGTGACAGCAATTCCGCACTCCCCGGCACTCCGGCCGAGGTTCCGTGCAAACCTGGATATCGCCCCCGGCAAGGTGGATGCTTTTCCCCTCCGTCAGGGCTTCGGCCAGCTTTTTCCGCACGTTTTCATACATACGGGCCACCGTGGGGCGGGAGACCTGCATCCGGGCGGCGCACTGTTGCTGGGACAGGTTCTCCCGGTCCAATAGGCGCAGTACCTCCAGCTCGTCCAGCCCGATGGTGACGGGCTCGGAATGCGGTTCTCCCGCCGCGTCAAAGCGGGTAATACGGGGGACCGAACAAATACGGCGGCATTTACAGGGTCGAGGCATAGGGCTCCCTCCTTTATCGGCCAGTATAACAGAATTATGAGCATATGACAAGAATGAATTGGCCAATGGATAAGAAACGGCTGATGAAGATGGCAGCCTTGGTTGACAAACGGGGCCCAATCCCCTATAATGACAACTGTCGTTTCAGACAAAACATCCAATACGGAAGCGTATCGAAGTGGTCATAACGGGCCTGACTCGAAATCTTGCGGGGAGCTGTCCGTTTCGTCCACCAAAAACCTTGT
>CAJFNR010000058.1 GCA_904395335.1 Candidatus Avimonas narfae | reverse complement strand
TGGGCATACATATCGGTGTGGTCGCCGATGATCTTGATGGAGTTCTTGTTGGCGCCCACGGTGCCGTCGGAGCCCAGGCCCCAGAATTTGCAGGAGCGGGTGCCGCGGGGCGTGGTGTCCAGGTTTTCCCGGACCTTCAGGGACAGCTTGGTCACGTCGTCGTTAATGCCGATGGTGAAACGCTTCTTCGGACGGGCCGTCTCCATGTTGCGGTACACAGCGACAATCTGACCCGGGGTGGTGTCCTTGGAGCCCAAGCCGTACCGGCCGGTGTACACTGGGACGGTTTCGAACTTGGAGCCCTTCAGGGCGGCGCACACATCCAGGTACAGCGGCTCACCGATGGAGCCCGGTTCCTTGGTGCGGTCGAGGACCGAGATGGCCTCCACGCTGTCCGGAATCGCCGCAATCAGGTGCTTAGCGGAGAAGGGACGGTACAGGCGGACTTTGATAAGGCCAACCTTGTCGCCGGCGGCGTTCAGATGGTCCACGGTCTCCTCGATGGTCTCGCAGGCGGAGCCCATGCAGATGATGACGCGCTTGGCGTCGCGGGGGCCGTAGTAGTTAAACAGTTTATAATTGGAGCCGATCTTCTTGTTCACCATCTTCATGTAGCTCTCCACCACATCGGGGATGGCCTCATAGTAGGTGTTGCAGGCTTCGCGGGCCTGGAAGAAGATGTCGGGGTTCTGTGCGGTGCCGCGCTGCACGGGATGTTCCGGGTTGAGGGCGTGCTTGCGGAAGCGGTCCACCGCCTCCCAGTCCAGCATTTCCTTCAGGTCCTCGTAATCCCAGACCTGGATCTTCTGGATTTCGTGAGAGGTGCGGAAACCGTCGAAGAAATGCACGAACGGCACCCGGCCCTTGATGGCGGACAGGTGGGCGACGGCGCCCAGGTCCATGACCTCCTGCACGCTGGAGGAGCACAGCATGGCGTAGCCGGTCTGACGGCAGGCATAGATGTCGGAATGGTCGCCGAAAATAGACAGGGCGTGGGACGCCAAAGCACGGGCCGACACGTGGATGACGTTGGGCAGCAGCTCACCGGCGATTTTGTACATGTTCGGAATCATGAGCAGCAGGCCCTGAGAGGCGGTGTAGGTGGTGGTCAGGGCACCGGCTGCCAGCGAACCGTGTACGGCACCGGCGGCGCCGGCCTCGGACTGCATCTCCGCCACCTTGACTGGACGGCCGAACAGGTTTTCCTGACCGGCAGCGGCCCATTTGTCGGTTTCTTCCGCCATCACGGACGAAGGCGTGATGGGATAGATGGCCGCCACGTCGGTGAACGCATAGGATACGTGCGCCGCCGCGTTGTTGCCATCCATCGTTTTGAACTTTCTTGCCATGGATGTTTGTCCTCCTTTTAAGGATGGTGAATAAGGATGGAAAAAAACAAGCGGGATCAGCGGCAAATCCGTCCCGAAAAAAACGGGCCGGAAGACTTTCCCGCACCTAATGATATACTATCACGTTTCCCTTCAGGTGTAAATATCAAAAGCGGGAGTTTTTGGAATCTTTTTTCTCCTCTTTTTTTCCGCGCTGTACAAAAAGGAGCGAAAACCCGCAAATCGGCAGAAAGAAATCCCCCAGCGGGAAATACGCCACAAGGGCGCTTGAGAACTCGCCTTTTCGCCCTCACAGGCCCGCGCACACCCCTGCACTCCGGATTGACAGAGACGCGGAAAACGGATATTATAGTAACAATACGTTTTGGGCGGTTTTGACCGGGTTGCGACGGGTGTCCCCCGGCGGCCGCCTCATTTTGAAGTGAAAGGGGCAATTGGTTTCCATGGATGCAGACCCTGATCCTGCTGGCCAGATATGGCTGCAGCTGCTGCTCCTGCTGGTCCTGATTTTCGTCAACGCGTTTTTTGCCGCATCGGAGATCGCGGTCATTTCCCTCAACGATGCAAAGATCCGGAAAATGGCGGAGGACGGGCACAAAAAAGCGCAGCAGATCCTGAAGCTTACCGCGGATTCCTCCAACTTTCTTGCCACCATCCAAATCGGCGTGACGCTGGCCGGCTTTCTGACCTCCGCCACCGCCGCTCAGTCGCTGGCGGAACCGCTGGCCGACTGGTTTATCGGAACGGTGCCCGCGGCCGCCGGCTATGCCGGGGCGGTGGAAACGGTCAGCGTGGTGGTCATTACGCTGATTATGTCGTATTTCTCCCTGGTGCTGGGTGAGCTGGTACCCAAGCGCATCGCCATGCAGAAAGCGGAAAGCCTGTCCTTCGCCGTTATCGGCGTGCTGCGGGCGGTGGCCATCGTCACCCGCCCCTTTGTCAAGCTCCTCAGCGTTTCCACCAACCTGGTGGTGCGCCTCTTTGGCCTGGATCCTCATGCGGATGAGGAGAACGTCACCGAGGAGGAGATCCGCATGATGGTGGATGTGGGCGAGGAAAAAGGCGTCATCGAAGAAAGCCAGAAGGACATGATTAACAACATCTTCGAGTTTGACGACATCATCGCCGAGGACATCATGACTCCCCGTACCGATGTGGAAGCCATCGATGTGGAGGACGGTGTGGTCGAAGCACTGCGCGTCAGCGTGGAGGAGGGCTTCTCCCGTCTGCCGGTATACGAGGATGACATCGACAACGTGATCGGCCTGCTGTATATTAAGGATTTGCTTCCCTACGTGGGCCAGGCGATTCCCCCGGAGCTGTCCCTGCGTTCGCTGGTACGGACGGCCTATTTTGTCCCCGGCACCAAGAAATGCGGCGAGCTCTTTACCGAGATGAGCGAAAAGCACCTGCAGATGGCTGTGGTGGTGGACGAATACGGCGGTGTTGCCGGTATCGTCACCATGGAGGATCTGCTGGAATCCATTGTGGGCAATATCCAGGATGAATTCGACCACGAGGAGGAAGAGGTCACCCAGACCGGAGACAACACCTTTGAGGTGGACGGTTCGCTGGACATCGAGGAGATGAGCGAGCTGTTGAAGGTGGAGCTTCCCGAGGGCGAGTACGACACCGTGGCGGGCTTTATCATGGACCGCTTGGGCCGCATCCCCCAGGAAGACGAGCATCCCACCGTGGTATATCAGAACGTCACCTTTACCGTCCGCGAGGTGGTGGAGCGCCGCATCGAGAAGGTCCACGTGGAGGTTACGCCTCTCCCCGAGCCGGAGGAAAACGAGAAGGAGTCCCGCAAGCCGGAGAAAAAAGCCGGCCGGGATAAAGAAAAAGATAAGGACGGAGAGTGATTCTTCGTTTCTCATGGAAAAACCGCCCGGTGGCCGCAGGCCTCGGGCGGTTTTTCCACCACTTTCACCAGGAGCGTGGAAAACTTCACGCGCTTTTGCAGCCGCATCTTCCTAGATTTCCCCACATCCCCCGCCAGACGGAGCCTTCTTTCCTATTTATGGGAAAGCTTGGCACAGAGGCTCCTGTCTCATGGCTTCGGTTTCCTCATCGATGCCTGCTTTACCAAATCCTTCCTCGGTGATGGAAATAGCCTCTTCGGAAGGAGCCCGTTATTCAAAAGAAGGCGGCTCCGGCAGGAATCCGTCCCGCCGGAGCCGCTTCTCTATCAAGACCGCGCGACGATGGTGTCCATCTGTTGCGCTTTTTCCTCCATGTCCGCCACCAGCTTGAACTGGGTGCGGCAGCGGTCCAGGTTGTGTCCGGGACGGTGGATGCGGAAATAGGTGTCCCCCTCCAGATAATCGGTGAGAAAACGCATCCCGCACTCGAAGGTCATCAGTTTGGCGCCGAAAGGCAGCAGCTCCCGCTCCTTTGCCGTCAAACTTCCGCCGCACTGGGACAGAAAACCTTTTGTGTACGCCTCGAACAGGGAGAGGTCGCAGGAGACTTTGGAAAGATCGGTTTCGTCCTCTTCCGCTGTGCTGGCACCGGCCCGGATGCTGTCACCGAAATCGTACAGGGACAGCCCCGGCATGACGGTGTCCAGGTCCACCACGCACACTGGATGGAAGGTGCCTGGTTCCAGCAGGACGTTGTTGAGCTTGGTGTCGTTGTGGGTTACCCGCAGGGGCAACTCCCCCTTTTCCAACAGGGAAACCAGCCGGCCGGCTTCCTCCCGGCGGGCCCTGACAAAGGCGATTTCCTCCTGTGCCTCCGCCGCACGGCCGCAGGCGTCCTGTTCCACCGCCCGCTCGAAATTCCGGTACCGGGCGGCAGTGTCGTGAAAGCCGGGCAGAATCTCATGCAGGGAAGCGGCCGGATAGGCGGCCAGCAGCCGCTGGAACCGGCCAAAGGCCACGCCGGCGAAATAGAGCTGTTCCGGGGACTGAGCTACTTGCAGGGTGACCGTGTTTTCCACAAAGGCGTACATCCGCCAGCAATCGCCGTTTTCCATCCGGACAAAGGAATCGCCCGCGCGTGTGGGAATCAGCCGGAGGCATTCCCGCTCCGGATCGCCGCCCTCCTCCTGGATCTGTTCCCGCAGGTAGGCAGTGACGTGGGAAATGTTGTCCATCAGTGCGGGAATATCGGGGAAAACATGGGGATTGATTTTTTGCAGGATCCACCGCTTTCCCGTGGCGTCGGTGACCCGATAGGTTTCGTTGATATGGCCGCAGCCGTAAGGCTCCGCTGTTTCCGGCTCCTGACCCAGCGAAAACTGGCGCGCCATTTCCAATGCCGTATTCATAAGGTATGCTCCCTTCCCGGTTCGGGACCGGTGTGATAAGGTCAACGGAAAATATGTATGCCATCCGGGGAAAAAACATGTGCGCGTCCGGTCATCCCCACAAGGATACCGGGTATTGCCCCTCGTCCACCATGGCGCGGATGGCGGATACCACCTTTTCCTGGTCCTCCCGATAGGTCATGCCGTACCAGCAGTCGGGGGTGGACAGCACACGCACGTCCGCTTCTCCCCCGGCCACCAGGCGGTCTACCACATAGGGCAGATAGAATTCCGCCCTTTTCAGGTCCTTTCCGGGCTCCTTCAGGAAGTCGCGGAACAGCGCCTCAAACCGCGGCAGGGTGCCGGCAGGAAACGCCCAGCAGTTCATGGATACCGTGCATTCCGGGGACAGGGACGTCCAGGTCTCACCGCCGTCCTCGGTGAAAGCGGCGCCGTCCGGGCGCTTTTCGATGCGGGTGCGCTCCACGATATCGGTGAGATAGCCTTCCTCATCCAGTGAACAAACCCCCCGGGAGACGGAACCGTTTTCCGTCAGGGTGTTTTTCAGCACAAAGCCCGCCATCGCCAGATGAAACCGCCCGTCCGCGGGATGAGGGCCGGTGAGGAAATCATACAGCAGCCGGAAACAGCGGGAGCCGTAATAATCGTCGGCGTTGATGACCACAAAGGGTTCCTTCACCGCCTCCCGGCAGCACATAACCGCGTGGCCGGTGCCCCATGGCTTTTCCCGCTGTTCGCCCAGCGAGGCCGGCACGCCTTCGGGCAGGATGGCGGTATCCTGATAGACGTAGGAGACATCGGCGCGCCGGGCCACCCGGTCGCCGATTTTTTCCCGGAACAGGGCCTCGTTTTCCCGCTTGATGATAAAAACAATGCGGGAAAAGCCCGCGGTGAGGGCGTCATGGATAGAATAGTCGATGATGAATTCGCCGGAGGGTCCCACAGGGGTGAGCTGCTTCATGCCGCCAAAGCGGCTGCCCATGCCCGCGGCCATAATGACCAGGGCCGGGCGCTCGTTTGTGTTCATGGAATACTTCCTTCCTTCCCCAGCTGTCAATCTTCCGTCGGAAAAACAGCGGGGGTTCTTTTCCGGGCAAAGTGCGGATGCAACCAATGTCCATTGCCAAAACACATTTCTCCGTTATAATAATAGGTGAGAAAGCGTTCCCCGGATCCGGGGGAACAGACACGATTTTTCCGCATGTCTTTGTTATTATAGTCAGGAGGAAGCGAAATGGCAATACTTATTACGGGCGGCTGCGGATATATCGGCAGCCACACCTGTATCGAACTGCTGGCCGCAGGCTACGATATCGTGGTGGTGGACAATTACTACAACGCCAAGCCGGAGGCCCTCCGCCGTGTACAGGAGCTGGCGGGCAAGTCCTTCCCTTTTTATGAATGCGATATCCGGGACGCTGACGGCCTGCGCCGGGTGTTCCGCGAGCACGCTATTGACGCCGTGATCCATTTCGCCGGGCTGAAGGCGGTGGGCGAATCGGTGCAGAAGCCGCTGGAGTATTACGACAACAATGTGGGCGGTACCGTGACCCTCTGTCAGGTGATGGCGGAGTTCGGTTGCAAGCGCATCGTGTTCAGCTCCTCCGCCACCGTGTACGGCATGAACAATCCCTCCCCCCTGCGGGAGGATATGCCCACCGGGGCGGTCACCAATCCCTATGGCCGCACCAAATACGTCATCGAGGAAATCCTTAAGGATGTGTGCGTGTCCGATCCCCAGTGGACGGCGGTGCTGCTGCGTTACTTCAATCCCATCGGCGCCCATGAGAGCGGCCGCATCGGCGAGGATCCCAACGGCATCCCCAATAACCTGATGCCGTATATTTCCCAGGTTGCCATCGGCCGCCTGCCCCAGCTGTCCGTGTTCGGCGACGACTACGATACCCCCGACGGCACCGGCGTGCGGGACTATATCCATGTGGTGGACTTGGCTACCGGCCACGTGAAAGCAGTGGACTACGCGCTGGGGCATACCGGAGCGGAAGTGTTCAACCTGGGTACCGGCGTGGGCTACAGCGTGTTGGATCTGGTCAAAGCGTTTGAAAAGGCCAACGGCGTACCGGTGCCCTATGTCATCGCCCCCCGCCGTCCTGGCGATATCGCCACCTGCTATTCCGACCCGTCGAAGGCGCAGAAGGTGCTGGGCTGGAAGGCGGTTCACAATGTGGAGGACATGTGCCGCGACTCCTGGCGGTGGCAGTCCCAGAATCCCCAGGGCTACGGAGAATAATCCACGATGAAAGCCCTCGCTTTCTTATGGGAAGGCGGGGGCTTTGCCGTAACGGGTCAAATGGAGCGGGAAAGCTATGCCGTTCATTTCGCCGCCTGCCTGCGGGGCGGGCTGCATATCCGACGAGGCGGCCCTACTGGCGGCTGTGTGACAAAAAAGCGGGGCTTTGAAGCATTCCGTGAGGGGAATAGGTCGGCTTTTGCAAAGAATGTCGGCGGAGAAGCGCTGCATAAGGGCTAAGGAGAGGGGGGACGCGGTGACGCTCCCCTTTTTTCCTATTTGAGAATGCCGAAAAGCGCTTTCTGCCCCTAAAATTTTGCCGGTACGGACTTGCATTTCATCCCATTCCATGGTTTACTGATCCAAAGCGACTGAGGAGGCGCGTCTATGTTTGCGGACGATTACATCATGCGGCAGATCGAGGGCTTGTCCCGCATGCTGGCCCGTGTCCTCTTTGACCGGGATATGGAAAGCGAAGAGCTGCACCTGGACGAGGACGGAACGTTATCCGGCAGCGACGTACTGGCCTACCGGCTGAAAAAGTTGCTGCATAAAAGAAGAATCAACGAGGCGGAAAATCTACTGTTTGAGACGCTGGAGGCCTCCCCCCTGCCGTCCTATGGCCGGACGGCGCTGGATTTTTACCGGGAGATTAGCACCCTCAGCGACGAGGAGCTGGCGGCCGCCGATTTCTCCCGCGAGGAGATTGCCGACGGTCTGCGGGAAGTACAGCGTTTGCTGGAGCTTCCCCCAGAAGTGGAATGACGGGAATGGGAGCAACGGGAAAGGATAGAGCCATGACGGCAAAGGAAAAGCTGACACTGAAAAACGGAGCACGGATCCTGCTGCTGCCCGAGGAGGGAGCGCATTCGGTATCCGCCAGCCTGTGGGTGACTGCTGGATCGGCCTGGGAGCAGCCGGAGGAGCAGGGCGTGTCCCATTTTATCGAGCACATGGCCTTCAAGGGGACCTTCCGACGCAGCGCCCGGGAAATTTCCGAGGAAATGGACCGTTTGGGGGGCGGCATGAACGCTTATACCGCCCGGGAATGCACCCGGTATTACGCCCAGACACTGAAGGAAAACGCCGGCCGGGTGCTGGATCTTCTGTGTGATATTGTCCTGCATCCCCGCCTGGACAGTGCCGACCTGGACCTGGAACGCCGGGTGATCCTGGAGGAAATGGCCATGTACGAGGACAGTGGAGAGGAAGTGGCGCACGAAGCGCTGTGCGCCTCCGTCTGGCCCGGTTCTCCCTTCGGACGGCCGATCTGCGGAACAAAGGACACAGTATCTGCCATGACCGTAGACGACCTGCGCCGCTACCGGGAGCGTCACTATGCCCCCAGCCGGTTGCTGGCGGTGGTGGCAGGAGGTTTTGACCGCCGGGAAGTGGTGGAACTGCTGGAACGGGAGCTGGGTTCTCTGCCGCCGGCACAGGATCCGGAACCGCCTGCACCGCCGGTTTTTCAGCCGTGCCTGGTATTGCGTAAACGGGATTTCCAGCAGGCGGCGGTGGAGCTGGCCATGCCGGGACTTCCCCGGGGCGATGAACGCCGGTTTGCCATGATGCTGTTCAGCTTTATTGTCGGCGGGGGCTCCTCTTCCCGCCTGTTTCAGAAGGTCCGGGAGGAAAAAGGGCTGGCTTATTCCATATATTCCGCTGCGGAATCCTTTCCGGGCTCGGGGATGTTTACCGTCTCCGCTCTCGCCTCCCCCAAGCATCACCTGGAGGTCATCCGGGAAATCCGGGATGTGCTGGCCGGATTTTCCGCCGGTATCAGCCGGGACGAACTGGACCGGGCCCGTGCGCAGGTCAAGGCCTCGTATATTTTGGGGCTGGAGACGGTGGAAGCCCGCGCCTCCTATGAGGGAAGGACGGCGCTGTTCCATACCGCCGAACTGTCGCCGGACGAGGTGCTGGAGCGGCTGGACGCTTTGGAGCCAGACGATATCGACGCGCTGGCCGCTCAGGTGCTGGTGCCGGAGAAGACAGCATTGGCAGCGGCGGGCCGGGTGAAGCCGTCCAAAGCCTACCGAGGAATGTACGGCGGTTGAGCCATTTCGACGGGAAATCGCTTTGCAGCGAAATCGTTCTGTGATATAATGAAGGTCGGGAGAAATGCGGCCGGTAGACGTAGGACGAGAACCGCATGGGGCAGCGTTCATGATATAATGTGCCCGGAGCCTCTATGTTTCTGGCTAAACCATAGGAGAAGGCCCTGGATTTGGAGTCGTCCCATCGGGCCGGTTCCCTCTACACTCATAATAAAGCATAATAAAGGATGTGACGGCCGTGTCTGCGGTCAAAGACGCCAAACGTGTTGTGGTGAAGGTGGGAACCTCCACCCTGACATATGAAAACGGGAGACTGAATCTGCGGCGGGTGGAATCCCTCTGCCGGGTGCTCTCCGATCTGAAGAATTCCGGGCGGGAAATCGTCCTGGTGACCTCTGGCGCCATCGGCGTCGGGGCGGGCCATCTGGGCCTGAAGGAACGCCCGCGGGACATCGGCGGCAAGCAGGCCGCCGCCGCGGTAGGACAGTGTGAGTTGATGTACATATACGACAAGCGGTTCGGCGAATACGGGCATATCACCGCCCAGGTGCTGCTGACCCGGGATGTGGTGGAAGATCCGGTGAGAAAAGGCAACGTGGTGAATACCCTAACCCGCCTGCTGGAATACGGGACAGTGCCCATCATCAACGAAAACGATACCGTGGCCGTGGATGAAATCGAATTCGGCGACAACGACACGCTGTCCGCCATGGTGGCGGAGCTGATCGGGGCGGACGCCCTCGTCCTGCTGACCGATATCGACGGGCTGTTCGACGCTGACCCCCATGTCCACGCCGACGCGCACCGGATTCCGGTGGTGCATGAGATCGACGATTCCATCCGTGCGCTGGCCGGGGGAGCCGGATCCAAACGGGGCACCGGCGGCATGGTCACCAAGCTCAACGCGGCGCAGATTGCCATGGAGGCCGGGATCCCCGCCGTCATCATGAACGGCGCCCAGCCGTTCCGGCTGTATGATCTGTTTGACGGCCGTCCCCGCGGCACGCTGTTTGAACCGGCGCGGAGCACGAATAACGAAGGGAAGGCGGAATGAGCCATGACGGCAATGGAACAAATGGGCCAAAAGGCCCGGCAGGCAGCTCGGGAGCTGAACGCTGTCTCCGGGACGCAGAAAAATGCGGCGCTGGAGGCCATGGCCTCTTCGCTGGAGGAACAGACCGGGGCGGTTCTGGAAGCCAATGATCGGGACATCACCCGTGCCCGTGCGGCGGGAATGATCGATTCGATGATCGACCGGCTGCGCCTGACGAAAGAACGGGTAGCCGGCATGGCGGCGGGGATCCGCAGCATCCGCGCCCTCACCGATCCCGTGGGCGAGGTGATGGAAGGGCGCCGTCTGGAAAACGGGCTGGAGGTTCGCAAGGTCCGGGTGCCCATGGGTGTCATCGGCATTATTTATGAGGCGCGTCCCAACGTCACCTCCGATGCCGCCGCCCTGTGCCTGAAGGCGGGGAGCGCCGTGATCCTCCGCGGCGGCAAGGAGGCCATCGAATCCAACCGGGCGGTGGCGCAGGCCTTGCGGGCCGGTCTGGAGGCAGCGGGCCTTCAGCCGGATACCGTGCAGCTGGTGGAGGATACCTCCCGTGAGACAGCCGCCGCCATGATGAAGATGAATGGATACATCGACCTGCTGATCCCCCGGGGCGGAGCGGGGCTGATCCGTTCCGTGGTGGAAAACGCCACCGTTCCGGTGATCCAGACCGGTGTGGGCAACTGCCATATCTATGTGGACGAAAGTGCCGACGCCGACATGGCGCAGGCTATCGTGGTCAACGCCAAGGCCTCGCGCCCCTCTGTGTGCAACGCGGCGGAGACGCTGCTGATTCACAGTGGCGCGGCGCCCGCGCTGCTGCCCCCGCTGGCGGCGGCCCTGCGGGAGAAGGGTGTGCGCCTGCGCTGCTGCGGCCGCGCGGCGGCCCTGCTGCCCGGCGTGCCGGTGGAGCCTGCGGAGGAGGCGGACTGGGCCACGGAATACCTGGACTATATCCTGGCGGTGCGGGTGGTGGACAGCCTGGAGGAAGCGATGGACCACATCGCCCGGTACGGCACCGGCCACAGCGAATGCATTGTGACGGAAAATTATGAGCATGCCCAGCGGTTTACCCGGGAAGTGGATGCCGCTGCGGTCTATGTCAACGCCTCCACCCGTTTCACCGACGGCGGCGAATTCGGAATGGGCGCGGAAATCGGCATCTCCACCCAAAAGCTCCACGCCCGGGGACCCATGGGCCTGCGGGAGCTGACCACGGTCAAATACATCGTCAACGGCAGCGGGCAGATTCGCTGACCAACGGGAGAGATACGCGATGAGCGATTGGGAAAAAATCGAAAATCCCCTGCCGGAGGATCAGGGAAACATACAGCTGGAAGAGCACAGTCTGCCGGAAGAAGGCCCTTCCCCGGAACAAGCGGTACCGGAGGAGGCCCCCTCTGCCGCCCCTTCGGATGCCGGCGGGTGGACCGTGGTATCTTCGCCGGTGGAAGGACCGGTGAAAAAGCCGCGGAAAAAGCGGAGCGACGCCGGAGTACCCCGCCGCAAAAGAACCCCGCCGCCGGAAAAGGACGAGGGGACACAGGAAGAACGTCCCGAGCATCTGATTCCGGAAGAGGCCGCTGCCCCGCACCGTTCCCGGTACGGGGTCACCGGGCACCGGCGCGGACAGCGGCGGTACGCGGCGCCGCTGGGCTTTTTGGTACTGGCCTTGGCAGTGGTGGGGGTGGTTTCCCTGGCCGTTATGGGGATCCAGGCCATCCGCAATTCCCAGGACGACACCGAGCTGCGGGAAGAAATCATGGAGTTTCTGGAGCCGGTGACACTGTACAACCCCGCCGCCTTCTCCGACATCAACGACAATCCCCAGGACGCCCTGCTGGAGGCGGCGGTGTGGAAGGTGACGGAAAAGGAGCGGATCCGCCAGCTTCAGGAAAAGGATGAGGTTTGCGCGTATCCCCTGGATGATCTGGGCCGTATGATCGTCCCTCAGCAGGAAATCATTCTGGCCTATGACGAGCTGTACGGCAGCGATGCGCAGATATACCACCATACGGTGGGCGAAGCGGGCTCCAGCGTGGCGCTGGAATATGATGAGGCCAACCAGTGCTATCACGTGCCCTTCAGCGCCCTGGGCGGCAGCTCCTCCTCCCTGTATGTGCCGGTGCTGGATACCCTGACGCGCAGGGGCGACACGCTGGTGGCCCGTATCGGCTATGTGCCGGCGGCCAATATTGCGGTGGATGACAGAGGCAACGAGATTGCCCCTACCATCGACATGGCTACCAGTATCCAGCTATATACTCTTAAGGAGCGCGGGGCCACCTGGAAGCTGGTCTCCATTGAGGACGACAACGGATGAGCACAGCCGTCCCCGGCGGACGGTGAAAATAAACCGGAAAGAAAGGGATGAATATGAAAAAGTTTCGGATGCGCCGCGTCGGTTCCGCCCTTTTGGCGGCGCTGATGCTGGCGGTGACGGGGGCGCCGGCCGCCTCTGCCGCGTCGAGAACGCAGGAGGTACGGGTGCCGGAAACCAACATTATCGTGGCGCCCACTTTGGTTAGCCGGGTCAACTCGGCCGCTGACCTGGAGGGGCTCAGTGACCACTCCCCTGCCGTGGCCATCCTGAAGGTGGACAGCGAGGGGAACACCCCGGCCGGGTCTTTGACGGAAGCGGTGGAAAAGCTGGGGACCACCATCATTCCCGCTTTTCAGGTGGAGGAGCAGGCCGAAGCCGACGCCCTTATAACGTGGCTGGACGACAACAACCCCAACGAGGCGTTTGTCCTTTCCTCCAAAGGGGAGTTGATCCAGGCCGTCCGCAAGAAAAAATTTAAATTTCGCGGGATACTGGATATGACCGGCACGCAGACCGATCCTGACGCCGAGGGAGCCCTGCTGAGTATCCGCCAGGCCGTGAACAGCTGCGGCAGCAAAATCGTTCTGCTCCCAGAATCGCTGGCGGATAAGGAAACCGTCATGGCGCTGCAGGAATGGCTGCTCACCGTGTGGATCGACGCTGGGGAAGAGACACTGGACAAAGTCACCGGTGCGCGGGTCCTGACCTCCGGCTGCAACGGCGTGGTGTCCTCCGCCCGGGCGGAGCTGGAGGACTGGATGACCAGCCTGTTTCCCGCCAATACCATGACCCGGACCCCCTTTGTGGTGGGTCACCGCGGTATCCCGGATCAGGCGCCGGAAAACACCATCGAATCCTCACAGCTGGCGGTGGAGAAGGGCGCGGACATCGTCGAGCTGGACATTTACGTCACCAAAGACAAGGAACTGGTGGTCATCCACGACGGCACACTGGACCGCACCACCAACGGCACCGGCAATGTCCAGAACATGACCTTGGAGGAGATCCGCCAGTATACGGCCAACCAATCCTATAAGGACCCCAGCGCCTACCCGGACGTGAAAGTGCCCACTTTCCGGGAGTATCTGGAGGCTTTCAAGGACACGGATACCCAGCTGTTTGTGGAGCTGAAAAGCGAACAAAACGACCTGGTTCCGCTGTTTGTGGAGCAGGTGAAGGAATACGACATGGAGGACCAGATCTCCGTCATTAGTTTCAGCACCGGCCAGATCAAAAGGGTGAACGACCAGATGCCCACCATGAGCTGCGGGCTGCTGACCTCTGGCCAGATGGACGGCTCCGAGGTGGATCCCGGCTCCTCCCTGATTAAAATCCTCAATGCCACGGAGCGTTACGGAACCACATACAACCCCAGCTCCGCCGGGCTCAACAAGGACTTTGTCAAATATATCGCCGACCGGGGCATGACCATCTGGCCTTGGACGTATACGGATCGGGAAGCGTTTAACCGGCATTTCATGTACAATGTGGGGGCGCTGACCACCAACGATTCCTCCTATGCCCAGTACCTGCCCCGGCTTCTCCAGGCGTCCATCCCGGAGGGGCTTACCGAGGGCGGGAGCGTACCCTTTACCGTCAACACGGTGGAATACGGCGGCGGTACCCCTGATGTGACGGCACAGGCGCAGATCGTCATGCTGGGCGGGGACGGCGAGGTCGCCGTCGGCGAGGACGGGACGCTTCAGGGTGTCCGGGAAGGGCAGGCCACCTTCCTGGTGACATATGAATATAAGGGTATCGACAATATGAATTATGCGCTCACCACCCAGCCTCTTACGGTACAGGTGGGGGCAATGGCCACCATCCTTCCCGGCGTGGACAATTCGATGTTTATCCTCTTTGTTGCCGTGGCCGCCGTGGTGCTGGTTGTTGTGGCTGTGGCCGTCATCCTCGTGGTGAAAAGGAAGAAAAAGGCGTAATCGGTGAAGGGCCCTTCCGCCTAAAGGCTTCCCCTCGAGGGAACGGCGTCCAGCCCCCAGGCAAAAACAGAAAAGATCCCCCCTCAATATTTGAATAAAAAGGAGAGACAGTTACTTGTCTCTCCTTTTTTACCTCAATAAACGAGCCCTTCCGATTGTGGAGGGGCTTAACCATATCCCACGGCTCTTACAGCCACGCATCGCCGTGCTCAGTCCGTTTCCCCGTACAGGGAAACGTTTCCCTTCAGTTCCCGGTCGTGGCGCAGGGCGGTTTTAGCGGCCTGTGTGATCTCCGTCAGTATGCGGACTTCATATTCCGAGCAATCCTCCAGCAGTTGCTGCATGTGCTTCTCAAATACCGGCTTGGTATGTACCACGTTGTCGCACAGCAGATCGTCCGCCGAAACGTTCAGGGCATTGGCTATGCGGATCAGGGAGGGGAGGCTCAGCTTGGAATGACCGCATTCGATATTGCTGATGTGGGTGACGGACAGATCCGTCAGTTCCGCCAGCTTTTCCTGGGTGATATGCGACCGGATGCGTTCCGCTTTCACGCGTGCGCCAATGGCGACGTAATCCACCGTCATACACATATCCCCCCCTTATTTATAGGTATTGTATTTCCTGCCAAAACCCGGCATAATGATCTATGTGAAAAGTTCTTTCATATACTTTATGTTTGCACAAAAAATCCGGAAGATTTTGGGCCGAGTTCATAAAAGCGCACAGGCTTCCCCCACGCGCTTACCGGTCAGATGCGATTGATTCTTCGTCCTCATCCTTTCCTTCATCGAAGGAATAACTATTGAGCGGCTCGAAGTGCAGAAACTCCGCCACCGTCATATTGAAAGCTATTGCTATTTTGTGAAGTGTGATAATCTGGGGGTTGAAAGATCGACCGTTGATAATGTTATCCACAGTGGAATGCTTTAGTCCGCTTTGATAGGCCAATTCGGTGATGGTATAGCCCCATTGAGAACACAGGGAGCGAATGCGGTCAATAAGGATTTGCGTATATTCCACATTCATACCGATTCCCCTTGCTATTTTCCAAAACGCCTATATATAGGCTCTGGCAATAACGCGAGGAAGTGAGAATATGGCAATTTGCGCCTTTCTTGAGCACTGGAATCTGTTGGAAAAGGTTTTTTGGCGCCTTGAGACAGGCGCCGGATACCGCGCCGCCCTGCCGCCCCCCGTAGGGGGCGGCGTCACGGTTTCCCCAAAACGTGCTGCCCAATCGTCATTTCTATCCGCGCATCCCGGAAGGATGCGACGTAAAAAGGGAGGTATACCGACGGCACTGACCCAATTTCAATCCACGGTCCCCGCGTGAGGACCGACCATCGCCGGTAAAAATGTCGTCCGTAGCCCGAATCTCGTTTCAACCCACGTCTCATGCAGGGACCGAAAAACGCAAGAGGCGCGGAGCTGTCAAGGGAACTGTTTCTATCCGCGCCCTGTCTCGTATGAGACGAAACATCCGAAAAAGCTGCGCCTTTGCCCTCTGCTGTCTCACAGCAGGTCCACAGCGGTGTCTTTATCCGTGATCTCGCGGATGACGCGGCAGGGATTGCCCGCCGCCAGCACCCTGGGCGGTACGTCGTGGAGCACCACGCTGCCTGCGCCGATGACGGCCCCGTCCCCGATGGTGACGCCGCCGCAGATGGTGACCCCGGCGGCCACCCACACGTCGCTGCCGATGACCACGGGTTTCGCGTAGCAGGGGCAGAACTCCTTACCCTCCTCGTTGACCATGCCCCGACGTTCCTCCGGGATCAGGGGATGGAAGGGGGTGACAATGGTGACGTTGGGGCCGAACATGCAGTCGTCCCCGATAGTGACCGGTGCGTCGTCCGATACCACGAACTGATAGTTGGCAAAGCAGTTGCGCCCTACCGTGGTGTGGAAGCCGTAGTTGAAATAGATGGGGCCCTGGAAATACACGTTGTCCCCGCAGCCGCCCAGCAATTGGCGGAGCAGAGCGGCCCGGGTGTCCGCCTCTCCTTCAAAGGTCTGGTTGTACTTCTGGCACAGGTCGTGGGCCAGACGCTTGACGCCCCGCAACTCCGTGCCCCGGGCGTCAAACAGCCGTCCGGCCAGGATCTTGTCGTGCTCGCTCATGAGGGTTCCTCCCTTTCCCGCCGAGGATTCTGCCCCCAGCATACTCTTTTCCGGGAGAAAGAGCAAGACGTTTTCCTCAACCCCCGGTCTTTCCAGCGATCTTTCGCTTGCCTCTCCGGTGCACCGCCCAGCGGATTTTGTCGATGGCCGCGCTTTACAGGATATATGTGATAATAGGGCATCCATATTCCCAGAGCTTCCCAGGAGGCAAAACAGCCTCCGGTAGGGACCGATAATGCCAGGGAAGAACCCATGTTGTCCCGCCGAGGTGGTATACACCACTTCGCGCCCCAGCACGAGCAATACCGCCCCCCGAACCAAAAGGAACAGCTTTGCAACAGCCTTTTCATGAAATATCCCTCTTTTTCCATTATACCCCTCCCCCCGTGGTAGAACGAGACAAAAAACAAAGCGGGGCGCCGTGCGGCTTTTCCTTGACAGGCCCGGCGCTCTGCCGCTATACTAAAGGATACGAAAACGGTGGAATACGCCGGGCGACCGGAAGCATAAAGGATGGAAGAACATGGACGCGATGTACAAGGCTGTGCGGGGCACGCAGGATGTGCTGCCCGCGGACAGCGGCAAATGGCAGTATATGGAGCAGACGGCCCTCTCCGTGGCCCAGGATTTCGGCTACCGGGAGATCCGCACGCCTGTTTTTGAACAGACGGCGCTGTTCCAGCGGTCGGTGGGCGAAACCACCGACGTGGTGCAGAAGGAGATGTATACCTTTCTGGATAAGGGGGAGCGCTCCATTACCCTGCGTCCCGAGGGGACGGCGGGCGCGGCCCGGGCGGCGCTGGAGCACGGCTTGCTGGCCGGCGCCCTGCCGGTGAAGGCCTCCTATGTCACCTCCTGCTACCGGTACGAGAAGCCCCAGGCGGGCCGCCTGCGGGAATTCCACCAGTTTGGGGTGGAATGCTTCGGCGCTGCCGCCCCCCAGGCGGATGCGGAGATCATCACGCTGGCCGCCACCATTCTGGAATCCCTGGGCGTCACCGGCGTGCAGCTGCACATCAACTCCATTGGCTGCCCGGAGTGCCGGGCTCAATACCACGCCGCGCTGAAAGAATATTTCACCGCCCATAAGGAATCCCTGTGCGGCACCTGCCTGGACCGGCTGGAGCGCAACCCCATGCGCATTCTGGACTGCAAGTCCCCGGAATGTGCCGCGGTGGCCGCCGGTGCGCCGGTGATGCTGGACTATCTCTGCGACGACTGCGCCGCCCATTTTGAGGAGGTCAAAGCCTGCCTGACCGACGCAGGGCTTTCCTTCGAGGTGGATCCTCGTATTGTCCGGGGGCTGGACTATTACACCCGCACGGTGTTTGAGTTTATCTCCGACGCCCTGGGTGCCCAGTCCACGGTGTGCGGCGGCGGACGGTACGACGGGCTCATCGAGGAGCTGGGCGGCGCCCATGTGCCCTCCTTGGGCTTCGGCATGGGGCTGGAGAGGCTGCTCATGGTGATGGAGGCCAAGGGCGTTTCCTTCCCGGAAACTCCGGTGTGCGAGGTGTATTTCGCCTCCATGGGCGAAGCGGCGGCGCGGCGGTGCTTCACCCTGACCACCAAGCTGCGCCAGGGCGGCGTGGCCGCGGAGTGCGACACCGTGGGCCGCAGCCTGAAAGCGCAGATGAAATACGCGGACAAGATCGGCGCCCGGTACACCCTGGTGGTGGGCGACGACGAGCTGGCGTCGGGCACGGCGCGGCTGAAGGATATGGCCACCGGCGAAACGGAGGACGTGACGCTGGACGACGGGTTGTACAGCGTGCTGTACAACAAATCCCTGGACCGCCAGCTGGCCGGTATGACCGACCTGCTGGGGGAGGAACTGGGTGGACTGGACGGCCTGTCCGGCCTTTCCCTTTAATAGAAAGGAAGCGGAGACGATGGCGGAAACCATGAAGGGGCTGAAGCGCACCCATTATTGCGGGGTGCTGCGGCCCTCGGACGAAGGAAAAGACGTGACGGTCTGCGGCTGGGTACAGCGGCAGCGGGACCTGGGACAGCTGATTTTCGTGGATCTGCGGGACCGCACCGGCATTGTACAGCTGGCTTTTGACCAAGCCACCGACCGGGCCGTTTTCGATAAGGCCTTCGGCGTGCGGGGCGAATATGTCCTGGCCGCCCGGGGAAAGGTGCGCATCCGCAGCTCGGTGAACCACGACATCCCCACCGGGGAAATCGAGATCGCTGTGGAGGAGCTGCGCGTGCTGAGCAAAGCCCAGACCCCGCCCTTTGAGATCGTGGAGAACAGTACCACGGCGGAGGCGCTGCGGCTGAAATACCGGTATCTGGACCTGCGCCGCCCCGACCTGCAGCGCAACCTGCTGATGCGCCACCGCATCGCCAAGGCGGCCAGGGATTACTTTGACCAGGAGGGCTTCATCGAGCTGGAGACTCCCATGCTCATTAAGTCCACACCGGAGGGAGCCCGGGACTTTCTGGTGCCCTCCCGGGTGCATCCGGGCAATTTCTATGCCCTTCCCCAGTCTCCCCAGTTGTACAAGCAGCTCTGCATGGTGGCGGGATTTGACCGGTATATCCAGCTGGCCCGGTGTTTCCGGGACGAGGATCTGCGGGCCGACCGGCAGCCGGAATTCACCCAGATCGACATGGAGATGTCCTTTGTGGACGTGGAAGATGTGCTGGCGGTGGGCGAGGGTTTCATCCGCCATGTGTTTAAGGAAGCCTTGGGGGTGGATATCCCCACTCCCCTGCCCCGCATGACCTATACCGAGGCAATGGAGCGGTATGGCTCCGACAAGCCGGACACCCGCTTCGGTATGGAGCTCATCGACCTGACCGACGCCGTGAAGGGCTGCGGCTTTGCCGTGTTTGCCGGGGCGGCGGAAAGCGGCATGGTGGGCGCCATCAACGTCAAGGGCGGCGCGGGCGTCTATACCCGCAAGGAGATCGACCGCCTGACGGAATACGCTAAGGGCATTGGGGCCAAGGGCCTGGCTTGGGTGCGCTGGACGGCGGAAAACCGCGCCTCCTCCTTCGGCAAGTTCCTGTCGGAAGAGGAGATGGAGGCTGTCCTGAACCAGGCGGAAATGGAAGAAGGCGACGTGCTGCTGGTGGTGGCCGACCCGGTGAAAAAGCACGTGCAGTCCGTCCTAGGGGCGCTGCGTCTGCTGGCCGCGGACAAAATGGAGCTTCCGCGGGAGGGATTCCGCCTGCTGTGGATCACGGAGTTCCCCTTCTTCGAGTGGGATGAGGAGGCCGGGGCCTATGCGGCCATGCACCATCCCTTCACCGCGCCTCTGGACGAGTGCATTCCCTATCTGGACAGCCAGCCGGAAAAGGTGTACGCCAAGGCCTACGACTTGGTGTTCAACGGGGTGGAAATGGCCAGCGGCTCCATCCGCATCACCGACCCGGAGCTTCAGGACCACATGTTCCGGGCTCTGGGCCTGTCCGAGGAGGAAGCCCGGCTCAAGTTCGGCTTCCTGCTGGACGCCTTCCAGTACGGCGCGCCGCCCCACGGCGGCATGGGCATCGGCCTGGACCGCCTGGTGATGCAGATGCTGGGCGCCGCTACCCTGCGGGATGTCACCGCCTTCCCCAAGGTGCAGAACATGACCGAGCCCATGACCGACTGCCCGTCCCCTGCGGACGAGGCGCAGCTCAAGGAGTTGGGCCTGGCGGTCACGGCTGTTGAGGAATAAGAGAGGGTATAAAGTAACAGGAGGGACGGATTTTATCCGTCCCTCCTGTTTTAACCGCAGAATCTGTTACAGAGGATAATTAGCTGACCCGTACATACTCACCGGAAGGTCCTCCGCGATATTTACCTGAAGTCCTAGTGAAAGATCCAAGGAATACTGATTCCCCTCTTTTAACAAATATATGCCGGTGATTTTTGTCGAAACCAGCTTGTCGCCGTACTCTTCCTCCATTTTTTCCTGTGCGTACTGCTCCAGTTGTTGACGGTCGGGCATCCGGGCGGCCAGCTCAGCCTTTTCCTCCTCGCTTATCTGCTCATATGTGGCATCCTGAGGAAAAGACAAGCTCCATATCCTTCCGTCAGGCCCGCAGGTCACGTTGATCCGTTGAGCAGCATAGTATTCCCCAACCTTCACGCCATAATATAGCTCATACCGCCCGTTCGGATCGCCGGCGTAGTTACACATATTCTTACAGGAGGCCAAGTCATACAAATCGAACTGGGGCACCAGCGTCTTCAGATACTGCTCCACAAAGGCGCACACCTCTTCCTCGCTGGGATAAGCGGCGGAGGTGGTTTTCGCCGGCGCCGGTGTCTCATGGTTATACATGATACATACCAATTGGCCGGTCTCTTCGTGGTAAAAGTATTGGTTGTCTTCCTCGTCCGTATATATATCCCAGTTGTGCTCCCGTCCCTTTTCCGAATGGTCATAGGTCAGCGTCACCGGTTCGGACGACACCTTCTTCGCGGCTTCGCCGCCGGCCACAGCCTGGGTCTCCACGGGCATCCGCACCACGTAGGTCTGCTGTGCGTCCAACCGGTTCAGGATGTAACCGTCCTGAACATTGACATACCGGCCCTTTTGATAGGCGGCATAACCAAACGAACCGCCCACGGCGGCGGCTGTTACCACCACCGCTAGTACGGTGATCACTATCAGGATGCGCCGCACATTCCGTTTTTTCGTCCCTGTTTGCTTCGTCATTGTCTCCGCACTCCTTTCACGGCAGTCAATAAATGGTCATATTGGTGTAGCCTTGAATCGCATGGTCATAGAATTTTCTTTGTTGACCTCTGAGGGGGATTCCATGATGCTGGTGGCGTGGGCACTCAGGACAGGCGCTGTCAGAAAGAGACAAGCCGTGGTCAGAGAAACAAAACACGGTAATTGCTGTAATTTTATATAATTATAACACTAATAATATATTTTTTATACATATTCATATTATCACCTTGTGATTTGTAAATCAACATCGCATTGATAAATATAATTCACAAATAGGAGGGAATAAAACTATACAAACACGTGACTAACTGCTTTTTCCCAGGAGAAAAAGCAGGGAACCATCTGTTAAATAATTATCAATTTATTCATAAATACCTCTTGCCTTTTGAGAATCACTTGGACTATAATAGGACACGATATCGTTTGGAATCTGTAACAAAAAGTCGGCGGCGCTTTTCGGGTTTCCGGGCCTCCGGCTTGTCAATGAAAGGAGTACCTGTACCATGACCAACAACAAGTCGGTCCTCGATTGGATCGAGGAGAAAAAGGCTCTGGTCAATCCGGACAAGGTTGTCTGGATCGACGGCTCGGAGGAACAGCTGGACGCCCTGCGCGCTGAGGCCTGCTCCACCGGTGAAATGATCAAGCTCAACCAGGAAAAGCTGCCGGGCTGCTACCTGCACCGCACGGCGGTCAACGACGTGGCCCGTGTGGAGGACCGCACCTTCATCTGCTCCGAGAAGGAAGAGGATGCCGGCCCCACCAACAACTGGATGGCACCCGCCGATGCGTACAAGATGCTGTACGACATTGCCCGCGGCAGCTACAAGGGCCGCACCATGTATGTGATCCCCTATTCCATGGGCCCGGTGGGTTCCCCCTTTGCCAAGTACGGCATTGAGCTGACCGACTCCATTTATGTGGTGCTGAACATGAGCATCATGACCCGCGTGGGCCAGAAGGTGCTGGATGCCCTGGGCGACAGCAACGACTGGGTCCGCGGCCTGCACTGCAAGTGCGAAATCGACGCGGAGAAGCGGTATATCTGCCACGTCCCCCAGGATAACACCAGTATCTCCGTGAACTCCGGTTACGGTGGAAACGTGCTGCTGGGCAAAAAATGCTTCGCCCTGCGTATCGCCTCCAACCTGGGCCGTCAGGAGGGCTGGATGGCCGAGCATATGCTCATCGTGGGCATCGAGAATCCTCAGGGCGAGGTCAAGTATATCGCCGCCGCCTTCCCGTCCGCTTGCGGCAAGACCAACCTGGCCATGCTGATTCCGCCGGAGATCTACCGCAAGAAGGGCTATAAGGTCTGGTGCGTGGGCGACGACATCGCTTGGATGCGCATCGGTGAGGACGGCCGCCTGTGGGCTGTCAACCCGGAGAACGGCTTCTTCGGCGTGGCCCCCGGCACCAACGAGAAGTCCAACCCCAATGCCTTGGCTTCCACCCGCAAGGGTACCATCTTCACCAACGTGGCTCACAACCTGGACGACAACACCGTCTGGTGGGAGGGCTTGGATAAGAACCCGCCGAAGAACTCCCTCAACTGGAAGGGCGAGGTCTGGAACGGCGATCCGGCCACCAAGGGCGCGCATCCCAACTCCCGCTTCACCGCCCCGGCCAAGAACTGCCCCTGCATCTCCTCGGAATTCGAGAACGGCAAGGGCGTGCCGATTTCCGCCATCGTGTTCGGCGGCCGCCGCGCCAAGACCGCTCCC
>CAJFNR010000057.1 GCA_904395335.1 Candidatus Avimonas narfae | reverse complement strand
CTCAGCTTTGCTATACCTTTCTTGAGCCATCTCTTTTTCACCACCACCATTCATTTTCGGGGTTGACTTTTAATAGTTAATCTTTCTTACAATGAAATATAGTCTAAAAGGTAAAAGTGTTTCTTATTTCGCGATAAGGAAAAATACATCCATCTTGCCAACATATTGCCACACTTGAAAAAGTGCCTGTACGAAGAATGTTCAAATTAGGTTGAGCGACTTGATTATCCCAGACCCAATCTCCAACTATTACATTATTATCGAAATGAGTTTGAATTATTGTATTATTTATAGTTGTGTTATTTGGACTGATGGTTAATTCGGGCATGGGCAATGCAGGATTAAGATTTTTTTTGTCTAACTTAGCAAATGCTGTTACTTCACTTATTCTTCTGTTTGTAGCTCCTTCAAAATGGTCAATACTAACAAAACAATTAAATGTTACATTATATATAATAGGAATGACCGTCCCTTCTACAAAATTTGCCATAAATGTACATTTCTCTTCTATTAGATTACTATAAACTTTTTCTTTTATAGTAACATAACTATTGGACTTTTTCCCATTTACAGAGGTTGCAGTAATAATTGCCTGCCCAAGTGACCTTGCTGTAACCCGTCCATCACTACTAACAGTAGCGATATTTGTATTGCTGGATGACCAAGTTAAAGTCTTATCGGTAGCATTAGATGGATTAAACTGTACTGTATATTGACCACTTGTTTGTCCTACTTCTAGAGTTGCACTAGAAGGAAATATTGCGATACTCGTTACAGGAATTGTCGAATCGCTATAGGTAATCGTCAATCTCGGTGCTCGAGCAGCGTCGCCTTCAGAAGAAACAACGCTATTATAATCATTATAAGTTTCATCATTATAAGTTACGTCGACCCCATAATTATCATATGTACCATTATACCAACCTTTTACAAATTCCGTTATAGGAAATTCATAATACTGAAAGTTATTATGCGAAGAGATATACCCCCAATCACCAAACGGCTGATTATTCCATGTAATAGAGTCTTCGCTCCATTGATTGTCAACTACTAACAGACACTTTCCATCCGTACCAGTGGTTTGTCCCGAACGAAATGTTAATTTTAGAGTTGCATTTATAATATTTACACCTGAAGGCAATCCCAAATCCTTAAACCGTACATAAGAAAATATTTTTCCATTATTATATCCAAATCGTAAATAATCATAATTACCATAATTTGCGTTGGGGTTGTTTTCCATTACAAAACTATCCTCAATATTGGACTCCGATATTGTCGCTACTACGGTAGGGTCTATAACAACCGGATATACAGTTCTAGGATCTGTCAAAAAGCCTTTATCCACAACTATGGTTATTACATATGTTTCATCATCAATTTGATTAACTTCATAATAATTATTTTCATTAAAATGTTTATATTTATCAAGGTTCTCTATTGATGTATCTGTTGGTTTATAGCTATCATAGACATAAATAGGATTAAAGATATAATCAATTTTATTTATATTGTTTTTGTCAACTATATTAATAACCGTATTACCATCCGTCAAAATAGGCTTATGGCTTTCGGATTTCCAGATAAAACTAAAGGTGTTCTTTCCTGTGTTGCTTTTTAATACAATATTTTCTTTATATCCTGAATAAGTATTAATATACTCTAAATCAATACCTTTTTCCCATATATCTTTATAAATCAATTTTTCCTGCTCACCTTTATATATGCTAGCCGGTTTTACTAAATTCAACGATTCCATCATATCTTTTATCGTTATTGTATAGTCATTATTTATATTAACCCCGTTTTTTATATTGATTGAATACCAAATATTGAAAGCATTAGCGCCATTTTTATATTCATAGTTACTATTAATTTTGCTATTTAAATCATTTCTTACAAAAGAAGTATCTATATATTGTATATGGCCATTTATATTTTTAAATTTGATAGCTTCAGCAAAAACCTGAGTGGTTTTAGTTCCATCTCCATTATTAATAGTCAAATTATATAAATTTTCGGTCTTTTCAACATTATTATTAAATGCTAATTTTTGTATATTTAGCGGTAATTTTTGTAGCGACTGACTATACCTGTTTGCTTCTGCAATAGCAAAATGATTTGAAGATAGTATCACGGCTAAAGAACAAATAAAGACCATGATTTTTCTTTTTTCATTTCATCCATCTCCTAATCACTATATTTTTTTAATAAGTTAATTTTATATTATGTATAATACCATATTTTTGCGAGTTGTAAATACTTCACGCGATTTTTTGCTTCCTTTCAAAAACATTGACAAAAGAAAGACAAAGCCTCATAATAGGGGAATGAAACGAAGGATGAACGCGGGGCTGGACCGCCCCGCCTCCCCTGCAACAGGAGGTAAGGAATCAATGGGATTGACATTGGCGGAAAAACTCATCAAGGCCCATCTGGTCAGCGGGGACATGACCCCGGGCAGTGAAATCGGCCTGAAAATCGACCAGACGCTGACCCAGGACGCCACGGGAACCATGGCTTATCTGGAATTTGAGGCTATGGGTGTGCCGCGGGTGAAAACCGAGCGGTCAGTGGCATACATCGACCACAACACACTTCAGACCGGCTTTGAAAACGCCGACGATCACCGGTATATCCAGTCGGTGTGCAAAAAGCACGGCCTGTATTTCTCCCGCCCCGGCAACGGCATCTGCCATCAGGTACATCTGGAGCGGTTCGGCATCCCTGGCAAAACCCTGATCGGCTCGGACAGCCATACCCCCACCGGCGGCGGCATCGGCATGCTGGCCTTCGGCGCGGGCGGCCTGGATGTGGCGGTGGCCATGGGAGGCGGCACCTATTACATTTCCATGCCGCAGATCGTCCGCATCCACCTGACCGGTAAGCTGCAGCCCTGGGTGGCGGCCAAAGACGTGATCCTGGAGGTACTGCGCCGGTTGTCCGTCAAGGGCGGCGTGGGCAAGATCATGGAATACACCGGTGAGGGTGTCAAAACCCTCTCCGTTCCGGAACGCGCCACCATCACCAACATGGGGGCGGAGCTGGGGGCTTCTACCTCCCTGTTCCCCTCTGACGAGGTAACCCGGGAATTCATGAAGGCTCAGGGCCGGGAAAAGGATTGGGCCCCCTTTGAGGCGGACGCCGACGCCGTTTACGCCCAGACAGTGGAGATCGATCTTTCCTCCCTGCGTCCCCTGGCGGCGTGCCCCCATTCCCCCGACAACGTCAAGGCAGTGGAGGAGCTGGGCTCCATCCCGGTGGATCAGTGCTGCATCGGTTCGTGCACCAACTCTTCCCTGATGGATATGCTCAAGGTGGCAGCCATCCTCAAGGGCAAGACGGTCCATCCCAACGTCAGCCTGTCCATTGCCCCGGGCTCCAAGCAGGTGTATAACATGCTGGCGGAAAACGGCGCTCTGGCCGACCTGATCGCCGCCGGCGCCCGCATTCTGGAATGCGCCTGCGGCCCTTGCATCGGCATGGGCCAGTCCCCCAATTCCGGCGGCGTATCCCTGCGTACTTTCAACCGCAACTTTGAAGGACGCTCCGGCACCGCGGATGGCCAGGTCTACCTGGTCAGCCCGGAGACGGCGGCGGCCTCCGCGCTGACTGGCGTGTTCACCGATCCCCGCACCCTGGGCGAACCGCCTGTCATCACACTGCCCGACACCTTCCTGATCAACGACAACATGATCATTCCCCCGGCGGATGAGAAGGATATGGACCAGGTGGAAATCCTCCGCGGGCCCAACATCAAGCCCTTCCCGAAAACCGCGCCTCTGCCGGACAGCATCGAGGCCAAGGCCCTGCTCAAGGTAGGGGATAACATTACCACCGACCACATCATGCCGGCGGGCGCTAAGATCTTGCCGCTTCGCTCCAACATCCCTGCCATTTCGGAGCACTGCTTCGTGCGCTGTGACCCGGACTTCCCGGCCCGGTGCAAAAAGGAGGGCAAGGGCATCATTATCGGCGGCTCCAACTACGGACAGGGCAGCTCCCGCGAACACGCGGCGCTGGCTCCCCTGTACCTGGGGATCAAGGCCGTTATCGTGAAATCTTTTGCCCGCATCCATGTGGCCAATCTGATCAATGCAGGCATTCTGCCGCTGACCTTCCGCAACGAGGCCGATTACGACCGGATCAGCGAGGGGGATGTCCTGAGCCTGCCGGACATCCGCCGCCGCATTGCGGAGGGGGACGACGTGGTGCTGAAAAACGAGACCACCGGCGAGGAATTTGCCCTGAATTCCGGCTTTACCAAACGCCAGATCGACATGCTGCTGGCGGGCGGCCTGCTGGATTATACCCGTAATCAGCACCAGAACTGACCGCACGGCGCAAGCAAGGAGGCGATATCCATGGCAAAAGCGGACCATATCTCCATGTCGGTGATCCGCCGGCTGCCGCGGTATTACCGGTTTCTCTACGATCTGAAGGAAAACGGCGTGGTGCGGATTTCCTCCCGGGAGCTGTCTCAGCGCATGGGGCTAACCGCTTCCCAGATCCGGCAGGATCTCAACTGCTTCGGTGGTTTCGGCCAACAGGGCTATGGCTACATGGTCTCCCAGCTCTATGATGAAATCGGCCATATCCTGGGAATGGACCGTCTTTCCGACACGGTGCTGCTGGGGGCGGGCAATATGGGCCGGGCCATCGCCAACCACATGGATTTTGAAAGCCGCGGCATCCGTCTGACTGACATTTTTGACGATTCCCCTCAGGTCATCGGCCAGCAGATCCGCGGGCTGACCGTCCGCCCCATCAGCGAGCTGGAAACCGCCTGCCAGGAGCACCCTCCTCAGGTGGCCATCCTGTGCATTCCCAAAGAGGCCGCTCCGTCCATTGTGGAACGCCTGCTGGCGGTAGGCGTCCAGGGCTTCTGGAATTTCAGCCATTACGATATTCTGTACGAGCACCCGGGAGTCATCGTGGAAAACGTGCATCTGGGCGACAGCCTGATGACGCTTTCCTATCAGCTGAAGACACAGAGAAAAATGTAAGTCATTAGGCGATATTAACAAAGAGGAGAAATCGTTAAGGTTTCTCCTCTTTGTTAATGCTGAATTGGTTTTGTCAAGTTAAAAATCCCGTATAGAATAAAGAGGGCCTTGGCGGATTGGTTCCAAGGCCCTCTAAAATGAATGGAAGGTTTTACCGACGGCGGCGGGATAGCCGCAGTGCTCCGACCGAGGCGACCGCCAACAGCAAGCCGCCAGCCACAGCACCTGTCGTCTCGCCGGTCTGCGGATTCTGTCCGCCTGTGGACGGCGTTCCCGAAGCATCCGGCTGCGTGGAAGTCCCAGGCTCTTCGTCCGAACCGGTGGTGGTATTCGTCGAGCCGCCAGTGGGTTCGCTGTCCTCTTCACCAGCCAGCTTGAACGCCCTCAGGGTGATGGTGTTTTCCTCCGCCGTGCTCCAGGTGGCGTAAGTGATGATAACGGAATCCACCTCAATGGTTCCATCGTCCGCCACCAGCCCTCTAGCCTCCAGATAGGACAGCAGGTCAGCCGCCATTATGCCGTCCTTGGTAACGTCATTGGCCCCTTGGCCCAGCACGTCACTGAACTGGACAGATGTTCCGTCCGCCAGGATCAGGCTGCTGTTGAAACCGTCGTTGCGGGAGGTCTGCAGCCCCTCCACCTGGGCATACCAGATGGGGTTGTCCCGCACGTTGACCGTCTGATGGTATTCCGTTTTGACGCCCGGCCAGCTCTGCTGGCTCTCGTTGCGCAGCGTGACACTGCCGTCCTCGTTGTACACCGGGATCAGCTTGCCGTTGGAACCGGCCAGGCCCTCCGGCGAGGTGGTCACGCCCTCTTTCGGCATCAGGTCAAACCCGCCATCCGGGATGGTCACATTCTCCTCGCCCGGCTGCTCCGCGGGATAGCGCACCGGCTGTCCGCCGGGGTACCGCTCGGCCAGATAATCGCCAATGACTTTGGCATAGGCCTCCTGGCCTCCCGCGGCCAGATGCACACCGTCCTCCTGCAGAAATTCCGCCTTGTCGTAGGACTGGCAGGCCTTCGCCATATCGATGAGATCGGCGTTTTTGTCCGCCGCTACCTCTCGGATAACCTCGCTGTAAGTATCCAGCAGCTTCTGACCGCCCTCATACGGGGGAAGGAACTCCTCCGGATGCCGCTCCTTGTAGACTTCCTCGTCTATATAGCTGGGGGTGACAAAAACCGGACGGGCGCCCAGGGCCGCGACCTTGTCCGCCATAGCGGAAAGATTCTGACGGAAGGTTTCCAGGTCCACCTGCGGAGCCGATCCTCCCTTGGGAATGGCATGGTCGTTCATGCCGAATACGATCAGCACAAAATCGGCATCGCTGTGGACGGCCACACCGGTATCAAATCGGGCCAGTCCCTGTGTGGTGGTATTGCCGGGAACACCGGCGTTCACTAGCTCCGCAAAGCCAAAGCGCTGCCAGAGCATGTTGGCCCACACCGGGCTCCATTCCTCTTCCCATCCGTTGGCCACCAAGCTATCGCCGAAGGCCACCACTTTGGCGCCGCCGATAAAATACTGCTTCTCAGCGGGTTCCTTGATGGTGAAGGTGGGGCGGGAGGAATACTTTTTGCTTCCGTCGGCCAGCTCCGCGCTGACGGCGACAATATAATTTCCCGCGCCCTTCTGCTGCAAGCCGTCCATGGGGGCGGAGATACTGGTTCCATTGGTTTCCACCAGCTCCAGCACATACTCGCCGGTATCGGTGTTTTTCAAATTGACCTGGTACTTCACAGCGCCATCCACCGGCTCCCAGGAAATGTCAAAGGCCTCCATCTCCAATTCGCTTCCCTCCGCCGGATATGTACACAGAAAATCCGGCACAAAGTCCGCAGCGGAGACCCCCAGGCCCACGGGAACTCCCAGGGCCAGCAACGCTGCCGAAAGCAGAACCGCCAGTTTCTTTTTCACAAAATATCCTCCTCGTTGTTTTAAATACTGCGCATATTGTTGAGAAAAGTATAGCATATGTCCAGGGATAACGCAAGGATGACGTGAAAAACATCTTCCCCATAAAAAGCCTCAAAAAAAGCGGAAACAGGACCCCTTCCCGTTTCCGCTTTTCCTCCATTTTAATTGTCCCTACTACTTGGAATACCGCTCCCGCAGCTCCTGAAGCGAGACGCCGCAGCCGCCGTTCAGACGGGATTCCTCCGCCGCCAGGCTCATCAGGTGGCTCTGGACCGACACGTCGATGGAGGTCAGGGTTTCCGACTCCTTACCTTCCAGCATATCGAAGAATTCGCTCATCATGCGGTGATCGCCGCCACCGTGGCCGGAGAAATCCTCCGCCAGCTTGGAAATATCGTACACCTGATCCTCACCGGAGAAGGGATAGACAGTTACCAAATTGGTGTTCATATCCCCCACCAGCTCGCCGGCCGTACCCATCACCTTGATTTCCCGGGCGGTCCGCTTGGTGAAAGCCGCCATGGTAAAGGTGGCGGTAGAACCGTCCTCAAAATCCATAACCACCGCTTGATGATCCACTACATTGTTGTCACAGTGATAAACGCACCGTCCGTAGGGGCTGGTCTTGAGGGCCTCACGCACCCGTTCCACCGTGGGTTCCGGCACCACCACGTCCACGGGCCATTCGGTGTTGCCGCTGGCCACACCGGTGGAATTGGTAATATAAACCTTTTCTGCGTCGTAAGGGCATTCCTCCTTGCAGCGGCATCCGCCCAAGCAGGTCTCCGTCGCGCCCTCCGGCGCCATTTCCGGCCGGAACACCTTCAGGCTGCCGTAGGAGGATACCCGCGTGCAATTTTTGCCCATCAGCCACAGGATGATATCCATGTCGTGGCAGCTCTTCTGTAGGATCATGGGGCTTTGCACATCGCTGTTGGCCCAGTTGCCGCGTACAAAGCTGTGGGCCTGATGCCAGTACCCCACGTTCTCGATGGCATGTATGGCAACAGGCTCCCCGATAGCCCCCTCGGAGATCAGCTGCTTGATCTTGCCGTAAAACGGCGTGTAACGCAACACATGGCAAATGGTTACCGCCCGCCCGGTCTCGTGGGCGGTCCGCAACAGCTCCATGATGGCGTAGGGATCGTTGGAAATGGGCTTTTCCAACAGGATATCGTACCCTTTGCGCAGGGCGGGCACCGCCTGGGCCACATGCTGACGGTCCTGGGTGGCGATGATCATCACATCCGCCAGCTTGGGCTGGGCCAACAGCTCTTCCGCTGAGGCAAAGCAGCGTTCGGCGGGAACGTCGAATTCCTTGGCCAACAGATTCATACGGACGGTGTCCGGATCCGCCAGCGCCACGATTTTCATGCGCTCGGGAAACTTCTTCTGGTACTGGGCATAGGTTCCGCCTCCGCGGGAACCGGTGCCCGCGATGGCGACGGTGATTTGTCTGGACATGACAATAGCCTCTTTTCCTGTTTGACTTCTTTTGAATTTTTATGGCAAGCGGCTTTCAGCCGCTGTCCGTCAGGATCCGCTTTCGGTGGGGTCCGGGACTTCTTCCGAGACATCTACAGCCGCCGCGGGCTCTCCTTCCACCGCCAGCCGTACCATGCGGCGTTTCTGGGAGCGATATCGGATCAAGTCCTTGAGCAGCATCTGAATCACGGCCATAATGGGCACACCCAGGAAAATCCCCCAAAATCCCATCAATCCACCAAAAACCGTGATTGAGAGCAGCACATAAATCGGCTTGAGCCCAATGGAATTGCCCACAATACGGGGCTGCAGGATATTGCCGTCGATCTGCTGCATCACCACCACATAAATCGCCACGAAAATCGCCTGGTACAGGCTACCGCTGAGGAGGGTAATCAGCACGCTGAACACGCCGCCGATAATGGCGCCGAAATACGGGATCATGTTCATGGTACCGGTCATCAGCCCCAACAGCCAGCCGTTGGGTACGCCGATGATCTGCATGCCGATGGCCAGGATCACCCCAATGATCAGAGCGTCCAGTGCCTGGCCGTACAGATAGCCGTAAAAAATGCGGAAGACCCGGTGGATATAGCTATTGAGCGTATCCATGGCCCGTTCGGACAAAAACAACCCCAAAACCGCCCGCAGGGCACGGACCAGCGACTCCCGGCTGAGCAACATATAGATGGAAATAATAAAGGACATGAAAGCGTTGACAATGGTGGAGGCGGCGCTGATCACCCCCTGAAGATAAGAGGTCAGATCCTCCAGCGTAATGCCGCTGATCTTGCTCATCAGCCCCTGATAGAGGGCATCCCACTTGTCGTTCAGCTCCAGTCCGGCCAGCATCCCTCCCGGCTGGCTGTACTCCTCCAGCAGCGACCTGGCGTTTTCAATATAGGTGGGGATCATCTTGATAAAATCAAATATCCCCATGACAACCGGCGGAAGGGCAAACACCAGCAGCAGCACCAGCAGGGCTACCAGCACCAGATAAACAATGGCCACCGACAAAGCCCGGGAATGCTTACTCACAAAGGACAGCGAGGCTTTCTGCAGCAGCAGCTCCAGGCGGTGCGACGGGCCGTACAGCAAAAACGCCAGCACAAACCCCACCACAAAGGGACTGAGAATCCCGAGGATGGTGCCCACGAAGGACCAGATGCCGTTGAGGTTGTCAAAGGTCTTATAGACAACGATGAGCGCTACACCCAACAAAAAAAGGGATATCCAAGAGGAAAAACGCTTGAATCGCTTCATGGGGCCGCCTCCTTTGGGTGTAGTATAGCAATCCATACCGGCAAACGCAAGGGGAATCTTCTCTTCCTGGAAAAGAATTTCTGCCAACCCGCCTTAACCCGGCGGAAGGCACTAAAAAACAAACATGCGAGCTCTGCAAAAGCGGATGTGAATAGGAACCTCTTTTACAGCGCTCGCACGACAGAAAACAACAGATTCTCCCACTGATATGATACAGGAACGGTCAAGTTTTACAGCAAACGGTATAGGGAGATTCGATTTCCTCAATATAATGCACATCATACAGATCCCAGTATTTCCGGTATACCCAGGATGCCTCACCGTCAAAGTTCAGCTGATACATCCGGAAGACAACGGGGAAATTTTTGGGCTGCCATTGTTCTTCATACGAATATTGGTAGCGCATTCCCAACCGTCTCATTACCCCGCCGCTTCGGGGATTGTTGCGGTCATGGGTAGCCGTAATATAAGGAAGGCCTTCCTTCTTCAGCTGTTCCACCACCGCTTCGCCTGCTTCTGTGACAATTCCCCTGTGCCAGAATTCCTTGCGCAAAGCGTATCCGAAGTCATGACTGTCATCTGCCTCCGCTTTTATATATCCGAGGGGGACATTGTCTTCCTTCAAACAAATGGCATAAAAACAACCCTGTTCTTTTTTATATTGAACCGCCACTCTATTGTTGTAAAAATCCCATGTTTCTTCTGTGCTTTTAGCGGGAAACCACGGCAAAAATGTATTGACTTCCTTATCCTTTAAAAGGAGAAACAGAGCGCCGATATCCTCCTCTTCAAACCGGCGCAGAATAAGCCGCTGTGTTTCAAGCCTCGGAGTATTCATTTCCTGTTCTTCCTCCCTATAGGACAACCGTGACCAGGCGTCCTCCCGGCCTGGATTTTACCCGGCAAAAACCGTGTGCTCCAGCAGGATTTTGAGCCCGATCAGGATCAGCACAATCCCGCCGGCAACAGCCGCCCGCTTGCCCAGCAGATTACCTGTACGGCAGCCGATCACCACCCCCAGCACACAGATCACCAGCGTCACCAGCCCGATGATAAGGGTACAGATCAAAAAGCCCGCCGGAAGGGCCAGCAGCCCAGTATGCGGCATGACAGCAAAAGAAGCACCCACCGCCAAAGCATCGATGCTTGTGGCAATGGACATCACTATCAGATTTTTGAATTGGCAGGGATCGGCGGCCGGCTCGTCCTCCCCCTCGTGCATGGCATCATAGACCATTTTGGCCCCGATGAAGCTCAGCAGCAGAAAAGCCACCCAATGGTCCACCGCCTCGATCTTGTCGGCAAAGGTGCGGGCCACGCCGTATCCGATCAACGGCATGAGAAACTGGAAAAAGGCAAAACTGCCCGCAATGCGCAGAGTTTGCCCGATCCGGGCCCGGCACATCATCATCCCGCTGCTCACGGAGACGGCAAACGCATCCATTGCCAGGCTACAGGCAATAAGAAGCAAGGTCAGGATATCCATGTTTTTTCCGCCCTTTCGGGTAATCTGCTTCTTGGGTTTGTTTATCCCTATTCCGCCCGGCATCCGGATATGTATGGCCTTTTCAGGGCGAAAAAACGGCGGAAACGCCATGGCGTCCGCCGTATAGGAAACTTTTCCGCAAAGAAGGGGTTTTATTTTACAAAATCAGCAACGCAATGTCAAGGGAACCGGCGAAATCCGTCGCAAATTTTCGGGTATCCCCTATTTTTGCCGCGAACATTTCCTTTCTCTCCACAGAAGGGGAAAACATATGGCCGCACGGCTGTATCGTCGCTCAACAGCGCGGCAAAAAGACGGCCAAAGCGGGCTTGTAGGTCGCACGGCACGGGAGGAGGATCGGCCCAT
This sequence comes from Candidatus Avimonas narfae, assembly GCA_904395335.1. Lineage (GTDB taxonomy): Bacteria > Bacillota > Clostridia > Oscillospirales > Acutalibacteraceae > Avimonas_A > Avimonas_A narfae. Next base: position 10,380 of record CAJFNR010000057.1, on the reverse strand, counting down.
CCGCAGTCAAAGGGCCTGAGGGGCCGCACGGTTCCACAGGCGTCTGCCCACCACCGGCAAGCGATAGCGGAAGGGTGCCAGCGGGGTCTGTCCGCTCTCGGACAGCCGCAGCATTTCGCGGCACAGGGCGGAGGCCAGGGAAAAGGCAAAATCCAGATCCTGCTCCGGGGAAAAGGTATCGTCCGCCCGAAAATCCAGCGCCGCCGCCAAGCGGGCACCCAGCTCGGTCCCATTGCCGGCCCCGTAAAAGGAGACAATATCCCGAGCCCGCTGCCGTCCGATAAAGGCCGCCTGGGCTTCCTCATAGGCCCGATGCTCCTTCAGGGTACCGGTATAGCGATCGGTATGGACATAACAGCTGAAATCGCAGACGTAATGCATCACCACGCCGAGAAGAAACGACCGGCGGCGGGACAGCACCGGTCCGTCTACCGGCCCTTCCAGCAGAGGACGACGGCAGAAGCGGCTGATTTTTCGACGAACCATGGCTTCCGCCCGGCTCTGCTCATGAAGCCTCAGGCGCTGCCACGATATATCGGGGAACACATTGCCCAGCCGGAAATAATGGGGATGAATCCGAATATTCATCCGGCTTTCACAGTCCTCCCGGATCTGATCGGAGAGACTGCGATGGATCTCACATTTCAACCGGAACGCCTACCTTTCCCACCACATGCTTCGAGAAACAGTGGAGATGGGCCGCAAACCATCCCTCTGCTTTATGCTCTATCTTTTCTATTATAACTGAAACAGGCGGTAATAGCAAGAAAAATCTGTATCTTTTTCCGTCTTATTCCGAATCCGCCCGGCCATCCTCCTGGAGACGGAACTGCGTCTGGTACAGGCGGGCATACCGCCCATCCGCCGCCAGCAGCTCCTCATGGGTTCCCCGCTCACGGATGCCCTCGCCATCGATATACAGGATCTCGTCCGCCCCCTTGATGGTGGACAGACGATGGGCGATGATGAGCGTGGTGCGGCCCTGAGCCAGCTTGTCGAAGGCCCCCTGGATATGCGCCTCGGTCACGGTATCCAGCGCGGAGGTTGCCTCGTCCAGAATGAGGATGGGCGGATTTTTCAGGAAAATCCGTGCAATACTGATGCGCTGCTTCTGACCGCCGGACAGCATGATGCCCCGCTCGCCCACATAGGTCTGATAGCCGTCGGGCATACGGAGGATGTCCTCGTGGATCTCCGCCTTTTTCGCGGCCTCCACCACCTCCTCGTCGGTGGCATCCACCCGGCCATAGCGGATATTCTCCATCACGGTGCCGGCAAACAGCACCACATCCTGCTGTACGATCCCCACCGAGGCACGCAGGGATGCCAGCGTCACGCGGCGGATGTCCTGTCCATCGATCCGGATCTCACCGGACTGAATCTCATAAAACCGGGGGATCAGGTGGCACAGGGTGCTTTTTCCTCCCCCGGAGGGCCCCACCAGCGCCACGGTTTTCCCCGCCGGAATGGTCAGATTGATGCCGGACAGCACCCGGACCCCCTCGTCATAGGCAAAAGATACGTCGCGAAAGGCAATATCGCCCCGAACCGGCGGCAGCGGAACGGCATCCGGCGCGTCGACAATATCCGGTTCCACCGCCATCAGGGCGCGGAAGCGCCGGAAACCGGCCATCCCTACCGTATACTGCTCTACAAAGGAGGACAGGCGGCGAATGGGCTGGAGAAAGGTGCCGATGTACAGCACAAAGGTGGTCAGGTCCAGAAAATCCAAGCCTCCCTGCATAATAAGTAGGCCGCCGAAAGCGATGACCACCACATTCATGCTGCTGGTCAGAAAATCCATGCCCGACTGGAAAATCCCCATTTGCTTGTAAAATTCCTTTTTCGCCCCGCGATAACGGCTGTTCCCCTGCTCAAATTTCGCCATTTCATAGGCTTCGTTGCCGAAAGCCTTGGCGGCACGCACCCCGGAGATGCTGGATTCGATATCGGCGTTGATGCCGGCGGTGCGCTCCTTGACCCGGCGGGAAGCCTCGGACATCTTGCGGCGCCGCCGTACGGTGAAAATCACAATCACAGGGACCAGCAGGAACACGATCACGGCCAGCTGCCAGTTGACTGTCAGCAGGATGCAGAAGGCCCCCACCAGCGTCAACAGTGAGATGAACAGGTCCTCCGGCCCATGATGGGCCAGCTCCACCACCTCGAACAGATCGTTGACCACCCGGGACATCAGGTGGCCGGTGCGGTGCTGATCATAAAAGCGGAAGGACTGCTTCTGCAGATGGCGGAACAGTTCCCCCCGCATGTCCGCCTCCATGTAAACCCCCAGGGTATGCCCCCAGTAATTGACAAAGTACTGGGCACCGGCCCGCAGCACATAGGCCAGCAGCAGTGCCACCATGATGCCGAAAAACGCCCCATAGGCATGTACCGGCAGCAGGGTCTGCATGGTCATGCGGGACACCATGGGAAACACCAGATCCACCCCCGCGATAAGGGTAGCGCACAGCATATCCGCCGCAAACAGCTTCCAGTGCGGCTTATAATATCCGGCAAATTGCCGGAGTAGTCCCGCCTGTTTCTTTTTCTCCCGACTCGGCTGCGTCACGCTTCACTTCCTCCTCCCATTGTATGGCGCTCCGCTTCGTATGCGGCGCCTCTCCCGGAGCATAAGGCTCCGCGCGGCGGAGAAAAGGCCTCGTATCCGCCCAAGCCACCTTGATTTCTCCGCCTCCAAAGCGACGTTTGTTTCATCCACTCTCTATGCAAAAGCAGCAGGTTCTGCCGGTGGCAGCCTGCTGCTTTTGCATAGGCCGCAAGGATCAGTGGATGGCCTTGGTCTCCACCTCTTCTTTCGCCCGTGCCACAAACTCATCCAACGGCATGACGCCCAGATCTCCCCCACTGCGGGAGCGGACGGATACCGCGCCACTCTGGGCCTCGCGGTCGCCGATGACCAGCATATACGGAATCTTGTCCATCTGCGCTTCCCGGATTTTGTACCCGATTTTTTCGTTGCGCCAGTCTGCTTCGGCTCGGAAGCCGGCTTCCTTGAGACGGCGCACCGCCTCCGCCACTGCGTCGTTCTGCTTTTCCGAAATGGGGAGCACCCGCACCTGCTCGGGAGCCAGCCACAACGGCAGGGCTCCGGCGTATTTTTCGATCAGCAGCGCCAGAGTGCGCTCGTAGCAGCCGATGGAGGTCCGGTGAATGATATAGGGATTCTTTTTCTTTCCGTCGGCGTCCACGTATTCCATCCCGAACTTCTCGGCCAGCATCTGGTCGATCTGCAGGGTGATGAGGGTATCCTCCTTTCCGAACACGTTTTTGATCTGAATGTCCAGCTTCGGCCCGTAGAAGGCCGCCTCGCCCACGCCCTCCTTGTAAGGGATCTGGAGGTGATCCAAAATGCGGCGCATGGCTCCCTGAGCCTCGTCCCACTGTTCCGGGGTGCCGATATATTTCTCACGGTCATCGGGATCCCACATGGAGAACCGGTAGGACACGTCCTCATACAGCCCCAGGGTCTTCAGCATATATATCGCCAGCTCCAGACAACCGCGGAATTCGTCCTCCAACTGGGCAGGCGTGCACATCAGGTGCCCTTCGGAAATAGTAAACTGCCGCACCCGGATCAAGCCGTGCATCTCGCCCGAGGCCTCATTGCGGAACAGGGTGGAGGTCTCGTTATACCGCAGGGGAAGATCCCGGTAGGAGCGCTGGCGGTTGAGATACGCCTGATACTGGAAGGGGCAGGTCATGGGGCGCAGGGCAAACACCTCGTCGTCCTTTTCCTCGTCGCCCAGCACGAACATGCCGTCCTTGTAATGATCCCAGTGGCCCGACAGCTTGTACAGATCGCTCTTGGCCATATAGGGGGTCTTGGTCAGCAGCCAGCCGCGCTTTTGCTCCTCATCCTCCACAAACCGCTGGAGTAGCTGGATCACACGGGCGCCGTTGGGCAGCAGGATCGGCAGACCCTGGCCGATGAGGTCGCAGGTGGTAAAATATCCCAGCTGCCGTCCCAACACATTGTGATCGCGCTTTTTGGCCTCCTCCAGCTGGGCCAGATGCTCTTCCAGCTGGGCGGCCTTGGGGAAGGACACGCCGTACACGCGCTGCAGCATCTTTTTGGTGCTGTCGCCACGCCAGTAGGCTCCGGTACAGTTGAGCAGCTTAACCGCCTTGACGCCGCCGGTACTCATCAGATGAGGGCCGGCGCACAGATCGGTGAAATCACCCTGACGGTAAAAGGAGATGTTCTCACCCTTGCCGGCGTGCTCATCGATGAGCTCCACCTTGTAGATCTGGCCTTCCTTTTCCATCAGGGCGCGGGCCTCCTGCGGGGGCAGCTCAAACCGTTCCAGGGGTAGGTTTTCCTTGATGATTTTCTTCATTTCCGCCTCGATCTTCTCCAGATCTTCCGGGGTCAGATTACGGGGCAGGTCGAAATCGTAATAAAAGCCGTTGTCCACCGATGGGCCAATGGCGAAAACCGCCTCCGGAAACAGGCGCTTAACCGCCTGAGCCATGATGTGGGAGGTGGTGTGCCAATACGCCTTGCGGCCGTCTTCGTCCTCAAAGGTGAGGATCTCCAGCACGCCGTCCTCGGTCAGGGGGGTGCGCAGGTCACAGACCCTGCCGTTGAACCGGGCGGCACAGGCCGCACGGAAAAGACCCATGGAGATTTCCCGGCAGAGAGCCTCCACGGTGGTGTTTTCCATCACCTCCCGCACATCTCCGCCTTTTAACGTGATTTTCAGCATTCTTCTTCCATCCTTTCCTTGCGGTATTGGCAAATAAAAACGCCCCGCCCCCGTAAGGGGCGGGGCGATCAGCCTCGCGGTTCCACCCTTGTTCAGAGGAACAGCGTTCCCCCGCTCAAGCGGCCGTTAACGGAGCCATCCGGCGCACCTTAACGGGGAACTCCCTTTTCGGCGCACACTCGGGGGCGGTAACACACTCCTTTGGGCCTGAGGCCGCTTTCAGCTCCGCCGAAGGGCGGGCGGCGTTCTCTGACAGGTCAGAGGGAGGGTCTTCCCCTTCTTCGCATTGACGTGATTTGAAAATCTGTTTTTTATACTAGCACCCCGCCGCCGCGTTGTCAAGAGGGGATCAGAGGGCAGCGGCCAGCAGGGACAGCGGGTCGTAATCCGGCTGCAGGGCGGCGTTGACGCTCATGGCCACCAGACGGGAAGCCCGGCGGATCATCAGGTCGATCTCCCGGGGAGTGACCATCATGGGTTCGCCCCGTGGCGCGACCTCCGCCTCCGCTTCCTCCCGGCCGGTGAGCTCCCAGGCGATGGTGCGCGCATCCACCACCGTAGGCACACCCAGGCCGATCACAGGAACCCCTAGATTCTCCCGGCTGACAGCCGGCCGGTTGTTTCCCACACCCGACCCGGGGGCAATGCCGGTGTCGCAGAGTTGGACCGTGCATCCCAGCCGTTCTAGGCTTCGAGCCGCCAGCGCGTCAATAACGATCACGGCGGCGGGATGCAGCATACCGCACACCCCCTGAATGGTTTCCCCGCTCTCCATACCGGTTTTCCCTAAGACCCCGGGGACCAGCACCGCAGCGGACCGCAGGTCGTCCAATCCGCTGCTGCGGGCAAATTCTCCCCGGATATGCCGGGTGGCCAGCACCAGGGCTGCGGTTTGGGGTCCCAAGGCATCCGGGGTAATGGAATCGTTTCCCAGTCCCGCCACCAGCACGGTTCCCTTTTCGGGCAGCAGTCGTCGGAGCTCCTCTCCCACCACCCGGGCATAAGCCGCCAGCCCCTCGTCATTGTCCGTCAGCGGCGGAACCTGGGCGGTGATATACGAACCCACCGGACGGCCTAGCGCCTCCGCCGCCTTTTCGCCGCGAATCTCAATGCGGGAAAGCCGGACGCCTTCACGCTCCTCCTCCTGCCGGAAAAGCTCCTCGGGCCCCAGCGTGCCGGGCCATTGCTCCTGCGCCTCCAGCGCCAGATCGGTGCGACAGATCATAGCGGTCTCTCCTTCATTTCGGATAAAGGTAGTATGACCGCCGATCCCTGTCCTTATCCCGCCGTCATCAGCGGAAAACAGAAAGCCGCGTTCAGGAAACGCGGCCCTGCAGTGTTTTGATTTTCCACCCCTTACCGGTTTGGATCAAACAGGGGTACTGGCAGATTTCCTCCTCCTGTTCCCCCTGAGGGTTCCAGTTTCCTCTTTCATCCACCCGGGCCAGGTAGGTCACCTTCCAGTAGCGTTCTCCATCGGTACCGGGCTCACACTCCTCCAGCAGTACATTCCGAATCTCCTGCGGCCCCTGAAAAGCCGGTGTAAACGACCAGGCGGCGTTTTTATCGGCAAACAGCTTCATATAGGTGACACTGTCGCCGCATTGCAGACAGGCCAGATAGCTGCGCAGCACTTCCTCCGGCTCAGCGTCTTGGCCGGGGAGCTCCACCCGCTCTCCGGACGGATTGGCTGGCTGCGGTTCCTCCGAACGGCAGGATACAGCACACACGCACAAAGTCAGCAACAGTATGGCCGCCGTTCTTTTGAAAATTGGCACCCGCATAAAAGCTCCCTCCCCACCGGCCCGGGAGCCGCCCTCCCATATCGCCGGCTATACGCGGTGTTTTTTTGATCTTGTCGTCCCACTGGGGACTGTGTTACACTATGGATTGACGGTTATACACGATACTGGCGAGTGTTTCCCACCTTTTTATGTATTATAAATCCAAAAAAATGCCTTGTCATTATCCGTTTGAGGCGCTTTTTTGTACTTTTGTGCAGTTTATGGAAAGTAGGTACCATTATGAACCCTTGTATATCGACCCCTGTCCCCTCCGGTGTGGACGTCCTTTTTCTTCCGGACGGCCTGGAGCTGCAGGAGTCCTATACCCTGCTGTTTCTTTGGGGCACCTGCCCCTGCGTGTGCTGTCTCAATGAGCGGGAGGAGCTGCCGCCTCTTCCGGACGACGCCTCCGGTGTGCTGCTCTCCTTTTCCCCTTCCTTTCTCAACCGCAACCTCACCTTCGCACTGGCCTCCAGCAGCGAATACAAAACGCTGACGGAAGAATATGGTTTTGTGCCGTTGGATATTTTTACCGACAGGGGGGGCGCCTTCGACGGCCGGATTCCCTTGTCGGCGTCGCTGGCACAACGTATGCGGGAGGATCTGGCTCTGATCTTCGATTTGGCTCTTACCCGAAAGGACCGGCGCTGGTCGTGCCGTTCGCGGCAGTATCTGACCGTCATTCTGGAAAGCCTCCATCATTGCTACGAGCTACAATATCCGCCATCTTCCCGTCCGGCCGCCTCCAGCCCGGCTGTGCTGGATATCCTGATGTACATCCACGCCCATTTTGACGAGGAGCTGTCGCTGGAACGGCTTTCCTCCGAATTCCATCTGGGAAAATCCGCTCTCTGCCGCCGGTTCAAAATGGCCACCGGCCGTTCGGTGGGGCAGTATATCCTATCGTACCGTCTGTCCTGTGCGGCATATTCCCTGGCTACCACCGCCCTGTCTGTGTCGGAGGTCGCCCATCTCTGCGGTTTTCAAAGCAGCGCCTACTTCAGCCGCTGTTTCCGCGCCTGCTACGGCATGCCTCCCGGACAATACCGGGAGGAAAAACTCCAGGCCCGCCGGCGGGATTTTGGAGTCCCTTTGCAGGCTGAATCACAGTGATTTTATGTTATACTTTTTTATATATAGAATAAATTATACTAAAATTGCCCATAAAATAGCTTTTTTGAGCCGGATACAATAGAACCGGTCTTTTATCACACAATTATCACAATTTTCGTGTATTCTATTTAGGGTGTAACCGCGTGGCTTTCAGGGAATCCCCATAGATCACTCAACGGATACGGTAATTTCTCAAAGAAGCGCCCTCGAAGGCTTTCCTTGCGGTGTTCTTGCCCTCACGTGGGGAAGCCTCTGCATGAACAACCTTCGATTTCAAGTGGAGGCATTAGCGGTATACCTTCGTAAAACGCCAGTATACAGGACTTCCCACAAAACGCAGCAGAACCGGTTCGGATAGTAACAATAAATTCCCCTCTGAGCTTTTTGACCGGCACCATTCAAAAATCCCGGCGGAAAGCAGAAGCTCAGAATTTACCGACCTGCATCAGGCTGGATGCGGGGATAAAATCCACAAAAGGAAAGGCGGCGAAAACATGGAAGGACAGGGGCTAAAAATTCTCATAGCGGACGACGAAATCCGGATGCGCCGGATCCTGTCCGATTATCTGCAGATCAAGGGATACGAGCCCATTTGCGCACAGGACGGCGCACAGGCCTGGGAGCTATTTCAGCAGCGGCAGCCGGATCTGGTGCTGCTGGACGTGATGATGCCCCGTTTGGACGGCTGGGAGGTGTGCCGGCGAATCCGCGCTTGTTCCTCCGTCCCCGTCATCATGCTCACCGCCCGGGGACAGGAGGAGGACGAGCTCCACGGCTTTTCCCTGGGGGCGGACGAATACATTGCCAAGCCCTTCAGCCTGAAAATCCTGCTGGCCCGGGTGGAGGCAGTGCTGCGCCGCCGGGGGGAGGCTGCTCCTGCGGCGGAACCCACTGCCCTGGAGGAATCCGCCCCTGCTCCCTCCTCCGGTGTGAGCATAGACCGCATGGGGCGGGAGCTCCGTGTGGACGGCCGTCCGGTGGAGCTCACCTATACCGAATATGAGCTGCTGCTCTACCTCACGGACAATCCCGGCGTCGCCCTGTCCCGCGACCGGATCCTGGATAACGTATGGCGCTACGGCTATGAAGGCGACGCCCGCACCGTGGACACCCATGTCAAAAAGCTGCGGAGCAAGCTGGGACCCTACGGCGACCGGATCAAAACCGTCCGCGGCGTGGGGTACAAGTACGAAGGTGAGCGGCCATGACCCCGGCCCCGCAACCCGGAAGCCCCCGGCGGAAAAGCTCCATATTTTTAAAGCTGTTTTGCAGTGTCACCCTGTGCGTTGTTCTGTTGCTTGTATTCAACTGGCTGCTCAACAGCTTTGTCCTGGTCTCCTATTACCAAAGCGCCAAGGAGCAGTCTCTCCGGGATGCCTTCACCCGGGTGGACAGCCTGCTGAACGGCGGCTCCGAACAGCTGGAAACGGAGCTTTACCGCCTGAACGGGAACGAAAACATCAAGACCATCATCTGGAGCCGCAGCACGGTGCTGTACAATTTTCGCGTGGGGGAAACCATGCAGGTCCAGCTCCCCTCCCTGGATCTGGAAAACGGCACCTATGTCATACAGGTCAGCGAAAACGAGCGCCTGCAGTCCAACGACATCACCCTGGCCGGGCGGTTCAGCAACGGCTACAGCGTCATTATGCAGACTCCCATTGCCGCCATTGAGAAAAGCGTGGATATCACCAATCAGTTTCTGCTCATCTCCGGCACCGTCACCCTGATTATCGGTGTGCTTCTCATGCTGGCGGTGTCCCGCAGTTTCACCCGGCCCATCCGCGCGCTGTCCCGGGTGGCGGGGAGCGTGGCGCGGTTGGATTTCAGCGACCGCTATACGGGCCGGGGACACGATGAGCTAGACGAGCTGGGCAACAGCATCAACGCCATGTCCCAAGCGCTGGAAAACACCGTCCGTCAGCTTCAGGAGGACAACGAGCGCAAAACCAAAGAGAGCGAGGCCCGCAAAGCCTTTATCGCCAATGTGTCCCACGAGCTGAAAACCCCCATTGCCCTTATCCAAACCTATGCGGAGGGCCTGAGGGAAGGGATCGCGGATGACGAGGAGATGCGCAATTCCTACTGCGAGGTAATCGAGGATGAGACACAGAACATGTCCGACATGATCCGGCGCATGACCACCCTGATGCAGTTGCAGACCGGCGACGGTTCGCTCAGCACCGCCTCCTTTGACTGGGCCGCCATGGCACGGGAGCTGCTGCGCCGTCACGCACCGCAATTTGAGGAGCGCGGGCTGACGGTAGAGGGCCCTCCGGAAGCACAGACCGCCTGGGTGGTCGGGGATGCCTCCCTGATAGAAAACGTGGTGTCCAATTACCTGTCCAATGCCCTCCATCATACCGGAGAGGGAGGGACTGTCCGGATTGCTTTCACGCCCCTTGCCAACGGCCGCTGCCGCCTGTCGGTATTCAACTCCGGGCGGAATATCCCTCAGGAGGAGCTTTCCCGCATTTGGGAGGCTTTTTACAAGGTGGATAAGGCCCGCACCCGCGCTTACGGCGGCAGCGGCATCGGCCTGTCCGTGGTCGCTGCCATTATGGAGGCCCACCACCAAGCCTACGGCGTTCAGAATCATCCCGGAGGCGTGGAATTTTACTGCGAGCTTCCCTTTGCGCAGAAAGCGGAGCTCCCACAGTGAATTGTGTAGGTTTGTCAAACATATTGGACAGCGAACTCAAGAGGAGAAAGCCAACCGAGCGGTCTCATGGGGAAGTTGTTTGAGCGGCGGT
>CAJFNR010000056.1 GCA_904395335.1 Candidatus Avimonas narfae | reverse complement strand
TTGCACCAATCCACAGCATCCCTTACAGTGTAGCACAGCCCTTGGAGAGGGGCTCTAATAACTACTACTCTATAATACAAGGAGAATAAATGATGAAACTTCCGCTGCGTTTGGATGCTGATATTACCAGCGAATGCTGGACATTTTACCGTATGGCAATACTGGAAAGCTATCCTGAGCTGGAAAGCTGGCTGATTAACCATATGAACCACATTTATATGGACAAACATCAGGAAATCCATTACGGTTTTTACGGGCAAAAATATAACCCATATATTACCTATGAAGAAGTATTGGAGACTAGAGAAAAACCATTAAAGCAAATCACTGGAAAGGCATCGTTGCTTGATTTTTTAGACGAATGTCTGCAGAAGGGAATTTATCCCCTGCTAGAGTGTGACTTTAACACGCTTCTTCAAAAAGAGAGCGCACTGGCAGAACCATCGATTCATGAAATTCTATTATATGGATTTGATTCCCAGTATTACTGGTTTCCCCACCTGGAGAGAGGACGCTGGACAGAACATACCGTTTCCCGTCAGGTCCTGGCCGATGCGTTTATGGCCAGGAAATATATGGGGAAAGAAAAAGAAAAGCAGCAGTTTTGGCGGCGCTGGTATCTATATCCCCTTACATTACTGAAACCAAAACTGGACTATCAAGAATCTGTTAATTATTTAAAATTTAAATTAGATTTGGATGAAATCATGAGCAATGCCTGTGTTCGGTACGATATTATACAAGAGGAGAAAACCCTTACCGGGACCTATTATAACGGCATACTTGCTGTTTATAACAGCTTTCTGATTCTTGGAGACAGAATACGGGATGGACTGTTTGATCTGAGAGATCGTGGTTATAATTTGGAATTGAATACCAAACGGCTATATGAATATAATCTTTTGTTTATCAAACGATTGCATTTGCTGGAAAAACGGATAATGCTACCCTGCCTTGAGAAACTTACCGGTGAGCTAGACGCTCTAGCCAAACTTACGCAACAAGCTTATCTGCTGGCAATGAAATATGTACGCATTGAAGATAGAAGTGCATTGGATATGATGGCTGACTGTTTGCGCTCTTCATTCTATATTCAAAACGGGATAATAAAAAAGTTGCAGCAAAATCTTAACGAATGTCTGTTAAGTATTTGATCGTATTTGGTACGGGCAGGAATTCTGTTCAGATATAAGAATACATATTCAAAAACAGCAGGTGGGAAGGATCCCATCTGCTGTTTTTTATCGATCTCTTTCGGAAATAAGGAGGGAGAGAAGGCCATCGAGAATACGTTTTTCCCTGGGAGTACACTGACGCAGCTTTTTCGTCAGCTCATCAGCCAAGTACGTATCCGAGGCCTGAGAGGATCCCAACAGAAGATCGTTGGGGGTTACCTCCAGCGCCTCGCAGAGCTTGACCAGCGTTTCCAGGCTGGGGATGGATCGGTTATTTTCGATATTGGAAATGTAGTTGTTAGCTAGGTTGGTTTTTTCCGCCAGCCTCTCCTGGGTCCATCCCCGCTTTTTGCGGATAGAGGCTAACCGCTTGCCCAGCAGTGCGTAATCAATGACCATAAAGCTGTCACTTCCCTTATTGGTAGAATAAAGGATTGGCACGCCGCGTTTAACATATGTAAAGTATGATTACACTTGACATAATGATTATTGGCGTTTATACTGTATTTCAAACCGGTGATTTTGTCGCATCCTGCCGGAAAGAGGAAAAGGAGACGATGCCTTTGGCAACCTGCATCAGCTGCGGACAGCCCGCAGCAGGAGAAGGACCCTTTTGCGAGCAGTGCCAGGAAGGAATGGTAGCGCTCCGAGCCGGTCAGAAAGAGGATGCGGTGACGGCGGCTTCGTTATATATAGAACAGGGGCGTTTCTTTACACCGGTGGTTCGCTGTACCTTTCTGTTTATCGCCCTCTTCCTGCCTCTTCTGGGGCTGCTGATGGGGGTGCTGTTGTCTCGCTCCTCCTTTGCGGGGAAGGAGGAGTTTTCGGAAAAAATGGTTCGCTGGTCTTCCGTGGCTTTTGTGGTATGGTTGATGATAATGGCGGCAATCCTGCTGGGCGTTCTGCTGTATACCATGTGGTGAATATCAGGGACTCCTGGTTCCGGCAGGGGAAGCTTAAATCTTTATAAAGCTTTTGCGTTCTCTATTGCCTGAACAAAAATTATCCCGTATAATGAGCACGGCTTTGTAGCCGGAGGGGGAGACGGGATGGACGAGAACGGACAAACAAGGAAATACGATAAAAAAGCAGGCATCGTTCGCGGTTTTCGGGCGCGGGCGAGTCTGCTGTTTTTTTATTAAAGGAGAAAAACATGAAGCTGCAATTGAGAGGCATTCAAAAACACTATGGCAGCAAGGAAGTGCTGCGGGACTGTTCCTTCACCTTTGAGAAGGGGAAGATATATGGTCTACTGGGGCGAAACGGTGCCGGCAAAACGACCCTGTTCAATTGTCTCACCGATGAGGTGCAGCCGGACGGCGGCAGTGCGGTGATCCTGACGGAGCAGGGAGAGGAAGCACCCCTGACGCCGGAGCAGGTGGGATACGTGTTTTCCACCCCCATCCTTCCCGATTTTCTCACCGGGTATGAATTCATCAAATTTTATATGGACATACACCAGGGGGCGGGCGCGCAGGACAAAACCATCGACCAATATTTCGATATGGTAAAGATCGAACCGGAGGACCGGCATCGCCTGATCAAGGGGTATTCCCATGGTATGAAAAACAAAGTGCAGATGCTCTGTTTCCTGATTGCCCGGCCGCCGGTAATCCTGCTCGATGAGCCGCTGACTTCCTTCGACGTGGTGGTGGCCCTGGAGATCAAGCAACTTCTCCGGGAAATCAAGCACGACCATATCCTGGTGTTTTCTACGCACATTCTCCAACTGGCCACCGACCTGTGCGACGAAATTGTAGTGCTCAGCGAAGGGCAGCTGCAGCAGATCGACCACGCCATGCTGGAGAGCAAGGACTTTGAGGAACAAATCATTGAGCTACTGAAGGATGAGGAGTCCCATGAATAAAGCGCTGAAGCAAATTATTGGAATGAAAGCCGCCTTGTGGGTCAACGCCTTCCTGTATTATGTCCGGCGGTTGTGGCTAGTGGGCAAAAGGATCCCGGAATCCCTCTATGGGAACTATGAGCTGAAAAAAATACTGTCTGTTGTGGCGGTGGTGTTCCGCCAGATCGGGGATTTTTTCGGCAAGCCTGTCTATCTGTTGCTGGCCGTCGGCCTGCCGGCAGTGCTCATGACCCAGGGAGAGGAACCGGTTCCTCTTTCCGGGTGGGCCTGCGCGGTGAACATCTTCTTTTTCCTCAGTGGATGGATTGGCTCCTTCGGAGACAGCCAGGTGTTCGCCGTCACCCGGGACAAGGTGACCTGCATCAAATACATGCGCATGAGCGCCCAGCTGTATACCCACAGCACGCTGCTGTTCCACTACGTGCCGTTCTTTATCTATTACCTGCCGTCCCTTATGGGGATGTCCCTGCTGCTGGGAGGCACCCTCCTGCAGGGGCTGATTCTCTGGCTGATGCTGCTGGGGATTCGTCTGGCGGGGGAGGCGCTTCAGCTGCTGATTTTCGACCACACCGGCAAGGTGCTCTGCCGCAGTATGATTTTTAGCTGGATCGTGATCGGCGTGGGACTGGGAGGCGGCTACGGATTAACGGCGGCCGGGATTTCCCTGGCCCCGGTGCTGCTCCATCCTTTGGCTGTGCCGGTGTATCTGGCCCTGGGGGCGGCCGGGCTGTATTATCTGTCCGTCTACCGGCGGTATGAGCAAAAGCTTCCCCGTTCGCTGGACCTGCAGTACTTGATGTCCTCCCTGATGAAGAATTCCTCCGGTGCGGGCTTCAAGGAGGTGGAGATTCAGGAAAAGGACCTAAACCAGCAGGAGGCTGCCAAGGCGCAGGCACGTCATCTAAAGGGTTATGCCTATCTCAATGCACTGTTCTTCGCCCGGCACCGGCGTCAGCTGCTCAAACCGGTTTGCTACCGTCTAGCGGTTACCGCAGTGCTATTTGCCGGGGCGGTGGCGCTGGCGGTGCTGGAACCGGATACAGCCCGGAAGATAGGCGACGATCTGACCCTGATTCTGCCTGCCTTTGTCTTTATCATGTACTGCATGACCGTGGCGGATAAAGCCTGCCGGGCGATGTTTTACAACTGCGACAAGGATATGCTGCGGTATGCTTATTACCGTCAGCCGCAGGTGATTCTACAGAATTTCCGCATCCGCCTTCTCCGGGTCTCCCTGTACAATGCTGTGGTGGGAGCGGCAATCTGTTTGGCGGCGGTGGGTTTCTGCCTGGCCTGCGGCGCACCGGTTTTCACCCTGCAGACGCTGCTGTTTTGTGTGGCCATTCTGTTGCTGTCCGTTTTGTTTACGACCCATCATTTGTTCCTCTATTATGTCTTCCAGCCGTATTCCGAAAGCCTGCAGATCAAAAACCCTTTCTTTACCGTTATGAATACAGCCATGTATATGCTGTGTCTCGTCTGTCTGCAAATCGACGTGGGAGGAGCCGCCTTTACCTTGGCGGTGCTGATTTTTACCGTATTGTACATCGCGGGGGCGCTGTTCCTGGTCTATCGCCGCGCTCCCCGCTCCTTCCGTGTAAAATAGAAAGGTGTGAGTGCTCCCCGGGCAAATTGTCCGGGGGCTTTTATGTATTTGATCGTGTACAATATACACGATCCTGCTGGAAAGACGGCGTTTTTTCCTCTACCATGGAATTCAGAGGCATTCCGAAAGGCGGGAAAGCATAGATTGTTCTGAGGAGGAGGGGGCGATGCGGGTTTATGAAGGGATAGGGCCGCACCGGGGGAAATGCCTGTTCGGCGACAGCGATGCCCGGGCGCTGATGTATGAGCAGATCGGGATCGAACCTATCCGCGGATGGGAACAGATCGACCGGGAATTCCTGAGGCAATTTGACCGGGATATGCTGGACTGGTGGTATTCAGGGCCCTGGATCGTCTATCCCAGCGAGGAGGCCTACCGGGCGGCAAAAGAGGAGGAGGCGTTGTAGCCTCCTCCTCTTTTGTACCTTTTTACGGCCGTCCGCTTGGAAGTGGTCTCAAATGTTGTAGACCGGATCGATTTTTTTCAGTTCATTGAAGGTATCGATTTCCACGATATCGTTTTCCAGGCAGGGGCGCACCTCAATCCGGTAATGCTTGGCGCATACGCGAAGTGCCACCTCGTCCCAGTATTTTTCCTTTCCCCCCGGCATCCGGTAGACCTCGTCCAGATCCTTTTCCATCCGTGCGCCGTCTTTGGCGTTCCAATAGGATATACCATACATATGGTAGCAGTTGGTGCCGCCGACACAGAGCTCGCGAATGGCGTTGCCCTTGACCTGGAAGCACCAGTCGTCTGTGTAATCGGTATAGCGTCCCAGATAGTTGGACACGTATTCGTACTTCCGGATGAGTAGGGGATTTTTCAGCAGCAGATCCGCTTCGCATACGTAGGCGCTTTGAAGCAGGCCGCGGGCGACCCAGGCGGAGGAAATGTTGTTGGCCTCATTGAAAAGGGGATTTTCCAGAAACTGTATATGAGGGTACCGGTGTTTGAGCACCTCAAACTGCTCGCCTAGATATCCCCGCACCAGGACAATTTCCGGAATACCCGCAGCGGAAACGGCGTCCAGAAGCGTTTCCACAATGCGTTTGCCGTGGACGCGCACCAGGGGCTTGGGGGTGTTCAAAGTGATGGGGACCATGCGGGAACCGAAGCCCGCCGCCAACACCACCGCCCGTTTGACGCGATAAGGTTCCAGTGCCTCCAGCCCGGCCCGCGTGAGCTGGGTTTCCTTCCGGAGATCGGCCCCTACCAGGCCGAGAGAGGCCAGTTCCGCCAGGGTTTTGTTGACCGTGCCTAGGGACAGGCCGGTCTTTTCGGCGATTTCCCGCTGTGAGAGCTTGCGGCCACCTTCCCGTTCAATATATACCAGAATTTCAAACTGCGTTTTGTTGATGTTCATTGTTCCACGACCTTACTCATTCACTCCGTTATGGGGAGAACGGCGCCCGTTCCCCACTATAGCACGAAAAAACCAATGCCGTCAACGGAGAAGGGGAAAAAGGCGAAAAAAGTCGCTACAGGGTGATTTTCCGGCCGTGGGCGGTCAGCAGCCCTTCCCGCTTCATTTTGCTCAGCTCCCGGGTCATGGCGCTGCGGTCCACCCCCAGATAATCCGCCAGCGCCCGGTAGCTCAACGGAAGCGTGAAGGAGGAGGAACCCGCCAGAAGCCGCTGAAAGGAGAAATAGGCCGTCAGCTTTTGCCGGAGGGAACGTTGGCTTAGCACATGGATGTGCATGGCCATGCTTTGGGTTTTCCGGGCGGTGATTTGGAAAAGGTTGTCCACCAGCTGGCTGTGATGGGGACAGGCGTTGGCGCACCGCTTGATCAGATGGGCGTAGTCGATAAACATCACCTGGCAGCCGGTGTCCGCCTCCACCCGGTAATCCTGGTTGTCCAGGGGAAGGATGAACATCTCGCCGAATACATCCCCCTGCTCCAGTTCCTCCAGCCGGCTCTCCCGCCCCTCCGCATCCAGGCTGGACAGATGGGCGCGGCCGTCCAGCAGAGTCCCCAGGCGCACGGGGGCGGAGGCGTAGGACATGATGGTTTCTCCGGCCTCAAAGGCGGCGCGGACAGGGTGAAAGCACTGCTCCATCTGTTGCTGTTGCTGAGCGGTGATGCCGCTGAAGAGGGAAAGCGGATCCATAGGTCATACCCCTATATAGATAGAATTGAATAAGAAAAATACTATATCTAGTATTATATTTCAAAAGTGTTGCGGATGCAACCGTTATTTTAGGAGATATATGGTATAGTAGCATCAGCCTTCCAAAGGAAGCGATGCGGGGCCGCCTCCCGATAAAAAGGCGGGACGCTGAAAAGAGGGATAGGTATGAAAATTATCAAGCGAAACGGCGCGGAGGCGGTATTCGACCTCACCAAGATCATTGCGGCGGTGACCAAGGCCAACAATGCCGACGAAAACAGCCGGGAGCTGACGCCGGAGCAGATCCGGGAGATCGCCGAATGGGTGGAGCAGCACTGCGCGCAAATGAACCGTGCGCTGTCGGTGGAAGAAATCCAGGAGCTGGTGGAAACCCAGATCATGGCCCACGGCGCCTTTGAGGTGGCCAAGCGCTATATCCGTTACCGCTATACCCGGAATCTGGTGCGCCAGTCCAACACCACGGACAACCAGATCTTGAGCCTTATCGAGTGCAACAACGAGGAAGTCAAACAGGAGAATTCCAATAAAAATCCCACGGTCAACAGCGTACAGCGGGACTATATGGCCGGCGAGGTCAGTAAGGACATCAGCCGCCGCCTGCTGCTGCCCCCGGATATTGTGGAGGCTCACGAAAAGGGGCTGATCCACTTCCACGACATGGATTATTATGCGCAGCACATGCACAACTGCGATCTGGTCAATCTGGAGGACATGCTGCAGAACGGCACAGTTATCAGCGGTACCCTTATCGAGAAGCCTCACAGCTTTTCCACCGCCTGCAACATTGCCACCCAGATTATCGCCCAGGTGGCCAGCAGCCAGTACGGCGGCCAGAGCATTAGCCTGGCACACTTGGCGCCCTTTGTGCAGGTGTCCCGGGAAAAAATCCGCCGCCAGGTGATGGAGGAAGCCGCGGAACTGGGCGGAAAGGTGTCGGAGGCGGTGGTGTCCCGCATTGTGGAACGCCGTCTGCTGGACGAGATCCGCCGGGGGGTACAGACTATCCAGTACCAGGTGGTGACCTTGATGACCACCAACGGGCAGGCGCCCTTCGTCACGGTATTCATGTATCTGAACGAGGCCAAAGACGAGCAGGAGAAACGGGATCTGGCCCTGATCATCGAGGAGGTCCTCCGGCAGCGCTACGAGGGGGTTAAAAACGAGGAGGGCGTGTGGATTACCCCGGCGTTCCCCAAGCTCATTTATGTGCTGGAGGAGGACAATGTCCATACCGATTCCCCCTACTATTACCTCACCGAGCTGGCGGCCAAGTGCACGGCCAAACGGCTGGTACCCGACTATATTTCTGAAAAAAAGATGAAGGAGCTCAAGGAGGGCAACTGCTTCCCGGTGATGGGCTGCCGCAGTGCGCTGACGCCTTGGAAGGACGAAAACGGCAACTACAAATTCTATGGCCGGTTCAATCAGGGGGTGGTGACGCTCAATCTGGTGGATGTGGCCCTGTCCTCCGGCGGCGACATGGAGAAGTTCTGGAAGATTTTCGACGAGCGCCTGGACCTGTGCTACCGCGCCTTGATGTGCCGCCACAACCGCCTCAAGGGGACCCTATCCGATGCGGCTCCCATCCTGTGGCAGTACGGCGCCATCGCCCGGTTGAAAAAAGGGGAGCCCATCGACAAGCTGCTGTATAACGGCTATTCCACCATTTCCCTGGGTTACGCCGGGCTGTGCGAGTGCGTGCGGTATATGACGGGACGTTCCCATACCGATCCTTCCGCCACGCCCTTTGCCCTGGAGGTTATGCGCTATATGAACACCGCCTGCAATCGCTGGAAGGCGGAAACCACCATTGGCTTCGGCATTTACGGTACGCCTCTGGAAAGCACCACGTACAAGTTTGCCAAGTGCCTGCAGAAGCGCTTCGGCATCATTCCCGGCGTGACGGATAAGAATTACATCACAAACAGCTATCACGTGCATGTCACCGAGGAGATCGACGCCTTTCAGAAGCTGGCCTTTGAAGCCCAGTTCCAGGCGCTTTCCACCGGAGGCGCCATCAGCTATGTCGAGGTGCCCAACATGCAGCAGAACCTGGAGGCGGTGCTGAAGGTCATCCAGTTCATCTATGAGAACATCATGTATGCGGAGCTGAATACCAAGAGCGACTTCTGCCAAGAATGCGGTTTTGACGGAGAAATCCAGATTGTCACCGACGACGACGGTAAGCTGGTGTGGGAATGCCCCCATTGCGGCAACCGGGATCAGACCAAGATGAATGTGGCGCGGCGCACCTGCGGGTATATCGGCACTCAGTTCTGGAATCAGGGTCGCACCCAGGAGATCAAGGAGCGGGTGTTGCACCTGTAAAACAAAGGAGAGCGCCATGTATTACGGGGAGATTAAAAAGACCGATATTGCTAACGGCATCGGTGTGCGGGTGTCTCTGTTTGTCTCCGGTTGTACCCGGCATTGCAAAAACTGCTTCAACCCGCAGACCTGGGCTTTTGATTATGGACGTCCCTTCACGGAGGAAACGGAGGAGGAGCTGCTACAGGCATTGACCCCTGCCTATATCAGCGGGCTGACCGTGCTGGGAGGTGAGCCCTTCGAGCCGGCCAATCAAAAGGCGCTGTTGCCGTTTCTGCGTCGGGTGCGCGGGCGGTTCCCTCAGAAGTCCATCTGGTGCTACACCGGCTGTACGCTGGAAACCGAGCTGCTGACGGGGTCTCATCACGGTGAAGAGACGCAGGAGATTTTATCCCTGCTGGACGTGCTGGTGGACGGCCCTTTCGTCGAGGGACTCAAGGATATCCGTCTGCGCTTTCGCGGGTCCTCCAATCAGCGGCTCATCGATATGCCCCGTACCCGGGAAGCAGGCGCAGTGGTGCTGTGGGACGAGTGAAAAGGACTGAAAAGCACTGGGCCGCCGCCTTTTTCAAAGGGCGACGGCTTTCTAGCGCCCTGGATTGACAGGACACGCTTTTTTCGGGATAATAGGACCGCCCCTTCTAAGAGGCGCCGCCACGGTCGGTTTCGGCGGCGTCTGCGGACGGGAAATTCGCTCCTTCTGTTGGAGGAAGCGGGAGAGGACAGAGGCCCATGACGGAAAGGCAGATGCTACCCGGTTGTCCCTATGCGAAGAAATGTGGAGGCTGCCAGCTGCAGAATTTGAGCTATCCGGAGCAGTTGAAATGGAAGCAGGCGCAGGTACGGCGTCTGCTGGGGAAATTTCACCAGGTGGAACCCATTTTGGGAATGGAGAATCCCTACCATTACCGCAACAAAGTGCAGGCCGCCTTCGGTGTGACGCGGGACCGCCGCATCGTGTCCGGAATCTATCAATCTAGCAGCCACCGCATCGTGCCGGTGGACAGCTGCCAGATCGAGGACAGCAAGGCGGATGCCATTATCGTCACTGTTCGGGAGCTGCTTCGCAGCTTTAAGCTCACCGCTTACGACGAGCGGCGGGAGCAGGGCTTTCTTCGCCATGTTCTGGTGAAACGCGGATTTTCTACGGGGGAGATCATGGTGGTGCTGGTGACATCTACCCCGGTATTTCCCGCCAAACGCCGTTTTACTCAGGCGCTGCGTGCCCGGCATCCGGACATCACGACGGTGCTGATGAATGTCAATCCCTACCGCACCAGCCTGGTGCTGGGGGAACGGGAAGAAGTCCTGTACGGCAAGGGATACATCGAAGATGTGCTCTGCGGCTGCCGGTTCCGGATATCTGCCCGCTCCTTTTATCAGATCAATCCGGTGCAGACCGAACAGCTGTACCAGAAGGCAGTGGAGCTGGCCGGGCTTACCGGCGTGGAAACCGTCATCGATGCTTATTGCGGCATCGGCACCATCGGGATGGTGGCCAGCGCCCATGCCGGTCGGGTGATCGGGGTGGAGCTCAACCGCGACGCCGTGCGGGACGCCATTGCCAACGCCCGGGCAAACGGCATCCGCAATATCTATTTTCACACCGCCGACGCGGGAGAGTGGATGGCCTCTATAGCGGAACAGGGGGAAAGGGCCGATGTGGTCTTCATGGATCCACCCCGTGCCGGAAGCGATGATCGGTTTTTGTCATCTCTGATGCTGCTGGCCCCCCGGCGGGTGGTGTATATTTCCTGCAACCCGGAGACGCAGGAGCGGGACCTGAGGTTTCTCACCGCCCGTGGGTATCAGGTGAAGGCCATCCAGCCGGTGGATATGTTTCCCCACACGCATCATGTGGAGACGGTGGTGCTGCTCTTTCGCAGGACACCGGACAGCCCGGACGCCGGTTGAGGGGTGGACGCGGGAAAAACGAGTACGATCCGGCCATTTGCCATGCAGGTTCCCGTTGTCTCGCTGTGGCTCCTGTTTTTTATATAAAAGATAAAGGAAGAGAAGGAATGAAGATATTTCCCGCTCTTGCATCAATGGAAATGCTCATCATCAATCTGATCACCTTTGACAGATGTAATCACAGGAAACACGGTCGGGGAGCTACTGGTATGGTCCTGGCTGTCTTTAGTCTCCTGTTTGGCATCTGTGCGGTTTCCTTCTTCCCGGATTTTGGGGATGGAAGACAGATGGCGGGGGGATTTGTGTTTCTTATCCCCTTCTATTTCCTATATGAAGAAAAACTGTTTCGCCAGTTTATCACCATGTGTATGTGCTGGGCCTATACCTACAGTATTTATGTGCTGTCAATCCAGATCGCCCGGCTGATCCCAGCCGACGACATGTATCTGACCTTTTTAATTTTACAAACCATCTTTTTTGTTGCTACGCTTTATCCATTTTTTAAATGGGCAGTGCCCAAATATCTCTTTATCCTTCAAAATTTGGAAAGATTCGGCGGCGGCCGCACCAAATATTTCAACTGGAACTGTTTTTTGCACTTTCTCACCGTTATGGCCCTGAACATCGCTTTTTCCCAGGGAAACGGCAGTATTTTGAAAGTGCTGCCTATCTTGCTTCTTTCCGCTACGATTGTTCTTTCCTATGCCATGCTTTACCGCATCATATCGGATTCCCTCCGCATTTATCAGCTGGAGCAGCTTTCCCGGCAGGATTCCCTAACCGGCCTTGCCAACCGCGCCTGCCTCTTTGATGATCTGCAGGTATTGCTACAAAACGAGGAGAGCTTTTCCATTCTATTTGTGGATCTGGACCGCTTTAAAGAGGTGAACGATCAATACGGGCATATCGTCGGAGATCAGTACCTAAAGCATTTTGCGGCCATCTGTTCAAAAATCTTTAAGGATAGCGGGAAGACCTACCGCTTTGGCGGGGATGAGTTTGTGGTACTTTGCCAGGGGATGATTCCGCAAACAGCTGTCAAGGAGCTTCAGGCCTGCCGCGAATGGGATCAAGGGGCGCCCTGTCCCTTTAACCGGGTCAGTACCGGCTATATGGTCTGCCGGCCGCCTTTTGCGGATGCGGAGCAGCTTTTGCATCAGGTTGACCAGAAAATGTATGAGATGAAGGCAGCTGCGCGAAAGACACATTCGGAATGATGCGAAAAGATTTTTTAAATGGGGTGTGAGCGGCTTATGGAGACGATAGCCCGGATTCACAGCGATTTCCCCACAAAGTTTGGGGTGCCCCGGCAGAGTGGGCTGGCGGCGTCCCTGAAGGCCCGGGTGGTTTTCGAACCGGCCTACCGTTATCCCGAGGCGGTGCGGGGACTGGGGGAATTTACGCATATCTGGCTGATCTGGGAATTTTCCGAAACCGCATCAAAGGGCTGGAAACCCACAGTCCGGCCGCCGCGGCTGGGAGGCAATACCCGCATGGGGGTGTTTGCTACCCGGTCGCCTTTCCGGCCCAATCCCATCGGATTGTCCTGTGTGCGGCTGGAGGAAATTTCCTTCTCGTCTGAGCAGGGGCCGGTTTTGCTGGTGTCCGGCGCGGATTTGATGGACGGAACGCCTATTTACGATATCAAGCCCTATCTGCCTCTGGCGGACTGCCGTCCGGAAGCGTCGGGAGGCTTTGCCGATCGGACGGAGAGGCAGGAGCTCAGTGTGGAGATTCCGGAGCCCTGGCGCAGCCTATTGCCACCCGACCGCCTTCAGGCGCTGCGGGAAGTGCTGGCTCAGGATCCGCGGCCATCCTATCAGCATGATCCGGACCGGATCTACGGCTTCCCTTTCGCGGGATATGAAATCCGTTTTCAGGTGAAGGGCAGCTGCTTGGTGGTCTGTGAAGCGGAGCTGTTGCCGGAAGTGGAGGCAAGGGAAGGCCCCCTGCCGGAAAAGGGAAAACAGGAGTAAAGAAAACGGCTTAAAACAAAGAGTGGCGGAATATATGACCGGGAGCGATCCTTTGAAAAGGAGGCCCCGGTCTTTTTGCGCGCGGTTCCGCAGGCGGATGATACCGGGAAACAAAAATTGCTGGATGGGTCTGCACGCTTGGCTTGGTATATCCCAACATCAAAGCGGGAATACTGATGACGGAGATCCGGTATTTCGGAAAACAGCCGTTTTCAGACGGCGGGGAGGTAACCATGATCAAACGAGTAACGGCAGCGGTTGGATGTGCTGCCTTTTGTCTGGCGCTTTTGACGGGATGCAGCGGCTCCGGCGGCGATAACGGCGGCAAGGTGACGCTGAAAGCTGTGACGCAGTTCGGAGGGGATGATCCGGCAGCGGAGCTGTTTTCCACCATCATAGAGGAATGGGAAACGGATACGGGCAACAGCGTAACCAATGATTCGGCCAAGGCAGACAATGTCTGGAAATCCCGCGTCATCGCCGATTTTAGTACCGGCGCCGAACCGGATGTCATGTTTTTCTTCAACGGCTCGGTGACGCGGCCGATTCAGGATAAAATCGTGACCGTGGATGAGATCCGGCAGGTGGACCCGGAGTACGGCAGCAATATCCGGGACTCCGTGCTGAATGCGGCCAACAATCTCAACGACGAGGGCAAGCCCATATCCCTTCCGATCAAGGGATTTGTGGAGGCAATCTTCTGCAACCGAACACTGTTTGAGGAGGTGGGAGCGCCGTTACCCACCGATTGGGAGTCGTTGATGACAGCCATTGAAAAGTTCAAGGCCGCGGGGAAAATACCCATCAGCGTTTCCCTGGGGGGAGAGCCCCATTATTTCTTCGACCACACCATACTGGCGGTGGGCGGCGCAGAGGCGATGAATCACAATCCACGGACGGAAGAGGAGATACCGGCTTCCTGGTCGGAAGGGCTGGGGCTGATCAAGACCCTGTACGACGCCGGGGCATTCCCCAGCGACACCGCCTCCATGAGCAGTGAGGACGCGCGGACGTATTTTCTCAACGGTGAAGCGGCCATGTATCTGGACGGATCCTGGTTTGGCGTGCCCGCGGACGATACCGCTCAGGCGAAGGTGACCCAGAAGGATATTCAGCTGGTGCCCTTTCCCTCTTATACGGATTCGCAAAATCAGCCGGGAACCGTACTTTCTGGCTTCACTTCCGGCTGGTATATCAGCCGGAAATGCTGGAACGATGAGAAAAAGCGGGCGGCGGCCATCGATTTTATCAAATACAACACCACCGACGAGGCGATCTCCCGGTATGTCCAGGCGGCGGGGGGCTTTGCGGCTTCCGACGGCGCGGTGCCTGATGAATCCACCATGAGCAATGTGGACCGTCAGTTTAATCAGCTGCTTAGGGACGCGCCTGCGGCCCCCATGACTGCCCAGGATAACCTGGAAAAGGCGGCATTTGAAATCTATCTGCAGAACGCCACCGCCATCGCTATCGGAAAGCGGACTCCCATGGATGTGCTCAAAGAAATGGCGGCCAACAACCAGGTGTAATTGCCACCGGAGCCGGGCGGGACGGAGCCTGTATCCGTCCCGCCCTTCCCCGGATGAAAGGAGACTGTATGGACGCTCTGATTTATAAGCGGAAGTGGCCGGCTTTCCTGTTTTTGCTTCCGGCCCTTGTGTTTTTGCTCCTCTTTTTATACTACCCTTTTTTTCGAAACATAGTTGACTCCTTTTTCAACATTCCCCAGCTGGGGGCTTCGGCCGGGGAATTTATCGGCGTGGAAAATTATCTAAAAATCATCCCCGGACTGGAAACCACCGATCCCAATATGATGACCGCTGTCAAAAATACTCTGCTTCTAATGCTGTGTACCATTGTTTTCCAGGTGGGGATCGCTCTGGTGCTGGCGCTGCTGGTGGATTCGGTCAAGCGGGGCTCCCAGGTGTTCCGCACCTTGTTTTTCTTTCCCATTGTGGTGTCCGCTACGGCGCTGGGACTGCTGTTCAACCTGTTGCTGATGACCCGCGGCCCCATCAACCAGATCATTGAAAACCTGGGGGGAGAAGCCATCATTTTCCGAGAGCAGTTTACCTTCCTGACCCTGGCGTTTCCGGTCATCTGGCAGTATGTGGGCTTTTACTTCGTGCTGTTGGTCACCGGCCTCAACAACATCTCCGAGGATATCCGTGAGGCGGCCGCCATTGACGGGGCCGTCGGCCTCAAACGCGTGCGGTATATTACCCTGCCACTCCTGCGCAATGTGCTGATCACCTGCCTGACGCTGTCCATTACCGGGGCGTTGAAGGTGTTCGACATGCCCTGGGTTATGTTCCCTCCCTATTTCTCCGATGCGTATCTCACAGGAACCTATATGTATTATCAGACCTTCGAAAAGGGCAATGTGGATTATGCCGCTGCCATTGCGGTGTTCATCGTTCTGCTGGGTGTGCTGCTGTCCCAGGCGAGCAAGCTGATTTTCCGTGAAAAGGATTATTGAGAAGAGAGGAGAGGACCTTATGGCGATTCGCTCCCGCAGGCGGTTTCCCTTTGCCCAGGTGGCGGCGTATACCGTCCTCATATTGTGGGCGCTGACGACTGTGCTGCCTTTTTTGTGGGTGATCATCAATTCCTTCAAAAACAAGGACATTATCCAAACCAACGCCTTTACCTTGATGTTTGAACCGACGCTGGACAATTATATCAAGACCTTCACCCGTCCGCCCCAGTCGGTGTGGATGGCTTACCTTAACAGCCTGGTGATTTCGGGAACGGTGACGGTTCTGGTGATGCTGTTGGCGGGGATGGCGGCCTTTGCTATGGTTCGTTATCGCTTCAAGGGGCGCCGGCTGCTGGATTCCCTGATTGTGGCAAGCCTGATGTTTCCGGTGTTTTCCACCATTATACCGGTGTTTCAGATGCTTTCCGCCATCCGGGTGGTGGACAATCCCATTGGCGTTATTCTTCCGCAGACAGCGGGGAATTTGGCTTTCGCCATCGTGATTCTCATGGGATATATCCGGGGCTTGCCCATTGATATGGAGGAGTCCGCTTTTCTGGAGGGCTGCAACGTTTTTCAGGTGTTTTACCGCATCATTATGCCGGTTTGCCGTCCTGCCTTTGCCACGGTGGCGATCTTTGCCTTTCTATGGTCGTACAACGACTTGTTTACGCAGCTGTTTTTCCTGCGCAGTCCGCAGACATGGGCGATTACCCGTTTTTTGAATGAGGTCAGCTCCCAGTTTGGAACCGATTACGGCATGATGTGCGCGGTGGTGACCCTGATCGTGGTGCCGGTGCTGATCGTGTACATTTTCCTTCAGAAGAATATTGTCAAGGGGCTTACAGCTGGGGCGATCAAGGGATAGTGAGAGCAGTGCGTTTGTCGCGATTTTATGGGCGATAGTCATAGCTGTTAGGGGAGTATGGGTACGATGGTATGTGTAAAAATATCACGTTTGCTTTTCATGACGGCATGCATACAGACTGTCCGCCGCTATCGCTCAGGTGTATGAGTGGCGGGAATCAGGAAGCGCTGCCCTTCTGTAACAGAAATAGGGGAAGCCAAACGGCTTCCCCTATTTCTGTTTGTGCCATTGATCACCACTTACGCACTTTACCATAGCATATTTCAATCCACTGGCCCGGCAATGAGCCAGACAAAAAAGCTCATTTATTATAACCCAAAAAGAAAAATCCGGCAATGCGATATTGTTATGTGAAAATAATTTACATTTATACGTATATGTGGTATAAAAATATTTAAAATAAACATTTAAGCAATTGTGAATTTTTCATTTACATTACTTATCAATATACCAAACATAAAAATTTCTTATATAAAAAGGGGGAGAATTCATGCGCCACGTAGCCCATATCCGGGAAGATCAGAGTGAACAGCTATTAAGCGAGCACCTGAAGGGGACAGCCCGGCGGGCGTCGAACTTTGCGAAAGTATTTGATGCCGGCGAAGAGGCATACCGCATCGGTTTGGTCCACGATCAGGGAAAGTACAGTAAAGAATTTCAGGAGTATATCCGCGGAACGGGAATCAGTCCGGATCACGCCACGGCCGGAGCCCAGACCCTGTTCGCACAGGAGGATTTTGCCGGCGCCTTTGCGGTGGCGGGCCACCACGGCGGACTGCCCGACGGCGGCGCGAAGGGGGATACGGAAGGCCCGACGCTGATGGGGCGCATGAAAAAGAAGGTGTTCCCCTGCCCCGATTTCCACCGGGAGATCTCTCTGCCGGACTTTTTGCCGGACGGGCGGGTCAAGGGGGATCCCTTCGCCCAGTCCGTTTACATACGCATGCTGTTCTCCTGTCTGGTGGATGCGGATTTTTTGGATACGGAATGGTTCATGAAGGACGGCCAGGTGGATAGAGGCGATTATGGATCCTTTGACTTTTTCTGGGAATGCCTCCACCGGGATCATAAAAACAAGGTCCGTGCCAACAGCAAAATCCTGCCGAGGAGAAACCGGTGGCTCAAT
Organism: Candidatus Avimonas narfae; assembly: GCA_904395335.1. Taxonomy (GTDB): domain Bacteria; phylum Bacillota; class Clostridia; order Oscillospirales; family Acutalibacteraceae; genus Avimonas_A; species Avimonas_A narfae. Next base: position 7,413 of record CAJFNR010000056.1, on the reverse strand, counting down.
TCCCTGCGCAATGAAATATACGACGCCTGTGTAAAGGGGGCGGAACAGTCCCCGGGCCTGTTTACCCTGACAGTGCCCACCGGAGGCGGAAAGACGCTGTCCTCTCTGGCTTTCGCCCTGCGCCATGCCCTATGTCACGGACTTACCCGGATCATCTATGTCATTCCCTATACCAGCATCATCGAACAGACGGCCCAGGTCTTTCGGGATATCGTGGGGGAGCAGAACGTATTGGAGCACCATAGTCAGGCGGTTGCGGACAGCGGGGAGGATTCGCCGGAGGCAGTCCGGCGCCGTCTGGCATCGGAAAATTGGGACGCCCCTATCGTTGTTACCACCAATGTCCAGTTTTTCGAATCCTTTTACGACAACCGCCCCTCCCGGTGCCGCAAAGTGCACCGCATGGCCAACAGCGTCATCATTTTCGACGAGGTCCAGGAGCTGCCTCCTCCTCACCTGATTCCCTGTCTGAAGGCCATTGAGAGCCTGGTGAGGGATTACCGAACGACAGCGGTGCTGTGCACTGCCACCCAGCCCGCCTTTGACCGCTTTTTCCCGGCGGATATGCAGCCGCGGGAACTCTGTCCACAGAGTCGGGAGCTGTATCTGAGCCTGCAGAGAACAACGCTGCGCTGGATCGGGAAACGTACCCCCGATCAGCTGGCGGAAAGGCTGGCAAAACGGGAACAGGTGCTGGTCATCGTCAACACCCGTAAAGAGGCAGGGGAGCTGTTTGACCGTCTGCGCGCGCAGATACCGGAGGGGCGGTACCATCTGTCCACCCTGATGACCCCGGAGCACCGGCAGATCGTCCTGGAGGAGATCCGCCAGAGGCTCAAGGACGGTCTGCCCTGCCGCGTGGTCTCCACTTCGCTGCTGGAGGCGGGCGTGGACGTGGATTTTCCCCGGGTATACCGGGAGGAGGCCGGGCTGACCTCGATTTTGCAGGCGGCGGGCCGATGCAACCGGGAGGGGAACAGGAGCGCTGCCCAAAGCCCGGTATGGGTCTTTCGGGGAGAAACCGCGCCGCCGCCGCTTATCGCCCAGCAGACAGCCCTGTTTCACGAAATTCGTTCGGCCTTTGCGGATTGGAGCTCACCCGAAGCGGTGCGGACTTATACGCAGTCGCTTTTTGACTTCAAAGGCGATTGCCTGGACCGGGACCGGATCCTGGACGCCTTTTACAAAGGGCGTCGGGGTTGCACCTTTCCTTTCGCCCAGGTGGCCAAGGAATTCCGTCTCATCGACGTCCCCACCCGGTCGGTTTTCGTGCCACCGGAATCCGATCCAGATGGGATAACCGAGCAGCTGCTGGCGGGTTTACAGACTCAGTCCCTGCTCCGCCGGGCGGGGCGGCATATGGTCAGCGTTTATCCCGGCCATTTCAGGCGGTTGGTGGAAAACGGTGCGGTGCAGGCGATGGACGGGGAGTGGGGGATACTGAGAGAGCCTTCGCTTTACGACCCGGAAAAAGGACTGAGCCTGGAATGGGATGAGGGACAGGCCTTGTTTGTATAATTGTACGATCCCGTTCGACAAAATAAAATTTCATTTGACAAAACGACCAATATGCTATAGCATGGAAATATCATGAAATAAATGGTGAATAAACACAATAAATGGGAAGCGAAAGGAGGAACGGCATGTCGGTTTTGGTGGAATGCTGGGGGGATTACGCCTGCTTTTCCCGGCAGGAAATGAAGGTGGAGCGGGTATCCTACGACGTTCCCACCCCTTCGGCCATGCGGGGGCTGCTGGAGGCCGTGTATTGGCATCCCGGAATGCGGTGGGTCATTGACAAAATCTATGTGGAGAAGCCTATCCGCTTCACCAGTATCCGGCGCAATGAGGTGAAGTGCAAGCTGTCCGCCGCCAACGCCCGCACGGTGATGCTGGGCGGTGACAGGGAACTGGCAGTGTACCGGGCGGAGGAAATCGTCCAACGGACTTCGCTGATTCTGCGGGATGTCCGCTATGTGGTGAAGGCCCACTTCGAAATGACGGAGGCGGCCAATGAAAGCGACAATCCGGGGAAATTCCAGGACATCATCAAGCGTCGGCTGCGCCGGGGCCAGTGCTATCATCAGCCCTACTTCGGCTGCCGGGAATATCCCGCGCGGTTTGCACTGTACGAGGGGGCGGAGAAGGAGATAAAAACATACGAAGGCGCAAAGGAGGAAGAACCGCTGGGGTATATGCTGTACGACAAGGATTACGGCACGCCCGGCGATATCCGGCCTCGGTTTTTCCGTGCCGTGCTGCGCTGGGGTGTGCTGGATCTGACGGACTGCGAGGTGGTGGAATGATCCTGCAGGTGCTGACCGACTATTACGAGGTCATGGCCGCCCGCGGCCTGGCGGCCCCGGAGGGCTGGTGCCGGGCAAAGGTTAATTTTGCCCTGGTACTGGAGGAGGATGGGACTCTGAGTGGGCTGATGAACCTCAAGGAACAGCAGGCGGACGGGACTGAGCGGCCCCGCGTCCTGACGGTGCCGGAGCAGGAAAAGCGCACCTCGGGCATCGTTCCCCACTTTCTGTGCGATACCGCCTCGTATTTACTGGGGATCGACGGCAAGGGCAATCCGGAACGAGCGAAGAAGTGCTTTGCCGCCAGTGCGGCGCTGCACCGGAGGTTGCTGGACAAGGCGGATAGCCCCGCCGCCCGGGCGGTGTGTGCGTTTTTCGACCGCTGGGATCCAGAGAGGGCCAGCGAAAGTCCCGCTCTGGAGGGAAGGGAGGACGAGCTGAAGCAGGGCGGCAACCTGGTGTTTCGGTTCGCCGGGAGCCTTGTTCACGAAACGGAGGAGATACGGGCCCTGTGGCAGGAAAGCCGCCGGGACGTATCTCTGCCTCAGGGACGGTGCCTGGTCACAGGGAAGGTGGGACCCATCGCGCGGATTCACACCTCCATTCAAGGGGTAAAGGGGGCCCAGTCCAGCGGCGCGGCGTTGGTATCCTTCAACGCCCCGGCTTTTGAGTCCGACGGCAAGGCTCAGAATTACAACGCCCCTGTCAGCTGTGAGGCCGCTTTTGCCTATACCACGGCGCTGAACGTTCTGCTGGCGGACCGAGAGCATGTCTGGGTGCTGGGGGACACCACCGTGGTATGCTGGGCCAAGGATGGCGAGTCCGCCTATCAGGATGCCTTTGCCGCCATGATCAACGCCGGGGGAGAAGGAGACGCCGCCACGGTGTTTTCGGCTATGGACAAGCTGGCAAATGGTAAATTTTTTGATTTTGAGCAGATCCGCCTGCAGCCGGAAATGGAGTTTTATATCCTCGGTCTGGCGCCTAATGCGGGTCGGCTGGCTGTGCGATTCTTTTATCGAAGCACGTTTGGGGATCTGGCTAAGCATTATCAGGAGCATTATAAACGGCTGGACATCATGAAGCCCGCTTATGATTCGCGGGAGCATTTGTCGGTATGGCACTTGTTGCGGGAGACGGTGAACTCTCATTCGAAGGAAGCAAAAGTGTCCCCGTTGTTGCCGGCGGCTCTCTTCCGCTCCATTCTGGAGGGAACGGCTTATCCCGCCGCTCTGCTGAACGGTGTGTGGCTTCGTATCCGGGCGGAGGGGGAGATCACCCGGGGGCGGGCCGCCATTATCAAAGCGTATTGGCTCAAGAGGAAAAAGGACGATAGTACAATGGCCAACGAGGAGGTTTGGACAGTGAAGTTGAATGAAGAGTGTAGCTATCCGCCGTATGTGCTGGGAAGAATTTTCCGGGTGCTGGAATCCATTCAGCAGGCGGCCAGCCCGGGGATCAACGCCACCATCAAGGACCGGTTTTTCAACTCGGCGTGCGCTACACCGGCTGCGGTGTTCAGCGTGCTGCTGAGGCTGAAGAACAGCCATATGCGTGTGTTGAACCGGGATAAGAAAGGGCTGGCCGTCAGCTATGAAAAGCGGCTGACTGAGCTGGCGGGAAAGCTGAATGAGACACTTCCCGTACGGCTGAACCGGGAGGGGCAGTCCGCGTTCGTCTTGGGCTATTATCATGAACGGCAGCAGCAGTTCGCGACAAAAGAAAAAGAAAAGGAGGACTGACATCATGGCGGAAGCAATCAAAAACCGGTACGAATTTGTGATCCTGTTCGATGTGGAAAACGGCAATCCCAACGGCGACCCCGATGCGGGCAATATGCCCCGCATCGACCCTGAAACCGGTTACGGCTTGGTTACCGACGTATGCCTGAAACGCAAGATCCGCAACTATGTGGAAACCGTTAAGGAAAACTAGGACGGTTACCGGATCTACATCAAGGAGGGTATCCCGCTCAACCGCAGCGACCGGGAGGCCTATGCCGCCCTGAAGGTGGACGAAAAGACGGTGAAGGACGCCAAGAAAAAAGATGCGCAGCTGGATGAGCGGGTACGGGATTTTATGTGTTCCCAGTTTTACGATGTCCGTACCTTCGGCGCCGTGATGACCACCTTTATGAAGGACGCCCTCAATTGCGGTCAGGTGCGCGGACCGGTTCAGCTGGGCTTCGCCCGTTCGGTGGATCCCATTTATCCGCAGGAGATCACCATCACCCGCGTGGCCATTACCAAGGAAGAGGACGCGGAGCGCAAGGGGACGGAAATGGGCAACAAACACATTGTCCCCTACGCCCTGTATCGGGCGGAGGGCTATGTTTCCGCCAACCTGGCGCGGAAGGTGACGGGCTTTTCGGAGGAGGACCTGGAGCTGCTTTGGAAAGCGATTCTCAATATGTTTGAAAACGACCGCGCCGCCGCACGGGGGAAAATGGCGGTGCGCAAGCTGATCGTGTTCCGTCACGCATCCGAATTGGGCGAGTGCCCGGCTTACCGGCTGTTTGACGCTGTGACAGTGGAGCACACAAGCGACGGCCCGGCCCGCCGCTATCAAGATTACAAGGTGACGGTGGACGAGACGGCCATCCCCGAGGGTGTCACCTGCCGTGTGATGGAATAGCGCAATGGCGGAAGAATATGCCGAAGAGGATTTCCTGCAGTTGTCCGGGCTTCAGCATTTTATCTACTGCCGCCGGCAGTGGGCGCTGATCCATCTGGAGGGGCAGTGGAAGGACAACCTTTGGACGGTGGAGGGCAGCTGGCTTCACCGGCGCGCTCATGACCCGCAGCAGACGGAGAGACGGGGGGAGATGCTGATCTGCCGGGATCTGCGGATCCACTCCCGGCGTCTGGGCGTCAGCGGCGCCTGCGACGTGGTGGAGTTTCAGGCTTCTCTCTGCGGTGTGGCTCTGTCGGGACAGGCAGGGACGTGGAAACCGGTGCCGGTGGAGTACAAGCGCGGCCGTCCCAAGGAGCACGACGCCGACCGCCTTCAGCTCTGCGCCCAGGCGATGTGCCTGGAGGAAATGCTGGCCTGTTCCATTCCTGTGGGATTTTTGTATTACGGGGAACCGCGGCGCCGGGAGAAAGTGGAGCTCACCGCCGATCTCCGGGGTCGGGTGGAGCAGGCGCTAGAGGAGATGCACCGCCTGGACCGCAGGGGCTATACGCCGGTAGTTCGGCCTTCCGCTGCCTGCCGGGGCTGTTCCCTGCGGGAAGAGTGCCTGCCTCAGGCGGGGAACCGTTCGGTGGAGCGGTACCTCGCCGAGTATCTGAAGGAGGAGACGACGTGAGACATCTGCTCAACACGCTGTATATCCTCACAGACGACCGGTATCTGGCGCTGGAGGGAGAGAATATCGTCCTTCAGGAGGGAGAGCGGACGGCGGCCCGGTTTCCCCTGCACACGTTGGAGGGGATTGCCTGCTTTGGCTATCGGGGGATCAGCCCTGCGTTGATGGCGGCATGCGCCGAGCGGGATATCTCTCTGTGCTTTTATACGCCGGAGGGGCGGTTCCAGGCCCGGGTCTGCGGGGAGATCCGGGGGAACGTGCTGCTGCGCCGGCAACAGTTCCGGACGGCGGAGGACCCGGCTGCCGGCTGCCGCATCGCCCGCAGTATGCTTATCGGAAAGGTGTACAACTGCCGGCGGATCCTGGAGCGGGCGCTGAGAGATCACGAGTTGCGCCTGGACGCGGAGCGTGTACGGGCAGCCTCCGCCGGACTGGCTTCTTCTTTGGAGGCGATCCGTGGCTGCACGGATCCGGAGACTCTGCGGGGCCTGGAAGAAGAGGCGGCCAGCCGATATTTCGGTGTATGGGGCGAACTGGTTCTCCGCCATCAGGAGGTGTTTCGATTTGATGGGAGATCCCGGCGCCCTCCGGCCGATCCGGCCAATGCCCTGCTGTCTTTTGCGTATTCGCTGCTTTCCAAGGACTGCGTTTCCGCTTTGGAGGGGGCAGGGCTGGACGCCTATGTGGGCTTCCTGCACCGGGATCGTCCGGGGCGCCCCTCCCTGGCTCTGGATCTGATGGAGGAGCTGCGGGGGCCGTTTGCCGACCGGTTTGTCCTGCGTCTGATCAATGAGCAAATGATCACCGGCCGGGATTTCGATTACCGGGAGAACGGCGCAGTATTTTTGAACGAAGCGGGCCGAAAACGATTTTTGGAGGTGTGGCAGACCCGCAAGCGGGAGAGCGTGACGCATCCGTTCCTCAGGGAAAAGCTGCCGTGGGGATTGATTCCCTTTGTGCAGGCCCTGCTGCTGGCCCGGATGCTGCGCGGAGATTTGGAGGATTATCCGCCGTTCCTGTGGAAGTGAGGGATAGCGATGCTGGTATTGATTTCCTATGATGTGAATACGGAGGATGCCGCCGGAAAAAGACGGCTGCGCCGGGTGGCCCGGCAATGCGTCAATTACGGCCAGAGGGTGCAGAACTCTGTCTTTGAATGCTTGCTGGACGCCGCCCAGTACCGGCAGGTCCGGCATCTTTTGGAGGAACTGATCGACCGGGAAAAGGACAGCCTGCGGTTTTATAATCTGGGCGACCATTATCATACCCGTGTGGAGCATGTGGGGGCGCATCCTTCCTATGATGCCGAGGGGGTTCTATTCGGTTGACGTTTTCCGCGGTGCGAAGGGGAAGTGAACACGGTTTTCCCGGGACCTTCGCACCGCCTTTAACTGGATTTTTTTGAAATTTCATGACCGAAAGGGCATTCCGCGCTGCCTGTAGCAGAATGCTATTGGAGGTATTGCTGCTTTAGCAATAGGCTGTGCCGTTAATTTTATGAATTTTTGCGTCGATCCCCACACGGGGGTCGTGGATTGAAATGCCGATCTATGGGATAGTACCGTCAAGTCCGCCGGGTCGATCCCCACACGGGGGTCGTGGATTGAAATAAAGGTGCACCGCCTCCATGACGATGGAGGTATTGGTCGATCCCCACACGGGGGTCGTGGATTGAAATACTTGCTTTGTTGGTGACCCACACAAAGTTACAGAAGTCGATCCCCACACGGGGGTCGTGGATTGAAATCGCTCAAAAGTGTAACGGATGTCCAGATTGAGAGGTCGATCCCCACACGGGGG
>CAJFNR010000055.1 GCA_904395335.1 Candidatus Avimonas narfae | reverse complement strand
GCGGAGCCCAGCCGGTGGGTGACGATGAGGGCGGTTTTTCCCCGGGAAATTTCCGCGAACCGGCGATAAATATTGCTCTCCTCCAAGGGGTCGATGGCGGCGGTGGGCTCATCCAGCACGATAAAGTCGCTGGTGCGGTACAGCCCCCGGGCGATGGCGATGCGCTGCCACTGTCCGCCGGAAACGTCCACGCCGTCGAATTCCCGGGCCAGCAGCGTGTCCAGCCCTTCGGGATAGGCATCGGAATCGACCAACACACCGGCCTGCGCCGCCGTTTCGAGAAGCTCTTCGTCCGTGCCCTCCCGGCGGATATCGCCAAGGAAAATATTGTCCCGCAGGGTCAGCTTGTACCGTTCATACTGCTGAAAGACGCCGGATACAGCGGAACAGAGGGAAGAGGGAGCGGTGGTGCGGGTGTCCAGCCCTCCCAGAAAAACCGAGCCCTCCTGGGGAGGATACAATCCGGTGAGCAGCTTGACCAGAGTGGTTTTTCCGGCACCGTTGGGACCGACGATGGCCACGGTTTCTCCCGGGGCCAGGGACAGGCTCACGTCCTGCAGGCTGGGCCGGTCGGCCGAGGGGTAGGTAAAGGTCAGATGCTGGGCCTCCACGCTGCCCGGCCGGGTGTAGGCCGCCTCGGCGGCGGGGCGTTCGGGCAGCTCCAGAAACCGGAGGTAGTTGCGTATGGGCCCCAGATCTCGGGAAATGGACCCGATGCGGTAACAGATGACCTCCTCCATGATACCGAACAGCATGCCGATGGAGGAAAAAACGGCGGCGAAAGCGCCGATGGTGATATCCCCCTTCAGCAGCGCATCGATGAGCAGGAATAGTACGCCGCCGTAGCCGACGATGGTGATCAGCCGCGTGATCAGGTCCCAGAGGCCGGTAGTCCCCTCCGCCTTCCAGGTGGCCTTGTTCAGCAGCTTGATGGAGCGGAGATATTTGCCGAGGAAAAAGGAGAAACCGCCCAGCAGACGGGTTTCCCGGAACAACTCCCGGCTGCACACCGCTTCCTCATAGGAGGTCATCTGCCGCCGCATGGGAGCGGCGTAGTCCTCGTACTTGGTGAATACGGTGCTGCGGATCAGATGGCTGATAAGGGTGGGCAGGAACACCACCAGCAGGGAAATCGCCAGAATGGGCTTTAATGTGAACAAATAGATCCCCATGAAAATGAAATAGGGGAGATAAAAGGTCAGGGTGCTGACGATGGTAAGGCACAGCTGGATGGCCCGGGTGGAGCCGTTCTGAGCCTTGTTGATATCGTCCAGGGTTTCGGCATTTTCGTACAGCAGCGGATCCAACCGACCTGCTTTCTGCAGGATGCGCCGGTTAAAGGGGCCTTCCGCCCTTTGCAGGAACACCATGTACAGAAAGTTGTCCACGCCGTTAAGCACCTGGCTGAGCAGGGTAACAATGCCCAGCACTGCCAGCATTCCCAGCACGGCGGTCAGTCCCTGATTGCCTGTGACGGCTTCGGCCACAGCGTCAAACAGATGGGCGTTGACCAGGGTCTCAACGCCCCAGGACAGGCCGTGAAGGATGGAAATCAATGTCCATCCGGCCAGGAACAGTGGAACCGCCTTTAAAAATGGCGGGAAGGTACGGCGGAGGAGAAGCCATAAGCTGATTTTGGGCTGTGTGCCGTCGGCGTTTTTCATTGGTACCAGCTCCTTTGACTTTCAAACATGGCGGCGTACAGGCCGCCCTTGTCCATCAGCTCCTGATGGGAGCCGCATTCCGCCATCCGGCCGCCGTCCAGCACGTAAATGACGTCGGCCAGAAGGGTGGAGCCCAGGCGATGGCTGATAAAGAGGGTGGTTTTCCCCTCGCTGATCTGCTGGAAATTCTCATAGACCTCGCTCTCCGCCAAGGGATCCAAGGCGGCGGTAGGTTCATCGAGAATTTTGACCTCCGCCGGGCTCAGGATAGTCCGGGCCATCGCCACACGCTGCCATTCGCCGCCGGAGAGGTCCACCCCGTCCTCCAGCAGCTTGCCCAGCGGGCTGTCGTATCCCTTCGGGAGATTTTCAGCCGCCGGGGTGAGGCCGGCCAGCTCGATCGCTTTATCCAGGCGCTCTTCCGGGATGGGTCCCGTTTCCAGGGCGGCAGTGTCCCCCAGGGAAATGTTTTCCCGGAAGGTCAGGGCGTAGCGGGCGAAATCCTGGAACACGCTGCAGAAATATGCCTTGACCTGCGTCAGGGAATAGGTCCGAAGTTCCCGGTCATTGAGCAGGATTTCCCCCTCGTACTGGGGATACAGGCCGGTCATCAGCTTGGTGATGGTGGTTTTTCCCGCACCATTGATCCCCACAAAGGAGTAATGCTTGCCCCGCTCAATGACAAAGGAAAGATCCTTCAGAATGGTGACGTCCGATCCGGGATAGCGGAAGGTGACGTGGCGGAATTCCAAGCGCCGGAACGGTTCCTCCGCTATCGGCAGCGAACAGGCCCCCTCCTGTTCGCTGAGGGAGGCGAAGGTGTTCAGATCCTTCAGATACTCCCGGCTCCAAGCGAGGGACTCCATACGGTTGGCCAATCCCCACGACAGGCTCCCGGAAAGACTGAACAAGGCGTTGAGCAGGGAGATGAAGAGGCCGACGCTGATGGTTCCCACCACGGCAGCGGGAGCCAGCACCATGGCGGAGGCGACGGCGATAAGGGAAGAGGCGATTCCCCCCGCTTTCACACGGACAAAATAGCGGAGATTGACCTTCAGACGGGTGGTACGGGCCTTTTCAAATGCCTCCCAGTACCGCGGTTCCAGCTCCCGTGTAAAACCAAACATGGTGCGCTCGGCCGCTGTTTCCCGGCAGACCAGTTTGTCGAAGAGATAATCGCGCCGGCGGTCGATGTTGGTGACTTCCCGGTCGGCATCATAGCCCTTTTTTCCCGCTTTATACGAGATGTACGTCAGGGGAATGGAAACGGCCAGAATGACCAGCCCCGCCCACCAAATTTCCGCCATTAGGACCGCCATGACGCTGACAACCTGAATAACCAGAGAAACCGTCCCTGTCAGCGTATAGTAAAGGTCAAAAATTTTATCTTCCGGATTCCCACAGGTGCGGGCGATCAGATCCCAGTCCTTCTGGTTCTCGATGTGCTCATAACTGAGCCGGGCCCGTTTTTCCATGAACGCCCGGCGCATCGGTTCGCGCAGGCGGAAGATGGCCCGGATGGTGACGAAGTTGATCAGGCTTCCGGATAACCTCTGAAAGGCGATCACGGCGATGACCAGAATTAGGGGGACCGTGATGGCGGACAGCGGCTCGGCCCCTGATCCCACCAGTATAGCGGTATCCACAAAGGAGGCGGTGATCCCGACATTCAGGGCAGGGAGCAGGGCAGAGATCAACCTCTGCAGAAGGATCAGCACCATATGAACCGGGGCATACCGCAGGGGGATCAGCACTCCATCCCAGAGATGAAAGCGCCGGTTGGTCAAATTCATATAACCCCTCCTTTTTACGACACGCAACGAGTACAACTGTCACTATATGTGCTATTATATCAATTTATTTACATTTGTAAATATAAAAATGGTTGAATTGCGAAAAATGCAATTCAACCATAGATTGAAACATTCTCGCGAGAAAAAATTACATGATCAAAGAAAAAAGAAAAACCGTCGCCATTCCCGCCAAAATAGCGAGAAGTGATTTTTTTGTAACAAGTGAAAGAACAACCGTCACTGCTGCGGCGGGAAGGCCGTAATTGATCAACGGATTGAGCTCTAGTGTCCCTTCGGGGGCGAAGATGCTGGGAGCGATGAGTGCCGCCAGAACCGCAGGCCCGACGTAGTTCATCAGGCGCATCAACCATACGGGCAGCCGAAAGCGGCCGGAAAGGGCCAGGGCAGGCATACGGGTCAGATAAGTGGCCAGCGCACAGCCGGTCAAGGTCAGGAAATAGCCTAACGTGCTCATTTGGCTTCCTCCTTCCTGTTACGGCGGCGGAGGCGGAGCTCCTCACAGCCGAAGCCCGCCAGGCTGCCGGTCAGCGCCGCCAACAGGATATACCATTTGCCCGGCAGATACAGGGAGCCGGCTACTGCTGTCACAAGGGAAACGAGAACGGCCGCCAGCGTGGGGAAATCCCGGATCAGGGGAATCAGCATGGCCAGAAACACTGCCGCCATGGCGAAGCCCAGGGCGGGCTCCAGCACCGGCGGTACCAGCTGGCCAAAAAAATATCCGGCCACGCCGGACAGCGCCCAGAAGCTGTAAACGCACAGCCCGCTCCCCAGCATATAGGCACTGGGAAACTGAGGAGGGGTGGAACGAAACGCGGTATAGGTCATGGCGTATACTTCATCGGTGAGGAAAAAGGCATCGGCGCATCTGGCCGCTGTTGGTACGGCCTTCATATATCGGGACAGGTCCGCGCCCATGACCACGTGCCGCAGATTGACCACCAGGATGGTAAACGTGGTGGTCAGCGGTCCGGCCCCGGAGCAAACCAGCTCCAGCGCCGCCATTTGGGAGGAGCCGGCAAAGACCAGCAGGGACATGCCCAGAACAAACCAGAAGGGGATTCCCTCCTGGCGTCCCATCATACCGTAGACCAGTCCGTACAACACCACCCCGATTCCCAGCGGGATGGTGTCACGGAAGGCTCTCCATACGGTTTTCCTCATACGTTTTCCCTTCTTTTTATCAGGATCCACTTTTTTTATACTGCTCATAGGCCGCCACAGCTAGCCGGTCGCAGCGTTCGTTTTCCGGATGCCCTTGATGGCCATGCACCCAAACGAACTTCACCTGGTGAATTTCCAGCAGAGTCAGCAGACGATCCCATAAATCGGCGTTGAGAGCGGGCTTTTTGTCTGCTTTTCTCCAGCCGTTGCGCTTCCAGGAACGGGCCCACCCTTTTTGGATGCCGTCCACCACATAACGCGAATCGCTGGTGAGCACCACCCGGCAGGGCTCCCGGAGCGCAGCCAAGCCTTCGATGACGGCGGTGAGCTCCATGCGGTTGTTGGTGGTGCTGGGCTCTCCGCCGGACAATTCCTTTTCTTTTCCCGCCCAGCGCAGGATGGCACCCCATCCTCCGGGACCGGGATTGCCGGAACAGGCGCCGTCGGTATACAATTCTACCTCTTTCATGAGGGTACCTCCCGTTTGTGATGAAGATGGTTTGTGTATAGGGCAGTGAGAGCTTTATCCTCCAAAATTTCTGCCGCCGGCAGCGGGGAGACGCCGAAAAACCAATCTATTGTATCACAGTCCTGTTTCCCCTGGCAAGTGACGGGTAGAACGGCATATAGGGAACATTTTTAAGCACCAAAGAAAACCGTATAAAAACCGCAAAAAGTTGAGGGCCCGCAAGATAAAGCGGGAAAGACAGGTCAATACTAAGGCCGAGAACAAACGCCGGATTTCGGCGCGGAAAGGCCTGGTAAGGATATGAAAGCAATGATCATGGCAGGAGGAGAGGGCAAAAGGTTGCGTCCGCTGACCTGCGATCAGCCAAAGCCCATGGCGCGACTGTGTGGCCGTCCGGTGATGGCCTATATTCTGGATCTGCTGGAGGACAGCGGCGTGCGGGAGGCGGCGGTGACGCTGCGGTATCTGCCCAACGCCATCTCCTCTCATTTCGGCGAACAATACGGAGGGGTAGCGCTCTCTTTTTACGAAGAGGAGCAGCCGTTGGGGACGGCAGGCGGGGTGCGTAACGCCCTCTCCTCCGGCTTTTCCTTGGGGGACGACGTCCTGCTGGTGATCAGCGGGGACGCCCTGACCGACATCGACCTGCAAGAGGCGGAGCGGTTCCATCGGGAGAAGGGAGCGGCGGTTACTCTGGTGGTGACCCAGGTGGACGATCCACGGGAATACGGGCTGGTGGATTTCGACAGCGAAGGACGGGTTCGGGGCTTTATTGAGAAGCCCGGCTGGTCCCAGGCGGTCACGGATCTGGCCAATACCGGCATTTACCTGCTTTCTCCCGGTGTGCTGGAAAAGATCCCGGAGGGGCGGGAATTCGATTTTGCTAAGGATCTGTTCCCGCTGCTGCTGGAGCAGGGGGAGCCGGTTTATGCCTATGCCACCGATCGTTATTGGTGCGATATCGGGGATCTGAACAGCTATGTTTCCTGTCAGCGGGATATTCTCACCGGCCGGGTGCGTACCCGGCTGCGCACCGAAGGTGGCATGCACTGTGAGGAGGAGCCTCCCCGAGGCAGTTTCGAGCTGATTCCGCCGGTGTATATCGGCCGCAACGTGCGCATCGGCGCGGCGGCCGTGGTGGGCCCTTTTGCCGTGCTGGACGACGGCTGTCAGGTGGGCAACAGCGCCCGTATCAAGGGCTCGGTGCTGCTGCCTTCCTCCTATGCTGGCGACCGCTCGTCCCTGTCGGGTGCCCTGCTCTGTCACGGTGCCTCCGTCCATCGGGGGGCCTCGCTGTTTGAGGGGGCCGCCGTGGGGGCGGACAGCACGGTGGGGGATCATGCCACCGTGCGGCCCGGTGTGAAAATCTGGCCGGAGAAGCGGGTGGAGGCCGGGACGATCCTGTCCGATCACCTGCGTTCAGGCCGGGGAACGCCTACCCTGTTCGACGACAACGGGGTCACCGGCGAAACCGGTGTGGAGCTGACGCCGGAGCTATGCGCCCGTTTCGGTGCGGCAGTGGGCAGCCTGTCCCGGGGTGAGCGCATTGCGGTGGGGTGCAGCCATGACCGGGCGGCTGCCGCTTTCCGGCTGGCGCTTATTTCCGGTATTCTCTCCACCGGCGGGCAGGTGTGGGATTTCGGAGCCTGCATCGAGCCTCAGTTCGATTTTTTTGTGAATTTCGGGCATCTGCACACCGGTGTATACCTTAGCGGCGGCCCCAAAAGCGCCCTGAGGCTGGTGTCCCTGGGTGGCCTTCCCGCGGAACGGAGCGCGGAACGAGCAGTGGAAAGCTGCCTTTCGGGCGGCGATTTTGTCCGTGCCAGCTGGGACTGTGTGCGGGAGAGCACGGACATGTCGGGGATGCGCCAGCTGTACCGGCAGGAGCTGGTCAGCCTGGCTCCGGACGGCCTGAGCGGTATGGAATGCCAGGTGCGCGGCTCCGATTACGAATCGGTGAAGCTGCTGGATTCTGTGCTGGATACCCTGGGCTGCCTCCGGCCGGAGGAAGGACTGCGCCTGCATCTGGGGGCGGGAGGGCGGCGCCTATCCCTGTATGACCCGGAAGCAGGATACGTCTGGCCGGATCAGGTGCTGGCGCTAAACTGCTTGCTGACCATGGAGCAGGGCGGAAACGTATCCCTGCCCTGCGATGCTCCGGCTTGTCTGGAGGCGCTGGCGGAAAGGTACGGATGCCGGGTACTCCATTACGTTTCCTGCCCGGCCGATACCTCCGACGCCCGGGCCCGAAGGCTGGCGGCCAACCAGCTGTGGGTACGGGACGGGCTGATGATGGCGGTGCGCCTGCTATCCGCCATGAAGCGCAGCGGCCGCACCCTTGCTGAGCTGGTGGAAAAGCTGCCCGGGTTCGCTACCGCCAGCCGGGTGATCCCCTGTCAGGGAAATCCGGGTAAGGTGCTGCGCCGGCTGGAGCAGACCGGACGGGAGCGCGTGGGCGAGGGCGCCCGGGTGCGTACCAAAAACGGCGTGGTTTTCGTGCGTCCTGCCAAGCTGGGGCGCAATCTGGTGCTGACGGCGGAGGCCGCCGATATGGAAACAGCGGACGAGCTTTGCGGCGAGCTGCAGCAGAAGCTGGACATGCTTCTCCTTGACAAGGGCGGGGAAAAAAAGTAAGATAAGAAATAACGGAATGAGGCAACTTTCACTTTTCGTGAAGGGTTCGCTCACGGCTAGCTTTTTATAGCGGGGGTATCCCGTTCAAAAATAGCCGTTCTCTGCAGGGAACGGGTTCGGTTATTCTGACGGCTGTAAAGCGCGGCGGTTTCAGCGGAAAAGGACGACGGTTTTCCGCGCGGGAAACCCCGGGCGTATTTTTGATAAGAAGCGTGCGTGATGAGACAGCCCCGCATGACGCGGGGCTCTTTTCCCGTATCCGTAAATGGTTTATGAACCAAAAAGACAGGAGGATATTGTGTGACAAACGAAACCAAAAAGGAAGCGCCGGAGAAAGGGAGAACCGCGTCCGGACGCTCCACTCCCCGCCAGGCCGGGGAAAAGAAGGGGACCCGGGGAGGTTACCGGGGACCGAAAAAGGCCGCGGCGGAGCGTCAGCCCGCTGAGAGCGCCCGTACGGGCAAAGAAAAAGAGAAAAAAGCGGCTGCGCCGGCCCCGTCGGCGGCGGAAGCCGCTTCTGCCCGCCCTGTGGGACGGCCCCGGCGTGGCCGCCCGCCGAAGAATCAGGCGCCGGCGACGCCGGTGCGTCTGACTATGCTGGGGGGGCTCAACGAAATCGGCAAAAACATCACCATGTTTGAATACGGCAACGATGCTTTTGTCATCGACTGCGGTATGGCCTTTCCGGACGATGAGATGCTGGGCGTTGACATTGTGCTGCCCGACTTTACCCATGTGGTGAAAAACCAGGACCGCCTGCATGGCATCGTGCTCACCCACGGGCACGAGGATCACATCGGCGGGCTTCCCTATCTGCTTAAGCAGGTCAACTTGCCGGTATACGGCACCCGTCTGACCCTGGCGTTGGTGGAATCCAAGCTGAAGGAGCACGGGCTGTCGGGCAAGGTCAAGCTCCACGAAGTGAAGCCGGGGGACGTGGTGCGCTTCGGCGCGGTATCGGTGGAATTTATCAATGTGAATCATTCCATCCCCGATGCGGTGGCCTTGGGTATCAAGACGCCTATCGGCTATGTGGTGCACACCGGCGATTTCAAGATCGACTGTACCCCTATCGTCGGGGAAATGACCAATCTGACCCGTTTTGGTGAGCTGGGCAACGCCGGCGTACTGGCTCTGCTGGGCGAATCCACCAACGCGGAGCGCCCCGGTTTTACCCCCAGTGAGCGGGTGGTGGGCGAGAGCTTTGCCAACCTGTTCCGCAAGGCGGAGAATAAGCGGATCATCATCGCCAGCTTTTCCTCCAACATCCACCGGATTCAGCAGATCATCGACGCCGCGGTCAAGGACGGCCGTAAAGTGGCGGTGTCCGGCCGCAGCATGATCAACGTGGTCAATATCGCCACCGAGCTGGGCTATCTGAAGGTGCCGGAGGGCCTGTTGGTGGATATCGACATGATCAACCGGTATCCCAAGGAAAAAATGACTCTCATCACCACCGGCAGCCAGGGGGAGCCCATGTCGGCGCTGAGCCGGATGGCTTTTTCCGATCACCGCAAGGTGGAGGTGGGCCCCGACGATTACATCATCATATCCGCCACTCCCATCCCCGGCAATGAAAAAATGGTGGGCAAGGTGGTCAACGAGCTGATGAAGCGTGGCTGCGACGTGGTGTATGAAAAAATGTACGACGTCCATGTTTCCGGCCACGCCTGTCAGGAGGAGCTGAAGATCATCCACGGGCTGACCCGCCCGAAATTCTTCATTCCCGTCCACGGCGAGCAGAAGCACATGCAAAAACACGCCATGCTGGCCCGCTCCATGGGCATGCCGGCGAAAAATATCGTCATTCCCGACATCGGTAAGGTGATCGAAATCACCCCCGACAAGATGGAGGTCACTGGATCGGTCCAGGCGGGCCGTATCCTGGTGGACGGCTTGGGCATCGGGGACGTGGGCAGCATCGTGCTTCGCGACCGCAAACATCTGGCGGAGGACGGCCTGATTGTCGTGGTGGCCGCCATCGATTCCTCCGCCTGCGAGGTGGTGTCCGGGCCCGATGTGGTCTCCCGCGGCTTTGTATACGTCCGGGAGTCGGAACAGCTTATCGAGGATATCCGCCGCATTGCCCGGGAGGTGCTGGAGGAATGCTGTCAGGAGCACACCTTCGACTGGAATACCATGAAGACCCGGGTGCGTGACGAGCTGTCCCACATGCTGTTCCAGAAAACCAAGCGCAGTCCCATGATTCTGCCGATCTTAATGGATATTTAAACAGGCGTAAAAAACACGGAGAGAGGGAGGGAAACCCATGAAAAAGCAGGGAACATGGTCTGTGACGCCGGTCATCCTGGTGATGGGCGCCGCCTTGCTGCTGCTGGCGGTGGGGAGCTTCTTCCTCAACCGGGTGGTTTTCTATTTTGTGGCCCCGGCAGTGCTGCTTATCCTGGGGTACGCCCTATGGCGGCTGCGCCGGCTCAAAAAGGATATGAGCCGTTACCTGTCCCGCATTGCTGGCTCTCTCAATCAGATGGACAAGGATGCGTTGTCGAATTTTCCCCTGCCGGCGGCGGTCAGCTCACAGACCGGGGAGATCATGTGGTATAACGAGCTATTCCGGGATCAGGTGTTGGATGGCGCGGAGCTTATCGGCGAATCGGTGGGCGTCATCACCGGCGGCGCCATGCCTGCGGATCTTTCCCGCAAGCGCTTTTTGGATGTCACCATGAAAAAACGGCGGTATACCGTGTATATCAGCCCGCTGTCGGTACGCAGCGCCACGCTGTACACCCTGTATTACGTGGACGACACCCGCCTCAAGGAGATCGCGGACGAATACCGTCTCAGCCGTCCGGCGGTGATGGTCGTCTACATAGACAATCTAGAGGAAATCGCCCAGAATACCCGGGAAAGCGAACGGGCCCAGCTGGCCGGACGGGTGGAAAACCTGCTGGAGGACTGGATAGGCTCCACCTCAGGGGTGCTCCGGAAGTACGGCAGCGATCACTTTCTGGTAATACTGGAACAGAGGCACCTGCAGCCCATTATCGAGGGAAAATTCGAGATCCTGGACCGGGTGCGTTCCGTACAGGTGGGCGACCGCTTCAGCGTGACCCTGTCCATCGGTGTAGGGCAGGGGGAAACCCTGCGTGAGTCGGAGGAGATGGCCCGTCAGGCCTTGGAAATGGCTCTGGGCCGCGGCGGCGACCAGGCGGCGGTGAAGACCCGCAACGGCTTTGATTTTTACGGCGGCGTATCCCAGGGGGTGGAGAAACGCACCAAGGTGCGCACCCGTGTGGTCACTTCCGCCCTGCTGGAGTTGATGGCGGGCAGCGACAACGTGCTGGTGATGGGCCACCGGTATTCCGATCTGGATTGCCTGGGATCGGCTTCCGCCATGGCTACCGCCGCCCGGGGACTTGGAAAACCCGCCTACGCCGTGGTGCGGCGCAAAACTACTCTGGCCGGGGAGCTGATCCGCCGCTTTGACGAGGGCGGACGAGGCGACCTGTTCATCGAGCCTGAGGAGGCCCGGGAGCTGGTCAACCGTAAGACGCTGCTCATCATCACCGATACCCACAATCCCCAGATGCTGGAGGATCCGGAGCTGTACCGGTCCGTTTCCTCCGTGGTGGTCATCGACCATCACCGCAAGATGGTGGATCACATCGATAACGCCGTCATTTTTTATCATGAGCCCTACGCCTCCTCCGCTTCGGAAATGGTGGCGGAAATGGTGCAGTACATGGGCGGCGAGCGCCTGTCCCGGCTGGAGGCCGAAGCGCTGCTGGCCGGTATCATGCTGGATACCCGCAGCTTTGTGATGAAAGCGGGGGTGCGCACCTTCGAGGCCGCCGCCTATCTCCGCCGTCTGGGTGCGGATACAGTGGAGGTCAAGCGCCTGTTTGCGGAGAGCATGGATACCTACCGGGAAAAGGCGGATATCATCTCCCGGGCGCAGCTGTACCGGGGCACCGCTATCGCCTGTTGCGGCGAGCAAGGGTCCTCCGAAACGCGCATCGCTGCCGCCCAGGCGGCGGATGAGCTGCTGTACATCAAGGGGGTGGATGCTTCCTTCACCCTGTTCGACGACCGGGGTAGCATCAATATTTCCGCCCGGTCATTGGGCGGCTTCAACGTGCAGCTGGTGATGGAGGCGATAGGCGGCGGCGGTCATATGACTATGGCCGGGGCCCAGCTTCCCGGGGCGACGATGGAGGAGGCACGGGAGCGGCTGATAGAGGCCATCGACCGGCAGATTGCCGATCGGGAGCATTCCCAGGCCGTTCAGGCGCATGCCGGATAAACCGAGTGTTTCAATTTTAAATAGCCGGAAAGGATGAGAACCGATGAAGGTGATACTCAAGCAGGACGTGAAGGGGCACGGGAAAAAAGGGGAGCTGGTGACCGTTTCCGACGGTTATGCCCGTAACTTCCTCTTTCCCCGCGGCCTGGCTGCCGAGGCGGACGCCCAGGCGATGAACGAGCTGAAGAATAAGGAGGAGGCGGCCCGCTTCCATGAGGAGCAGGAGAAGAAGGCCGCCAAGGAAACCGCCCAAGCGGTGGACGGCAAGGTGTTAAAGCTCACTGCCAAGGCGGGACAGGGAGGACGGCTGTTCGGTTCCGTCACCGCCAAGGAGGTGGCCGAGGAGTTGGCGGCGCAGTTCGGCGTTAAGCTGGATAAGCGCAAGATCCAGATGGCGGACATCAAAGCCTTCGGCACCTATGAGGCCGAAATCAAGCTGGGCTATGGCTTCACCGCCAAGGTCAGCGTTATGGTGACTGAGTAATTTCCCTGCGCTTTTGGCGGGATTTTGAGAAAGGACGTGGAGCTATGCCGGCACTGGACGGCGTCCGCAGCGACGGACTGAACCTGCCCTACAGCCTGGAGGCGGAGCAGGCGGTGCTGGGGTCCGTGCTCATGGACCCCGCCAGCCTTAACCAGGTGGCGGACGTTCTGCGCCCGGAGGATTTTTACCTTCCCGAGCATCAGGCCGTGTACCGGGTGATGTGCGAAAAGCTCATGGCGTCCCAGACCATCGATTTTGTCACGGTGCTGGAGGCGCTCAAATCCGAGGGCTTTTTCTCGGGAGAGGAGGGGAAAGCGTATCTGCTCCGGCTGGCACAGATGGTCCCCTCCATTTCCAATATCGGCAATTACGCCCGTATCGTGCGGGAAAAGCACGATGTCCGCTCCCTGATCCAGGCGGCGCGGGAAATCGTGGACGACGCCATGGACCCGGGGGTGGATCCCTCCCTGCTGCTGGATTCCGCGGAACAGAAAATCTACGATATCCGCCAGGGCCGTCAACCGGGGGGGCTGGTGTCCATCCGGGAAGTGTTGGCCTCCAATTACGAAATGTTCAACAAGCTGGCCTCCAATGAGCGGGATCAGTTTGTGGGGATTTCCAGTGGCATTTCGGCGCTGGACGAGATCACCACGGGGCTCAACCGCTCCGATCTGATCATCGTCGGCGCCCGCCCCGGTATGGGCAAGACCAGCTTCGCCCTCAACCTGGCCCGCAATGTGGCGGTGCAGAAGGGGAAAACCGTGGCCTTTTTTTCCCTGGAAATGTCCCGGGAGCAGCTGGTGAACCGCCTGCTGTCCACGGAGGCGCGGGTGTCCAGCAAAAAGCTGCGGGTGGGAAACCTCACCCCGGACGAATGGGGGCGCATTGCGGCGGCCTCCAATATTCTCTGCCAGGCGCCTATGTATTTCGACGACACCTCTAACATCACGGTGCCGGAGATGAAGGCCCGTCTGCGGCGGATGAAAAACCTGGATTTCGTCTGCATTGATTACCTGCAGCTGATGCAGTCCGCCCGGCGCATCGACAACCGGGTCCAGGAGGTAACGGATATCACCCGGAACCTGAAAATCATGGCCAAGGAGCTGAACGTTCCGCTGATGGTCTGCGCCCAGCTGTCCCGTGCCACGGAAAAGCAGCAGAATCACCGCCCGGCCTTGGCCGATCTGCGTGAATCCGGCTCCATCGAGCAGGATGCGGACCAGGTGCTGTTCCTGTACCGGGACGAGTATTATAAGAATGAAAAAGAGGATCCCGGCGAGGTGGAATCCAATACCTCCGAGGTCATCGTGGCAAAAAACCGTCACGGGGAGCTGGGAACCGTCAAGCTGGCCTGGTTTGGGGAATTCACCCAGTTCACCAGTTTGGAGATGCATCAGAGTGAGCGATAAGCTTTGTGAAAAAGCAAAGGCGGCCGCCGCCCGGGAGTCCATGCTGGCTCCCGGGGACACGGTGCTGGTTGCCTTGTCGGGCGGCGCCGATTCCGTGGCGCTGCTCCGTTTTTTTCTGGAGGAAAAAGAGGAGATGGGGCTGCGGCTGGTGGCGGCGGCCCATCTGAATCACGGACTGCGGGGGGACGAGGCGGAGCGGGACGAGGTGTTTGTCCGCCGCCTGTGCGCGGCGTGGGGGGTGCCTCTTGCCGTTCGGCGGGAGGCGGTGGGCCGCGTGGCCGCCGAACGTTCCTTGGGCGTAGAGGAAGCCGGTCGGTCGGTGCGCTATGCCTTTCTGGAGGAGGAGGCCGGCCGCCTGGAGCGTGAGGGGGGAGGCGCAGTGAAAATCGCCACCGCCCATACCCTCAGCGACAGCATGGAGACGGCATTGCTGGCCATGACCCGCGGCTGCGGGCCGGAAGGATTGCAGGGCGTTCCTCCGGTGCGGGGACGCATCGTGCGACCGCTGATCGACTGTACCCGGGCAGAGGTGGAGGCGTTTTGTGCCGCCCGGGGACTGGAATTCGTCACCGACAGCACTAACAGCGACTGCCGGTATTCCCGCAACCGGGTACGGCACCGGGTGGTGCCAGAGTTGTACCAGCTCAACCCCCGGGCGGAGGATGCCTTTGCCCGGCTGTTCATTTTGCTGCGGAGGGATGAAGCCCATTTGGAAAGCGAGGCAGAGGAGTTATACCGGCGGGTATGCCGGGAGGATGGCCTGTTGGCCGCACCGCTCCTCGAAGCTCCCGCCGCCCTGCGCGGCCGTGTGTTGCGGCGCTTTGCGCTGCAGCACGGCGCCGCAGCCAATTTCCGCCTGGTGGAGGAGATGGAGGGGTTGCTGAACGGACAGTGCCGGGGCGTCAACCTTCCGGAGGGGCGGACGGTGCGCCTGCGGGATGGACGACTTTGTGTGGATCGGGCGGCGGTTCACGAAGACCGGTCGGAGAAGCAGCAGCTTGACCCCGGGGACTCCTTTGTGTTTGAGGGCCGCGTGTGGCGTACCTGGCTGCTGTCGGGAGAGGAATATGCCCGTCTGATGGGACACTGCCGGGAAAAACTTAAGAAAATTTACAAAATCGTCTTAACTAACACACTGAACTATGATATGATTACAACCAGTATCTTTATCCGTAGCCGTCTGCCTGGGGATCGTCTGCATCCCGCGGGACGCGGCGTCGGAAAAAGCCTGAAAAAGCTGTACAACGAAGCGCGGATCCCGGAACAGCGCCGGCGGGAGCTTCCGATCCTGTGCGATGCCCAGGGCATACTTCTGGTGCCGGGCGTGGCGGCGGATCAGCGGGTGCGGGTGACCGAGCAGACGCGCCAGGTGCTGCTGGTGATGGAGGAATCCTCGCTGCCTTTTGGCGGAGGATCAAAATACGCCTCATTTTTTGAGGGGATTGGGGAACGATAATGGATATGCGCAACGATGTCGCGGAAATCCTGTATACCGAGGATCAGTTGGCAGAAATCGTCGCCCGGATGGGCCGCCAGATCAGCGAGGATTATCGGGACAAGAATCTATTCATGATCAGTGTGCTCAAAGGCTCGCTGATCTTTATGGCCGACCTTATGCGCGCGGTGACCATCCCCTGTTCTATTGATTTTCTGTCCGTTTCCAGCTATGGCGCCGGCACCACCACTACCGGCGCCGTCCGGATTCTCAAGGATCTGGACGATTCGCTGGAGGGCAAGGATTTGCTGATCGTGGAGGACATTCTGGATTCCGGCGTGACGCTGTCCTTTTTAATGAAGAATCTGTCGGCGCGTAACCCCCGCAGCATCCGCCTGTGTACGCTGCTGGATAAGCCGGAGCGCCGTAAGGTGGATATCCATGCCGATTACGTGGGGGCTCAGGTCCCTGACGAGTTTATTGTGGGTTACGGTCTGGATTACGCGGAGAAATACCGGAACCTTCCCTATATCGGCGTGCTGAAGCCGGAGATTTACCAAAATTAAGAGCCTGGCCTCCAGGATAGCAAGGAGTGAATACGTTTGGAACCCAACAACAATGATTTCGGCAAGACCATCCGGAATATCGGTCTCTTTCTGGGCATCCCCCTGTTGATTTTTCTGGTCCTCTGGCTGGTGGTGGACAACAATACCAGTACCAATCAGCGTCAGTATTCCGATTATATTGCCTACTTCACCGAGGACAAGGTGGAGAAGTTCGAACTGAATCTGGGCAATGGCCGGCTGATCCTATCCCTGAGGCCCGGATATATTGAAGAGGATACCAACAGGGACGGCAAGCTGGACGAAAAGGACGTTATCCAGTATCAGGTGCCGGATGTCAGCCTGTTCCTGGACGATGTGCGGCCGATTATCAAGGAAATGCGGGAGACCAATCCCGACTATTCCATCCAGTACAATTATCAGGAAGCGAGCCAGCTCCCCTGGCTGATCAATCTGCTGCCGTCTATCCTTATCGTCGTGGTGGTCATTGTCATGTTCGTCATGGCGCGGCGCTCCATGGCTTCTCTGGATGGCGGCAAGGCCATGGGCTTCGGCAAGGCCCGGATCAAGCAGCCCAGTGAAGACAAGCGAAAGACTACCTTTGCCGATGTGGCCGGCGCGGACGAGGAAAAGGAAGAGCTGCGGGAGATTGTGGACTTCCTCAAATCCCCCAAAAAGTTCAAGGAGTTGGGAGCGCGGGTACCCAAGGGTGTACTGCTGGTGGGCCCTCCCGGTACCGGTAAAACCCTGCTGGCACGCGCAGTGGCCGGCGAGGCGGGGGTTCCCTTCTTCTCCATTTCCGGTTCCGATTTTGTGGAAATGTACGTGGGCGTCGGCGCTTCCCGTGTCCGCGACCTGTTCGACCAGGCCAAGAAGAATTCCCCCTGTATCATCTTCATCGACGAGATCGACGCGGTGGGCCGCCAGCGTGGCGCGGGCCTGGGCGGCGGTCACGACGAACGGGAGCAGACCCTGAACCAGATGCTGGTGGAGATGGACGGCTTCGGCTCCAACGACGGAGTCATCATGATCGCTGCTACCAACCGGCCGGATATCCTGGATCCCGCCCTAACCCGTCCCGGCCGTTTCGACCGGCAAATCGTGGTCAACTATCCCGATGTCAAGGGCCGTGAGGAAATCCTGAAGGTACACGCCCGCGGCAAGCCTTTGGCCCCCGATGTGGATCTGAGTGTGATTGCCAAATCCTCCGCCGGCTTCACCGGCGCCGATCTGGAAAACCTGCTCAACGAGGCGGCGCTGCTGGCCGCCCGGCGGGGACTGCACGCTATCACCATGTCCGAGATCGAGGAGGCCACCATCAAGGTGGTGATGGGTACGGAGAAGCGCAGCCACGTCATCACCGACAAGGAGAAAAAGCTGACTTCCTTCCACGAGGCGGGCCATGCCGTGGTCACGTATTATTGCCCCACCCAGGATCCGGTGCATCAGATTTCCATCATTCCCCGTGGGATGGCGGGCGGTTATACTATGAGCCTGCCGGAGCATGACCGTTCCTACCGGGCCAAAAAGGAGATGCTGGAGGATATCGAGGTGCTGTTGGGCGGTCGCGTGGCGGAAGCCCTGGTGCTGGACGATATTTCCACCGGGGCGTCCAACGACATCGAGCGCGCCACCGAAACAGCCCGCAGCATGGTGACCAAGTACGGTATGAGCGACAAGCTGGGGCCCATAATGTTCGGATCCTCCGATTCCAACGAGGTGTTCCTGGGCCGTGATTTCGGCCATACCCGCAACTATTCCGAGGAAGTGGCGGCGCTGATCGACGAGGAGGTTTCCTCCATCATCAACAACTGCTACAGCCAGACCCGGCAAAAGCTGACCGAACACATGGATAAGCTGCATGCCGTGGCCCGGTACCTGTTCCTCAATGAAAAGATGGACGGCGACCAGTTCACGGAAATCATGGAGGGCCGCCTGGTGCCGGAAGAGACCGATTTTGTTTCCCGGAAGCGGGAGGAAACGCTTCCCGCCGCTGCGGAAACCGCAGCCCCTGCTGTCTCCGAAGAGACGAGCAATGCCGCCGGTGATCCGCCTTCCGAGGAACTGCCCCACTGAAGGAAATAAGCATAAACTGTTTAAAAGGAACCGATTCCCCTAGGAACCGGTTCCTTTTTATAGTGCACGGATTGACGGCGTGGTCTTTTGCTGGTATTCTATAGCCATCTCAGACATCAGGGAAAGGGGAACGCGGACATGAAAGCTAATCGGATCGAACATTACCGGCGTATTCATCCCTGGGAAAACTTTTTCCTGGATTCTGCCCTGTATTCGGTGGGGTAGGCCTTGGGCATAGCATATGAGGAGGGATTTCAGCCGGTTGCCGCCGTCACCGGTGATTTGTTTGCCTATCTGTATTCGCGGGAAAAATACTGCGACAGCGGCCTGACCAATTCCTTTTTTCGTCCGGAATCGGTGGAAGAGGTCTACGCCATGTATGGATACGCCTGCCGTTATCTCTCCCGGGAAGAGATCCGTGCCGATTTCGCCGCGGCAATGGCGCTGATCCGCGCCTCGGTGGACCGGGGAATCCCGGTATTGGCTTGGGGTTGCGGCGGTGTCCGGACGAAAAGCGGGGAAACCTATGATCCGCTGCCGGAAGGCTCTCTCATCGGCGGGTATGAGGAAGACGAGCTGTTGTATGTGAACCTCTATCCGGGAGAGGACCGCCTGGCTGAGACCAGCGCCGGCGGCAGGCCCGGCGTCGATCAGTGGGGATATACGGCTTTGTACGCCAAAGAAGCCCTGGCCACCACCTACGGTGTGTTTCTGGTGGGGTACGGGATGGTTCCCACACCGGAACGGGAGGTTTGCCGCCGGGCAGTACTTTCTATTCCTGAGCTGCTGACGAGGAAGCCGGAAAACGGCTACACCTTTGGGATGCAGGCGTTTGTCCAGTGGGCCGAAACGCTTCGGGAGGACGCGCATTGGGCGGAGCCTGATGCGGCGCAGCGCAACTGTTGGGATAAGCACTGCCACGCCTATTGTTCGCTCTGTACCTCCATCGGTGTGGGGGATGGGAAAGGCGTCGTGGGGTATCTGGAAAAGGCCGCCCAGCTGCTGCCGGATATGCCGGAGATCGCCGCGATCCTTGCTCTGTACCGTGAGCTGCGGCGGCTGAATCAGGCCATCTGGGACTATCAGGGGGGCTTTATGCCGCCCAGTGACCAGATGGCCCAGCGGGAATACCGCGAGGCCATTGCCGGGATACTGGAGCGGATGGGCGAGGTATGCGCCCGAATCGCCGCCGTATTTTATTAATGAGAAAAAAGACAGATTGTCCGCCGGTTGGCTGTGAGCGACCCGGCGGGCTTTTTTGCGGAAGATGGTCTATTATTCACCGGATGGGGGCAGATATCGTCCGGTTGCGCAGCGGTGCCTTGTCGCCGCTGCAGCCCTGGTTTATAATCGGAAGCGAAAGGAAGGAGGAGGAGCCTATGCGGATTGAGCTGACGCAGGGGCCGGAATACACCGAGACGGAAATCCTCATCCGCTGTCCACAGGTGGACGAGGACATTCTGCGCATCGTGGCGCTGCTGCGTATCTCCGAACAGAAGATCACCGGCCTAAAAGACGGGGAAATCTGCCTGCTGGACGCCAAGGATATCCTGTACATCGACACCGCCGACAGGCGCACCTTCTGTTATACGGACGGCGCAGTGTATGAAAGCGCCCTGCGGCTGTATGAGCTGGAGGAGAAGCTTTCCGGCATGGATTTTTTCCGCACAGGAAAATCTGGTATTGTCAATTTTCTTCGCGTGCGGTCCATCCGGCCCGATTTTGGCGGACGGTTGTTGCTGACGTTGGACAACGGGGAACAGGTGCCGGTTTCTCGCCAATACGCGGCGGCAATCAAACACAAACTGGAGGCACTGGAAAGGAGAAGAAAGCCATGAAAAGCTTTTGGCGGGGCCTGCTGGCCTGGAAAACAGGAGTCTGTCTGGCGTTTACCGGCGCCAGCGTCATTTACCTCATTATCGCCGCGCTGATGGGGGAGCGGACGGTGTCGATCCTAACCCTGATGGGGTTGCTGGTGGTTTCTGTGGCGGGGACGGCGATCCAATATCTGTGCTTTGCCTCCCCCCGGACGGAGGGTTGGCGGTATTCCCTGCGGCTGGGGCTGTTTGCCCTCCTTTTTTTGCCACTGCTGTCGGCCTGCGCGTGGGTGTTCCGATGGATTCCGGCAGAGTATCCGTCCGCCTGGCTGATTTTTTTCGGCCTTTTTCTGCTGGCCTTTGTGGTGATGACGGCCGGGTTTGAGGTGTATTACCGGATCGCTGGGAAAAAATACGACGGCCTGTTGGGGGAATACAAGAGGGAGCGGGGAAAGCGGTGATTTCGGTAGATCGCAGCAAATCGCGGGATTTTATCATAGGATCGCGAAAATGAGACCGCCGTCCGAGGATTCTGGGCGGCGGTCTCATTTTTAAAAAGTCATAGAAAAGCCGTTAGAGGATATTTTGTAGAGTGGGAGTTTCCGATTCGTACAGTGTTTCCAGCTGGATACGGCAGATTTCCAGCTGGGCGGCGAAGTGTCCGTCATCCCCCTCACGGAGCATCACCGGAAGCGGTGCTACCGATTCCCGTATAGCGCCGATATCCGCATGACGCATGAAAAGCGGGAAGATACGGGTCCGGCTTTCGAAGGTTTTCACGAATTCCGTCGACAGGGTGAGACACAGCTCGCGGTTGCCCTCGTCATAGGCCTGCTGTATTTCCTCCAGCTCCCCCAGCAGATATTCGGTGTTGGACAGCTGGACGTTTAGGGACAGGATGCTGACGACCGCTACGCCGGCCAGAATGATGACGGCGATAATCAATCGCTTCATAGTGTGTGCTCCTTCAGCCCGCGGAACGGCGGGCTTTTTGAAATTGTTCCTTGCGGATCAGCGTATACTTTTTGGAACGATCGGCCATCATCAAAAAGACATCCTCTATCCGGCAGTGCTGGGATTTCAGTGTTTTTTCCAGCCATTGGCGGTCCAGGCCGCACAGGGAAAGGGCCCACTCCGACACCCGTCCGTCATCCACCACGATCATGGACACACCGGTGTCTGGCGGCACGGCATTCAGGTCGCCGCAGGAGGGCTGGCGGTATTCCGGCTTGAGAAGTACGCTGATCTTTCCGTTGGTTTCCGCAATGGCGTACTGGATCTGCTCAATATCAAAGACATTTTGTTCCCGCAGGCTTTCCACCAGGTCGCCGATGGTGACACGCATGCGCTTGAGGGCCTGCTGATCCAGCTTGCCGTTGTCGATAACTACCATAGGCCGCCCGCTGATCAGCCGGTAAAAAAACGGCACCTTGAGCATCAGGCCGGAGAAGAGCAGCTCCATGGCTACCAGTACCAGAATGGGGATCACTCCGTCCAGGAGAGGCATGCCGCTTTCCTGCATGGGAACGGCCGCCAGATCGGAGATTAACAGCGTCACCACCAGCTCGGCCGGCTGAAGTTCTCCCAGCTGCCGTTTCCCCATGATCCGGATGGCGGCAATGATGAATATGTAGATGATGACGGTGCGGATAGCGGTGATGATCATAACGATTCCTGCCTTTCTTACCGAATCATAGGGATGCGGTGGCGCTCAAGCATAGTATGGACAGGGGTGGAAAACTTTATTCTTCCGACAGGAAAGGCTTTTCCGTACAGGGACGCACCGCATATTCGGCGGCGTTTCGGCCCATACTGAAAGACGAAACCGCTGTGGTTTTTTGGAAGAAAGGCCCCTTGTCTGCAAAGGGGGCAGAAAGGCAGGAACCGCGCGATGTTCGATTCCCTGAAAGAGCTGTTCCAATCCAGCGGAGGACGGGAGAAACTGGCGCCTCCACCTCCTCCGCCCCATCCGATTGTGCCCTCATTGATGGATAACCTGGTGTATCTCCGTGCCCAGTTCGGCGTCAGTTCCGATTTGACCATCCGGGAGCTGGAAGCGGGAGGATGCTCAGCCGCCCTGGTTACACTGGAGGGCATGGTGGACCGGCATACCATTGCGGATGCCGTGCTGCTGCCCATGAGCCAGGTGCCGGAGACTGGAGATCCCGTCGGGCTGATGGAGCACATCCGGGACAAGGTGCTGGCCCTCACCGATATGCTGCAGGTCACCACCATGGAGGAGCTGATCGACCTGGTCTGCTCCGGGTTTGCCGCCGTGCTGGTGGACGGGGTACCCTATGCGGTGCTGGGGGGCTTCCAGAATTTCAAGATACGAGGTGTGGACGAGCCGTCTTCGGAAATGACCGCCCGGGGTTCCCGGGAGGGGTTTACCGAGGCGATCCGTATCAATATCAGTATGATCCGCCGGCGGATGAAAACGCCGGAGATGACCTTTGAGATGATGAGCGCGGGCAAAACCAGTCATACCGCGGTGTGCCTGTGCTATATGCGGGGCCGGGTGTCGGAACGCCTGCTCAGCGACGTGCGGTCCCGCATTGCCAACCTGCCGCTGGACGTGGTGCTGGAATCAGGGTATATCCAGCCCTTCCTGGAAAACCGGAGGCTGTCGCTTTTTTCCAGTGTCGGCACCACGGAGCGGCCGGATACCCTCTGCGGCAAGGTGGCGGAGGGCCGCATCGCCGTGCTGGTGGACGGTACGCCCTTTGCCCTGATTACGCCCACCCTGTTCGTGGAGCATTTCCAGTCCATGGACGATTACGCCGTTCATCCGTATTACGCCAGCTTTCTAAGGATGATCAAATATGTGGCCTTTTTTGTGGGAATGCTGTTGCCGGGGCTGTATGTGGCGGTGGGTACCTTTCACCCTGAAATGCTGCCCTTTACCCTGATGCTGTCCTATTTCAAATCGGACCTGGCCACCCCCTTTCCCCTGGTGGTGGAGGCCCTGTTGATCCATTTCTTGTTCGAAGTCATGCGGGAGGCGGGGCTTCGCTTTCCCAAGGCGGTGGGACACGCCGTCAGTATCGTTGGGGCGTTGGTCATTGGGGAATCAGCCGTTCGGGCAGGGCTGATCGGGGCACCCATGGTGATTATTGTGGCCCTGACCGCCATCAGCTCCTTTGTGATCCCCTCCCTGTACGGCTCGGTGACGCTGCTGCGGTTTTTATTTATCGTGCTGGGGGGGACCCTGGGACTGTACGGGATTATGATCGGTGTTTCCCTGCTGCTGTGCAGCATCTGCGCCGTGCACATCCACAGCATTCCCTTCACGGCACCCATCACCCCCTTCAGCCTGAAAGCGATGCGGGATGTGCTCATACGGGCGGACTGGCGGGAGCTGTGGAAGAAACAGTTCCTGGTACAGAACGTGGTGGGATCCCATTTGAAGGAACAGGAGCCCTCATCCGGATCGCGGGATTCCGACGGGCAATAAGGGGGATTGGGAATGAATAAAAATACGCGGATCAGTGTTTCCCAGCTGGTATGCCTGTTGCTGGTAAGCCGGATGACCTCCGCCTTTACCGCCTCTCCCGCTTCGGGCATCGCGGCCGGTGGTTCAGGGCTGCTGCTGTCGGCGCTGCTTCAGGCCCCGCTGCTGCTGCTGTTGTTTTTGCCCACCTGGTGGTTTGGACGGCGGACCAACCGGGCGGGGACGCTGGATTACGCCTACGTCCTGTTTGGAAAGAAGGGCGGCGGGGTGTTGGCAGTGTTGTACGGACTGCTGTGCCTGTTGGTGATTACCGGGGATCTGCTGCGGTTTCAGACCTTCGTGTCTGTGGCCCTGTCCCCGGACATGTCCCGCGTCGCCCTAGCGGCCCTGCTGACCCTATGTGTGTTTTTCGCCGCGTCCTGTGGTTTCCAGGCCATCGCCCGGGCTGCCGGTGTGGCGGCGGTGGTGATGACGCTGCTGCTGGTGTTCGTGGCGCTGACACTGCTTCCGGAGATGGAGGCCATCCACTTCCTGTCACCCTTTTACGAGGGCTCGGAGTCGGTGGTGCGCGGAGCGCTGATGGAGCTGCCCCGCTGTCTGGAGGTCACCGTGATCGGGCTGCTGTTGCCCTACGTCAACGGCAACGCCCACAAGGGCTATGCCGTGTGGACGGGGGCGCTGTCGGCGCTGTTGATTGTTATGCAAGCCACCGTCACCGGCGTGCTGGGGGATTTCGCCGATGAGGTGCGCTTTCCCTTTTATGCGGCGGTGACCGCGGCAGACGTGGGCTTTTTGCAGAGAATGGACATCGTGGCCCTGGCGGTATGGATGGTCGCCCTTTTTGTAAAGATGGCTTTTTACGGCACTCTGTATATGAGCGCCGCCCAACGGCTGTTCGGGGATAAGCATAAGCCGCTGTTGGGTTGGGCCGGAGGGCTGGCCGTGCTGGCTGTGGGACTTCTGCTGGCCGGGCCGGTGGCCAAAACTCAGCCGGAGGTGGCAGCTCCCGTTTTCGTGCTGCTGGCGGCCGTGTTTGCCGTCGCGGTTCCGCTGATCCTCATTGCGGCCGATGTGCTGCAGGAAAAAAGGCGGCGCCGAGTGCAGGCCTGAGGAAAGGGGAGAGAGCAATGAAGATTTGGGTGATCCTGGCGCTTTTGGCTTTCGGCATGGCCCTGGTCCCCAGCTGTAAGGAGAAATCCCAGGTCAGCAGCCGGGTCATTGTCACCGCCATGGGGATCGACGCGGCGGAGGAAGGCTATCAGCTGTCGGTTCAGTCGGTGGAACCGCTGCTCACCTCCGGAAGTCTCACCGAACAGCAGGAGAACGCCACGACAGTCTATGATGCTCAGGGACAGTCCATCGCTCAGGCCCTCAATACGTTTGTATCCTCCACCGGGCGCAGCGCCTTTATCATGCACAACCGCGTAGTTGCCGTGGGGATGGAGGTGGTGGAGGAGCGATCCCTGACCGAGGCACTGGATTATTTCATCCGCAATCATGAAGGGAGGCCCCTGGTGGATGTGGTCATTGTCCGGGGCGAGGCGGCACAGGTGCTGGATCTGAAAAGCACGGCCTTTACTGTGCCGGCGGAACAGATCTCCATGATGCTCAAGGAGGGAAAACACCGGGGGATCGCTGTGCGGACCCGTCTGCTGGATGTGGAGAGGGCCTCCAGCGGGATGTATGATGTGGCGGTGCCAGTGATCGAGATGGCCGGAGAGGGAGAGGCGCAGAGCGCTTCGGTAGCGGGAACCGCCCTGTTCCGGCAGGGGGAATATGTGGGGACTGTGACGGAAGAGGCCACCCGGGGGCTGCTGTTTGCCCGGGGGGATTTGGAGACCTGCACCTATGCCCTACCCCTGTCGGAAGGGGATCAGGTGACGGTGGAGGTGGAAAGCGCCTCCGTTTCCATAGAAGTGGAGCCCCGCGGGGAAACGGCGCGGTTTGTATTGAAAATCACGGCACGGGGCGAGGTGGAGGACGAAACGCTGGCCCCTCAGACGCTACGGGACCGCCTGCCGGAGGTGAACGAGGCGCTGACCGGCCGCATCGAGGAGGAAGTGCTCTTGGCTCTGCGGGAAACGATCCAGGAGCGCGGTTGTGATGTGGTGGGCTTCCGGCGCCGCCTGATGCAGTCGGCTCCTTCCCTGATTCAGGGGAAGGAGGAGGAATGGCGGGACCGGCTCCGCACCTGCGAATATGTGGTGCAAGTGGATGCACAGGTGGACCGCTTTGGCGAGGAAGCGGAGCAATAGCAGCAAAACGGGCCTCCGGCAAAAATATGCCGGAGGCCCGCATGCCTATGGAAGCTATTCCGCTTTTTTGTCGATGAATTCCGGCCGAAATTTGGAATAGAGGATTTTTTGTTCCGTGTACAGGCCGTAGTACCCCGACAGCATGTAGCTGACGGCGACGGCAAGAGCCACGTACAGGAGCGGCCCGGTTCCGAACAGCTCGATTCCCAGCAGCAGGGAAGTGAGGGGGCAGTTGGTCACACCGCAGAACACCGCCATCATCCCCAGACCGGCGCCCAGAGAGGGATCCAGCCCCAGCAGCCCTCCTGCCACATTGCCGAAGGTGGCGCCTACAAAGAAGACGGGAACGATTTCACCGCCCTTGTAGCCGGCACACAGTGTAACCGCCGTGAACAACATTTTCAGCAGAAAGGCCTCCGGCCGGGCCTCACCGGCCATGGCGCGGGCGATCCCCTCCGCTCCCGCTCCGTTGTAGTCCCCGCTCCCCACCGTATAGGTCAGGAGAATGACTAGCACCCCGCCCATGACGGCCCGCAGATAGGGGTTGGGAAGCAAGGCGGCATACCATCCGGGCATGCGGTGCATGATCAGGCAGAACAGCATGCTGACCAGCGCGCACAGCGCGGCCAGGATCAGTACTTGCAGCACCGGCAGGGGGGACAGGCCGGGGATACCGGACAGAACATACCGGGAGGCGGGAATACCGCACAGAGCGGACAAGCCGGAGGCGATAACGGATGCCAGTACGCAGGGCACGATGGCGGAATAATACATAACCCCCACACTGATGACTTCCATGGAGAAAACAGCGGCGGCCAGGGGTGTGCCGAACAGGGCGGAAAAAGCCGCGCTCATACCGCACATGGTCAGGATACGGGCGTCTTTGTCGTCCAGATGCATGGCGGAACCGATTTTGGAGGAGACACTGCCCCCGATCTGCAGGGCGGCCCCCTCCCGTCCGGAGGAACCACCGAACAGGTGGGTGATCACAGTGCTGACAAAGATCAGCGGCGCGGTGCGCAGCCGCAGGGGCTTCCCGCCCCGGACTGACAGCAGGACGAAGTTGGTACCTTCGTCCTTTTGCAGCCCGCTGATCCGGTACAGCCATACGATGAACAATCCCCCCAGGGGGAGCAGCCAGAGGAGGGCGGGAAAGCGTTCCCTTGTCTCTCCCGCCCACTGGATACTGAAATGGAATAGGATGCCTATGCCGCCCACCACCACGCCGATGATGCAGGAAAAGACAACCCATTTGAGAAAAGTGGTCAGCTCGGCTCCCCAACGACGCATGGGGCTAGGGGGCTGGTGTGTTGACGTCATGAAACTTCCTCCTCCGGACACAGGAACAGCGGCGGGACCGCATAAGGGCCCGCCGCAGCGAAACAAAACGGCCGATGCCTTCCCCGGCGGGGCAGACATCATCAGATCAGCGCGAATACTTACGCTGATGGGGAAGTGGGCCGGGCCAGGAGTCGAGGATTTCCTCGTACCGGTTATAGGCTCTTGCCACCGCGGTTTCCCAGGAGAGGTATACCGACCGGCCTGCCTCTTCTCCCACCCGGCCCAGGGTTTCCCGTTGTTGGCATGCCTCCAGTAGCACCCTGGCGCAGTCGTCGGCGTCCTCCTTGGCCAAAAAGCCGGAAACGCCGTCTTCCACTCCTTCTGCCGCACAGCTTCCGGCTACCAGGAGGGCGGGACAGCTGCACGCTGCCGCCTCTTTCACCACAATGCCGGAGGTATCGTAGGTGGAGGGGAACAGGAAGACGTCAGCCAGGCTGTAATATACCCGCAGGTTGTCACGGTTATAGATGGGCCCGGTAAAGATAGCGTCCTCCTGCAGCCCGATTTCACCGGCATACCGGCGGATGTCTGGAGCGTCAAAGCCATCGCCTACCATCAGGGCGCGGAAGGATAGTCCCGCCGCTTTGACCCGTGCCAGGGTGTCCAGAATCAAGCGGATGTTTTTATACCACATCATACGGCCCACGAAGAGAAAGACCAGGGAGTCTTCCGGAATAGCATATTTCTCCCGCAGGGCGGCCACCCGCGATTCCTCCGCCCGGCCGAAGGCAAAGTCGGTGCCGTTCTCCATCACCCTGTATCCGCCCTGGTAGCCGATGCGGTGCAGGGCGTTGCCACATCCCTCAGTGACCACCCACACCTCGTCGGCGGCCTTTATGTTTTCCAGCAGGAAGCGCATGGCGATTTTGCGGAATTCCGGAAGACGGACACGTTTCTCAATATCAATGTCAAACTGGGTGTGATAGGTGAGTACCACCGGTACACGCGGCCGGTAGTTGATATTTTTCACCAGTATGGAGGAGGCGAAGGGAGCATGCACATGCATCAAGTCAAAATGACGGTTGTGCAGGCGAATCAAGGTGTCGGGGGAAAACGGATTTCCCGCCCGATAACCGATGCGTTTGTCCAGCGGGATGGAGTGATAGCGGAACACTTCAAAGGGATAGTGATCCGTTACCCCTTTGTAATTGGGGGTGACCACCGTCACATCACAGTGCTTTTCCTGCAGAATGGACGCATAATTTTTCACCGTCTGTGCCACGCCGTCGATGGTGGGGGGAAAGGAGTCGTTGAACTCTCCGACATGGATTCGGCTCATGGGGTACCCTCCTCAAGGTTTGCGTTACTTTCATTGTACACGCATTGAAAGCAGCGTTCAAGTACCGCTTTCTTCTTCTAAGCAAATACAAAGGAAATTTTAAAGAAGTATTTAAAGTTTCCTCGCTGTATGGTATACTGTGCCCAGGGCCTTTATGTCGTAGGCACAAACGATGCGAGAAGTCCCTGGGCCTGGAGCCGTTCCGCTGGGCCGGTTCCCTCTACGCTT
This sequence comes from Candidatus Avimonas narfae, assembly GCA_904395335.1. Taxonomy (GTDB): domain Bacteria; phylum Bacillota; class Clostridia; order Oscillospirales; family Acutalibacteraceae; genus Avimonas_A; species Avimonas_A narfae. Next base: position 177 of record CAJFNR010000055.1, on the reverse strand, counting down.
ATGGTATAATAAAGGTCGGGAGAAATGCGACAGCATTTCTCGGGAACGCCGCCGATAGACGTTAGATCAAAACCGCATGGGGCGGCGTTCATGGTATAATGTGCCCAGGGCCTCTATGTTTGAGGACAAACGATGTGACGTGTCCCTGGGCCTGGAGCCGTCCCTGCGGGCCGGTTC